>NZ_BAAANY010000010.1:39979-82463 GCF_039530045.1 Fodinicola feengrottensis | reverse complement strand
TCGGCCTCCGGCCGACGCGGTGGTGGTCAGGTCAGGAGTGTCCGGCTTGGCGGGGTGGCGTCCGGCCCGGGGCGGGCGTGCCGTCTCGCTGACTGAGATAATGGCTCTATGTTCACTGGGGTGTGCGTTTTTGATGTGCTGTTGCCGCCCGATTCTCGTTCTTTGAAGGCGAAGCGTTCGTACGTGCGACCGGTGGTCGCGGCGTTGCGCAAGCTGGAGGTTTCGGTCGCCGAGGTGGGCGCTACCGACCTGCATGGCCGGACCGAGATCGGGGTTGCGGTGGTGTCCGGTGAGGCGACCCAAGTCCGGGACGTGATCGACGCCTGCGAGCGGATGGTGGCGGCCCGACCGGAGTTGCAGCTGCTGTCGGCGCGTCGGCGCTGGTACGGCGAAGACGACGAGTGATTCGACAGCAAAGGAAGCAAGGAAATGGTGGACACCGCGAGGGCGCGCAAGCTTTCGGTGCGGATCAAGGAAATCGTTGCCGACATGCTGCGTCGTGACGTTAAGGACCCGCGGCTGGGGATGGTGACGGTGACCGATGTGAAGATCACCGGCGACCTGCGCGAGGCCACCGTCTATTACACGGTCCTGGGTGACGCGACCCAGCTGCAGGAGTCCGGCATGGCGCTGGAGTCCGCGACCGGTGTGCTGCGCAGCGCGGTGGGCCGCCAGACCGGCGTCCGCTACACGCCGACGCTGACCTTCGTGGCCGATGTGATCCCCGAGGGCGCCAGGCAGATGGAGGAGTTGCTGGAGAAGGCGCGCGAGTCCGACGCGGCCGTACGGGCCAACGCGGCTGGCGCCACCTATGCCGGCGATGCCGACCCGTACAAGCATGACGACGAGGACGACGAGTAGGCAGTGCCCACGTACGCGCTTCTGATCGCCCCGTCGGCGAACCGGGTTTACGCCGACGCGTCGGTGGCATTGTTGACCAGTGAGCTGGCCGTTTTCAATCACACGATTTTGGGCGGCCGCCTCGCTGACATCGCTGAGCGGACCATCGCCGGCGTAAGATACGTGGGTTTCCACGCCGACGCACTGTCCGATGAGGACATCGCGGCGCTGGCCAATCTTTCCGCACTGTACGTGCTTTTCGAGGTGCGAGAGGACCTTCTGCGTCCTCTCGAGGCAACTGGGCTGGATCGGTTTTCCAGCGATTTGGTGAGCATTCCCAAGTACGCTGGCAAGACGAACGAGCAATTTACCAAACTGCTGCTCAATGTCACCGCCGTCTCCACCGACGTGCCGGCCGCATTCCTGACCACCCGGCTGCGAGTGCTGGACCCGATGTGCGGGCGCGGCACCACGCTGAACCAGGCGATGACCTACGGCTTCGACGCCACCGGAGTGGACATTGACGGCAAGGATTTCGACGCGTACTCGGCTTTTATCCGAACGTGGTTGAAAACCAAGCGACACAAGCACACCGCCGAGGTGGTGCCGCTGCGCCGCAACCGGGTCCGGCTGGGTCGCCGGCTCGATGTCACGGTCGCTGGGACGGCGCAGGCGTACAAAGCCGGTGATGTCCAGCGGATCAGTTTTCTGAACGCGGACACGTTGCACAGCGCCGAAATCTTCAAGCCAGCGGCTTTCGATGTGGTGGTGACCGACCTTCCGTACGGCGTCCAGCACGGCAGCCGCCAGCACACCTCGCTGTCCCGCAGCCCGCTCAAGCTGCTCGCCGAGGCGGTCGGCCGGTGGGCTCGGCTGGTACGCCCCGGCGGCGCGCTCGGGCTGTCCTGGAACACCTTCGGCGGGAGCCGGGACCAGGTCGCTGAGATCCTGGCCGGCGCCGGCTTCGAGCCGCTGACAGATCCCTGCTATGCCGGCTTCGCGCATCGCGTCGACCAGGCGATCACCCGCGACCTGATGGTGGCCCGCCGGTCCTGACCGATCCGGCCCTCGTAAGTAATTGACGACTTTACTTTTGCCAACGTTAGAAACCGTCCACACCGGGTAAATCGGTCGGTCGTATTCTTTAGCGGTACAGGACCGTAAATCCGACAAAGCGCGTCGGGCGGTGCCCGGATTTCCGTCGTTGTTTTTCGGAAAATTTCGAAAAGCTGTTCACTGGCGACGATATTGGGGTTAGGCTCCTGCGCCATAGCCAAGATAATCGCGTACTCGCATAGTGCGACCGTCGCGCCCAGAAATCGATTGTTAGCTAGCAAACGCCGGGAGCAAGTGGCGTCTCGCCGAGGTGAGGGTGTTTCAGTTGGCAACCAGGACGTGTGATTGTCGGGTCGTGAGATGGAATTAGCGCAGATGTTTGCCGTGGTGTGCAACGATGAAATGCAGTATTCGATCTGGTTGGAAGGTCGCCCGGTGCCAGCCGGGTGGCATCTGGAGGGCACCCGCGGCGACCGCGACGAATGCCTCGCGCATATCGAAAAAGTCTGGACCGATATGCGGCCGGCCAGTCTCCGGCGGGCCAGCGAGGCCGTCCATGACTGACTCGTTGAGCATCGAAAACGTGGAACTATCGGCGCCGCTGCCGGCTTTCGACCCGTCTCTCGTCGAAATCGTTACCGATCCGTATCCGGCGTACGCCCGATATCGCGAACAGGATCCGGTTCACTGGGGCGTTTCCGCGCTGGCCGGCTATCCGGGCGCCTGGTATGTGTTCCGGCACGCCGACACCTCGGCCGTGCTCAAGGACGAGCGGTTCGGCAAGGCTCGCCGGGCCGCCGCTGCCTCTGACGAGGCCACCACTGTCAAGCCGTCCATTCCGGACGCGGCCAAGCCGTATTTCGCGATGGCCCGGACCTGGATCGCCCATCGGGATCCGCCGGACCACACCCGGCTGCGGGATCTGCTCCGGCCGCATTTCGCGGCCGGGGCGGTGCAGCGGCTGCGGCCGGTCGTCCTCGGGATCGCCGACCAGCTGATCGACCGGTTCGAGGGAGGCCGGTCGGACGTGGTCGCCGATTACGCCGCGGTGCTGCCATTCCATGTGGTGGCGGGACTGCTCGGTGTGCCCGAGGACGACTGGCCGCGGTTGGTCGACTGGTCGATCCCGATGCGCAACGTCGGCGTGCTGACCACTGAGCAGACCTGGCGACTGGCCAGCGAGGCGGTCACCGACTTCGCCGGCTACCTGGGCGAGCTGGTCCAGCGGCGCCGGGCCGAGCCGGCCGACGACCTGCTGAGCAGCCTGATCACCGCCCGGGAGGGCGGCGAGTTCGTGGATGACGACGAGCTGGTGGCGAACGCGCTGTTCCTGGTCTTCGCCTCGGCCGGTCTCTACACCACCACCGCGCTGGTCTCTACCGGGGCGAATCTGCTGCTCACGCACCCCGACCAGCGGGCCGCACTGGCCGGCGACCCGGCGCTGATCGGCTCCGCGGTGCACGAGTTCCTCCGGCTCGAGCCGCCGCTGCAGATGACGAACCGGACGGCGGCTGCCCACGTACGGCTCGGTGACCGCGAGATCCACCCGGGGGACTCGGTGATCACCATCCTCGCCTCGGCGAACCGCGACCCGCAGGTGTACGCGGACCCGGACCGGCTCGACATCGCCCGTCGCCGCCAGCCGCACCTGACCTTCAGCGCCGGCATCCACACCTGTTTCGGTGGCCCGATGGCCGCGCTGGAAGGCGAGGTGGCGATTGGCCGGCTGCTGGAGCGGCTGCCCGGCCTCGCGCCGGCCGGACTCGCCGAGTGGAACCTGACCGGCTCCCTCCGGCTGCTGCGCACCCTTCCCGTCACGTACTGAAGGAAATCTCGCTGATGGACCTCCCGCTGCTCGACCACGTCTTCGTGACCGTGGACAGTGACACCTACCAGCAAGCGCGCGATTCGGCGTTCCTGCACGACGACTATGCGCGTTTCATGGTCAAGCAGGCGCGCAGCAACCTCAGCGGCGCGTACGGCAGCGTCTGCATGGCCGGCGACAACACCCTTTTCGAGTTCTTCGACGCGGCCGTCCCACCGTTGCCCGGCATCAGCGGCGGGGTGGTGCTGTCGTACGAGCGTCCGGGCGCGCTGGACGAGGTGCATCAGCGGCTGCTCGATCGCGGTGCGACTTCGATCGAGGAACGCAGCGTCGAGCGGACCGTCGAGGGTGACGTGACCCTGCCCTGGTATCGCTTGCTGCGCCCCGATTTGGGGGAGGGCACACCGGTCACGCTGATGGTGGTCCAGGTGGCGCCGGAATATTACGAGCATCTCGGCGCGGTCGCCGCGCCGGACGGCCGGCGCAGTCGCAGCGGCTACCTGGATGCGGTTCTTGGCGCTGGTACGTCGGAAAAGGCGTTGAAGGACATCGTTGGGGTGACCGTACGAGTGCGCGCCGACCGGGCCAAACGGCTGGCGGCCACCCTGGAGGCGATCGGGTTTTCCTGCACTGGCGAGGAAAACGTGCTGGCCGGGCCGGACGTGACGATCACGTTGGTGGTTGACGAGACCGCGCCGGAGGGCGTGGTGGCGATGCGGAACAGCTTGCGGGTGCCCTGGGAGCACGGCACCCAGCGGTTCGGCGCCGGCTGTGCGCTGGACGCCGACGGCTGGGCCTTCACCCCCTACCGATGGGCGGAATGACGCCGATGTCGCAGGGGGGCGTACGGCCGGATGCGCTGGGTCTGACGGTTCTTTCCCTGTTGGGAAAAGAAAACCCCGCGGCAATTGCGGTCGAGTCGGAGGCCGGCCGACTGACGTACGAGCAGTTGGACCTCCGGGTGAACCGGCTGGCTCGGTATTTGCGGGGCCTGGGGGCAGGGCCGGAAACGTATGTGGCGATCATGCTGCCACGCTCGATTGACCTGGTGGTGGCGATTCTCGCGGTGCTGCGGGCCGGCGCCGCGTACGTGCCGATCGACCCGGAGTATCCGGCGGAGCGGATCCGCTTTGTGTTGGCGGACAGCGGTTCGCGTCTGCTCCTCACCGACCGGTCCCAGCCAAACCACGGTGACCTGACGACGGTCTTCGTGGATGATCTGGCCGTCGGCGCTCAGCCCGTGGACCCGCCGACTGTGCTCGTACGGCCGGAAAACGCCGCCTACGTGATTTACACGTCAGGTTCGACCGGCCAGCCCAAGGGCGTGGTGGTCTCGCATGCCGCGATCGCCGGACATTTGCGCTGGATGCAGGAGACTTTCCGGCTCACCGCCGATGATCGGGTGCTACAGAAGACATCGGCGAGTTTTGACGTGTCAGTGTGGGAATTCCTCTGGCCGCTGACCGTTGGCGCTGGCCTGGTGCTGGCCCGCCCAGGTGGGCATCGAGAGCCGCGCTACCTCGCTGACCTGATCAGCTCGCACGGCATCACGACCGTGCATTTCGTGCCTTCGATGTTGCGGGCATTCCTGGAGGAGCCGGCCGCTCGCCGATGTACGGGGTTACGCCGGATCCTGTGCAGCGGTGAGGCACTGCCGGCGTCGCTCGCCGCGACCTGCGCCCGCATTCTGCCCGCATCACCGCACAATCTCTACGGCCCGACCGAAGCGGCCATTGACGTCACGTGGTGGCCATACGAGCCGGATGCCGCCGAAATCCCGATTGGCCGCCCGGTGTGGAACACCCAGGCGTATGTGCTCGACGAGGACCTTTCGCCGCTGCCGGTCGGGGAGACCGGCGAGCTTTTCCTTGCTGGTGACCAACTCGCTCGCGGCTACCACGGCCGTCCCGGACTCACCGCCGAGAAGTTCCGGCCCAACCCGTTTACGCCTGGCGCACGGATGTATGCCACCGGCGATCTCGCGCAGTGGCGCCCGGACGGCACCTTGCGGTATGTCGGTCGTACGGACCAGCAGGTGAAGCTGCACGGTTTTCGGATTGAGCTGGGCGAAGTCGAGGCCGCGTTGGCCGCGCATCCGGCCGTCGGGGAGGCGGCCGTGCTGATGCGGGAGGACGAGCCCGGCCATCCGCGGCTGGTCGGCTACCTGGTGCCGTCCACTGTGGACGCTGACGCGGTTCGCCGGATGCTGCCGCTGGACACCGAAGATCGTACGATTGAGCTGCCTGGTGACGTGACCGCCTGGGTGGCCAACAGGTCCGAGGCCGAGTTCATGGCCGAGGAGATCTTCGGCGACCAGGTCTACCTGCGTGGCGGGATCCAGCTGCCGGACCGGGCGTGCGTTTTCGATGTGGGTGCGAACGTTGGCCTGTTCTCGCTCTTTGTAGCGCAGAAATCCGCCGACGCACAGGTCTTCGCCTTCGAGCCGATGCCACCGCTGCAGAAACTGCTGCGGCGCAATCTGCGGATCCATGGCGTCGACGCGCAGGTCCTGCCGTACGCGCTGGGAGCCCAGCCGGGCACCGCGGCTTTCTCGTACTATCCGCACGCGACCGTGCTGTCCGGCCGGTACGCCGACGCGGCCGCCGAGACCGCGGTCGTCCGGTCGCTGTTTTCCCGCCAGCTGGGCGAAACCGGTGCGGTCGTCGACGAGCTGCTGGCCGAGCGGCTGCGCACCGAGTCGTACGACTGCGAGGTCCGGACGCTCAGTGACGTGATCGTTGAGCAGGGCATCGAGCACATCGACCTGCTGAAAATCGACGTGGAGAAGAGCGAGGCCGAGGTGCTCGCGGGCCTGCGTGATGAGCATTACGCGATGATTGACCAGCTTGTCGTGGAAGTGCATGACGACGATGGCCGGCTGGCGCAAATCACCAAGCTGCTGGAAAGTCACGGTTATCGGACCACCGCCGAGCGTGACCCGCAGCTGGCCGGCACCGATCTTTACAACGTCTACGCCACCAGGCTCCAGCCGCTTCCGGAACGTACGGCCAGCAAGGGAAAAGGCTGGCACAGCCCGACGAAGCTGCTCGCGGACGTGAAGGAGTCGTTGGAGCGGACGCTGCCCGCGTACGAGGTGCCGACGGCCTGGCTGCTGCTTGACCGGCTTCCGTTGGCTGCCAACGGAAAACTCGACCGGGCCGGGCTGCCGGCGCCGCTCCGGGAGACCGCGTACGAGCCGCCGCGGACCGATACCGAGCGCACCCTGTGCGACCTCTGGTCGCAGGTCCTGGGAGTGCAAAAGGTGGGGATCGCGGATGATTTCTTCGACCTCGGTGGGAACTCGCTGGCAGTCGCCCGGCTGATTTCCCGGGTACGGGCCGCTTTTGGGGTCGAGCTGGCGGCGCGCGCGGTTTTCCGCGCCAGTACGGTCGAAAACCTCGCGAGAGAGGTCGAGTCCGCGGGCGCGCCGGCGTTGCCGCCGCTGCTCGCGACGGACCGCAGCGGCCTGCTGCCGCTGTCGTTGCCGCAGCAGCGAGTGTGGTTCCTGGAGCAGTTGGTGCCCGGCAACCTGGCGTACAACGCCCAGATAACCCTGCGGTTGAAGGGCAATCTGGACGTGGACGCGTTGCGGGCGACGCTCACCGAGATCGTCCGGCGGCACGAGATTTTCCGGACCGTCTTTCGTGCGGTGGATGGGGTTGGTACGGCTGAGGTCCGCCCGCCGATGCCGGTCGACTTGCCGGTGGTGGACTGTGCCGACCCGGCTGACGAGCTGATTTCCGCGCAGGTGCGGCAGTCTTTCGACCTGGCCCAGCCGCCGCTGGCGCGCTGGACGCTGCTGCGGCACGGCCCGACAGACCACACGCTGGTCCAGGTCGAGCACCACTTCGTCCACGACGGGTGGTCGCTGGCTCAGCTGCTCACCGAGCTGACCTGCATTTATCCGGCGTTCGTGGGAGGCGAGCCGAGCCCGCTGCCGGCGCCGACGCGGCAGTACGGTGACTTCACCCGCTGGCAGCGCGACTGGATGCGCGGCGAGGTTTTGGACCGCCACCTGGATTTCTGGGCCGATCAGCTGGCCGGCGCGCCGGCCGCGCTGGACCTGCCGACCGACCGGCCGCGGCCGGCCCGGCAGAGTTTTCGCGGTGACGCCGTACAAACGCAGGTGCCGACGGACCTCGTCGAGCGCCTGCACCGGTTCGCCCGTGACCACCGAGTGACGCTCTTCAGCGCGATGTTGGCCGGGTTTTCCGCGTTGCTCCAGCGATACACGAACCAGCACGACCTGGTGGTGGGGACTGGGGTAGCCAATCGCCGGCTCGCCGAAACCGAGAACCTGCTCGGGATGGTGGTGAACACGCTGCCGCTGCGGTTGGATCTCGCTGGCCAGCCGGGGTTGACCGAGTTGGCCGGTCGGGTGCAGGAGACGACGATGGCCGCGGACGCCTGGCAGGACGTGCCGCTGGACCGGCTGGTGGACCGGCTCGATGTTCGCCGCGACCCATCCCGGAACCCGCTTTTCGGGGTGATGTTCAGCTTTCATGACTCGCGGATCCCGGACCTGGCCTTCGGTGGACTGGACGGCCGGCTCACGTACCGGCACAACGGCTCGGCCAAGACGGACCTGAACGTGGTCGCGATTCCCGCTGGCGCCAACGAGATCACCCTGATCTGGGAATACGCGACCGATCTTTTCGATGCCGAGACGGCACAGCGGATGGTCGCGCACTACTTCGCGTTGCTCGACGCGGCGCTGGCCGACCCCGACCAGCCGGTGGACCGGCTGCCGATGCTGCCCGAGACCGAGCTGCGGCGAGTTTTGGCGGCGGCCCAAGGAAAAGAAGAGCCCTACCCGGCGGATGCCACGCTTGCGGAAATGTTCGAGCGGCAGGTGGTGGCCCGGCCGGACGCGGTCGCGCTGTGCCATCGCGATGTCGAGCTCACGTACGCGCAATTGGACGTACGAGCCAACGCGGTGGCCGCCCAGTTGCGAAAAGCCGGCGTCGGCCGGGACATTGCGGTCGGGATTCTGCTGCCGCCAGGTGTCGACCTGGTGGTCGGACTGCTCGGCGCGCTCAAGGCCGGCGGTGCGTACGTGCCGATCAACCCACAGCTGCCTGACGAGCGCATTCGCTGGATGCTGGCGGACTCCGGTGCCCGCGCGGTGGTCACCTGGCCAGCACTTGCCAGCAGCATCCAGGGCCTTCCGGTTGTCTTCCCTGACGCCAAAAACGCCGAATCGGTTGCTCGGGAATCAGGGCCACGCAGCCTCGCGTACGTGATCTACACATCCGGCTCGACCGGTCGGCCGAAGGGCGTGATGGTCGAACACCGCTCGGTGCTGCGGCTGGTTTTCGGCCAGGACTACCTGAATTTCGGTCCGGCGCAACGGATTACCCAGGCGCTGGAGCCGTCTTTCGACGCTAGTACGTTCGAATTCTGGGCACCGCTGCTGCACGGCGGCACGCTCTGTGTCATCGACCCGGAAGTGGTGCAGAGCCCGGTCGAGTTCGCCGCCGAGATCCGCCGGCTGAGGGTCACCACGACCCTGCTGACGACCACGCTGTTCAACGAGGTCGTGACCATGATCCCGGACGCGTTCGCCGGGCTGGACGCGGTGTTGTTCGGCGGGGAGGCGGCCAGCCCGCAGCGGCTCCGGGCGTTGCTAGCCGGCGGATCGGCGCCCGGCCGGCTGGTCAACTACTTCGGTCCGACCGAGGCCACGACCTGCACGAACGCCGGTCGCGTCGATGCTGTCCCGGCCGCTGCGCAGACCGTGCCAATCGGTCCGCCAATCGCGAACACCAGCACGTACGTGCTCGACGTCGCCGGCCGTCCGGTCGGCATCGGGATGCCGGGGGAGCTTTATGTCGGCGGTCCCGGGGTGGCGCGCGGGTACGTGGGGCGGCCCGGCCTGACCGCTCAGCGGTTCGTCCCCGATCCGTACGGACCGCCCGGCAGTCGCCTCTATCAGACCGGTGACCTGGTCCGATGGCGGCCGGACGGTGAGCTGGAGTTCCTCGGCCGGGTGGACGAGCAGGTGAAGATCCGCGGCTTCCGGGTCGAGCCGGGCGAGGTGGCGGCGGTGCTGACCGAGCATCCCCAGGTCGCCGACGCGACCGTCGTGGTCACCGGCGAGGGGATCGACAAGCGGCTGGTCGGGTACGTGGTGCCGCTCGCTGCGGAGCTGACGGCCGCGGACCTTCGCGACCACTTGGTGGACCGGCTGCCGGCCTACCTCGTACCTGCGGCGATCGTACTTGTGGACGCGTTGCCGTTGACCACACACGGCAAGGTCGACAAGGCCGCGCTGCGGCCAGCCGCACGGGCCGAAACCGAGGTGCTGACTCGGCCGCGGACCGACACCGAGCGCAAGGTGGCCGAGTTGTGCGCCGCACTGCTGGGGGTGGCGGCGGTCGGGGTGCTGTCCGACTTCTACGCGGCCGGTGGTCATTCGCTGCTGGCCAGCCGGCTGGTGGCGCAGGTCAACGAGGCCTTCGGCGTACGAGTGCGGCTCGCCGAGTTCCTGCTCCGGCCACGGCTCGCCGACCTCGCCGCCGCGGTCGATGCCGCCACTGCCGATGCCGCTGCCGACACGGCCGCCCTCGACAAAGCCATCGACGCGGGCCCGGTGAGGACGTACCAGCGCGAGCTCACCGACCTGCTGGCGAACCTCGACGACCTTTCCGACGACGAGATCGAGGCGCTGCTGAGCGAGCCCGAGACCGGAGGATCGCGGTGACCGACCTGAACCGCCGGGAGCTGCTCGCGCAGCGGCTGCGGGCTCGGCTCGCCGAGCCCACCCACCCGCTCTCGTACCCGCAGCAGCGGCTCTGGTTCCTCGACCAGCTGGCGCCGGCCGCGGCCGTCTACAACGTGCCGCTGGACTATCGGATCGACGGGCCGTTGGACGTACGACTGTTGGCTGACGCGCTCACCGCCGTGGTCGCCCGGCACGAGGTCCTAAGGACCGTTTATCGGGCTCGCGACGGCGTGCCGGAGCAGGTCGTACGGCCGGCCGACGCCGTGACCATCCCGGTCATGGACCTGACCAACGACCCGGATTCGGCGGACCGGCTCGCGGCTGCCGAGGCGGCTCGGCCCTTCGACCTCGCGACCGGACCGGTGCTGCGTGCGACGCTGCTGCGGCTGGCACCGGACCGGCACCGATTTTTGTTGACTGTCCACCACATCGCTTGCGATGGCCCATCCCTGCAGAGACTCGCCGCTGAGGTCAGTGCGCACTGTGCTGGTGTCGAGCCGCCAGAACTGGCCCTGCAGTACGGCGATTTTGCCCGCTGGCAGGCCAATGCACGGGTCCCAGAGGGGTCCGTCGACTACTGGCGGAAGCGGTTGGACGGCGTCGCGGACCTGCCGGCTATGCCGACCGACAAGTCCCGGCCGCCGGTCGCGAGCTATCGCGGCGCGGCGCTGTCGTTTTCGTTGCCAGCAGCGGCGATCGAGGCCGTCGAGGCGTTGGCGCGCCGGACCGCAAGCACCCGTTTCACCGTGCTGCTGGCCGCTTTCGGGGCATTGGTGGGGCGCTACACCGGCGGTTCGGAGGTCGTCGTCGGAGCACCGGTGGCGCAGCGGGACCGGGTCGAATGGGAACCGCTGATCGGCTTCTTCGCGAACACCGTGGTGCTGCGGCTGGCTGCCGCCGGCGGGACTTTCGCTGATCTCGTACGGAAAACCGGCGAGACGGTACGGTTGGGCCTGGCCCACGCGGACGTACCGTTCGAGGTGCTGGTCGAGCGCCTGCACCCGGGCCGTGACCTGGCCCGAAACCCGCTTTTCGGGGTGCTTTTCAGCGACCGCGCGGACGACTCGACGGGGTGGACATTGCCCGGCTGCCAGGTGCGGGCGGCCGCCGGCGACTCCGGTACGGCCAAAGTCGACCTGAGTCTGAGTGTGTCCGGACGGACCGGGCGGCTGGAATACAGCTCGGATCTGTTCGAGCCGGAAACCGTGCGGCGGCTGGCCGATCAGTACGTGACGTTGCTGACCGCGGCGATGGCGAATCCGGACCTGCCCATGGACGAGCTGCCGGTCCTACCGGCGACCGAGGAGGCGGCCCTGCTGGCGCTCGGCGCCGGGACCGCGGTCGAGGTGGGCGAGCCGCTGCACCGGCAGATCGCTCGGCAGGCGGCTCGGACACCGGATCGTACGGCCGTGACCTCCGGCGGGCGGACGCTCACTTATGGGCAGCTCGATGAAGCCGCTTCAGGACTGGCCGGCCGGCTGACCGCGCTCGGCGCCGGCCCCGGCACAGTGGTGGGCATCCTGCTGGACCGCTCGGTCGACCTGCCGGTGGCGCTGCTCGGCGTCCTCAAGGCCGGTGCCGCGTACTTGCCGCTGGACCCCGCCTTTCCGGCCGAGCGGCTGGCCCTGATTGCCGTCGACGCGGCCGTTCCGCTGGTCGTCAGCGGCGGTCGGCTGCTGCATCGGGCCGCGCACCTGGCAAAAGTGGTCGATGTTGGCGACCAGGGCGGCGAGCCGGTGCCGGTCGCGGGCGAGCTGGACGACACCGCGTACCTGATCTACACGTCCGGCTCGACCGGCAAGCCCAAGGGCGTGATGGTCAGCCACCGCAACCTGGCCACCTTCGCGGCCGGCGTTGACGACCTGCTCGGCGACGAGTCGGGGACCTGGCTGGCGGTCACCAGCATGTCCTTCGACATCTCCGTGTTGGAGTTGCTGTGGACGCTGGCCCGCGGATACGAGGTGGTCGTACGAGCGACCGAACCGACCCGCGGCCGGCGGTCACCGGTCCGGCCGGTCGACTTCAGCCTGTTCTATTTCGGCAATGTCGCGGACGGTGCGAGCGGCGACCCCGACCCGTACAAGCTGCTCAAAGAGGGCGCCCGGTTCGCTGACCAGCATGGTTTCGCGGCGGTCTGGACGCCGGAGCGACACTTTCACCGGTTCGGTGGGCTCTATCCGAATCCGTCGGTGATCGGTGGGTTGCTGGCCGGCATCACCGACCGGATCGCGATCCGGGCCGGCAGTGTCGTCCTGCCGTTGCACGACCCGCTGCGGGTTGCCGAGGAATGGGCGCTGGTGGACAACCTGTCCGGCGGCCGGGTCGGTGTCTCCTTCGCCTCGGGCTGGCATCCACGCGACTTCGCGCTTGCTCCTGACGCGTACGACCAGCGCAAACAAGCGATGCTGGACGGCATCGACGAGGTCCGTCGGCTGTGGCGCGGCGAGACCGTACGGCGGGTGGGCGGCGACGGCACCGAGGTCGAGCTGGGCACCTTCCCGCGGCCGGTGAGCCCGGAGTTGCCGGTGTGGCTGACCAGCGCGCGGCACCCGGACACCTTCCGGGCCGCCGGGGAGGTGGGCGCCGGGCTGCTCACGCACCTGCTCGGCCACGATATCGAGGAGCTGGCCAGCAAGATCGCGCTCTACCGCAAAGCCTGGGCGGACGCCGGCCATCCAGGCGAAGGCCGGGTCGCGGTGATGGTCCATACGTACGTTGGGCCGTCTGCTCATAAGGCCCGCCAACCGCTCGCCGACTACCTGAAGACGTCCTGGGACCTGCTCGCCGGGCTAGCCGATATGCGGGGCGACCAGCTGCGGTCGTTGCCGCCGGACGAGCTGGACGCGCTGGTCGATCGCGCGGTCGGCCGGTTCGCCGAGACCGCCGCGCTGATCGGTACGCCCGAGCAGGCCGCCGACACGGTCGCGCGGCTGGCCGATATCGGCGTCGACGAGGTGGCTTGCCTGATCGACTTCGGCGTCGGCGCTGACGACGTACTCGCTGGCCTCGACCACCTCGCCGAGGTGCCCGCGCTGGTCGCCCAGCGGGCCGAGGAACCGCTCGCTGACCAGCTACGACGGCACCACGTCACGCACCTGCAGTGCACGCCGACGCTGGCCCGGATGCTCGCCGCCGACCCGGAAACCGCCGCCGCGCTGCGGCCGTTGCGTCGGCTGCTGGTCGGCGGCGAGGCGCTGCCGGCTGACCTCGCCGCTGAGCTGGGCGCCGCGGTCGACGGGACCGTCCACAACATGTACGGCCCGACCGAGGCGACGATTTGGGCGACCACCGGCGACGGCCACCGGATCGGGCGGCCGCTGGCGGGTGCGTACGCGTATGTCGTCGATTCGGCGCTTCGGCTCGTACCGACCGGGGTGCCTGGCGAACTGCTGCTGGGCGGCGACTACGTGGCCGCCGGCTACCGCGACCGGCCGGCGCTGTCCGCTGGCCGGTTCGTCCCCGACCCGTACTCCGGCGTCCCGGGCGCGCGTCTCTACCGGACCGGCGACCTGGTCCGCTGGCGCGGCGCCGAGCTGGAGTTTCTCGGCCGGCTGGACGATCAGGTGAAGCTGCAGGGCTATCGGATCGAACTTGCCGAGGTCGAGGCCGTGCTGCGGCTGCGCGCGGAAATCGCCGACTGCGCGGTCGGTGTCCGCGGCGAGCAACTGGTCGCCTGGTACGAGGGCGGGCCGGTCGAGGACGCCGTGTTGCGTTCTCATGTGGCCGCGCTGCTGCCTGGCGGGATGGTGCCGTCCAGGTATGTGCCGGTCGAGCGGTTGCCTCGTACGCCGAATGGAAAACTCGATCGTCGTGCCCTGGCCGTGCCGAGCGTTTCGTTGCCAGCGTTCGCAAGTGCTGACCCGGAAGGCGACCTTGAACGGCTGATCGCTGGCGTGTGGCAGGAGGTTGTCGGCGTCCAGAAGGTCGGCGTCACCGACAACTTCTTCGATATTGGCGGAAATTCGCTGCTCGCGGTGCGGGTACGGGCGCATTTGGTGGAGCGGCACGGGCTCGCGGTGTCGCTGGTCGACCTTTTCCGCTATCCGACGATAAGAACCCTCGCCGCCGCGAATCCCGAGTCGACGCCGATGGTCGCGGACCGGGCGGCGCAGCGGTTGGCTGGTACCAGCCGGGTGGGCGCGGTTCGCGCGGCCGCTCGCCGCGCTGGGGGCAGTCGATGACCGCGGACGACGCACTGGAGCCGATCGCGATTGTCGGAATGGCCGGCCGGTTTCCGGGCGCGGCCACGGTCGGCGAGTTCTGGGCGAACCAGCGGGACGGTGTCGAGTCGCTGACCCGGTACGAGCCGGCCGAGTTGCTGGCCGCCGGTGTCGACCCGCGGTCGGTGGCGGACCCAGATTTCGTGCCGGTCAGCGGTGGCATCGCCGGCGCGGACCTGTTCGACGCCGAGTTTTTCGGCTTCAGCCCGAGCGAAGCCGCGTTGCTCGATCCGCAGCACCGGCTCTTTCTCGAGTGTGCCTGGGAAGCGCTTGAGGACGCCGGCCACGACCCGGACCGGTTCGCTGGGGCCATCGGCGTCTATGCCGGCTCTTTCATGAACAAATACCTGCCGCTGAACCTTTACACCAATGAGCGGTTCATGAATTCCAGCGCGGTCTACTTTGCCCGCAACTACAACGACAAGGATTTCCTGGCCGGCCGGGCCGCGTATCTTTTCAATTTGAGCGGGCCAGCGGTGACGGTCCAGACCGCCTGCTCGACCTCGTTGGTCGCCACCCATCTCGCCTGCCAGGCCTTGCTGAATTTCGACTGCGACGCGGCTTTGGTCGGTGGGGTCGCGGTGAATGTGCCGCTGAAAAGCGGATATCCGAAGGTCGACGGCGGGCTGTTGGCCCCCGACGGGCACTGCCGGCCGTTCGACGCGAGGGCTGGCGGGACCGTGCCAGGCTTCGGGTCCGCCGTCGTCATGTTGCGTCGGCTGTCCGACGCGGTCGCTGATCGAGACGATATTCGCGCGGTCATTCGGGGCACCGCGGTGAACAACGACGGCTCCGACAAGGTCAGTTTCACCGCTCCGAGCGTGAAGGCTCAGGCGCAGGTGATCGCCACCGCGCAGGCCGTCGCCGGGGTCGATGCCGACACGATCGGATATCTGGAGGCGCACGGCACCGCTACCCCAATGGGCGACCCGATCGAGGTGGCCGCGCTGACCGAAGCATTCCGGGTGTCCACCGCCAAGACCGGTTTTTGTGCGTTGGGCTCGGTCAAGGCGAACATCGGTCACCTGGACGCGGCTGCCGGCGCGGCCGGGCTGTTACGGGCAACCCTTGCTTTGCAACACAAAACGCTGCCGCCGCTGCGCAACTTCCAAGCGCCGAATCCGCAGTGCAAGCTGGAGGATTCGCCTTTCTATGTGCCGACCACGGCGACTGCCTGGGCGGCCGGAAACTCACCACGGCGGGCCGGGGTGAGTTCTTTTGGCGTGGGCGGGACGAATGCGCACGTCGTGCTGGAGGAGGCGCCGACGCTCGTACGCTCGCCGGCCGCTGCTCGGCGGTGGCAGTTGCTGCCGCTTTCCGCTCGTACGCAGCCGGCCCTGTCCGCTGCCGCTGGGTTGCTTTCCGCGCGGCTGACCGACGACGTCGAGCTGGCTGATGTGGCGTACACGCTGCAGGAAGGCCGTCGGCGGTTCGACCGGCGGACCTACGTGGTCGCCGGGCATCCCAGTGAGGCGGCGCAAACTCTGCTGGTCGCCGGCCGCGGCCGGACGGTGCCGGCGGACCGCGGCCGGGTCGTCTTCAGTTTTCCCGGTGGTGGCAGCCAACATCCGGACATGGCGCTGGAGATTTACCAGCACGAGCCGGTTTTCGCGGCTGAGGTCGATCGGTGTGCCGAGATCCTGCGCCCACTTCTGCGCCTGGACTTGCGTGGATTCCTTTTCCCGTCGGTGTTTGCGGCCGTTGACCGGGACCATCCAACGGTCGTCCTGGCCGGGATTTTCGCCATCGAGTACGCGCTGGCGCGGCTCTGGATGTCGTGGGGCGTGGAGCCGTCCGCGCTGCTCGGGCACAGCCTCGGCGAGTACGCGGCAGCCTGTCTTGCCGGCGTTTTCCAGCTTCCCGACGCACTCGACCTGACCGTCCGGCGCGGCGAGTTGTTCGCTCAGATGCCGGCCGGCCGGATGCTGTCGGTCGCGCTGGGGGAGTCCGATATCCGGCCGCTGCTGGGTGATCGACTGTCGATCGCCGCGCTGAACGCGCCAGAGCTGACGCTGGTTTCCGGGCCGCGTACCGATATCGAGGCGTTGGCCGCTCGACTGGCCACCGATGACGTGGAATGCCGGCTCGTACACATTGAGGTGGCCAGCCATTCCTGGATGGTCGAACCGTACTTACCGGACTTCCAAGCGGCGGTGGGAAAGTATCAGCTCAGTCCGCCAGATCGACCGGTGTTGTCCGGGGTGACTGGCCGCTGGCTGACCGCCGCCGAGGCCACCGATCCGGGGTACTGGGCCCGGCATCTGCGCCAACCGGTCCGGTTTGCCGACTGTGTAAGGGAAGCGACCGCGACACCGGGCGCGGTGCTGCTGGAGGTGGGGCCGGGACACACCCTCACTTCGTTGGTTGGTGCGCAGCGCCTCGCGCCGCCGCCGCTCGCGATTGCGTCACTGCCGCACCCGAGAGAACCGCAGCCGGACCTGAAATTCCTGCTCGGTGCGCTCGGCCGGCTCTGGCAGGCCGGTGTTGAGCCGGATTGGGACGCCGTGCACGGTGACGCCCGGCCGCATCGGCTGCCGTTGCCGACCTATCCGTTTCAGCGCCGGCGGCATTGGATCTCTCCCGGCAAGGTGGAGCTGTCGGCTCCTGCGGAGGAGGAGATTTCTTCGGAGCCGGACGACGACGGCTTCGAGCCGGCGGTCGGCGCGTACGAGAGCGCGGTGGCCGGGCTCTGGCAGGAGTTGCTGGGCCTGCCGCGGATCGACCGGTTCGATGACTTCGCCGCGCTCGGCGGACATTCCCTGCTGGCCGCGCAATTCGTCAAGCGGCTCAGCGCGGACCATGATTTTTCGGTGAACGTACGGGAAGTCTTCGCGCATCCGACGGTCGCCGAGCTGGGCGGCCTGCTGGCTCGTCGTGCTGACGGCGTGGTGGTGGAGCGAGCCACGGTCGACCTGGAGGCGGAAGCGATCCTGGATCCGGATATCCAGCCGACGGCCACCGGTCGTACCGGCCCGCTGCAGGCGGTGTTGCTGACCGGCGCTACCGGATTTCTTGGCGCATTCCTTTGCGCGGAGTTGCTCGCACAGACCGATGCGGTGGTGCACTGTCTCGTACGCGCGGCCGATCCCGAGGCCGGCCGGGACCGGATCCTGGCTCGAATGGCCGAATCCGGGCTGCCTGGGGACGCGGACCGGATCGTCGCGGTGCCCGGCGACCTGGCCGCGCCACGGCTCGGACTGTCCACAACGGAGTTCGAGGCGTTGGCCCACCGGATCGATGCTGTCTACCACTGCGGTGCGTGGGTGAACTTCGTCCGGCCGTACCCGGCGCTGAAGCCGGCGAATGTCGGCGGCACCAAGGAAATCCTCCGGTTGGCCGCGAAATCCGGCATCCCGGTGCATCACGTGTCGACGCTCGCGGTGCTGGCTGGCGGGATTGTCGGTGGTGCCGATCGGCTGCCGGAGGACGGCGAACTGCCGCCGCCGGTGGGGCACGACACCGCCTACAGCGAAAGCAAGTGGGTAGCCGAAAAATTGGTACACCTGGCCGCTGCTCGCGGACTGCCGGTGTCGGTCTATCGGCCCGGGGTGGTGCTGGGGGACAGTCGCACTGGAGTGTCCAATGTGGACGACTACATGACCGCGATGGTGACCGGCTGCGTACGGCTCGGCCTCGCGCCGCTGCGGCACTATCCGCAGTCCGTAGCAACCGTGGACGATGTTGCCCGAGTGATCGTCGCGCTTTCGTTGCACACTCCGGCGAACGGCCGGGTGTTCCATCCGCTCGACCCGCGGCCACTGCCGTGGAACGAGCTTTTCGAGCACGTACGGGCGGCTGGCTATCGGGTCCAGAGCGTCCCTTTCGACCAGTGGCGGGATGCTTTGGCGCGGCGGTTGGAAGCCGGCGACAGCAATGCGCTGGAACCGCTTGCCGACAACCTCTCGGCAGCTACCGGCGACCGGCGAATGCCGGTATTCGGTACCGAGAACGTCACCGCGGGTGTGCCAGCCGGGCTTGCCCGGCCGGCGCTGGATGCCGGCTATTTCCGCACTGTCCTGCAGTATTTCGCCCGCTGCGGCTGGCTGCCGCCGGCGCCGAGAGGATCGGAAGCACCAGATGACCACTGAGACCACAGCCGGCCAGAGCCCAGCGCCGGCACCGGTCGAGACGAAACGCTTCAGCGTTTTCGTGACCATCTGGGCCGGTCAGTTCGTGTCATTGATCGGATCCGAACTGACCGCTTACGCGCTGGGCGTTTGGGCGTACCAACGCACCGGGTCGGCGACCGCCTTTACCCTGATCATGGTTTTCGCGCAGCTGCCCATCGTCCTGCTGGCGCCCATTGCCGGTGCGTACGTGGACCGCTGGGATCGTCGGCGTACGTTGATCGGCGCGAACGCACTGGCCGCGGCGGCCGTCGGGACGTTGGCCGTGCTGGTGGCCACCGGACATTTCCAGCTGTGGTTCATCTATCCGACCATCGGCCTGGTAGCGGTCGCCAATGCCCTGCACTGGCCCGCTTTCGCTACTGTCCCGCGGCTGACCGTCCCCAAAGCACACCTCGCCCGCGCCGCCGGAATGGTCGAGTTGTCCAGTGCGATAGCCAAAACCATCGCACCCTCGTTGGCCACCCTGTTGGTCGGGATTTTCATGCTGACCGGCGTGTTGGTGAGCGACCTCTCGTCCTTCCTGATCGCGATCGCCGCATTGTTGCTCGTACGCATCCCGCGCCCGGCCAGTGCGGGTCGCAAGTCCACCTCGATTGGTGCCGACATCCGGGAAGGCTGGCGCTATTTGGTGGCCCGTCCCGGGCTGGTCCGGCTGCTGATGTTCTTCCTGGTCAACAACCTTTTCGTGGTCTTTCCGCTGGTGCTCGCGGTGCCGCTGGTGGCATCCTTCGCCAAGGGCGCGGTGTTGGCCGCGATCATGTCCGCCAGCGCCGCCGGCCTGATCGCCGGCGGGGTCGTGATGAGCGTGTGGGGCGGGCCGAAAATCAAGGTCTACGGCGTCATTGGCGCCGGCGCGACTCTCGGCCTTTCGTCCGTGCTCGCGGGCCTGCGACCCGAACCAGTCCTGGTCGCGGTGGCTCTCTTCTGTTTTTCTTTCGCCGTACCGGTGTTGAACGGTTGCAGCCAGGCTATCTGGCAAGTGAAGGTGGCCCCGGCCGTACAAGGCCGGATTTTCGCACTACGGCGTACGGTCGCCACCGCCACCGCACCGGTCGGATTCCTCGCCGCCGGGCCGTTGGCCGACTTCGTCTTTGAGCCGCTGATGAAATCCGGCGGCGGTTTGTCGGGTTCGATTGGCCAGCTGCTCGGAGTGGGGCACGGACGCGGCATCGGTTTGGAATTCGTAATCTTCGGGATCGCGTGCGTGGTCGTCGCGATATGGGGGATTTCCTCTCGACCGCTGACCCGGCTGGAAAGCGAACTCCCCGACGAAACCGGCTCCTGAGTGCGGATCCGGCTACGAATCCGCAAGATTCGTTGTTGATCTTGGTTAGTTTGCCTACCCAAACCAGACATTTCAGACCGATGTCCGTTTTGAGTAGGCCAACTAACCAAGATCAACAACTATCGTCCCGAAAATGGGACGGGCTCGCCGCAGGAGTCACACCCGTCCCAGCTGTCACGGGTCGAGGGTCGAGTGCGGTACAAAGGTCCCGCCGCCCTTGACCTTGACCTTCGCTCTTGATCTTCGCCGTTGACCTTCGCCCGTCGACGACGAGCGCGCCGCAGGAGCGCCCTGGACTTCCGCCGTCGACACTCGCCGGCAGCGGCTGTGGTTGACTGCGAGTTGTGGCGAAGCAGCAAAAACCGATCCGGCCCGGTGGGCTCGTGGTGGTCGACAAGCCTGGTGGCATGACCTCGCATGACGTGGTCTCGCGGATGCGCCGGCTGGCTGGTACGCGCCGGGTGGGGCACGCGGGCACGTTGGATCCGATGGCGACCGGGGTGCTGGTGATCGGGGTCGAGCGGGCCACCCGGTTGCTCGGCTACGTGACGGCGACCCAGAAGGCGTACGACGCGACCGTCCGGCTCGGCGAGAGCACGATCACCGATGACGCCGAGGGTGAGACGGTGCAGACCGCCGACGCGGGCGGAATTTCGCTGGCGGCGGTCAAAACCGCGATCGACGCGTTGACCGGTGACATTGAGCAGGTGCCGTCAGCGGTCAGTGCCATCAAAATCAACGGCCAGCGGTCGTACGCGCGAGTGCGGGCCGGCGAGCAGGTCGAGCTGGCGGCCCGGCCGGTGACGATTTTTTCCTTCGAGGTCAACGAATTCCGCCAGATCGACAGATGGCTCGACCTGGCCGTGTCGGTCCGATGTACGTCGGGGACGTACATTCGTGCCCTCGCTCGTGATCTGGGTGTGGCACTGGGCGTCGGCGGCCACCTCACCGCCCTTCGTCGTACGGCTGTCGGCTCGTTCACTGTCGATCAGGCCGTGCCGCTGGCGGATTTGCAGGCCAGCGGCGAAGATCCGGTGTCCATTCCGCTCTCGGCAGCGGCGGCGGCGACCTTCGTCCGCCGGGACGTGGACGAGGAAGAGGCCGGAAGGCTCGTACACGGCGGCACGCTGGTGCCCTCCGAAAGCGCGACCAGTCCGGTCGCGGTTTTTGGGCCGGATGGATCTTTCCTTGCCCTGGTGGAAAACCGCGAGGGGCGGGCCCGGCCCATCGCCGTTTTCACCTGATAGGGCGGGCCCGCCGAGCCGAACGGTCACCCCAACGGGCAAGCGGAATATCCCGGCATCGGGTTGTATGAAGGAATGCGGGATCACCTTCAGGCTGGAGCCGGCCGAACACCCGGCGGCACCGCGCCCATCCGTGACCAGTCGCCGCGACCGCGGCTGCTGGACCTGCAGCGGACCGCCGGAAACGCGGCAGTCGTCGCCGCGCTCGGCCTCGGTCGTACGGAGCCGGCTGGCAAGCCTGCCGTCCAGCGGGCCGCGAGCGACACCCTGTCCGGCTGGAAACAGGATGCGCAGCCGGCTGACCAGTACGAGATGACGATCAAGACGATGAACCGCGCGGTGGCCTTGGCCGGCCTTGAGGTGCCGGACCTGGTGGGGCATGCCTGGATCACGCTTCGCCAGCTGTCCCAGCACTCGACGGATGCGAAGCCGCCGGGCGCGCCCATCTCGATCGGGTTCTGGCCGGAATCCATGAGCGGCCTCGACACGGTTTTGGACGCCTTCTACAACGACGGCAAGGTGGCGTCGCCGGACCCGCACGAAGGCGACGAGGATCATGCCGAGACGACGACCATCGACCACAAGCAGTTCCTTGCGGTGACCGGCGTCGTCCAGGCGTACGAGTCGCTGGGCTACAGCATGGCGATGAACAACTGCGCCACCTTCGCTCGCCGGGCCTGGAATGCCGGGACCGGACGGCTCGACCTTTTGGACCAAGCGAAGGAAATACGCTGGATCCCGCTCACCTTGGCCACCCAGATCGCCGAGGACAACAAGAAGAAGGGCCGCGACGCCGTGGGGCACCAGAACTAACCAGTATCAGTCCGCGAAAGAGGCCTGATAGGTGGTCAGTTCCTGCCGCTGCCGGGCCAGTTCCGCGGTCTCTTCGACATACACGTGCGCGAAGATGCTCTCGGCGGCCGGGTCGGGCAGGGTGAGGCAGGCCTTCCGGATGTCGGCCGCGAAGCCGTCCGCCTCATTGTCCACTGTGGAGAGCCAGGCGTCGTCCGCCCATTCCTGGCCCAGCAGGAAAGTACGGGTCCGGCTCAGCGGGTCGCGAGCGGCCCAGTAAGACTCCTCGGTGGAGTCGCGGTAGCGGCGCGGGTCGTCCGCGGTGGTGTGCGGGCCGAGGCGGTAGGTGACGGCCTCGATCAACACCGGGCCGGCGCCCGTACGAGCGCAGGCGGCCGCGGTGCGTACGGCAGCGTGCACCGCGAGCGGATCGTTGCCGTCGACCCGAAGTCCGGGGAACCCGAAGCCGTCGGCGCGCCGAGCCAGCGGCTGCGTGGACTGCGACCGTACCGGCACGGAGATCGCGTATTGGTTGTTCTGCACGAAAAACACCACCGGCACGGACTGCGCGGCGGCCCAGCCGAAGGCCTCGTTGGCGTCGCCCTGGCTGGTCGCGCCGTCGCCGATGCAGGCCAGCACGACCTCATCGGCGCCATCTCGCTGGATGCCCATGCCGTAGCCGACGGCGTGCAGCAGTTGGGCGGCGAGCACGACCGTGTAGATCTGGAACTGGTGTTTGTGCGAGTCCCAGCCGCCGTGGCCAACGCCGCGGAACATGTGCAGGAACTCGCCCACCGGCACCTGTCGGGCGATCGCCGCGGTGTGTTCGCGGTAGGTCGGGAAGACCATGTCACTGTCGCGTACGGCCCGGATCGCGCCAGCCTGCGCGCCTTCCTGGCCGAGGCTGGGGATCCACATGCAGAGCTCCCCTTGGCGCTGCAGTGCGGTCGCTTCCTGGTCGAGCCGGCGGCCCAGCACCATGTCGCGGTAGAGCGCCCGCGCCAGCGCCGGGTCGGGGGTGAGCAGATGAGCGGCTGCCCCGGTGAGGGTGCCGTCTGGCGCGACCATCGCCGGCGCCTGGGAGGCGTGGCCGAGGTCGATCCACGCGTTCAGCTCGTCGATCGGGTGCGCGGTGGTGGGGGCAACGTCAAGAGAACTGGACATGGCTGCTCCTCTCGCGGCGGGGGTGGATGCCGCTTACCGGGATGGGACTGCGGCCCGACGGCTTGTGGCCCTGGGATGCGTGTCTCACCATTTGGGTTGTGTCGCTCATCTTATGGTCGACGCTAGCCGGGTGGCCAGTTCCGCCGCAGGAGCGGAGTTCCACAAAAATCGGCGTCGAAATCTGGCCGCGCCGGCAGGCCTGAACGATGGTTCGTGTACCGATTCACCTGCCGTCCACCAGCCATTTCAGTGCGGTCCGCTCTTCGCTGGACAAATGGTCGGCGTAGTACTCATAGAGCTTCGCGCGGGCCAGGTCGGCCGCCAGTTGGCCGTTTCCGGCCCGTACCGCCGCGAGCGCCTGCTGGTGATGGTCCAGCGTCTCGGCCATCACCGCCCGCGGGTCCGGCGCCTTTTGCAGCTTGCCGGCGATCATGTCCAGCACCACGCCGTGTACGACCTGGCTGCAGATGATGATGAGCATGTTGCCGCTCATCCGCGCGACCGTGTCGTGAAACGCCAGGTCAGCCTCGCTGAACGCGGTGGGGCCGCGGTCGACCGCGCGCTCCATCGCGTCCAGAGCGCCGCGCATCTCGGCGAGCTGAGCGTCCGTACGTAGTCGGGCCGCCAGCAAGTACGCGCCGCCCTCGACCATCATCCGGAACTGCAGCAGCTCGGCGAGGCTCAGCTGGTCGAGGTGCGCCAGCCGGCTCATCGACTTCTCCAGGCCGGCGGGGGAGTAGGGCAACACCAGCGGACCGTGCGGATCGCCTGGCCGGGAGCGCACCATGCCGCCGCTTTCCAGCACCCGCAGCGCCTCCCGCACGGTCGAGCGGGACACCCCGAACTGCGCCATCAGCTCGCGCTCGCTGGGCAGCCGCTCGCCCGGTTTGAGGGCGCCGGTCAGCACGGCTTCCTCGACCTGCTCGACGACCCGCTGGTACGCCCGTACCGGCTGGACCGTCTGGAACTGGGCTGGCATCGCATCCCTTGACCCTGATAGGTGGCTGATGTCACGCTAAGACTCAGTGTACTGGTCTGACCAGTGAACCAGAGGAGCGATTCTGCATGACGCCGCCATCGCCCCAGCGGCTCGACGCCCGGATCTCGGTGGACGCGGACGGCGTCGTCGCCTTCACCCGGGAGCTCGTCCGGCTACGGACTGTCAACGACCCGGCCGGCGGGGCCAGTGAGGCGCCGGCCGCCGCGCTGGTGGCCGCGAAGATGCGCGAGTTCGGTTGGGACCCGGTGATCACCGAGCCGGCGCCCGGCCGGCCCAACGTGGTGGCCACCGTGGTCGGCGACGGGCCAGGGGCAACGCTGCTTTTCGAAGGTCACACCGACGTGGTCACCGAGGGCTCGCTGGACGAGTGGACGGTCGACCCGTACGAAGGAATCATCCGGGACGGGCGACTTTATGGCCGTGGTGCCGCGGACATGAAATCCGGCCTGGCCGCGATGGTCTACGCCGTACGGGCATTGCAGCTGGCCGGCGGATTTCCGGGGTGTATCAAGGTTTGCGCGCTCGCCGACGAAGAAGGAATGATGATCGGCGTGCACCACCTGGTGGACAGCGGCGCGGTGTCCGATGTGGACGGTGCGATTGTCTGCGAGCCGGAGGGCGGCGAGATCTGCCCGGTGTCCAAGGGCGCCGTCCGGTTCACCGTCACCTTCGCCGGCGCGATGGCCCACGGCGCGATGCCACAGCACGGCCGCAACCCGATCCCGGCGATCGCCGATTTCCTTCGGGTGCTGGATCATTTGCAGGCCGACCTGACCAACCGGCACGGGTCGCACCCGCACCTCGGGCCAACGTATGTGACGCCGACCGTGCTGACCGCCGGCGATCTGGACCAGATCAACGTTATCCCCGCGCACGCCACGATTGGCGCGGATATTCGTACGATTCCCGGTGTTGACCACGAAGTGCTGATCGCGCGGCTGACCGATCATGCCGAGCGGATCGCCGCCGAACTGGACCTTCAGCCGCAAGTCTCGGTGCCCGTCAACCGCCCGCCAGTGGACACCGCTCTGGACGATCCGGTGGTGGTGGCGCTGGCCGCCGCGCATTCGCTGGTCACCGGTTCCGAGCCGGTGTTCGGCGGTGTCCCTGGCACCACGGATGGGACGATTTTGACCGTACGAGCGGGAATCCCGACTGTCGTGTATGGACCGGGTGGCAAGTGGATCCCGCACCAGGCGGACGAGTTTGTGGATATCGCTGACATCGTGACCGCAACGCAGGTTTACGCCGTGGCCGCGCGAAAGTTCCTGGAGGCCCGGTGAGCGCGTACCCGACAGGCCTGCCGATCGGCGCTGGCTGGGTGCCGGTCGCGGCCACTGAGCCGGTGATCTTTCCGTACGATGGTAGTGAAATCGGGGTCGCGCCGGTGGGGGACACGGCGCTGGCCTCGGCTGCTGTGGATGCGGCGGTGGCGGTACGAGCGCAGGTCGCGGCGCTGCCCTCGCGTACTCGCCGGGAGATTCTGCTGGGCGTCAGAGACGCTCTGGCTGGTTCGCGTACGGACTTCGAATCGTTGCTGGTACTGGAATCGGGCAAGCCGCTGGTCGACTGTCGGACCGAGGTCGCTCGTACGATAGTCACCTTGGAGGCGGCCGCCGAGGAGGTGGCCAGGTTGCACGGCGAGACCGTGCCGCTGGACTTGTTGCCGTCCGGTGACGGGCTGATCGGATTCTGGACTCGCAAGCCCATCGGGGTGGTGGTGGGAATCGCCGGCTTCAACTATCCGCTGCTGTTGGCGGCCCACAAAATCGCACCGGCCATCGCCGCTGGTTGCCCGGTCGTGTGCAAACCCGCGCCGCAGACTCCGCTCGCGACTTTGTGGCTGGTGCACCTTTTTCGGGAAGCGTTGCTCGCCGCCGGAGCGCCGGCCGCGGCTGTCCAGCTGGTGACCGGTGACGCCGCTGTCGGCTCGGCGTTGGTGACCGATCCGCGGGTGGGCGCGGTGTCTTTCACCGGCTCGGCGGCCGTCGGGCACCAGATCGCGCGGGCCGCCGCGCCCCGAAAAGTGGTGCTGGAGTTGGGATCTAACGCCGCTTTGGTGGTCGCCGCCGACGCCGACCTGGATGCCGCCGTTGGCGCGGTGTTGCGCGGCGGCTATTACGCGTCCGGCCAGGCGTGCATTTCGGTCCAACGCGTGCTGGTGGATGCTTCGGTCGCGGCTGACTTTGTCGCGCTGTTGACCTCGCGGCTTTCCGAGGTGGTGGTCGGCGATCCGCGAGACGCGCGTACCCGCGTGTCGGCGTTGATCGACCCGAAGTCAACTTCTCGGGTCCTTTCCTGGGTTTCCGAGGCCGCGGCCGCTGGGGCCTCGGTGATCGGTGGCGGCCAGGCCGGCCGATCCGTTGAACCGACCGTACTTGTCGGGACCGCTGACGGAGTTTCGGCCTGGGACGAGGAAATCTTCGGACCGGTCGTTTCGGTGCGTACGTTCGCGTCGTTGCCAGCCGCTTGGAAGGCCGTGAACTCGTCCCGCTATGGATTGCACGCAGCGGTTTTCACCCGCTCGCTGGCCACCGCCTTCGAGGCGATCGAGACGCTTGAGGTGGGCGGCGTGATTGTCAACGAGGTCCCAGGCTTTCGGTCCGACACGATGCCCTACGGCGGAGTCAAGGACTCCGGCATCGGCCGGGAAGGGCCGCGGTTCGCGATCGAGGAACTGACCGTCACCCGGATGGCGGTCATCCGCCCGGCAGTGTAGGAGTCCACAGTGGATTACACCGATCTCTTTAGGTTGGACGGAAAACACGCCGTCGTGATTGGCGGTGGCAGCGGCATCGGCCGCGAGTCGGCCCGCGCGTTGGCCGCCTTCGGTGCGAAGGTCACCGTCGCCGACCGCGACCTGGCCGCCGCCCGGGAAACCGCCGGTCCAGTGTCCGCCGACGTTTTCGAACTGAACGTCCTGGATTCGGCCGCCGTCGCCGCGGCCGCTGTGTCGCTCTCGCCCGTCGACGTGCTGGTTTTCACCGCCGCCACCAACGTCCGCAAGCGGCTGCTGGACTACTCGATCGAGGAATACCAGCGGGTGGTGGACCTGAACCTGCGGGCCACCTTCGACCTGGTCCGGGCTTTTGGCGCCGGCATGGTCGCCCGCGGCCGTGGCTCCATTATCGGGTTTTCGTCTATCCGGGGCACTGTGGTGGAACCGGGCCAAGGCGTTTACGCCGCGACCAAGGCTGGTTTGGTGCAGTTGTTGAAAACCGCGGCCGCCGAGTTCGGGCCTTCGGGCGTACGCGCCAACGCCATCGCCCCCGGCGTGGTGGAAACGCCGTTGACCGCCCAAATCAAGGAAAACGCGGCCTGGTACGACGCGTACGCATCGAAAAGCGCCCTCGGCCGCTGGGCCGCCCCATCCGAGCTCGCCGGCGCGGTGGTCTTCCTCGCCTCCGACGCGGCCAGCTTCGTCACCGGCTCCGTCCTGCAGGTCGACGGCGGCTGGACCGCCATCGACGGCCGCTTCACCCCACCCAGTTGACCGCGGCGGCGGAGGCCGGGGAAGCCACGAGAGTGGCGAGGTGGGCCAGAGCCACCGCGGACGCGGAGGCCGGTTCGGCGGTGTAGGTGATGAGGACCTGGTCCGGGTCGTCGTTGGGGGAGAAGCACTCGTACGACAGCGCCATCTCGCCGACGAGCGGGTGGTCGAACAACTTCTGGCCGTGGGTCTTGCTGTGCACCGGGTGCGCGGCCCACCACCGGCGGAAATCGGCGCTGTGCAGGGAAAGTTCCCCGATCAGCTCGAGCACCTCGGGGTCGTCGGGATAGCGGGCCGCGTCCTGGCGGAGGTAGCCGACGGTGTCCCGGCCCACCGCTGACCAGTCGGGGTAGAGGTCGCGGGCGGTGGAGTCCGGGCCGAAAGCGATCCGCAGCATGTTCCGCCTGGCTGGCGGGAGCTGGCTGAAGTCGGTGATCAGTGCGCAGGCCATCGCGTTCCAGGCGAGGATGTCCATCCGCCGACCCAGGACGAAGGCTGGCACGCCCTGCAGGGAGTCCAGCATCAGCTGCACCTGCGGTCGTACGCGCTGCGGCCGGGAGTGCCGCCGGGCGCGGGCCGGTCGGGCCAGGTCACGTAAATGCGCGCGTTCCGCCTCGGAAAGTCGCAGCGCTTCGGCCAGCGCGTCCAGGACGGACTCCGACACGTTTCGACCGCGCCCCTGCTCCAGCCGCGTGTAGTAGTCGGCGCTGACGCCGGCCACCTGCGCGAGCTCTTCGCGGCGCAGCCCGGCGACCCGGCGGCGGCCGCCGAAGGACGCCAGTCCGATGTCTTCCGGAGACAGCGCCGCCCGGCGACTGCGGAGGAACTCGCCGAGCTCAGTGCGTTTGTCCATGCCCTCGATTGTGCGGGCCGCGGGCACGTCCTGCCTGGTTCTGCCAAACCCAGGTACAGCGCGATCTGGGTACCGGCGGCGAACCGGGGCAGTGTCGTTCGTACGAGATCGAACCTCCGAAAGGACTCCGAAGATGAGCATCGACACTTCCCTGACCGGCCGCGTTGCCGTGGTGACAGGCGCTTCCAGCGGCATCGGCGCGGCCACCGCGCAGCGGTTGGCGGCCGAGGGCGCCAAGGTGGCACTGCTGGCCCGCCGCGAGGACCGGCTCACCGAGCTGGTGGCGAAGATCACCGCCGACGGTGGTACGGCGATCGCGGTGGGCGCCGACGTGACCGACCAGGACACGCTGGACCGTGCGCTCGCGACCGTCCACGAGGCGTACGGGCCGGTGGATCTGCTGGTCAACAACGCCGGCGTGATGCTGCCGGCGCCGATCCAGGACGGCCGGATCGACGAATGGCGGCGGATGATCGACCTCAACGTGATCGGTCTGCTGGCCGCTTTCCGGACCTTCACCCCGGACCTGCTGGCCGCCGCCGAGGCCGGTCGTACGGCCGACGTGGTCAACATTTCGTCCATCGGCGCCTGGATGGCTTTCCCGGCGTATTCGGTCTACGGCGCCACCAAAGCCGCCGTCAGCACCTTCTCCCAGCAGGTACGCGCCGACCTCGGCCCGAAGAACGTCCGGGTCACGAACATCGAGCCGGGCCTGACCGCCAGCGAGCTGACCCAGCACATCTCGTCCGGTGAGCTGCAGGGCCAGGTCGACGGCATGTTCGACGCGATCGAAGCGCTGACCTCGCAGGACATCGCCGACGTGGTGGCGTACGCGACTAGTCGCGCTCGCCGGCTGAACCTGCCCAGCATTGTCGCCATGCCGACCCAGCAGGCATAACTGCCTTCGTTACGCTCATGATGAGCGGATTCCTTGGGCGTACGGAGGCGGACCGGTGCAGCGCTGGCGCGGGATCGAGGCGACGCCTCGCGGATGGGGTCGCTCGGTGGTGACCATCGGGGTGTTCGACGGGGTGCACCGCGGCCATCAGCAGATCATCAACGACGCCGTGCGGCGGGCCGGCGATGCTGGGCTGGCGTCGGTGCTGCTGACCTTCGACCCGCATCCGGCCGAGCTGGTACGCCCCGGCAGCCACCCGGCCGTACTGACCCCGCCGGCCCGCAAGGCCGAGCTGGTCGCCGAGCTGGGGGTGGATGGCATGTGTGTGCTGCCGTTCACTCCCGAGCTGTCCCGGCTGGAGCCGTCCGAGTTCGTCCACGACATCCTCGTCGACGGCCTGCACGCCGCCCAGGTGGTGGTCGGCGCCAACTTCAGGTACGGACACAAAGCCGCTGGTGACGTAGCCTCGCTGGCGCATTACGGCGACCGGTTCGGGTTCACCGCGGCGGCCGTGCCGCTGGTCGCTTCGGACGGCACGACCTTCTCGTCGACGTACATCCGGGCCTGCATCGCGGCCGGCGACGTGGCGGCGGCCGCGGCCGCACTCGGCCGCGATCACCGGGTCGAGGGAGTCGTCGTACGAGGCGACCGGCGCGGGCGCGAGCTGGGTTACCCGACCGCCAACCTGGAGCCGGTGCCGCATTCCGCGGTGCCGGACGACGGTATCTACGCCGGCCGGCTGGTCCGTGGCCGCGGCTCCAAGACGGTCACGACGCCGGCCGCCATCAGCATCGGCACCAACCCGACCTTCGATGGGCACGCGCTGTCGGTCGAGGCTTTCGTACTGGATTTCGAAGAGGACCTCTACGGCGAGCACGTCGGCTTCGAGTTCGTCGCCCGGCTGCGCGGCACCGAGCGTTTCGAGTCCAGGAAAGCACTTGTCGCCGCTATCGACGAGGACGTCCGTCGTACGCGCGAGATCCTCTCGGTCTGAGTCAGCGTTCTTGACTTCCAGTTACAGAACCGCGTAGGGTCGAACTTATGGCGAGGCCGCGTAGTTTCGACGTCGAGGAAGTGCTCGACGCGGCTACTCTTGTCTTCTGGGACAAGGGATATGCGGCCACCACCCCGCAAGACCTCTGTGACGCGACTGGTCTTGGTCGGGGGAGTCTCTACAACGCCTTTGTCGGCAAGCGCGAGCTTTTCGACCGTGTCCTGGAGCGTTACAACGCGAAAGGGGCGGTCGCGCAGTTGGCGGTGTTGGACCAGCCGACACCGGTGAAAGACCGGATTCACGCGCTGCTGATGATCACTCTTGGCGAGGGTGGCCTGGCTGGCCGGGCCGGATGTCTGGCGGTGAGTACGGCTGTGCAGCTGGGTGGCAATGACGCGGAGCTGAACCGGCTGCTCAGAAAACGCTTCTCGCAGACCGAAAAGGCGCTGGTCGCCGCGATCGAGTTCGGTCAGGCCTGCGGGGAGATCCGCAAGGACGTGTCGGCGGTGTTGTTGGCGCGGTTGGTGTTGAGCGCGATGTACGGCATGACCGTCGTCGACAGCGTTTTTGACGACCGGAAACGGCTGCGCGAGATTGTCGACACCGCGGTGGCCGTGCTCTGATTTTTTTTGCGCCTATTTTGTAACTAAGGTTCAAATACTAGGAAGGGAACCGGCGTGCCTTTTGCCGTGTACGTCTTGGGGATGGCGATCTTCAGCATGGGAACGACCGAGATGATGCTCTCCGGCCTGCTGCCACTGCTGTCCGCCGATCTCAGCGTCTCGATCCCGACCGCCGCGCTGCTGGTTTCCGGCTTCGCGTTGGGAATGGCCATTGGCGGCCCGCTGCTGACCGTCTTCTTTGCCCGCCTGGAACCGAAAAGGATACTGATCATCCTGCTCGCGCTCTTCGTCGTGGGGCAGAGCATCGGAGCGGTGGCGCCGACGTACGCGGTGCTGATGGTGTCCCGAGTGATCGCCGCGATGGCCATGGGCACGTTTTTTGGTGTTGCGGCATCGGTTGTGGTCGGCCTGGCCGGAGGACACCGCCGGGCCCGGGCGCTGGCCGTCCTGGTCGGCGGGCTCACCGTGTCCAGTGTGATCGGTCTGCCGGCCGCCACCTTGGTCGCGCAACACCTCGGGTGGCGGGCCAGCTTCTGGATGGTGTCGATCTTTGGCCTTCTGAGCTTGATCGGGGTGGCGACACTGGTGCCCGCGCAGCGCACCGGTGCGGGCTTTGACGTACGCGGCGGCCTGCGAGTTTTCCGCAGCGGCCGGCTGTGGGCGACGCTGGCCGCCAACGCGCTCGCGTTGGCGGCTTTCCTCGGCATTTTCAGCTATATTTCGCCGCTGCTCACCGATGTGGCTGGCTTTTCGCCGGCCGCTGTGCCGTTCCTGCAGTTCCTCTACGGATTCGGGTGCATCGCCGGAATAGCGGTCGGCGGCAAGTTCGCGGACCGTCGACCTCATGCCAGCTTGTACCTCTCCTTGGTCGTGTCGGTGGTGGTGCTCGCCGGATTCGCGCTGGCCCTGCACAGTCAGGTCGCGACAGTCATCCTGTTTCTTGCCTTCGGTTTTGTCGCTTTTGGAGCCAATCCCGCCATGACTTCCCGGGCCATGACTCTCGCCGGTGACTCGCCGCTTGGCGCGAGTGCCAACACGTCAGCCTTCAATATCGGCATCGCGATCGGCCCCTGGCTCGGTGGTCTCGCGATTGACGCTGGTTACGGCTTTGTGGCGCCGGTCTGGATCGGTGTCGCGCTCGCGGCGGCGAGTCTGATCGTCGCCCTGTTCGCCGGCCGGGCGGCACGTCGCCCGAGCCGGACTTTGACCACCTCAGATGCCCCTGTCCTGACGAACGAAGGAAGTGCTCGATGAAGGTGGGAATCGCCCTGCCCGCGACCGCGGATGCCGTTGGCAACAGCAAAAACGCCGTCGACCTGTTGATCGATCAGGCTGGTATTGCCGCGGCTGCCGGAGTTTCCAGCCTCTGGTTCTCCCAGCGGTTCGACATCGACGCCCTGACCCTGGTGGCCGCGGTGGCGCGAGAGGTGCCGGAGGTGGAGTTGGGCACCTCGGTCGTACCGATGTATCCACGACACCCGATTGTGTTGGCAAACCAGGTGCAAACCGTGCAGGCGGCCAGCGGTGGTCGGTTCACCCTCGGCCTCGGGCTCGGCGCCCAACCGGTCGCCGAGGGCGTCTACGGCGTCTCGTACGACCGGCCGATTCGGCACCTGCGCGACTATGTGGCCGCGCTCCGAGGCATTTTCGCAGGCGAGAAGATCGACATTCACGGCGAGACGCTGACCGCCTCGACCACTCAACTGTCCACTGTGGTCGGTGGTGCCGCTCCGGTCCCGATTGTGGTGGCGGCGATGGGGGAGCAGGCCCTGCGGGTCACCGCAGAGGTGGCGGACGGGACACTTCCCTATCTTGCTGGACCTCGTACGATTGCCGAGACGATCGTGCCGGCGCTGGCCGCCTCCGGTCGTCCTTCCCTGCGGGTCGTCGCGGCCGTGCCGGCCGTCGTCACGTCCAATGTGGACGAGGTTGTCGCCCAAGCGGAGAAGGAACTGTCCTTCTACGACTCCATTCCGTCGTACCAAAAGGTGCTGGCCGCGGAAAACCTGTCCAGGGCCGCCCAGCTCGCGCTGATTGGCGACGAGGAGACGGTGGCCGCCGGCGTACGGGCCTATTTCGAGGCCGGCGCCACCGAGGTACTGCTCGCCCAAACGGGGCTGGGATCAGCGCGGGACATGACCCGCACGTGGGCTTTGGCTGGCGCGCTCGCCCGGGAGTCGTCCCACAACGCGAGGGAAGGGCGGGCATAGAGGAAGAGCAGTGCGCTGATACGCGTACCGCTGGCGATGTTGCCCTGGCCGACCAGCTTGGGGCACGCTTGCCATGTTCTAACACCGGCTGCTAAGCCTGCGACAGTGCACACTCCTGAACCGAAGGATCGCTGACAATGCAGGCTTTTCAGATCTCCGTGCCCGACGACGTTCTCGCCGATTTGCGGGAAAGGCTCGTACGGACGCGTTATACCGCCGCCTCGGACCGCACTTTCTGGGCCGCCGGAGTGGATCCCGGCTACCTGGGTGACCTCGTCGGCTATTGGGCAGATGGCTTCGACTGGCCGGCCGCCGAGCGGGCCTTGAACGCCTTTCCGCACTATGTGGCCGAAGTGTGCGGTCAGCGGGTGCACTTCGTTCACGTACGGGCAAAAGACGCCGGTGCGATGCCGCTGGTGCTGACGCACGGCTGGCCGAGCAGTTTCGTGGAGATGCTGCGGGTCGTTGGCCCGCTCACCGAGCCGGCTGATCCGGCGGACGCATTCGACGTGGTTGTCCCGTCGCTGCCAGGATTTCTGTTCTCCGAGTTGCCACCCGAGCCGCTGACCCGGCAGCGGATCGCGCGGACGTGGCATGAGCTGATGACCCAAACGCTGGGCTACTCGCGGTTCGGCGCGTTCGGCGGCGATATTGGCGGCTCGGTGACGCAGTGGCTCGGCGCGCTTTATCCGGAGGCTCTGATCGGGGTGCACATGACTTCCGGAACGCTGACCGCGAGCCTCGGCGAGCAGCCGCTCACCGCGCAGGAGCAGGCGTATCTCGACAGCCTGGCCACGTACGACGTCCAGGACCAGGGTTACAGCGAGATGATGTGCACCCGGCCGGACACCGTCGCGGCCGCACTTATGGACTCACCGGCCGGCTTGTTGGCCTGGATCGCCGACAAATACCGCGACTGGAGTGACTGCGGCGGCGACCTCGAGACCTGCTGGGACAAGGACACGCTGCTGACCGTCGCCACGCTCTATTGGGCCACCAACTGCATCGGATCGTCCTTTCGCACGTACTACGACTATTCCGAGAACAAGCCGCGGCCGGACATCACCGTCCCGTCCGCGGTCACGCTCAGCCACGAGCCGGCGATGGCAGGTTTCCCGCGCAGCCTGGTCGAGCGGACACTGCTGGACCTGCGGCACTGGAGCACGCCCGAGCGAGGCGGTCATTTCATGGCCCACGAGCAGCCGCGGCAGGTCGTACGGGAGCTGCGAACGTTCTTCGGGCCGCTGCGGACCCGTTCCTGAGTCCGACCCCCTACCTGCGGTGGCGGGTTCCGCGGTGGCTGGTAACCTTGGGGATGCGCCACACTGCGGCGTGTGTTTCGACGTGTGATCCTAAGCCCTCGTGAACTGGACCGGGGGCCACACCAGAGCATCCGACAGGGAGAGCTTGTGCCACTGGAAAGCGAACTGAAGAAGTCCATCATGACCGAGTATGCGACGGTCGAAGGCGACACCGGTTCGCCTGAGGTGCAGGTCGCGATGCTGACCAAGCGCATCAAGGATCTGACCGAGCACCTCAAGATGCACAAGCATGACCACCACAGCCGGCGTGGACTGTTGCTGCTGGTGGGACGCAGGCGCAGGCTGCTCGACTACCTGAAGCGCGTCGACATCGGACGTTACCGGTCGCTGATCGAGAGGCTCGAGCTGCGGCGCTAGGACTGTGGGGAGTGGCCGTCGGCCACTCCCCTCACTCGTACGGCGACATCGTCGTACGGGACCATCGCCGGGACCCCTCGCCAACCGGAGTGGGCGCAAGTGGCCGGTCCTCGGTAGTGGCATCCGGGATGAGAACCCCGAGTGCCTCGATCGAAGACCGGCAGCGATTCACCTGGGCAGCGTGCGGCCACCGGCACGTACGAAAGAGGCATTGCCCATGACGGACCAAGAGGTCCACAGCTCTACCGCCGTTATCGACAACGGCAAGCACGGCACCCGTGAGGTCGTCTTCGGCACCGGCCGGTTCGCCCGGCAGGCCGCCGGTTCGGCCACCGCCCAGCTGGGCGACACGGTCATCCTGTCCGCCACCACGGCGGGCAAGCATCCCAAGAGCCAGTTCGACTTCTTCCCGCTGACGGTGGACGTCGAGGAGCGCATGTACGCCGCGGGCCGGATTCCCGGCTCGTTCTTCCGCCGCGAAGGTCGTCCGTCCGAGGACGCGATCCTGACCTGCCGGCTGATCGACCGCCCGCTGCGGCCGTCGTTCGTGAAGGGCCTGCGCAACGAGGTCCAGGTCGTCTGCACCGTGCTCGCGCTCGAGCCCGGCACGCTGTACGACGTGATCGCGATCAACGCTGCGTCGCTGTCCACCCAGCTGTCGGGGCTACCGTTCTCCGGCCCCATCGGTGGTACCCGAGTGGCCTATCTCGACGGTGACTGGATCGCGTTCCCGACCCACGAGGAGCTGAAGGCCTCCACCTTCGACATGGTGGTCGCCGGTCGCGTCCTGGACGACGGCGACGTGGCCATCATGATGGTCGAGGCCGAGGCCACCGCGGGTTCGTTCGCGCTGGTCGCGGGCGGTTCGCCGGCGCCGACCGAAGAGGTCGTGGCCGCTGGCCTGGAGGCCGCGAAGCCGGCCATCAAGTCGCTCTGCGCCGCGCAGTCCGAGCTCGCCGGCAAGGCCGCCAAGCCGGCCGTCGAGTTCCCGGTCTTCCCGGACTACAGCGAAGAGGTCTACGAGGCGGTCGCCAAGATCTCCGCCGACAAGCTGACCGAGGCGCTCACCATCGCCGACAAGCAGCAGCGTGAGGCCAGGCTCGACGAGATCAAGGCCGACTCGCACCAGCAGCTCGACGAGCAGTTCGAGGGTCGTGAGGCGGAGATCAGCGGCTCCATCAAGGCGCTGACGAAGAAGTCGGTACGCCAGCGGGTGCTGCGCGACAAGGTGCGCATCGACGGCCGCGGGCTGACCGACATCCGGACCCTGTCGGCCGAGGTCGACGTGCTGCCGCGGGTGCACGGTTCGGCGCTGTTCGAGCGTGGCGAAACCCAGATCCTGGGCGTCTCGACGCTGAACATGCTGGCTCTGGAGCAGAAGCTGGACACGCTGGCTCCGGACACCACCAAGCGCTACATGCACAACTACAACTTCCCGCCGTACTCGACCGGTGAGACCGGCCGGGTCGGCTCGCCCAAGCGGCGGGAAATCGGTCACGGCCGCCTTGCCGAGCGCGCTCTGCTGCCAGTGCTGCCGAGCCGCGAGGACTTCCCGTACGCCATCCGGCAGGTCTCCGAGGCGCTCAGCTCGAACGGTTCGACCTCGATGGGTTCGGTGTGTGCGTCGACGTTGTCGCTGCTCAACGCGGGTGTCCCGCTGAAGGCACCGGTCGCTGGCATCGCCATGGGCCTGATCTCGGACCAGGTTGACGGCCAGACCACGTACGTGACGCTCACTGACATCCTGGGCGCGGAAGACGCGTACGGCGACATGGACTTCAAGGTCGCCGGCACCAAGGAGTTCGTGACCGCGCTGCAGCTGGACACCAAGCTCGACGGCATCCCGTCGGAGGTTCTGGTGGCCGCGCTCCAGCAGGCCAAGGCCGCCCGGCTCACCATCCTGGAGGTGATGGCCGAGGCCATCGACCGCCCGGACGAGATGAGCCCGTATGCGCCTCGGGTCGTGTCGATCACGATCCCGGTCGACAAGATCGGTGCGGTGATCGGGCCCAAGGGTCAGATCATCAACGCGATCCAGGACGAGACCGGCGCCGACATCACCATTGAGGACGACGGCACGATTTACGTCGGCGCCACCAATGGCGAGTCCGCGCAGGCCGCTGTCGACCGGGTCAACGCGATCGCGAATCCGCAGCTGCCCAAGATCGGCGAGCGGTTCCTCGGAACCGTGGTCAAGACCGCGGCCTTCGGGGCCTTTGTCTCGCTGCTCCCGGGCAAGGACGGCTTGGTGCACATTTCCAAGCTGGGCAGCGGAAAGCGCATCGGCAAGGTCGAGGACGTGGTGAACGTCGGCGACAAGCTGCAGGTCGAGATCACCGACATCGACGCCCGCGGCAAGATCAGTCTGGTTCCGGTCGCGGAGAACGCCGCCGAGAAGCCGGCTGACGCCGAGCCCGAGGCCGCTCCGGCTGAGTCCGCTCAGGCGTGAGCCCTACCCGCGCCCATACCACCACGCTGGCCAACGGGCAGTACGGCGGCACCATTCGCCGCACCGTGCTGCCCGGGGGCCTGCGGGTGGTCACCGAGGCCATGCCGACCCAGCGCAGTGTGTCGTTCGGGATCTGGGTGGGAATTGGGTCGCGGGACGAGTCCGCGGCGCTGGCCGGTTCGTCGCATTTCCTTGAGCACCTGCTGTTCAAGGGGACGCGGCGCCGGTCGGCGCTGGACATCTCGGCCGAGTTGGAGGCGGTCGGCGGCGAGTCGAACGCCTTCACTGGCAAGGAATACACCTGCTATTACGCGCGGGTGCTGGATGACGACATGCCGTTGGCCATCGACGTCGTCTGCGACATGCTCGCGTCGTCGCTAATCGCGCCGGAGGACGTCGAAACCGAGCGTGGCGTGATTCTCGAAGAGATCGCGATGCACGACGACGATCCCGGCGACGTCGTACACGATGTGTTCTCCGAAGCCATTTTCGGCGCGCATCCGCTCGGCCGACCGGTTATCGGTACGCCCGACACGATCACCGCGATGACGCGCAAACAGATCCATTCTTTTTACAAGCGGCGTTATACGCCCGACACGATGGTCGTTTCGGTCGCCGGAAACCTTGACCACAATTACGTGGTTCGGTTGGTACGCAAGGCATTCGAGTCGGCCGGCCTGCTCGAAGGCGACGCTGTCGCGCGCGAGCCGCGGGCGATGCACCAGCGCATCGCGACGCTGGAGCCGGTGCCGCTGCGGGTCGTCGACAAGGACACCGAGCAGGCGCACATCGTGCTCGGCACGGTTGGCATCGCGCGCGCGGACGACCGGCGTTTTGCTTTGGGCGTAATGAATCAGGCCCTCGGCGGCGGCATGTCGAGCCGGCTTTTCCAGGAAGTGCGGGAACGCCGAGGCCTCGCCTATTCAGTCTATTCGTACGCGAGCCAATACGCGGACACCGGCATTTTCGGGGTGTACGCCGGATGTGCCCGCGGTCGCGTACATGACGTGCTCGGCATTGTCTCCGAAGAACTCGCGACGGTTGCCGCCAAAGGCATCACCGACGACGAGGTTCGGCGCGCGAAAGGCATGCTGAAAGGCTCGACCGTGCTTGGTTTGGAAGACACCGGATCGCGGATGAGCCGGATCGGCAAGAGCGAGCTGGTTTATGGCGATGTGCTGTCTGTCGACGACCTGCTCGGCAAGATCGACTCGGTCACGCCCGAACAGGTTCGTTCGGTAGCGTGTGATGTGCTGGCCCGTCCGATGTCGCTCGGCGTCATCGGCCCGGTGGGCGATCAGGATTTCTCCGGCGCTGGAGTGGTGGGTTAAATGTCCGAGCCGGTGGGAAGTCCGCTGCTGCGGGTCGGTGTGCTGGGCGCTCGCGGCCGGATGGGTTCGCAGGTTTGCCGCGCGGTCGACGGCGCCGAGGATCTCGACCTGGTCGCGATGGTCGACGAGGGCGAGTGGCTTTTCAATATTTCCGACGCCGGCGCCCAAGTTGTCGTTGATTTCACCAATCCGGACGTCGTCATGGACAATGTCCGTTGGTGCATCGACCAGGGAATTTCCGCCGTCGTCGGCACCTCCGGTTTTGACGCCGCCCGGATAGAAACCGTGCGTGAGTGGCTGAAGCCAACCGAAGGCATCGGCGTCGTGATCGCGCCGAATTTCGCTATTGGCGCGGTATTGATGATGCAGTTCGCGGCCACCGCCGCCCAGTATTTCCCGTCGATGGAAATCATCGAGTTGCACCACCCGAACAAGGTCGACGCGCCGAGCGGTACGGCCGTACACACCGCCTCCGCGATCGCGCAGGCCCGCCGTAAAGCCGCCCTCGGCCCGATGCCGGACGCCACCAAGTCCTCTTTGGACGGTGCTCGCGGTGCCCGGGTGGATGAGGTGCCGGTGCATTCCGTCCGCATGGCCGGCCTGGTCGCGCACCAGGAAGTGTTGTGTGGCACCGAAGGTGAGACGCTCACCATCCGGCACGACTCGTACGATCGTGCTTCCTTTATGCCAGGCGTTTTGCTTGCCGTACGCCAAATCCTCGGCCGCCCCGGCCTCACTATTGGGCTGGACTCTCTCCTGGAACGCTGATCAGCCGGCGGTGGGCTTCTCGGAGGGCAGTGTGGTGGCGCTGGGTCCGGGTCCGGGGAACTGGTGGGACTGGATGAGAGTGTCCGTGTCGATCAGCCACTGGCCGTTGACCTGGATCATCCCGAGCCGGTGCACTTCCTCGGCGGTGGCCTGGTTCTGCATGGTCAGTTGAATGGTCACCTGCACCGACGTGCCCGAAGTGTGGCTCGACATGAGGGCGACCTGCTGCACCTGCTGCCAATAGGCGTCGTACGACTTGCGACCCTTCGCCTTCAGGTCCGGGCCGAGCAGCGCCCAGGCTTCGTCGAGGTCGGTGGGAAGCAGGTTGTAGTACTTCACGACCGGCCCCTCCAGGTCCTTCGCCGACGCCGAGGGCGACACGCTGGCCGAAGGTGACGGCGTGACGGGTGGTACGACGGGTGCCGACGCTTCTGGCGGTGCGCTGGTGGGCGCGTCGGCGGCGCCCTGCTGCAAAGTGCCGTTGGGCTGGTTGACCGAGGATGAGTGGGCCAGCAGCCGGGCACCGCCGATCGAGGCCAGGATGACGACGACGGCGGCCACCGCGGTGATCACCAGCCAGCGGTTGGTGGCGCTCCACTTGCGGTCGGGCACCCGGACGGAGCGCGTCGGCTCCCGTCGTACGTGCGCCGGCCGGTTCTGCGGCGACCGTACGTGTGCCGGGGGCGGCGGTGGCGCGGGCCGGGGTGGCGCGGAGACGGGCGTACGCGGCGCCGGCGCGACCTCGGTGACGCCCTTGGCGACGGCGGCGAGTTCCTCGCTTAGCTGCTTCATCGTCGGCCGAGTGGACGGGTCGTCGCGGAGCATCTTCTGCAGGGTGTTCGCCAGTACGCCGGCCCGCCGCGGCGGGTTGACCTTGCCGGTGGCGATCAGGTGCAGCAGCGCCATCGTGTTGTCGTCGCGGCCGAAGGGCGGCTCGCCCTCGACGGCGGCGTAGAGCGTCGCGCCCAGCGCGAAAACGTCCGACGGGGAGCCGGTGACCTGGCCGCGAGCGGCCTCCGGTGACAGGTATGCGGGCGTACCAGTGAGGACACCGGTCTTGGTGACCGTGATGTCGCCGGTCGCCCGGGAGATGCCGAAGTCGGTGATCTTGGTCGTACCGTCCGGGCCGAGCAGGATGTTGCCGGGCTTGATGTCGCGGTGCACGATGCTCGCCGCATGTGCCGCGGCCAGCGCGGACGCGGCCTGCGCGCCGATGTTGGCGACTCGCTCTGGGGCGAGCGGCCCGTCCTCGTCGATCACCTCGGCGAGGCTGCGGGACGCCATGTACTCCATCACCAGGACGGGCCGGCCGTCGTCGCTGACGACGTCATAGACGGCTATCGCGTTCGGGTGTTGCAGGCGGGCCGCGATCCGGCCCTCCCGGAACGACCGCTGCCGGAGCACCTCGGCGTCCGGATGACTCAGTCCCACCGGCAGCAGCAGCTGCTTGGCCGCCACGATCCGGTGCAGGCGCTCGTCCATCGCCTGCCAGACCTCGCCCATCGCGCCGGCGCCGATCCAGGTCCGCAGCCGGTAGCGGCCGGCGATCAACCGGCCGTCCTCGGCGGCGGCCACCGCCGGCCCGCTGTCGTCGGTGGAGACGACGCGATTCCCCTGGTCGCTGTCGTCATTCCCCGATCCGGTCACCGAGACAGACTATCCGGACCGCTCGAGCCGAAGATTTGTCGTTGTTTGGGAGAAATGACCGACTCTGTGATGGCTTGCCGTACGCACCGTTAGCATCTCGTCCGGAATGTCGAGGCCCGAGCCAAAAGTGTTACCGGTCGAGGTGTGTCCAGGATCATGGCGCCGGGTACGCCCGAGGCTCGACCAGGGTGCCGATCGTGCAAGGGACGCCCTAGCCTCGCCGCTTCGACGGCCTGCGCGCGGTTGTCGTACCGGCATGACAGGATTCGCGGGTGCCAACTGACGAGCGGGAAGTCCAGCTGGAGCGTGCCAAGGCCTTGCTGGAACTGGGCCGCCCGGAGCAGGCCGAGGCGGTGATCGGGCTGATCCTGGCCGCGGATCCCACCGATCGCGACGGGCTCGCCCTGCTGGTGCAGCGAAACTCCGGCGACGGCCGCGATCAGGAGGCTGAGGACGCCGCGCGCCGGCTGGTGGCCGCTTACCCGGACGACGTGTACGGCCTCACCATGCTTGGTGCCGCCTGGCACGACCAGGGCCGGGACTCAGAGGCCGAGCCGTTGCTGCGGCGGGCCATCGAGACCGACCCGGATGAGCCGGCCAGCCTGCTGATGCTCGGGCTGGTGCTGGCCGGCACCGCGGATGGGCTGGCGGAGGCTCTGGACCTCGCCGACCGGGTGATCCGGGTCGCGCCGGACATGCTCGCCGGCTACCGGGCCCGCGCGCAGTTCCTGGCCCGTCAGGAAAGGTGGGAGGAGAGCGAGAAGGCGGTGCTGACCGCGCTCACCATCGAGCCCACCGACCCGGAGTTGTTGCTGTTGCTGGGTTTGGACCGCGCGATGCTCGGCGACTACGTACAGTCCAGTGCAGACGTGGCCACCGCGCTGCGGCTGGATCCGCGCGAGTCGCAGCTGCGCATTGTCCTTTTCGTCATTGAGGAACTCGGCGTGCCGGACCCGCTTTTCCGGCTCTACCTGACCTTGCTGGGCGCGCTCGGCGCCGATCAGGCCGACTATCAGGTCGTGTACGGCCGTGAGGTGCGGGCGCTTGGCGAGATGATGACCGAGGCCGCGGACAACGGCGGCGAGATCGAGGTCGAGGACGTCGTCAGCCGGGCCGATCGCGCGTTGGACACCGCCGAGCAGCTTTTCGACCCAGAGCTGGTCTATCCGGTCGCCGAGGCTCTCCAGGACCTGGTCAACGGCGTTTCCGAGCCGCTGCAGGAGAGCCACCCGCTGATGGTCGTCACGCACCGGGCCTGGACG
>NZ_BAAANY010000010.1:0-39945 GCF_039530045.1 Fodinicola feengrottensis | reverse complement strand
ACCGGCGGGTAAAGTGCGACTCTCACCTATCGGGTTGTGAGGTTCACGGAGCGTGGATACGTCCACTCGCGTCCCGCGGTCGACAGCCGCGGCCAGCCAGCGTGCGATCCGTGAGCGCATCAAGCAGCTGATCCTGGACGACGGTCTCAGCCCGGGCGATCCGATGCCGACCGAGTCAGACCTTATGGACCGCTTGGACGTGGGTCGGAACTCGCTGCGGGAGGCCCTCAAAGCGCTGCAGGCGGTCGGCATCGTGGAGATCCGGCACGGCTTCGGGACGTACGTGGGCCAGCTGGAGCTGGACGCGCTGGCTGACGGCCTCGCCTTTCGCGGCCAGCTGTCGTTGCGGACCGACCGGCAGGCGATCCGCGAGCTGGTCGAGGTCCGCAGCGCGCTGGAGGTCGGGCTGGTCCCGCAGGTGATCGCCGCCGCCGACCCGGCGAGCCTGGGCCGGGTCGAGGATGCCTTGCTGGAGATGGAGAAAGCCGCCGAGGGTGGGCACACCGCGCCGGACGCGGACCGCCGCTTTCACGACCATCTCTACGCACCGCTGCAAAACCGCCTGCTGGCCCAGTTGCTGGGCGCTTTCTGGCACGTCTATCACGAGCTCAGCCGGCAGTTCGGCGAGTTGGACAGCACCGCGACCGGCGTCGCCGCCGAACACCGCGAGATCTACGAAGCCGTAAGAGCGGCCGATATTCCCCGGGCGGTCGTCGCCACCGAGCAGCACTTCACCGGGATCCGCAACCGGATCGCGTAGGCCCCGTTTCGGCCCAGCCCGAATACCCTTGCGTGGCTCGGTGAACCTCCAGAAAGCTCCTTGCTGTCTCGATGGAAATGGGGAGCCGACATGAAAATCCGACACTTCGCGGCAGCGGTCACGGTCGTGGGCGCGCTGCTCGCCCTCGCGGCACCGGCCGCCGCCGCGAGCCAGCAGGTCGTCACCAAATGTGACCACTCGGTCTGCCTGGACCTCACTGTCAATATCACCGGTGCCGAGGACAACTGGACCGCCACGGCGTACATCGCCAAGGACGCCCTGCCCTATTACGGCCACTTTGCCATCAGCAGCACCAAAGGCGCGACGATCGTCGGCCCAGCGGGCGAAGGCCCGCCGCCGCTGACGGTCAGGGGTGTCGGCGTCACCACCGTCTGCGCCAAGGGCTGGAATGAGAAAACCCCGGTCGGTGAGATCTGCCAAAACACCTAACCGGCGGGTTAGCAGTGCAACGTTGGATTTTGTGCGTTGTATGTCCGTTGTATGTGTCGCTCCCATACTTCGCCCCATGGATGCTAAAACGAGGTCAATCAACCGTCGGCTCCTGGTCGGGCTAGCGACTTTCTGTCTCGTCGCGACACCGATTCCGGCCCGCGCCAGTCCTGCCTCCGACGACGGTCAGCCGAGTGCCTCTTCCTTGCTGGCCAAGACAAATAGCTGCCGGCAGGTATCGAACGGGACATATGTCAACCCGCAGATCGGCGGCCGCGTACCGATCTGTGGAGCCACCGGCGCCTTCTTCTGGTCGTCGAGCATGGCCGTGGACTGCGACGGCCAGGAGAGCGACGAATGCAACACCGGCACCGATCCCGACTTCCAGGATGACACGTCATTCCACGAGGCCGACGGGTCGCCATTGGATGCCGCGTCGCTGCCGTACGTCGTGGTGCCACTTCCGAGCAGTATCTGGAAATACACCACCGCTGGAATCCATGGCGGTGACATTCTCGCAGTTGTCTACAATGGACATGTCGAATACGCGGTCGTCGGGGACGAAGGTCCCAGCGGGCAGATTGGCGAGGCTTCGTACGCCACCGCGCAGGCCTTGGGCATTAATCCGGATCCCTCCAGTGGGGGAGCGGACAACGGAGTGACGTACATCGTCTTCCCTGGCTCGGCCACCTCGACCATTCAGAACCACGGCCAGGCCGTCGCCGCCGGTCGTACGCTCGCCCAGCAGTTCATCGATCACAACTGATCCTTGGGAGGCATTTTCATGCGTAGAATGACAAAAATCATGACGGTCGTGCTGCTCGCCGGCGCGCTGACAGTGACCGCGACTCCGGTGGCGGCGCTGGCCGCGACGGCCACTGTGGTTCAGCCGGCCACCGTTCGTACGGACATCGTGAGCATCGCGAACAGCGAGCTGGGGATCGGCGAGAACCCTCCCGGCAGCAACTGCACGAAATACGGTCCCTGTGAAGCGTGGTGCGCGCTCTTCGCCACCTGGGTCTGGCGGCAGGCCGGCATTTCCATTCCCCAGTATGACTTCACCGGTGATATCTATACCTGGGGCCAGGGCAAGGGGCGGGCGCATTCGACCAACACCGGAATGCAGCCCGGCGACATCGTCCTTTACGGAACCGGCCCGCAGAACACGGACACCAGTCTGCACACCGGAATCGTGGTGGCGGTCGGCACCGGCACCATCACCACTGTCGAAGGCAACTCCGACAACCAGGTCGAAAAGCACGGCCCGTTCGATCCGACGCATGCCCACGCCGCCGGCCGTCCGGGCAACATCTACGGCTGGGTCTCGGCCTCCTAGCCGAGTGATTCCTCATTGATCGTGCTCGACGTAGTGGCTGGGTGGTGGACGTGGCGAAGGGTATCGATGGCCGGTTTGTGAAGACTGACCTCGATACCCTTCTGACGGCACTGTACGTGTTCGTCGATGACCAGGTTGTCCGGTACTGGGGAGTCAAGCTCTACCTGGTCACCACCGCCCACGGCATGCCGATCACTTGGTGCCTGGCCAACCCCAAACTGGGCGAACGCGACGTCGCGATCGAACTGCTTGGCCAAGCCCGCGACCAACATCTACTCCCATTTCCGCACCCACACCGCTGACCTGGGCATCACCTTCGTCCGCCCTGACCGCAAAAACGAAAAGCATCGATTCGGCGACCCTGGCGGCATCCGCCAACTCATCGAGTCCGTCTTGACACCACCAAAGGCCAACTCTCCCTGGAACGACACGGCGCCCGAACCCCCGACAGCCTCCGCGCCCGCATCGGCCAACGACTCCTCGCCCTAGCTGGAGTTTCCGCCTTAGTAGACAGGGATGTGGGCCGCCGGGCGTGGTGGTGCCCGGCGGCCGGGTGGGTTTTCTATGCGGCGAGCTGGTTAATCCCGCGGATGGGTCTTCGTTCGCGGTCAACGTACGCGGGCGGTAGGAATTCAACAATTCCGTTGACGATGCGTACGTCCCAGCCGCCGTGGTGCACTAAACGATGGCACCGGTCGCACAGGAGCACGCAATTTTCAAGGCAAGTATGCCCACCATCAGCCCAGTGCTGCACGTGGTGCCCCCTCGTCCAGCGGGGTGGTCGACCGCATCGGGCGCAGCCTTTATCTCGCGCTATCAAGGCTTTGCGTAGGGCTGGTGTGATGAGTCGTTCGTTGCGTCCGACATCCAGCGGCACGCTGTCGCTGCCCAGCACCATCGGGATGATGTCCGCGTCACACGCCAGCCGGCGGACACCTTCTGGGGAGATGGGTGCGCCGCTGTGTGGGTAGGCGACTCCGAGGCGGTCTCGGAGCGTGTCCCAGTTGATGGTGATGGTGAGATGCGGCCGTTCGGCGCCTTGGGTGGGGAGTTTCGCGGAGTCCGCGATGAGATCCAACGCTTCCGCGAGCGCGTCCCCGTTGCGCTCGGACACTGACCGCTGATCAGGGGTGCCGTTCTCAGCGGGGCGGGGTTTGGCCAGCGGGCTGAGGATCTCACTGAACAGGGTCCCGGTCTCACCGTCGAAGGAGCCACTGAAGTTCAGTCGTCCGTCTGTCCCGGTGTGCAGGGATAGTTCGCGGCGTGGTTTCTCGTTTTCGTGTTCGGAGGGCGCGGGTCCGTCGGGGTCCAGGTGGTCATGGATGCGTCGCCCTACTTTGGCTAGGCCTGGTGCGGTGTACCGTTTCGCGTGCTCCACCAGGGACGCTTCAGCTTCCTCACGATCCCGGATGGTCACCCTGGCCGGGAGCCTGGTCACGACCCCAACAATGGTGTCGATTTGGGAGTCCGCGAGCTCCCCGCGGCGCATCGCCTCACTGGCGATGCTGAGTGTGGGTGCGAGTGTTTCCCCGGTCAGGGCTTGGCTGGGGCACAGGTTCAGGGCCCGCTTGTAGCGTCGGGATGCCTCTGTGGGGGACAGTCGAAGGAGGTCTTGCAGCATGCCCAGGGTGTTGCGGTGCCCGAGCGTCTTGCCGACGTTTCCCCGGTGGATCGCCGCGACAATGTCCAGCACCTCGACCTGCAGCAGCCGGACCGCTTTTTCTTTCTCCTGCAGCAGCTCACCGAGCTCGTCCGGGTCACACCTCCAGAGCTCTGGAGAGGTGACTTCGTCGCCGGCGGCCATGACATTAATTCTACCGCCGGCACCGACAGTTTGGTCGTGTACGGGTGATCAGGAAATGGATACTTTCACAATAATCCCAACGAAACATAGAGCGCGCGCGTTCAAGTCTTGCGAGCGAGAACGTTGGGGCTCCGAAGTAAAGGCTCAGTAGCGTAGAAGCGACACGCTACTAGCGCTCCTTGGTGTCCAAAACTCTGACGTTTGTCTTGAGTTTTGAGCCGGAGTAACGTCTCTTTTGCCCGTCCCATATTACCGGCAGATGGTCCTGACCAGCCATTTTTGGATGGCACGCCCGGTCGTCTAGGCAATCGGACTTCGGCGCGGCGGGTGGGGGCGGTCTGTCGATCATGACCGCAAGTCCCCCCGCGAGCCGGCTCAAGATCAAGTAGAGCTGCTGCCGCCGAACTAAGCCCCGCCACCTCGGCTGTCAGAGGCGAAGCCTCGCTGTTGTCCTGCGCCTGAAATTCGTTTAGAAAGTGCAGAATTCGTGTTAGGGCGAGAGTGGGGCGTCTGAAGGCTGAGTTGGTGCTGACTGAGGCTGAGCGGTTGGAGCTTGTTCGGTTGTCGCGGCGAGCGAAGTCGGGGCAGGCGTTGGCGTTTGCGGTGTCGGATTGTTTTGGCGTGTGCGGAAGGTCGGTCAAATACGCAGGTAGCGGCGGAGATTGGTGGGTCGCAGCCGACTGTGGGTAAGTGGCGGTCGCGGTTTGTGGAGTATCGGTTGGATGGGGTGGCCGATGAGCGGCGCCCGGGTCGGCCGCCGTCGATTTTGCTGGACAAGGTGGAGGAAGTTCTGGTCGCCACGTTGGAGCGGGAAAATCGACCTAACGCACCGGAGTCAGCTCAGCGTCCAACAGAAGCTCTCGTATCACCGAAATTTCCTCCGCGAGCAATGGAAGTTGAGGCGTCATCGTCTGAGGGCAGTCGATGATGCCGAGAAGATAGAGCGCCGCTTTGAAAGCTCCGAGCGCGCCAGCGGACCGTCCGATCCGGGCGGGGTCGGCGACGGTGATGATTCGGAAGAGCCGCAGCAGTCGTTCCTGTTCGGCGAGGGCGATTTCCCAGTTGTCATCGGTGGCCGCGTCGTAGAGAGCGACATAGCCGGCTGGGTCGACGTTGCCCAGGCCCGGTACGACTCCAGACGCGCCCATCCGCAGGGCGTTGTCCACGGTCAGCTCGGAGCCGGTCATGATCGAGGCGTTTTCCAAACCGGCGTCGGCGGCCATCGCGATCAGTGTTCGCAGTGAGCCGTCGTCGCCGCTGGAGTCTTTCACGCCGGCCACCGTCTCGTCCGCGAGCAGTCGCAGCACCAGGTCGGCGGGCAGCTTGCGGCCGACGGCGACGGGCAGGTCGTACGCGTAGACCCGCAGATCGCTGCTGCCGGCGATAGTCCGGAAGTGTCGCTCGATCTCGGCGGCGTTGATCCGGGCGTAGAACGGCGCGGTCGTCACCACCGCGGCGCAGCCGTATTTTTCCGCGTCCCGTACGTGATCGACGACCCGCATGGTCGTCATGTCGATGACACCGGCCAGCACCGGCACCGCACCAGCCACGCATCCGGTCACCACTTCGAGCACCCGTCGGCGCATCGCGTCCGGCAGAAAAGCCACCTCGCCGGTCGACCCGAGCGCGAGGACGGCCGTGCACCCGGCCGCAAGGAGGCTGCTGGTGAGCCGCTCCAGCGAGCGTACGTCCACCTCCTGATCGGCGGTCAGTGGCGTACAGAGCGGGGGTACGACCCCGGTGAGGTTGGCGGGCACCCGGCGTTCCCTTCCTGAGGATTAGACATGGGACATCCTATGTCTAGTCCTTAAGGGAAGCAATGGGCCGTATCGTGCAACCGGTTGTCCGTTGTCTGCGTCTTCTAGGAGTGAGTAGCGTCGCAATTGAATGTTGGGCACGTTTTCGGAGTCCCCGACGTTTGATCGTTTGCCGTTGCTCTTCCGACGGTGATGGAAATCTGCACGGGGGTGGAAATGTCGCATTCGGCGGGGCATGCGCAGCGTCGGCGGCGCGGCCTGTTAGTCGGCATTGTGGCCGGATTGATCACTATTTCGCTGCTGCTTTGTGGCGGTGGTTTTGTGATGACGCAATGGATTGCGCAACGAAAGAGTAATGGGCCGGTGACCAATCGCCCGAATAAGTCCACCGGAATCGCGAATCCGACATCGGTGAATGTCCCCCCCAGCGGTCCGTCACACGAAGTGACCTATCAGGTGACGACCGGAAAAGCCGGCGCCGGACTGCTGAACAAGGTCACGTACACGGACGGGAACGGCCAGGCGCGCGCTATCGCGCAGGTCTACACCTCGCCGTGGGCGATCACCGAGGACATCAGCGTCAGCGTCACTCGACACGTCAGCCTGTACGCGCACAGTGACCCAGCCAGCGGCAAAGATCTCCTCACCACCTGCACAATTTCCGTCGACGGACGCAAAGTTGTCACCAAGAGCGCTAAAACAGCGGTCACCTGCGACGCCGTTCTACCCTAAATCCGCGTGCAACCTGACCTCGCGGATGAGGTCGCCGTTGGCGGAGAGCTCGCGGACGGTGCCGTCGGGTTGCCAGCCAGCGGAGGCGTAGAAGGACTGTGACGCGGTGTCGCCGGACAGGACCCAGGTGACGGCGTGCTCGGCGCCGTCGGCGCGGGCCAGATCGACCACCGCGGCGAGCAGCCGGCTGCCATGCCCGCGGCGGCCCCACCGTGGCTCCACCACCAGCGCCGGAATGGCGACCGTGGTGGCCGGGTCATGCAACGCCGAGCCGTGCGGAACCTCGACATCGGCCGGGTCGGCCGGTGCGGCGGCGGCGAAACCGACGGTGGTCGGGTCGCCGTCGCCGACCCGTTCGTACGCGACCAGGACCCGGTGCGCGGCGGTCGGTGGCTGCCCGACCGCCTCGCTCCAGCGAGCCGTCGCCGCTTCTGCTTCGACCCCGTCGAGGGCGCCGTCGGGCAGCTGCTCGGCGTACGCGATGCGCCAGGTCTCCAGCTGGATCCGGGCGATCTCGGCAGCGTCCTGTTCCACGGCGGTACGCACCGCAACCTCGGCCATGGGCCCGAGGCTAGCTCAGCCGCCGGAAGACCTACCGAAGCGGCTCCACTTGCCGAAGCCGGAGAAACTGTCCGACGCCGGCGACCTTGATGAAAAGCCTTTCGTACGCACTGAAATCCGTGCGCATTTTCCTGCACGAGTCTTAAAGCGCCGCCGGTCGGGCGTAGCGGACCTCTTCGATCTCGGTGCCTGCGGCTCCGGCGACCAGGTCGGCGATCGGGAACAGCTGGCTGCCGCCGTCCGGGGCGAAGCCCATCCGCTCGTAGAACCGGCGAGCGGCCGCATTCTCGGTGAGCACCCACAGCACCACCGGATCCATCCGGCGGCTCGCCAGCACCTCGGTCGCGGTCTTCAGCAGCGCCGCTCCCATGCCGCCGCCTTGGTGTTTGGGCAGCACATAGAGGGCGTTGATCAGGCCAATGGCCACCGCGTCCTTGGACGGCTCCGGCTCGACTCCGGCGAGCGATGCCAGGTAAGGGCCGGATCGTACGAACCCGACCACCCGCCCGGCGCGCTCAGCGACCTGGACGACCTTCGCCAGCGCTTCGGGCTTGCGTGGCCAGCGAGCCCTGTACATCTTCGCGTCCGCGATCGGGTCGAGCGCGGCCAGCGCCTGCTCCGGCATGATCCCGGCGTACGCCTGCCGCCAGGTCGTGACCCGAATCTCGGCGACCGCGGCGGCGTCCCGGCGGACCGCTGGCCTGATGATGAAGTCGCTCACCCGTATAGCTCTACCAGCTCCGCCGCCGCCGCTTTCAGCCGATCCCGCAGCTCCGGTGGGTCGAGCACCTGCACGTCCGGGCCAAGTTGCAGCAGCTGGTGGACAGCGTGCGTGATCGACTCGGTGGGCAGCTCCGTACGCACCCAGCCGTCCGCGTCCGGCTCGGACATCTTCGCCCGGCCGGCCCGGCTGATGACCTGTCCCAGCAGGAAAAGCATCCGCTGGCCGTGCGGTGACAGCCGTACGGTCACGGTTTCCTTGTAGAGCAAGGCGGTCAGCTCGGCGTTCCGGGTCGACCAGTACGCCGCGAGGTCGAAGCCGGCCGGCCGCTCGAAGCTCTCGTCCAGCAGCGCTGCTTCCAGGATCCGGGACGCCCGGTACATCCGCGGCTCGCCATCCACCTGCGCGATCAGGTACCAGGTGCCGGCCTTCAGGACAATGCCGAGTGGTTCCAGGACGCGCTCGACGTCGGTACGGTTCCACCGCTCGTACCTCACCCGGATGCGAAACGAGTTCCACACCGCGTCCGCGACCAGTGCCAGCTGCGGCACGCTTTCGGCTTCGGTGAACCAGCCGGGCGCGTCCAGGTAGAAGCGCTCGGTCACCCGGTTCGCCCGCGACCGTAGTTCCGGCGGCAGCGCGGCCAGCACTTTCAGTTGCGCGGCCGCGAAAACCGTGCCGAGGCCAAGTTCGGCGGCCGGCCCCGGAATGCCGGCCAGGAACAGCGAGTCGGCCTCGTCGGGCGTCATGCCGGTCAGCCGGGTGTGATAGCCGTCGACCAGCTGGTAGCCGCCGGCCGGCCCGCGGTCGGCGTAGACCGGCACACCGGCCGCTGACAGGGACTCGACGTCTCGGTAGATCGTTCGTACGGACACTTCCAGTTCGGTGGCCAGCTCTGGCGCAGTCATCCGGCCGCGGTTCTGCAGGAGCAGCAGCAGGTGCAGGAGTCGGCTCGCGCGCATGGACCGTATTCTGCCGCGCATTCCTGTCACGGGATGGCAGGTACGGCTGGCAGGATGGCCGCCATGGCGCAACAGATCGACCGGCGGCAGGTGCTCGCGTACCGGATCGCGGTCCAGCAGCTGGACGGCAGTGGAACCGACCTGGCCCAGCTCGCGGTGCTCGACCTGGGGCTGCCGGACATCAACGGCACGGCGGCTCAGCTGGCCGCGTCCGTACGACTGCGCGGCGAGGCTGACTTTTCCACCCTCGAACGGGTGTGGTCGTTTCGCGGTTCCCCGTACTATCACCGGCCAGCTGACCTGCGAGAACTCGCCGGAGAGCTGTGGCCGCTGAGCGAGAGCGACGCCCAGCCGAGGCTGGGCTGGCAGCGCAAGCAGGTGACGTCCACCGGGACGAGCGCGCTGGACGCGCTGACCGAGGTCGCCGAGGCGATGTTCGTCGAGGTCTCCGGGGCGAAGCGGGCGCTGACCAAGGGCATGCTGAGCACCGCGGTGACGGCCCGGATCCGGCCGGAGCTGTCCTGGTGGTGCGCCGGGTGCAAGTCCACTCACGTGTCCGAGCAGTTGATGCGGCTCGGTGGGCTGCCGGCCGGGCTCCGGCTGGAGCCGGAGTCCAGTCCGCTGAACATCAGCGCCCTGCCTCGTTGGCCAGGCGTGCCGGCCAAGCCGCTCGGCGTGCAGCGGATCATCGACGCCTATCTCCGCTTGTACGGGCCAGCCGCACCCGCCGATGTCGCCGGCTATCTCGGCACTACGCGGACCGCGATCCTGCCGGCCTGGCCGACCGATCTGGTGCAGCTGGACGTGTCTGGGCGATCGGCTTGGCTGCCGGACCAGCTGGTTGATGTCGTACGGGCGGCAAAACCAGCGCCGCTGGTCCGGCTGCTCGGCGCCGGCGATCCGTATCTGCAGAGCCGCGACCGCGATGTGCTGGTGCCGGACAAGGTGGCGCAGAAAGCGATCTGGCGAATTCTCGGCAATCCCGGCGCGGTGCTGGTGGACGGCGAGATCGTCGGAACCTGGCGGGCGAAACAGGGCGGCAAGTCGCGTACTGACCTCACCGTCACCGAGTTCGGCGTCATCGATCCGGACGCTCGCGACGAAATCGCCGAAGAGGCACGCAGAATCACCGCGATGCGGGGTGTTCCGGACGTACGGGTCACGTACGTGGGCGGCTGACTCGACCTTGGCCGGCGGGAGGGGAGTGTCGTAGCCGGCGGGTACGGTGCCAGGGTGGCGGAGATGTCGGCAGGACAGGCGCGGCGGGTGGCGTTGGCGGCGCAGGGGTTTACCGACCCGCGGCCCAAGGGCGCCGCGGACCTGCGGGGGTTGCGGCGGGTGTTCGGGCGGATCGGGCTGATTCAGATCGACTCGGTGAATGTGCTCGTACGATCGCACTACTTGCCGCTGTTCAGCCGGCTTGGGGTGTACAAGCCGGAGTTGTTGGAGCGTGCCGCGTACGGTCGCCAGCGCGAACTTTTCGAGTATTGGGGCCATGTCGCGTCGCTGCTCCCGGTCACCACCCAGCCGTTGCTGCGCTGGCGGATGGAGCGGGCCGCCGTCGACTCGTGGGGGATGATCCGGCGGCTGCAGGAGGAGCGGCCCGGTTTCATCGAGGAAGTCAGGAAGATGGTCGCCGAGCTTGGCCCGGTGTCGGCCGGCGACATCGCTGAGCCGCGACAGCAGAAAGCCGGCCCGTGGTGGGACTGGGACGACACCAAAAGCGCGATGGAGTGGCTTTTCTACACCGGTGAGATCACCTGCTCGACCAGACGCGGCTTCGAGCGCGTGTACGACCTGACCGAGCGGGCGCTGCCACCGGAGGTCGTCGCGACCCCGACGCCGGAGCCGGCGCAGGCACATCGCGGTCTGATCAAGATCGCCGCGCACGCGCTCGGGGTGGCGACCGAGCCGGAGCTGCGAGACTACTTCCGGCAGAGCCCGGCGGACAGCAAGCGCGCGGTCGCCGAGCTGGTCGAGGCCGGCGAGCTCACCGAGGTCAGCGTTCAGGGCTGGTCGGCGCCGGCCTATCTCGACCCGGCGGCGAAAATCCCGCGCAAGGTGGACGCGACCGCGCTGCTGTCACCTTTTGATTCGCTGGTTTTCGAACGAAAGCGCACCGAGCGGATCTTCGGCTTCCGCTATCGGCTGGAAATCTACGTGCCAGCGCCAAAACGCGTCTACGGCTACTACGTCCTGCCGTTCCTGCGCGGTGAGTCGCTGGTCGCCCGGGTCGACCTCAAAGCCGATCGGCAGGGCAGTCTGCTCCGGGTGCCGGCGGTGCATTCGGAGATCGGTCACGACCTTGGCGGGATCTGCGAGGACCTGGCTGGTGAACTGCTGCGGCTGGCCGACTGGCTGGGCCTGTCCGGCGTCGCGCCACCGGTCGCCGGCGACCTCGCCAAACCGCTGAAAGCCGCGCTTAACAAGCAAAAATAACTTCAAGCCCACCATCGGCAATGGGTCGTACGGACAGCGAAGCGTGGTGCGCTTTTCGCGATGGCGGCGACGACTGCTGGGGGCTTTCGCGCACGGCAAGGGGTGGAGTTTCTGCTGTTACAGCGCCGACCACTGCGTGCCGAACCGGACCGACAACAGTGTGCCGCTGCTGGATCTGCCGCTGGCCGTCCTGACGGACCGTAGCTGCGCGTCCGCCTGCGACGCGTTCAGCGCGGCCGTGAAGGACCTCAAGCTCGGGACGCTGATCGGCAGTCGTACGGCCGGGACCCCGCGTTGGCGGCGGCGATAGGCCGTTCAGGTGCCCCATCGTCGGCTCGGCTGATGCGCCGCGCGTGTACCGTGAAAGCTGTTCGAACAGCAGCCGAGTGAGGAGACACCGCGGTGGCGGATGTGCTGGTACGGCCGGGGGAGTCGGCGACCGACGGTGACGGGCATTCGCACCAGCCGGCGCTGTCGTACGGCATCGGCGGCCCGCCGTGGGGCTGGCGGCTCGGCAGCACGGTGACCGGCCGTCGGGGATTGCCGGCGCTGATGGTGCGGCACTCGTGGCTGGCCCCGATGGCGGTGCTGTTCTGCATGCTCGCGTCAGTGGGTTGGGTGCTGTCCCACGACCCTGCGGACACCCAGCCCGACCCGTTCGGGCAGTGTTTGTTCCGGTCCCTGACCGGCCTGGACTGCCCAGGCTGCGGTGGCACCCGGATGGTGTGGTATTTGCTGCACGGCCAGATCGTCCAGGCCGCCCGCTTCCACCTTTTCGCGCTGGTGTCGATCCCGATCGTCGTTTACGCGTACGTGGCCTGGGCGGCGAAGCGGATGTTCGGCTGGCGGATTCCGACCTGGCGGCCGGGCAACCGGTTCTGGATCGGCTTCGCGGTGGTGGGCATCCTCTACCTGGTGGTCCGCAACCTGCCTTTCGAGCCGTTCCTTTACTTCCGGGTCTGAGCTTTCCCCTTCTCGACCCAGAAATCCGGCGGTGGTTCGGCCCCCGAGAGACCGAGATCGGGCCGAACCACCGCCGTGGTTTTGTTTCGCTATTTCTCCAGCTGGACCTCAGTGGCGGATCCAACCGGGCTTTCGGTGAAGACCTTCTGGGTGGAGACGGTCGCGGGCGCGTCCGGAGCGCGGACGACGCGTACGTTGCCGCTCAGCGAGCGCAGCCGCAGGGACAACTCCGGGCGGCCGCTCGCCGGTTTGTCGGTGACGGGGAGTTCGCTGGACGCCCGGCCGCTCATCGCGGTGGCGTCGATGAAAACGCCGACGCCGGCCGGTACGCCGACGGTGATGTTGCCGGACGCGGCCTGGACGGAGACCTCGCCGGCGTACGCGCGCTCGATCTCGATCGCACCGGACGCGGCGGTGATCTTCGCGCCGGCCCGGATGGCTTCGATGCGGATCCGGCCGCTGGCGCAGTTCGCGATGAGGGGACCGCCGGCGTCGCCGACCCGCAGGTCGCCGCTGCCGCTGTGATAGCGCAGCCGGCCGTGGATCTGGTCCACCTCGACGTTGCCGCTGCCGCATTCGACGTTCACGTCACCGGTCGCGGTCTCGATGACCGTGTCGCCGGCGCCGGAGCGGCTGTGCACGTCTCGCAGCACGCCGACCGTGCGCAGGTCGGCACTGTGCACCCGGCTCTCCACCGAGCTGCCGCGCGGCGCGGTGACCGTCACCCGCAGCCGTACCGGCCGGCGCATGAAGCCGCTGCGGTCGGGGGACTGGATGCTGATGAGATCGCCATGCTGCTCGACGGTGGTGCGGCCGATCACCTCGGCGGCCCGGTCGTCGCTGCCGGACATCGCCTGGATGTCGACCGTGGTCTTGGTGACGTCAGCCGTAGTCACCGTGATGTCACCTGCCGCCAAGCGGATGGTGAGGCGGGTCGGGCGTGGGGTATCGAACTCGTACACGAGGAAGCTCCTTGGAGTGAGAGAAGGTCGGTCAGCCCTGGGCGAAGCCGGTGATCCGGTTCGACTTGTGTGCCGGTTTGCTCCAGTTGTCCCAGTCGCTGTGGCGGTGCGACTCGGGCTTCCAGGAGCGGACGGCGCGGACGATCCAGGCGTTGACGCTCATGCCCTCGCTCGCCGCGGCCTGCTCGACATGGCTTTTGATCTGTTCGGGCATCCGCAAGGTGAAGCGGGCCGAGTAGCTCTCGTTCGGGTCGGGCTCGGGATCGGCCGTCCGGTCAGCGGCCTGCGGCGCCTCGGCCGGCGGGGTCACCACCATTTCGACCTCCCGGCCGCGGATGCGTACCTGCACCTCGGCGGGGTAGTCGTTGGCGGCGAGGCCGGCGGTCACGTCCTCGGCGGCATCGGACAGGACCTCGATGAGGCCCAGCCGGGCGGCTGAGTCGACCGCCTTGGCCAGCAACTCGCCGGCCTTCGCGATCTCGGGGTTTCCGGTATGGGCGACCGCGACGAGCTCGCGGCGAAGGTTGTCGATGTGAATGTTCAGGTCCATGACGCCATCATGACACCATCTATGACGCCACGCAAGAGGTGATGGTGTCGGATCTGGTGTCAGGTGATGTCGGGTACCGCGTCGCAGCTGCTTCGGCGTTGCGCTTCAGGGCCCGCAGGCAGCCCTTGTACAGTCGGATGACCGCCTTTCCCTGCCGTACGCGGCGGTCATCCATCTCCCGTCACAGCGGGACCGAGCACTCGCCGGAGTCATCTGTGTCCAACGAACCAGCGGGCCCCACCCTCGTCCAGCCGCGGGTCGAGGTCATCGCGTACACCCACTTCGAGCCGCCCGCCGACGTGCCGTGGGAGACCGACGCGGACGGTGGCGAGGCGCTCGCCGAGTTCGCCGGCCGGGCCTGTTACCAGTCGTGGAAGAAGCCGAACCCGTCGACCGCGACCAACGCCGGCTACCTGACGCACATCCTCAACGTCGGGCACCTGTCCGTCCTTGAGCACGGCACCGTGACGTTCTATATGACCGGCGTGTCGCGGTCCTTCACCCACGAGCTGATCCGGCACCGGCACTTCTCGTACAGCCAGCTGTCCCAGCGGTACGTGCCCGAGCGCGACGCCGCGATGGTCGAGCCGGACGTGATCGCCGACGACCCCGAACTGCACGCGAAGTTCGTCGCCGCCGCCGAAGCCAGCCTCACCGCGTACACGGAGCTGCTGGAAGGCCTGGAAAAGAAGTTCGCGGACGTACAGAACGCGACCCTTCGCCGCAAGCAGGCCCGCCAGGCCGCCCGCGCGGTGCTGCCCAACGCCACCGAGACCAGGATCGTGGTGACCGGCAACTACCGCGCCTGGCGGCACTTCATCGGCATGCGCGCGAGCGAACACGCCGACGTGGAGATCCGCGCGATCGCCATCGACTGCCTGCGTGAGCTGCAGCGAGTCGCCCCCAACGTGTTCGCCGACTTCACCATCGGCACCCTCGCCGACGGCACCGAGGTGGCCCACAGTCCCCTTGTTGCGGAGAGCTGACCGACCGCTCAACTCAGGGTGAGAAAACTGCCGGAAAATTTGTTGCAACAGGTGTAACGCCGCAGGCACCCCCTGCGATGTTCGTAGTGAGCCTCGTGACGTTTCGGACCCCCGACCGGCGCGTCACGGGGCGTTTTCTGTCCGCTGAAGAGCGCGGACATCGACGCTCCTGTTATTGCCCTGGGGGCCAAGCCCCCAGACCCCGGCCGGGGGCAAGCCCCCGGACCCCCGTTTTGCTCCTTGCGTCGGGTCGTTGGTGCGGTTGGGAGTGGACGAGCTACGGATGGTTCACCACATCTGCGGTTGGGTGTTCGGGTGGTTCGTTGTCCGACTTTCGGTGCGTCGCGGGGCGTTTTCTGTCCGCTGAAGAGCGCGGACATCGACGCTCCTGTTATTGCCCTGGGGGCCAAGCCCCCAGACCCCGGCCGGGCGCGCAGGACCGAGTGTCCCGAAGAGGGTTCCGGTGGTTGCGGTGAGGAAAGTGATGCGGGTCCTTATGGACGTTTCTGCTGCCGGGTGGCGTGGGGGCGTCCGATAGCCTGCAGGGTTATGAGGACCACTAAGGACCCCACCCGGCCGTTCGGCCGGGCGCTGACGGCGATGGTCACGCCGATGAAGCCTGATGGCGGCGTCGACGTCGACGGCGTCCAGCGGCTCGCGACCCACCTGGTCGACAGCGGGGGCAACGACGGCCTGGTGATCAATGGCACCACCGGGGAGTATCCGACTCTTTCGGATCCGGAAAAGGAAATCGTGCTGCGGGCCGCGGTGGAGGCCGTGGGCGACCGCGCCACCGTGATCGCCGGCGCCGGCAATAACGACACCCGGCATACGCTCGAAGTCATCGCGACCGCTGAGAAAGCCGGTGTGCACGGCCTGCTGCTGGTCAGCCCGTACTACAACAAGCCACCGCAGGAAGGGCTCTACCAGCACTTCGTGACGGCTGCGAACTCGTCCGACCTGCCGGTGATGCTCTACGACATCCCCGGGCGTACGGGCGTGCCGATCGACACCGAGACGCTCGTACGGCTGGCCGAGCATCCGCGAATTCTCGCCGTGAAGGACGCCAAGGGCGACCTCGCGTCGGCCTCGTGGGTGATGGCGCGTACGAACCTGGCCTACTACTCCGGCGAGGACATGCTTAACCTGCCGCTCTACAGCGTCGGCGCGGTGGGGCACGTGTCGGTCGTCGGGCATGTTGTCGGTGCGCGGCTGCGCGCCATGTTGGACGCGTACGAAGCCGGCGATGTCGCCACCGCGACCCGGCTGCACCACGGCCTGCTGCCGGTCTACACCGGCATTTTTCGTACGCAGGGCGTCATTTTGACCAAGGCCGCGCTGCGGCTGCTGGGACTGCCAGCCGGACCAGTCCGGCTGCCCCTTGTTGATGCGACCGACGAACAGGTCGCCGTACTGATCGAAGACTTGGTGGCGGGCGGAGTCGCGCTGCCGGAGAAGGCGGGCGCGTGAAAGCGGAAAATCCTCAGGTCGCTGGCACCGGACGGCGCGAACAGCCGTCCGCACCACCGGCGCTGCCAGACGGCGCGCTGCGGATCGTGCCACTGGGTGGGCTCGGTGCCATCGGTCGGAACATGACCGTGTTCGAGTACGGCGGCAAGCTGCTGATCGTCGACTGTGGTGTGCTTTTCCCGGAGGCGGACCAGCCCGGTGTCGACCTGATCCTGCCGGACTTCTCGGCGATCGAGCACCGGCTCGACGACGTCGAGGCCGTCGTGCTCACCCACGGCCACGAGGACCACATCGGTGGCGTCCCGTATTTGCTGCGGCTGAAGTCCGACATTCCGTTGATCGGCTCCCGGTTCACCCTCGCGCTGATCGAGGCGAAGCTGCGTGAGCACCGCATCCAGCCGTACTCGATGACGGTGAAGGAAGGCGACACCGAGCAGCTCGGCGAATTCTCCTGCGAGTTTTTCGCGGTCAACCACTCGATTCCGGACGCGCTGGCCGTTGCTATTCGTACGCCCGCGGGTGTCGTCCTGCACACCGGCGACTTCAAGATGGACCAGTTGCCGCTGGACGGCCGGCTGACCGACATCGGCGGTTTCGCTCGCCTGGGTGCCGAAGGTGTCGACCTGCTGCTGTCCGACTCGACCAACGCCGAGGTTCCGGGTTTTGTTACGCCGGAACGCAAAATCGGGCCGGTGTTGGACGACGTGTTCCGGTCGGCGAAAGGCCGGATCGTGGTCGCGTCTTTCGCGAGCCACGTACACCGGGTGCAGCAGGTTCTCGACGTCGCCGCCGCGCACCATCGCCGGGTCGCTTTTGTCGGCCGGTCGATGGTACGCAACATGGGGGTGGCTCGTGACCTTGGATTGTTGCGAATCCCGGGAAATCTGATGGTGCCGCTGGACGAGGCGGCGACTTTGCCCGGCAACCAAGTGGTTTTCATGTCGACGGGTTCACAGGGCGAGCCGATGAGCGCGCTCGGGCGGATGGCGTCCGGAGATCACCGGCACATCACGATCCAGTCGGACGACACCGTCGTACTGGCGTCGAGTTTGGTGCCAGGCAACGAGACCGCGGTCTACCGAGTGATCAACGGGCTGTCTCGGCTCGGCGCCACGGTGATTCACAAAGAGGTCGCCATGGTGCACGTGTCCGGCCACGCGCCGGCCGGTGAGCTGCTCTACCTGTTGAACGTGACCCGGCCGAGCAACGTGATGCCGGTGCACGGCGAGTGGCGGCACTTGCGGGCACACGCCCGGTTGGCCGTGCTTTCCGGCGTACCAGCCGAAAACGTCGTGCTCGCCGAGGACGGCGACGTGGTCGACCTGATCGACGGCGTGGCTCGGTTGACCGGCCACCTCGACAACCGGTATGTGTACGTCGATGGACTGCACGTCGGCGATGTCGGCGAGTCCTCGCTGACCGAGCGGCGGATTCTGGGCGACGAGGGTTTCATCGCGGTCACCGTCGTTGTCGACTCGGTCACCGGCAAGGTCGTCGGCGGTCCTTTCGTGAACGGCAAGGGATTCTCCGACGACCCGGCCGCTTTCGAGCCGGTCCTGGCGCTCATTACCGAGGCACTCGACCGGGCCGCGCAGGATGAGGTCAGCGATCCGCACCAACTCCAGCAAATCGTCCGCCGGATCGCCGGAAAATGGGTCTCGGACAAGTACCGCCGCCGCCCGATGATCATCCCGACGGTCCTGGAGGTCTGACCCACCTTCTCGTCCGCAACGCCCCGTTACTTGCGCCAGCCGCAAGCAGCGGGGCGTTGCGGACGTCCGGGGTGGAGGCTACGTCCAGGGGCTGACGCCGCGGATGTGGTCGGGCTTGATGCGTACGACGTAGCCGGCGGGCGGGGTTTCGTCGCCGGGCGGCCACTTCGAGCCCTGGCCCATATAGACCTGCGCGAACCGCTGCAGGAGTTCGGCGGCGCCACCTTCGGTGATGGTCGCGGTGCCCTCGATCACCAGGTAGTTGTCCAGGCCGTGCTCGTTCTTCCCGCCGATTTCCAGCGAAAGCGACACTCGCGGGTCGCGCTGGAGGTTCCGCAACTTCTTGTACAGCCCGAAATGCGCACTGACGATCTCGTCGCCGTCGGTGCCGATCCAGATGACCGTGACCTGCGGGCTGCCGTCTTCGTTGAGCGTCACCATATGGGCCAGATGGCCGGCGTTCAGAACCTCTTTCAGAGGGTCAGTCAGAAGTGTCATGGCTGCGCCAACGCTGATCCGCGGTGATCTTGTTCCCCCCTGTCGTACGACAGGGGGAAGGTGGGGTTGGGACGGATGAGGGGGATGACACGGGTGGTAAAGGGGTGGTAGGTGGGAAGCCAACCGGTAGCGTGGAGCCCATGCCTACCCGAGCCAGCTCGACCGCCGCCCGTGGGCGTACCGGCGGTACGGCCGGCACCCGCGTCGGCGGGCGCGGTGGTTCGACCCGCTCATCCGGTACGCGTGCCGCTGCCGGCCAGCCGCGCGGGTCCCAGTCGCGCGGGTCATCGTCCGGTCGGCGCGCGCCGGCCAAAACGGCCAACCGGCGGTCAACGCCCGCACCGCCGCAACAGGGCGTGTTGCTGGCGATCGTGGTTGGCATCGGCCAGCTCATCGGCGGCATCTGGATGCTGTTGGCGCGTACGGTCGGCTGGCTGGCCCGTGCGGTGTTCCGGCAGGCCGCCACCGCGCGCGAGCTGGATCCCGCGCATCGCCGGGACGGCGCCGGGTTCGCGCTGCTCGCGCTGGCCATCCTGTGCGGCGCCAGCATCTGGTTCGCCACCGCGGGTCCGGTCGGCGCGATCATCGCGCTCGGCCTGCACACGGTGATCGGCGCGGCCGCGATGGCGGTGCCGGTGCTGCTCGCGGCGGCCGGGATCAAGCTGCTGCGGCAGGCGCCGGAAGAGGGCACTGCCGGCCGCGGCGTGGTCGGCTGGACCGCGCTGGCCATCGGCGTGCTCGGGCTGATGCACCTGATCGCCGGCTCGCCGGACAAGCTGGAGCTGCGCCAACACGCTGGCGGCATGGTTGGCGTCTTCACCGGCGGACTGCTGGCCAAAGCGGTCACCGGGTGGGTCGCCGCGCCGGTGCTCACCCTGCTGTCGATTTTCGGGGTCCTGGTGGTCACCGCGACGCCGATCAACACCATCCCGGCCCGCGTTCGGGCGCTGCGCGACTGGTTGTCCGGCCACGACGGCGAGGACGACGACGAGGACGAGAACTACCACGACGACGAGGACAGCCAGGAGACCGAGGCGCTGGACGCCGACGCCCTGCGTGCCGCGGTGGCCGCCGAGACCGCCGCCGAGGCACCCCGTCGTCGTACGTCCCGCCGCCGGCAGGGCGCGCTCTCCAAGGACCCGGACGTTTTCGACGTGGACGGCGAGGCCACGCTGGCCCGCGCCGCCGCCGACGCGGCCGCCGTGACCGGCGAAGCGGTGCCGGCCGAGATTGCGGCCGCTGCCCCGGCGGTCGTGCCCACTCCGCGTACGCGCAAGCCCGAGCCGCCGGCGCACTCGCCGGTGCCGACCCGGGCCGAGCAACTCGCGCTGACCGCGGGGGAGGGCGACTACCGGCTGCCGCCGCCGAACATGCTCAAGGCCGGCCCGCCCGGCAAGACCCGCAGCAAGGCCAACGACACCGTTATCGAAAGCCTGACCACGGTTTTCGAGCAGTTCAATGTGGACGCGGCGGTCACCGGCTTCACCCGCGGCCCGACGGTGACCCGCTACGAGATCGAGCTCGGTCCGGCCGTCAAGGTCGAGCGGATCACCGCGCTGTCCCGGAACATCGCGCTGTCGGTGAAGAGCCCGGACGTACGGATCATCAGCCCGATCCCGGGAAAAAGCGCGGTCGGCGTCGAGATTCCCAACACCGACCGGGAAGATGTCAACGTCGGCGACGTTTTGCGCAGCAACACGGCAACACGGGACCACCATCCGATGCTTGTCGGCCTGGGCAAGGACATCGAGGGCGGGTATGTCGTCGCCAACCTGGCGAAGATGCCGCACATCCTGATCGCCGGCGCGACCGGCGCCGGCAAGTCGGTCTGCATCAACACGCTGCTGGTGTCGATCCTGTCGCGGGCTACCCCGGACGAGGTCCGGATGGTGTTGATCGACCCGAAGCGGGTCGAGCTGACCTCGTACGAGGGGGTGCCGCACCTCGTCACTCCGATCATCACCAGCCCGAAGAAGGCCGCCGACGCCCTGCAGTGGGTGGTCCGCGAGATGGACATGCGGTACGAGGACCTCGCGGCCTCCGGAGTACGGCACGTCGACGACTTCAACCGCAAGGTCCGCAGCGGCGAGATCACCGCTCCACTGGGCAGCGAGCGGGTCTATCGCCCGTACCCGTATCTGCTGGTCATCGTGGACGAGCTGGCCGACCTGATGATGGTCGCGCCACGCGATGTCGAGGACTCGATCGTGCGGATCACCCAGCTCGCCCGGGCCGCCGGCATCCACCTCGTACTGGCGACCCAGCGGCCGTCCGTCGACGTGGTGACCGGTCTGATCAAGGCGAACGTGCCATCCCGGCTGGCGTTTTCCACGTCGTCGCTGGCGGACTCGCGCGTCATCCTGGACCAGCCCGGTGCGGAGAAGTTGATTGGCCGCGGCGATGGTCTTTTCCTGCCGATGGGCGCAAGCAAGGCGATGCGGCTGCAGGGTGCCTGGGTCAGCGAGCAGGAAATCACCGACGTTGTCGAGTTCTGCAAGAACCAGCGCGATCCGGAGTTCCGCGAGGACGTGACGGCGCCGGCCAAGGTGAAGAAGGAAGTCGACGAGGACATCGGCGACGACCTCGACGTGTTGTTGCAGGCCGTGGAGTTGGTGGTGTCCACTCAGTTCGGCTCCACCTCGATGCTGCAGCGCAAGCTGCGGGTCGGGTTCGCCAAGGCGGGCCGGCTGATGGACCTGATGGAGAGCCGCGGCATCGTCGGCCCGAGCGAGGGCTCCAAAGCCCGCGACGTACTCGTCAAACCCGACGAGCTGGCCGGCATGATGGCGATCCTGCGGGGCGAGCCCGCCGAATCATCGGATGTGTCGGAACCGTAAACATCCGATGTCTGGCACTTGACCGTGCAAGGTGTTACTTTCCGTCACGGCCGTTTCACTCGTACGAGTCGGCCGCCGGATGACCGTCAGTTGTTATTCTGTTGCCGAAAGGTCTGTACCGCACAGGTAAAAGCAATCCAGATCGCACAGAAATGGTTTTCCGCTACGTTCCGTTGCGGCACGGCAACAATGTGGCGCTAAGTAGCTGTGGTTCTTGGCGCGATACTGCCGATGCCTTCTGTTTCGGTCGGGTGCCTCGCTAGGCTGTCGAGCACTGCTGCCCCCTCGGTCCGGCAACCCACCTGCCTGTCCGGCCCGTCTGTCCTTCACGAGGTGAGATGCGAGCCCGCCGTCACCAGTCCATCCGTTCCCGGCTGACCGCACTCCTGATCGTGCCGTTGGTGTCGCTGCTGGCGCTCTGGGTGCTGGCAGTCGCACTCACCAGCGGCAGCGTGGTGCAGTATCTGGGCGGGCAGACAGCACAGGACACGTACGGGGGACCGGCCAGCAAGCTGATCGCCGCGCTGGAGGCGGAACGGCGCGCGTCGCTGGTGTTCATTGGCAGCAGCCGCTCGGTCGGGCAGTCCGACATGATCGCGCTGCGGAACAAGTCGGACACCGCGGTCAGTGACTTCCGCCGGCTCACCAACGACGGGCAGGGCGGCTTCCTGGTGGACTCGTCGGTCCAGCAGGCCGCGGTCACCGCGATCTCGGACTTCCCGCGGCTGCAGTCGCTGCGGCTCACCGTGGACGCCGTGGTCAGCCCGCTGGAGGTGCTCGGGTCGTTCACCGACCTGATCAACGAGCAGTTCTCGGTGCTCGACCGGATCGCCGCCACCAGCAACGCCGACACCATCGTGCCGGCCAAGAACCTGGTCGACCTGATGCGCGGCCGGGAGGCGTTGTCCCGGGAGGACGCGGTCGTCGCCTGCGCACAGGCGTCCGGCACCTTCACCGCCGACGAGTACACAGCCTTCGCCGGCCTGGTCGGCACTCACGCGGCGCTCTACAACCTGGTCGTGACGCAGCTCGACAAGACTGCCCAGAGCGGATACCAGCAGGTCACTCAAAGCCAGGCGTACGCGGGCCTCGGCGCCGCCGAGCAGCGGATCATCTCCCAGGGTGGGCCGAACAAGCCGGTGCCGGTCAGCGCCGCCGATTGGCAGTCGCTGTCCAGCCAGGTGCTCGGCTCGCTCGACAAGTGGAACGAGTCCGTCACGACCGCCGCCTCCGGGCGTACGACTGGCGCCACCGTCACCGCGTTCGTGCTGCTGGGTCTCGCCGGCCTGCTCGGGTTGGTAGCGGTGGTCGCGTCGCTGGTCTTCTCGGTAAGGGTGTCCCGCCGGCTGATCAAGCAGCTGCGCCGGCTCGGCGGTTCCGCGCAGGACATGGCCACCAAGCAACTGCCGGCAGTCGTCGAGCGGCTGCGGCAGGGCGAGAAGGTGGACGCCGACATCGAGGCGCCCGCGCTGGAGTACGGCTCGGACGAGATCGGTCAGGTCGGCGACTCGTTCAACGCCGTACGACACACCGCGGTGCTGGTCGCCGTCGAGCAGGCCAACCTGCGGGCCGGCATCAACACCGTGTTCGTGAACATCGCCCGGCGCACCCAGGGCCTGGTCCACCAGCAGCTCAGCCAGCTGGACGCGATGGAGCGCAAGGCCACCGACCCGTCCGATCTGGACGACCTGTTCCGGATCGACAACCTGGCCACCCGGATGCGCCGCAACGCCGAGAACCTGATCATTCTCGGCGGCGGGGCGCCCGGCCGGCAGTGGCGCCAGCCGGTGCCGCTGGTCGACGTCATCCGCAGCGCCGCGGCTGAGGTCGGCGGTTATTCGCGCGTACGAGTGCTGCCGATCGGCGACGGAGCGTTGAACGGCTCAGCGGTCAGCGACCTGACGCACCTGCTGTCCGAGCTGATTGACAACGCCGTCTCGTTCTCCCCGCCGCACACCCAGGTGCAGGTCACCGGTCAGCTGGTGCCCAAGGGCTTCGTGGTCGAGATCGAGGACCGCGGCCTGGGCATGCAGGGCGACGAGATGACCGCGGCGAACCGCTACTTCGCCAACCCGCCCGAGTTCAACGTGCTGGCGATCTCCGACAACTCCCGGCTGGGCATGTTCGTGGTAGCTCGGCTGGCGGCCCGGCACAACGTGCACGTGTCGCTGCGTTCGTCGCCTTATGGCGGCACCAGCGCCATCGTGCTCATCCCGTCCAATCTGATCTCCACCAGTGCCGGCGCGGACCGCGCGCCGGCCGAGCCGAAGGCGTTGGTGGGTGCCGTCAGTGGTAGCGGCCACAACGGGTACGGCGACCCGGCGGCCTCGGTCGGCACCCTGTCCGAGCTGGAGGCGGCGCCCAGCGGCGGACCGGCGCAGGGGTCGGGCGGCTCCACCGGCGGGCCGCCGAACGGCTTCACCCTCACCTCGGCCCCCGACCCGTACGCACAGGGCGAACCCGACGACCGGGTCACCGGCGGCACCATCGACAGCGGTTTCGACGGCGGGTTCGCTGGGCCGCCGGAGAACCTGTACGACCAGAGCGCCGCGGATGAGCGGGTCACCGGTGGCACCATCGACAACAGCTACGACGAGGCCAGCGAGTACGAGGACGCCTCCAGCGCGGTGGAGGCGGAGGCTTGGGCCACCGGGCCGCAGGCGGTGCCGGACCTGCCGCCGGAGCCCGAGCCGGCCGCGCCTTCGCCATACGGCGCGCCGGTCCCGGCGCCGCTGGATATCCGCAACGGCTACGGCACCCCGGCGGTCGATCGGGCCGAGTTCATCCCGTTTGTACGACCCGACGACCAGCCCGACGACCTGCTGGAACGACGGTCCGGCGGGGCGCACCGGATGCCACCGGGATCGCCGCCGCCGGGGTCGCCCACCACCCAGCTGCCGGTCCCGCCCACGACGGTGGTCCCGTTGCCCGCGGCTGGCCCGTCCGGCCTGCCACCGGCCGCGCCGACCAGGGCGTATCCGACGAGCTCACCCACCGGCGGATATCCGACGAGTGGGCCGACCGGCGCCTACCCGAGCGGTCCGGCTGGTTCGTACCAGAGTCCGCAGGCCGGCCCGCAGCCGCCAGCTGACCTCCCGTCGTACCCACGCGGCCCCGTGCAGAGCCCGTCGCCCACCCTGCCGCCTCCGCAGGCCCAGCCACCGAGCAGCCAGCCATCGAGCGGCCAGCCATCCAGCGGGCCGCCGGCGGCACCTGCCGCGCCAGAAGCCGTGCCATCGCCGCCGTACCCGCAACGGCAGCCTGCCCAGCCAGTGGCTCCACCCCAGCCGCCAGCGGCCAGCCCGCAGACGAGTCGTCCGGTGGGCCAGCCCGGCCCCGCGCAGCCGGTTAACCCTGTGCAGCCGGTTAACCCCGTGCAGCCAGTTAACCCAGTGCGCCCGGTGAGCCCGGTGGGGCCGCTCGCGACCGGGCCGGTGCGGATGGTGCCGCCGCTGCCACCGGTGCCGGGGGTGCCGCCGATCTCGGCGCCCGGCCCGGCTGGGCGTACGGACCAGCGTGGTCCGCAGTTGGGCGATCACCGCGGGCTGCCGCGGCGGATCCGGCAAGCCAGCCTGTCGCCGCAGTTAGCAGAGGTGGTGCCGCCGCCACAGGAGCCGGACGGCCCGCCGGTGGAGCACCGCAGCGCCGACGACGCCCGCCGGCTGATGGCCGCCTATCAGCAGGGTTCCTGGCGCGGCCGGTCCGCGCCGGCGGACTGGTCGGCCCAGTCGCCGCTCGGATCGCCGGCCGGCTCCGGACCCGGTGGACGGGCACGGGATGATGCGGCGCAGCACAACGTGGGACACCACCCGAACGGGGACCGAGGAGCTGACGGATGACGCAGAAGACCAATGCGCTGGGCCAGCTGAACTGGCTGTTGGACGATTTGGTGGAGCGAGTCCCGGGAGTCCGTGACGCCGCTGTGCTGTCGGCCGACGGCCTGCTGGTCGGTGGCTCGGCGGGCCTGGACCAGGCCGCCGCCGAGCACCTGGCCGCGGTCGCGTCCGGCCTGCAGAGCCTCGCCCGCGGCGCCAGCCGGCATTTCGGCGGTGGTCCGGTACGGCAGACCATCATCGAGATGGAGTCCGCCTTCCTGTTCGTCACGGCGGCCGGCAGCGGCTCCTCGCTGGCCATCATCGCCGCCGCGGACGCTGACATCGGCCAGGTGGCGTTCGAGATGAACCTGTTGGTCCGCCGGGTCGGACAGAGCCTGAGCACCTCCCCACGCAACCAGCCGCCGCAGGCCGGCCCCGGCCGCGGCGCCGGTCCAGTGGTGCCCGGCACCGCCGGGCCGGCTCGTGGCCCGGTCGGACCGCCATCGGGCGTGCCGACCGGCCCACGGCCTGGTTCGGTGCCCGGCCCGGGGCGGCTCGGCCCCGGCATCACCGGTTCCGGTCCGGCTCCCGGTTTCCCCACCGGTCCGTCCCGGTTACCTGGTCGAGAGCCGTAAATGGAACCCACCGACGGCGTCTGGTACGACGAGTCAGCGGGTCCGCTGGTTCGGCCGTACGCGGTCACCAAGGGCCGGACCCGGCCGGCCGCGGCGAAGTTCGACCTGATCTCGGTCGTCATCGCCACCCAGCCGGCGGACGGCGGGCCGGGCCTGGAGCCCGAGCATGTCAAGATTCTTCAGTTGTGTCGTCAGCCGTTGTCGGTGGCGGAGATAGCAGCCCACGTCAACTTGCCCGCGGGAGTGGTCAAAGTTCTGCTCGATGATCTTCTGCAACGCGATGCGATCGCCGTTCGCGCGCCCATGACGCGCGCCCGGCAGTCGAACAAGCGGGTCCTCAAGGCGGTGATCAATGGAATACGGGCCCTCTGATTCCGAGCCCGGTCACGACGGCACCGAGGAACTCCCCACCGCCATCAAGATCCTGATCGCCGGTGGTTTCGGTGTCGGCAAGACCACCATGGTCAGCTCGGTCAGTGAGATCGAGCCGCTGCGTACCGAGGAGGTCATCACCGACCAGAGCCTCGGCGTGGACGACATGGTCGGCGTGGAAGCCAAAACCACCACCACGGTCGCGATGGACTTCGGTCGTATCACGGTGGACTCCGGGTTGCTGGTCTACCTTTTCGGTACGCCCGGCCAGGACCGTTTCTGGTTCATGTGGGACGAGCTGGTCTACGGCGCCCTCGGTGCGATCGTGCTGGCCGACACTCGCCGGCTGGCCGACAGCTTCTCCGCCGTCGACTTCTTCGAACGCCGGAACACGCCCTTCATCGTCGCGGTCAACTGCTTCGACGGCGCTCGGCGCTACCCGCCGGAGGACATCCGGATCGCCCTCGACCTCGATCCCGACGTGCCGGTCCTGCTCTGCGACGCCCGCCACCGGGAATCCAGCAAAGCGGTCCTGATCACCCTCGTCGACTACGTGATGAGCCTGCTTCCCGACGAAACCGAGGAAACCGACGCACCCGCCCTTGGCGCCCGCTGACTTTCCGGTCCACCGCGAAACCGTCAGATCCCCCGACTACCTTTTGTATTCGGGGGATCTTTTTCTCGGCGGACGAAACAGAAGAAGCTAGTGTCCTGCGCCCGAAGTTCGCTACTTTCTCCGGCGCCCAGACGGCGTCTGAGAGCATCGGAGAATCGCCCACATACCACCAGTATGAGGACGATCCTCCGGCGCACTCAGGCCACCGTCTGGATCACCGAATAAAGCAACGAACTTCGAACCCAGGACACTAGCGGACCTTGATCACGGCGAGCCGGTCGCGGACGGCGGGAATGTCGGCGTCGCTGATATTTCCCACCCGCAAACGGAAATCGTGCGGCTGGGCGCCTTGCTCGGGGTTGAACTCGGCGCGCAGCAATCCGCCCCTGGTCATCGACAGGGTCAGCTCTACCGGGGTGCCGGCGGGCATGGCGGGCGCGAGCTTCACACTGCCCAGGGCTACCAACCGATTAGCGGTCGGGTCGGGGGACTCGGTCGGGCCGGCCTGTTCGACGATCTGGACGGTGAGGCTGGTCTGGTTGTCGGCACCGGTGAAAAGGGTGGCGGTGGCGGCGGCCGGCAGCGGGTCGTTGCCGTGGATGAGGTGGACGACCGAGTCGTACTCGCCATCCGAGCACATGATCCCGACGCTGCGCGGCACCACCGGGCGCAGGCTCTGGTTGGCGAGCCGCTCCTCCTGCTCGGGGGACAGGCCGGTACGGCGGGCCAGCCGCTGGGCATCTTCGACGCGGCCGGCGGCGACCATCCGGTGGTAGATCTGGTCGAAGCCGTACCGGGCCGCGCCCTTGGCGACCGCGAGTTCGGGCTCGTGCAGCCGGGGCTGCAGACCGAATTCGGCGATCAGCCGGTCGGTCACCGCGGGCATCCGGGACGAACCGCCGACCAGGATGATCTCGTCGACCTTCGGGACGCCTCGCTGCGCGGCGGCCGCGAGGGCGTTCCGGGTGATCTCGATGGCTCGGTCGAGCAGGTCCAGGGTGCGGGTCTCGAACTCGCCGCGGGTCAGCTCGATCGTCGCCACCAGGCCCTCGTGGACGATGCGTACGGTCTGGCTTTCCTCAGACGACAGCCGGATCTTCGCGTCCTCGACCTGATGCCGGATGTCGTGCAGCGTGCCGGCGTCGTCGAACGGGTGCGACGAGCCGGGATGCGCGGCGAAGAACTCCTCGACCAGCTGCTCGGCCAGCCGGTCGTCCCAGTCCACGCCACCGAGTTCTGGGTCGCCGCCGGTGCAGATCTCCTCGACCTGGTTGCCGCGTACGGCGATGACCGTGATGTCGAAGGTGCCGCCGCCGAGGTCGAAGATCAGGATCGTCTGTTCCTGGTCATCAGCCGGATCCAGATCCAGCACGCCGTACGAGATGGCCGCCGCGATCGGCTCGGAGATCACGTCGATGACCGACAGCCCGGCCAGTTCGCCGGCGATCCGGGTGGCCTCGCGCTGCTGGGTGCCGAAGGACGCCGGCACCGCGATGACCGCGGGTGTCGGGCCGTCGTCGTCCTCGTCCAGCGCCTCGCTGCCGCGGGTGAAGGCCTCCGCGTCGTTCACCAGTCGGCGCAGGATCAGCGCGGAGATCTCCTCCGGTGTGAACACGTCGCCGTGCATCGCGACCGAGTGGTTGCTGCCCAGCTCGCGTTTGATCAGGTCCACGACCAGGTCCGGCTGGATGACCGCGGTGTCCTTGGCCTCCTCACCGATGACGACCTCGGTGGCTGACGCGAAATACGCCACCGACGGGATCGCGTCGGTGCCGTCGGCTGTCTGGATCACCGCCGGCCGGCCGGTGACGTCGAGGTAACCCAGGCTCGAGTACGTCGTGCCAAGGTCGACTCCGTAAACAACCACGGCGGATCCCTCTCCTCTTATCCCCACCCGAGACAGCCCCCACCTGTGACGACAACACTGCCGTCGGTGTCTACGTCGCCGACCCGTGCTGGCCGACGACCACGTCGGCCCGCCGAAGGACGGTCTCACCCCGTACGAACCCAGCGGACACCATTTGTACGACCGCGCCGTCCCAGCTCGGGTGGTCCACCCGGACAGTCTCCACCGGCCGGTGCATGCTCGCGTCGTAAAGCTCGCCGGCCTTCACCTCGAAGGCCTCCACGCCGATCCGGCCGAGCACTTCGAGCACTTCCTCGGCGAAGGCGGTGAACAGCGCGCCGACCTGCTCGGCGAAGACCCCGAACAGCGGTCCGTCCTGCGTCGGTGGCTGGTCGGCGGACTGGGGCTGACCCTCGGTGCTGGCCAGCTGCCAGCGAGCCGCCTCCCGGCTGGACAGGTCGTAGAGCCGGTAAAGGCCGCCGCGGACCGGTTCCAGGGTGGTGTCGAGCTCGCTGCGGCGCAGGGTCTGGTTCTCCCCGTGCAGCCGGTCGATCAGCTCCTCCCGAAAGGACGCACGCTCCTGCTCGCGAGCCACGAGAGCGTTCAGGTCGGTGATCGCCGACCGGATCTCGAACAGCTCGTTCTGCACCGGGTCCGTCGAGTACGGGATAGCCATCCACACCTCCTCCGCCATGCGCGCCCGCTTGTCGCACAAGATTCTCCGGTACGAATGGGGCGGATTACCAGGGGGCACCGCCACCGCTTCGAGCCGTCACCGAATGACTACAGGACCAGGAGCATTCGGGTGTTTCCCAGCGTATTGGGTTTCACGTACTCCAGGTCGAGAAACTCCGCGACGCCTTCGTCATACGAGCGGCGCATCTGCTCGTACACCTCGGCTTCGACCGGCGTTCCGGAAATGGTCTGGAATCCGTGCCGTTCGAAGAACTTTCGCTCGAACGTCAGGCAGAACAGCCGTTCCAGGCCGAGTTCGCGAGCGGTCCGCAGCAGCTGCGCCATCAACAGGTCGCCGATCCGCCGGCCGCGCCACGACTGGTCCACCGCGAGCGTACGAATCTCGCCGAGGTCCTGCCACAACACGTGCAGCGCCCCGCACCCGATCACCACGGACAGATCGTCCGCCGGGCAGGCGACCCAGAATTCCTGTACGTCCTCATAAAGCGTGACCGGCGCCTTTTCCAGCAGGATCCGCTTGCCGGAATAGAAGTCCACGAGACCCGCGATCCGCGCCACGTCGGCGGTACGCGCGCGCCTGACGGCGATCTCCTGGTGCACGACCGGCAACCCTACCTCGACCCCGGGGGACCCTGCCGGAGGCGGTTGGCACGTAGGCTGTCTGGGTGCCTGCCCGACCAAGCGTTCAGGAATCCATCGAGCGACCCGCTGGACGGGTGGCGTTGGTCACCCTGGGCTGCGCCCGCAACGAGGTCGACTCCGAGGAGCTGGCCGGCCGGCTGGCGGCCGGCGGCTGGGAGCTGTCCGAGGACACCGAGGGCGCCGACGTTGTCCTGGTGAACACGTGCGGCTTCATCGAGCAGGCGAAAAAGGACTCGGTCGACACCATCCTGCAGGCCACCGACAGCGGCGCGAAGGTGGTGGCGACCGGCTGCATGGCCGAGCGTTATGGCAAGGAGCTCGCGGAGGCGATGCCGGAGGCCGACGCGGTGCTGGGCTTCGACCACTACCCGGATATCTCCGACCGCCTGCTGGCTGTCCTGTCCGGCGAGAAGCTGCCGTCCCACGTGCCGTCGGACCGCCGCAAGTTGCTCCCGATCAGCCCCGTCGACCGGGCCGCGGCGACCGCGTTCGTGCCCGGCCACACCCAGGACCTGCCCGCCGGCGTCGCGCCGGCGTCCGGCCCCCGAGTGCTGCGCAAGCGCCTGGAGGGCGGCCCGGTGGCGCCGCTGAAGATCGCCTCCGGCTGCGACCGACGATGCGCTTTCTGCGCCATCCCGTCCTTCCGCGGTGCCTTCACCTCGCGCCGGCCGGCGGAGCTGCTGACCGAGGCCCGCTGGCTGGCTGAGCAGGGCGTCCGAGAGCTGGTCCTGGTCAGCGAGAACTCCACCTCGTACGGCAAGGACCTCGGCGACCCGGCGCTGCTCGCGAAGCTGCTGCCGGAGCTGGCGGCCATCGAGGGCATCGTGCGCGTAAGGGCGAGTTACCTGCAGCCCGCCGAGCTGCGGCCGGAGCTGGTTGAGGTCATCTGCAACACCCCGGGTGTGGCGGCCTACCTGGACCTGTCGTTCCAGCACGCCAGCGAGCCGCTGTTGCGCCGGATGCGCCGGTTCGGCTCCCGCGAGCGGTTCCTGGAGCTGCTGGCGACCGCCCGTGCGATGGCACCGGAGCTGGGCGCGCGTACGAACGTGATCGTCGGCTTCCCGGGCGAGACCCGCGACGACGTGCGGGAGCTGGAGCGGTTCCTGAACGAGGCCAGGCTGGACGCGGTCGGTGTCTTCGCGTATTCGGACGAAGAAGGCACCGAAGGCGCCAACCTGCGCCCAAAGGTCAAGCCGGACACCATCACCCGCCGACAGGACAAGCTGAGCCGGCTGGTCGAGGAGCTGAGCGCGCAGCGGGCCGAGGAGCGGATCGGCACGCACGTCGACGTGCTCGTCGAATCGATCGATGAGGGTGCGGCCTCCGGACGAGGCGAGCACCAGGCGCCCGAGGTCGACGGCGAGGTCGCGGTCGACCTGGCCGGGCACCAGGTCCAGGTCGGCGATCTCGTACGCGCGAAGGTCACCGGCAGCCTCGGGGTCGATCTGACCGCGGAGCTGGTCGAGGTGATCTCGCCGGCCGAGAGAGTCGCGCGATGAGCACCCCGGCGGGGCCGCCGCTGGTCAACCCGGCCAACCTGCTCACCAGCCTGCGACTGCTGCTGGTACCGGTCTTCGGTGCCTTCCTGCTGCTCTCCTCAGGTGTCAGCGTGTGGTGGCGGATCGCCGCCTGCGCGGCCTTCTGCATCGCGTCCTTCACGGACTTCTTCGACGGCAAGATCGCCCGCGCGTGGAACCTGGTCACCACCTTCGGCAAGGTCGCCGACCCGATCGCCGACAAGGCGCTGGTCGGTACGGCTCTGGTGCTGCTGTCGTGGCTGGGCATGCTGCCGTGGTGGGTGACCGTGCTGATCCTGGTGCGGGAGCTGGGCGTCACGGCCCTGCGGTTCTGGGTGATCCGCCATGGCGTGATCCCGGCCAGTCGGGGCGGCAAGCTGAAGACGATCCTGCAGGTCACGGCCATCGCCTGGTATTTGTTCCCGTGGCCGTTCCCGCTTCAGTTCGTCGGCCCCTGGATGATGGGCGCCGCGGTGATCGTCACCGTCATCACCGGCGTTGACTATGTCTTCCAGGCAGTGAGACTGCGTCGCGCCGGCCTCGCCAAGGAGCGCGAGTCCGCCGAGAAGCACGCGCTCAGCGCGGCTCTCGACGAAATCCACGATCGCTGAGGTCTGTAGCGGCACTGCCGTAGGGCTGTCACCCGACGAGGTCGAGGTGACAGCGGACTGACAGGACTGGCTGTCAGCATGAATTCGGACATATTCCTTGTCCAGGGGCCCTTACCTGTCGGCAAATGCCGACAAGACCTTTGGAGTTGCGATGTCAGGAGTTCGAATAAGTCGTGTCGCCACTGTCCTGCTAGCGGCCGTTGCGCTGGTGTCGGTCGGATCCGGCCTGCCGGCTTCGGCCAGTGAATCCGCGGGTACCCCGGCGAAGGCGAGTGCGAAGCCGGGAATCCAGCTCACGATCAAGCAGTTGCCGCGGGGTGCCAGCCCGCAGAGCGTCGCTCCTGGCTGCGGTTACGACCACGAGATCGACTTCATGATCGAGACGACCGTCGGCCCGAGCTTCTACTGCTATCACGGCCAGGGATCGATGAACAACCTCATGCTCGTCGACGCCACCAGCTGGGTGACGTGGGGGACCAACGGCGGCAGTTTCACCCATGGCACCAACAATTCGCAGTGCAGCCAGCGGGCGTACTTCAATCCTGGAAATCTCAGCGGTCCGCTCTATCACGACAGGATCTGCGACCTGACCCTCAACTAGCCCGGCCGGTATCGTGGTTTTCCTCAACGCCGTCCAAATGTGGTCGAGGGGAAACCGGTGAGCACTGACTTGGCGGCGCGCGCGAAAGCCGCGGATGCGGCCGACCCGCTGGCGCATCTCAGGGCTCGTTTCAGCCTGCCGCCGGACACCGTCTACCTGGACGGCAATTCGCTCGGGGCGCTGCCGGCGGCCGTACCGGACCGGATCGCGGACGTTGTCAGGCGGCAATGGGGGACCGACCTGATCCGGTCCTGGACCGACAACGGCTGGTGGGCGGCGCCGGAGCGGATCGGCGACCGGATCGCCCCGCTGATCGGCGCCGCCCCCGGCCAGGTCGTGGTCGGCGATTCGACCTCGGTGAACGTCTTCCGGGCGCTGGTGTCGGCCGTACGGCTGCACCAGCGCCCGCAAGACAATGACCGCAGCGAGATCGTCGTTGACGCGACCACCTTCCCGACCGACGGCTATGTCGCCGAGTCGGCCGCGAAGATGACCGGCCGTACGCTCGTACCAGCGCATCCACGTGCGCTTACAGACGCGCTGAGCCACCGTACGGCGGCCGTCCTGCTCAACCACGTCGACTTCCGGACCGGCGAGCTGTGGGACATGGCCGCACTGACGGAGCTGATCCACGGCGTCGGCGCGTACGCGATCTGGGACCTCTCGCACAGCGCCGGTGCGTTGCCCGTCGACCTGGATGCGGGTGGCGTCGACTTGGCGGTCGGGTGCACGTACAAATACCTCAACGGCGGTCCGGGCGCGCCGGCCTACAGCTACGCGCGCGCCGAGCTGTTGCCGCGGCTGGAGCAGCCGCTGCCGGGATGGTGCTCGCATCGCGACCCGTTCGGGATGGAAGCCGGCTACCGGCCCGCTGACGGCGTCACGCGGCTGCGGACGGGTACGCCGGAGATGATCTCGCTGCTGACGCTGGACGCGGCTCTCGACGTCTGGGATGGCGTCGATATGGCGTCCGTACGGGCCAAAAGCCTTGCCCTAACGACGTTCTTCGTCGAGTGCGTAAGGGCGCTCGTACCAGCCGACCGCATCCGGGTCCTGACGCCGGACGCGCCGCGGCGGGGGAGTCAGGTCGCACTCGCGTGCACCGACGCGGAGGCCGTGATGACAGCGTTGATCGAGGCTCGGGTGATCGGCGACTACCGGCCGCCGGACGTTCTCCGGTTCGGCTTCGCGGCGCCGTACGTGGGCTTCGCGGACGCCTTGCGTGCCGCCGAGGTCATCGCCGAGGTGCTGGCGTGAACGAGCTCGCCAGCCAAGTCCATAAGCGACTGACCGCTAGTGGTCAAACACTCGCGGTAGCAGAGTCGCTGACCGGCGGCCTGCTCGCCGCGACCATCGTCGAGGTGCCAGGCGTCAGCGGCACCTTCCGTGGCGGCCTGGTCGTCTACGCCACCGACCTGAAGGCGACCCTCGCCGGCGTCTCGCTCGACCTGCTCGCCGAACGTGGCCCGGTGGACCCCGAAGTGGCCCGCCAGCTGGCCGCCGGGGTGGCCGGGAAATGCGGCTCTGACTGGGGTTTGGCCACTACCGGAGTGGCTGGTCCGGGTCCCAACGACGGGCATCCGGCCGGCGAGGTCTGGCTCGGCCTGGCCGGCCCGGGCGGGCGCCTGGTGGCCCGCCAGTTGCAGCTGGCTGGTGACCGTGCGGCCGTACGTGCCGAAGCGGTGGAGCGTGCGCTGGCGCTGCTCCTGGAGTGGTGCTAGTTATGACATCCTGCGGAAACATCCACGTATTGAGATGGGTTACGCCGTAGGCGGACGTCGTTTTTACGACTGCTCTTCGAGGGCATGGGCAAGGTACGGTTGAAGCAGTGGCCGACCCAGTGGGGTCGGGAGGGACAGACGAAAGGGGTGCGCGATGGTCCTGTTGCGACAGCTCCTCGGCGACACGCTGCGGGCGCAGCGACTTGCCCAGCAGCGCACCCTGCGCGAGGTTTCGGACGCGGCTCGGGTCAGTCTGGGCTATCTGTCCGAGGTCGAGCGCGGTCAGAAGGAAGCGTCCAGCGAGCTGCTGAGTTCGATCTGCGACGCGCTCGGTGTGCCGATGTCTTACGTGTTGCGTGATGTCAGCGACACCCTCGCGGCAGTCGAGCAGATCCCGGACTCGGTGCCCGACACCGTCAAGGATGGCCCGCTCCCTGGTCGGACAGAGGTTTCACCGGCCGACCGGGTCGCGACCGCCAGGATTTCCGCACCATCTCGTGGTGATGACGTGACCCGCTCCGGTCGCGTAGTGGTGGCCGCCTGAGAGTCGCCTGATAGGGCAGCTCCAGATGCGGTGGAAGTGCTGAGCAACGTGGCCCGAGCGCAGTAGATTGAGGTCCGCACCCCGTACCGCCCTGGGACGGTGCACCTGGAACCATGGGGGTCGCAGAGCGCGTCGGCTTCGGGGAAGGACCAACAGCAATGGCAAACCCGTTCGTCAAGGGTTGGAAATACCTGATGGCCGCGTTCGGCGCGAAAATCGACGAGCATGCCGACCCGAAGATCCAGATCCAGCAGGCCATCGAGGAGGCGCAGCGCCAGCACCAGGCGCTGACCCAGCAGGCCGCCAACGTGATCGGCAACCAGCGGCAGCTGGAGATGAAGCTGTCCCGCCAGCTCGGCGAGGTGGAGAAGCTGCAGGCATCGGCCCGCCAAGCCCTCATCCTGCACGACCAGGCGCAGGGTCGCGGAGACCAGCCGCAGGCGTCGAAGTACGAGCAGAGCGCGACGGTGTTCGCCACCCAGCTGGTCGCCACCGAGCAGTCGGTCGAGGACCTGAAGAAGCTGCACGACTCGGCGATCCAGGCGGCTGAGCAGGCCAAGAAGGCCGTCGAGAACAACGCGATGATCCTGCAGACCAAGCTGGCCGAGCGCACCAAGCTGTTGTCGCAGCTGGAGCAGGCCAAGATGCAGGAGCAGGTGTCGGCTTCGCTGCAGCAGATGTCGAGCCTCGCGGCGCCCGGCAACGTGCCGTCACTGGACGAGGTGCGGGACAAGATCGAGAAGCGCTACGCCAACGCGCTGGGCAGCGCGGAGCTCGCGCAGAACTCGGTCGAGGGCCAGATGATCGACGTACAGAAGGCCACCCTGGACATGGCCGGCCAGAGCCGGCTCGAGCAGCTCCGGGCCAGCATGGCCGGTGAGCTGTCGGCTGGCTCCAAGCCGCAGATCAGTTCGTCGTCGCAGCCGTCTGTCGGTCAGAAGGACGGGCAGCCGTCGTTCAACAAGAACACGCAGCCTGGCTGATGGGCCTGCCAGCGCAGCGCGACGCGGGTGGTGGTCGGGTGAGTCGTCAGGATCCCCGCGAACGCCACCTGCGGGTGCTGCGCAAGGCCAGGTCCAGTGCCCGGCGCTGGATCGTCACCGCTTCGATGGCGGCCGGCGTCGCCGCGGTCGCCGTGCCGCTGGGCGGGTTGACCTGGGTCGACGCGATCTGGACCGGCCTGTTCGGTGGCAGCGCCGCGATGGCGGTTTTCCGCGTACGCGACCAACGTGCGCTGCGGGCGATACCTGTCCCTGATCCGTTGCCGCCGGCCCCGGAAAGCCAGGCTTTCACCGTCGTACGCCACCTCGCCGGCGGCGCGGCCGTGCGATGGACTCAGCGCCGCGCCGTACGCGGCACTCCCGGCTCTGACCTGCTTCAACGCATCGACCGGGCGAGCGCCGCCCTGCCGCCGATGCTCACCAGGGTCCGCGGTGCCGTGAACGGCGCGATCGACCCTGGTCAGGAAGCCCAGCTCGCCGAGGGCGCGTTGCGCGACGCCGTGCGTCGCTATGCCGGCGTCCACCGCGCCATCGCCATCGCCCCACCCGACGCCGCCCCGGCCGTACAAACCGCCGCCGGCGCCCTCTACAACCGCATCGACGCCGGCATCGGCGCGTACGAGCAACTCGTCGTCGCCGCCGCCGAATGCGTCGCCGCGGACGGCTTCGCCGACCAGCTCATGATGAGCCGCATCACCGAGGCCACCGACGCCCTGCACGCGATGGCCCACACCCTCGGCGAACTCGACGGCGTCCTGGCCCCCTACGGCCCGCACGCCGCCCGCCGCCCCGGCATCACCGGCTAAGCCTCGTCTGATTGTCGGACCATCACGGACTGGGGCCGGGTTGACAGTGTGGGCACCAGTAGGTGGAGCGGGCGTGGGGGTCGCCGAGCCGCCCCTTGTCGGGTTCGTGTTGGTCGGCGCGGCGGATGGGGGTGCCGCAGCGGCGGCAGGGTTTGCTGCCTCGCTCGTACACCCAGGTTTGTTGGCCGGGCCGGTTGTTGCCGGTGGTGACCTGTTCCCAGCGGTCGCGATTCGTCCGCAGCAGCCGATAGGCGAGGTCCGTCATCGCCGGAATGTTCGGCACCGAGCCAACGGTCGCCCAAGGCGAGACGCCACGCAGGAAAAGCAGCTCGCATTTATACAGATTTCCGATGCCCGCGAGATTTCGCTGGTCGAGTAGCGCCGGACCGATCATCCGGTCAGGCGTGCTCAAGAGACGGGTGGCGGCGACCGAGGAATCCCAGTCCGAACCAAGCAAATCCGGGCCCAGGTGTCCGACGAGCTCGGATTCGCGAGTGGTGGAAACGATTCGTACGTCATGAATGCGGTGCCCCTGAGCGATAACCTCGGCGGTCTCGAGAACGACGCGCAAGTGGTGCGCCGGATGGGACGAGCCGAAGAGCCGTTTGCCGTTGCGGGAAGCGGTCCAGGAGCCGTCCATCATTAAATGCGAGTGCATCGTCAGACCGTCGTTCGTACGCAGGAGGATGTGCTTGCCGTGGGCCACCACCTCAGTGACCGTGCGGCCGGACAGGTCGGCGGTGGCCAGTTCGGGGAGCCGGAAATCGGTACGGGTCAACAAGCCGCCGCCGAGCGCGCCGTGCAGCTTGTGCGCCGTCAACCAGACGGTGTCTCCTTCTGGCATCGCATCATGATCTCGCATCGGCGCGGGTTGCGCGGAAGGGCATGCCTGATGGTGGCCACTCGGAGTCAACCGCTGGACATCGGCCACCGCTGCGGGGCCATAGTGGTCAGGTGAAAACCGTTTCGCGGCTGTCTGCCGCGCTGCTCATGGTGCTGGGGCTGGTCGCGATCCCGGCCGCCGGACAGGCCGACCCCGCGACCGAGTACGTCGGGGTGTCGGTGGCGACCGCATGGGTGGATCCGGCGACCGACCGGCCGGTGGACGCCCCGGCGGTGGCGAATCCGGCCGATCCGCGCAAGTGGGCCGCGACGATGACGTTGCAGCAGCGAGTGGATCTCGTACCGTTGCTGGAAACCCAGGCGCTGTACGGGAATCCGGTGCGCATCCTGGAGCGCCAGGGCGCCTGGGTGCACGTGGCGGTGGTTGGTCAGCCGACGCCTCGCAACGCGCTCGGCTACCCCGGCTGGGTGCCGGCCCGGCAGCTGGTCGACTCGCCGGTTTTCGGGACCCTGCAACAAACCCGTCCGTTCGCGCTGGTGACGGCGGCGACCGCCTGGCTGTCCACCGATCCCACCGGGCGCCAGCACGAGACCGAGCTTTCGGCGAACACCCGGTTGCCGGTGCTGTCGCGGGCGGACGGGGCCGTGCTGGTCGCTACCCCCGATCGCGGCCCGCGCTGGCTCCGGGCCGCTGACGTGCACGTTTACGCCAAAGCATCGGACATCCCGCGGCCCACCGGCGCAGACTTGGTGCGTACGGCCAAAGCCTTCGTCGGCCTGCACTACCTGTGGGCCGGCACGTCCGCCTTCGGGTTCGACTGCTCCGGTTTCACCAGCACGGTCTACGCCCTGAACGGCATCACGATCCCACGCGACGCGGGCCCGCAGATGGCGGCCGGCAAGCCGGTCTCGAAGGACCAGCTGCGGGCTGGTGACCTGATCTTCTACGCGTACGACCATGGCACCGGTTCGGTGCACCACGTCGGCATGTACATCGGCGGCGGCTACGAAGTCGACGCGCCGGGCAACAGCGAGACCCAGGAGAGCCCACTGGAGATCGTCAAGGTCGACCAGCATCGGTACGCCGACCAGTACGCGGGGGCCGTCCGCTTTCTCTGAGACGTTTTTTTCCGCATCGGCCACCCGGTGTTACCGTCGGCTACGAGTGAACCCTGGCCAGCGGAAGGAGCGCAGCACCAGCGATGCCGGTCGACCCAAGCCAGAGCTCCGAGCTGGATCCGAGCGAGCACCCCGGCAGCCGCACGCAGCGCCGTCGTCGGCGTCGCCAGGTCACCCGGCTGACCATCGTCGCGGTGGCCGCCGCCCTGGTCGTGGGGCTGCTGCTGGCCCCGGTCGTGCGCAACCTGGTCTGGGGCAGCGGCGGGTCCGCGAACACCCCGGTCGCGATGTCGAGCAGCCAGGCGGCCAGCCTGTTCGCCGGCACGCCGGCGGCTTCCTTCGCGATTGGTGACGCCGGCATCCAGCTGCCGGCGGCACAGCAGCAGGGCTCGTACTCGGCCGCCGACGTGGGTACGGCCACCCAGCTCACCAAGCAGACACTGGTCGCCGCCCGGCTGGATCCGGCGATGCTGCAGCGCGGCGACCTGAGCGGATATCTGGCCAAGCTGGCGCCCAGCCTGCAGCCGATGGTGACCAGCGCCGTGCAGAAGGGCGGCGGGGCGCTCAGCTATGTGACCCGGCTGGCCCCGACCGCGAAGCTCGCCGTCGACGAGATCCGGGTCTCCGGCACTATGTCGGTGTCCGTCGGGTCCGATGGGCAGCTGGTGATCAGCGCCAACTACACCTGGGTCTATCCGCTGGACCGGGCCGGCGGGAAGCCCAAGGGCAGCCCGCCGCTGGGCAGCAACCTGGTGATCGTGCACACAGTCGAGACGTACGAGTGGTATCAGCAGGCGAAGGTCGCGGCCACCGAGCGCGGCCTGCGAACCGGCGGCGGCAACAGCTACGCGTACAACAAAGACTGCAACCAGTTCGGCCGCGGCTACCTCGCGCTGGCGCCGCTCGCGGCCGACGGTCACGCGGACGCGCCGGCCGCCAAGGCGTACGACCCCAAAACCGACCCCAACACGCTGCCGGGGCCCTGTTAACCAGACACTGCCTAGCCTGAGTTTCCTCGCTAGTTTGATCTTGGGTGGTGTTTTGCCTGGTCAGGTGGGTT
>NZ_BAAANY010000009.1:320298-775217 GCF_039530045.1 Fodinicola feengrottensis | reverse complement strand
CAGGTCAGTACGGCCAGCGCCGATCGCGAGCGGGTCCCGGTCAGCCACAAACAGCAGGTGGCGCCGACTGCTGGTCTCATCCTCAGTCAGGAACACCTGATTGACGTGCACGTCCAGCCCGGACGCGATCTTTTCCTTAGCGGCCAACACATCAGCCCACCCCCTGCCGTACGGGAGGTCCACCACAACCTGCGAACCGGTCCCCCGAGCGTCGCGCGCCATCTGCGCCCCAAACTGCACTTGCTGACCGGGCTTATCCGCGTTACCCAGACCAGCGGCGTAATAGGCGCGCAGCACAATATCGAGGTTCAGCTTGCGAAAACGCGGCGCGATGATCGCTTTAGAAATGATTGGCTTGTGCGCCGGGCGGCCCAGATGAGCCAGCGATCCCAAGATCGCGGCCACGAGCGCGAGATTGAGCGGCACGGACCCCACGGCCAACACCACCAGTCCGGCGATTACGGTCGCGAGCGTTTGGGCGGCGACAACGAAACCGCGCCAGCGGCGGGTGTCTCGCAGCTCTTGTAGTAGCTGGTTGTAGATCCTCGCGGCCTCTTTCGGGTCGCGGTGCGCGTTGTCCGCGACCGCTCGCCGGACCGGGGCCTGCTCGGTCAGCCACCACCACCGCAGCTGAAGCTGCACCAGGCGCACCACACCAACCGCGCCATACGCAGCTGTTTTCGTACCGTACAACGGAAGCCGCACGGCGTGAAAAGCGCCGATATGCAGCCATCGGCGCACCGTACGAGTGATGGTGCCGCGCAGATTTGCCGGCAGGAACGCGGCCGAGATGATGGGCTCGCGCCGGTCTTCATCGGCCGGCAGGGTGATGGTCACGCCAGGATCGGCGACCGTGAGCCGCGCGGCCTCCGGCGAGTCCGGGTCGTCAATGTCGACCTCAAAAGAGCTGGCATGGCGTTCTACGTCGGCGCCGGGTTTGCGCAGCGGAACCACGTTGCCGGTGCCGTTCTGGTCGAGCTTGGCAAATTCAGCGTCCCAGTCAACGCCGCCTTGGCCGCTGTTGTTGTCGTTCGGTTCGGTGGACATGATGTGCGGTACCTCCTGTGTGGGGGTGGCCGGAGCGCGGTCCGGTTTCTCAGGCCTGGTGGCCGCGCTCCGGGCGGATTCAACGGGTAGGTGCGGAGGTTTCGTCAGTGCGCAGCAGGTGTGCCAATGCGGCTCCCATGCCGAGTACGGCGACCGGCAGGCAGGCAACCGCGGTGGTGATCCACCACGGCGCGGCCGTGACTCCGGCGGCGCTCATCAGGTGGTAAGCGACCTGACCGAGCGCGCCGAGGATGAGCGCACCGATTGCCGACCACTTCGCGAATCGGCGCGTCGGGCCAGCCGTACGTCCGGCGAGCCAGGCCCGCAGCGCATACGCGGCATAGGTCTCCACGCCGATCGGGAGCGTGATCGCGGTATTGATCGCGAAACCGTCCACGATCCCCGGCAACGGGTGCACCACCCCAAACCCGGTAAGTCCACCCAGCCCGACCCAGCCCGACCAGATCGCAACAAACGCGGGAGCGGCGAGCAGCAGGACCGGCCACGCCTTAACCGGCTTGACCGTCTCCCGGATCTCTCCAGCGCTCTCCGATGTCCCCGGGTCTACGGACATCACTACCTGCACGGAATCCTGGGACGCTGTCTCAGCCGCAGCGGTGGGTAGGTCGGGATCGGTGGCGCCGGTCTGCGGTTCCGGACTGGAGGGCACCAGGTGCAGCCGGTTCGCCGGAGCGGTCTCGGTATCGGTGGGCTGTGCCAATGCGGTCAGCTCCGCGAGGATGGCGCGAGCCTTGGGTGCACCGATCCGAAACTCAGTCATCAGCCGGTTCCGGGACGGAACCTCGCCCAGCTTGTCAGCCAGCCGCCGCGCCTTGGGTAGCAGCACGTCAACCGGCGGCGGGTATGCCGAACCGGACGCTGCTTCAGTGTGTTCGGTCGTCATGGGTCAGCCCACCCCTGCCATTGCTGAATCGTCGGTGTCGATGACGACCGTGTTGTCGTCGTGTGTGTCCGGGCACCAGCGCTGGCACTGATCGACGTAATCGACCATCGCGGCCAGCAACGCCCGTGCTGCCCGCACGTCTTCGGGCTGCACGTCCGCGCGGTGCAGCGGGGACATGCTGAAATGCAGACCCTCGCCGTGTATCGCCAGGATCGGGCCTCCGTCGTCGTACGCGTGGCAGACCACGTGCATGCCGCCGGTCAGGTGGAAAGAGATGTCGGTCGCCATCACTGACCACCGTCCGCGCGGCGGCTGGTGGCACCGACCGCAGAGACCTTGGTCATGAGATCGACCCCGCAAACGAAGCAAACGAGGTCATGACGTGAATCAGAAAGTTCAACAGCGTGTGCACCTGCGCGCCCGCTTGATGCGGCTCTTTCACCACGTAGAAGAACAGCGCCAGGCCGATCAACGTCGGCAGGATCTTGGCGGCCAGAGATTTCACCGAAACCACTCCTCGCTCGTCCGATTCGATGCGTTTCCAGGCCGACCATCAGGCGACCTCTGCAAGGTCGGTTGCGGCCGTGGTGGCGTCTGCCAGCGCGAGCGCCTGGCGTACGACTTCGCTGTTGGTGTGCAGCCGGTGAGCAATCTGGTAGTCGGTCAGGTTTTCGCTGTCGCGCAGCTGCGCAGCGGCAATCGATCGCTCAACGCGGGTCAGCCGCACTTGCTCGCCACGGCACGCGCGCTCGATGGCGATCTCGTCAACTACGTCGATGTCGGGACCTTGGTGACGTGACACGCCGTACTCGATCACGACCCGTTCGTCATCGCGGATGGCCCACTCCCAGCAGGCACCGCACGCCACAGAGCCAATGCCGCCGGCCCAGCCCGACCGTCTGTACTCGTTGTGCGCCCGGCAGTGCCGGTTAGCGACCCGCGCCAACGGGTGTGACCAGCTCAAATAGCCGTGCCCGTGGTTCCGGTGGTCTGTCATCTCCACTCCCTCCATCTTGACTAGCTTGACTAGTCATGTGCGTTCGAGAGGAACGTTCTCACGACTTGACTAGTCATGTCAATAGACTGCGGAGAGATCTGGCTAGCTTGGCTAGTCATGTAATAAGCTGAGCCCATGGCTGCTGACGTCAATGACCTGGAAGACCTCGACGATGACGACCCACGTCATCCGCACGAGCAGATCGCGAACAGGCTTCGAGCGGCGATCTTGAGTCGGAAGTTCCAGCCAGGCGACCAACTACCGGCGCAGAATGCCCTAGCCGCTCGCTTCGGAGTCGCCCGCGACACCGCAAAGAAGGCGATCAAACGGCTAGAGGCGGAACGCCTCATCATTACCAGGCAAGGCGCCAAGTCGTACGTGCGTGCGCAGGTCGAGCGGCCGGTAGAGCTCCGGCCTCATATCGAGGGCCTGTTTTCGCGAGAGAATGTCTCAATCGACTTCTTTGGCCACTCCGGCGAAACGCTCGTAACTCCCCTGGTTGATGCACTTGACAGGGTGAGGGCCGGAACCTACGCGCCGGATACGCTCAATATCCGCGCCATCGTGACGGACACCTCGTCGCCACTCGCCGTTCCAACCCATGCCGACACTGGCGACGATCACGACGAAGTGCGTACGCGATCTGACGACATCGTGCGCCGGTCAGTCAGGCATTTACTGCACGATGTGCGCGAGATTGGGGATCTTGGACTCGTCAAGTCCGTAAAGATCGAGGTCCGAGTTACGCGCCTGGCGCCCGAATTCAAGCTGTTCATCCTCAACGAAGAGGACGTATTTTTCGGCTTCTATCCCGTGGTCAGCCGGACGGTCACTGTCGACAGCGGCCCCATCGACATCTTCGACATCATGGGGAAAGACTCGATCATGTTCCCGTTCTCAGTGAACGATGACGAGTCATCGAGCGGCCCGCGGTTCGTAGCTCAAGCGCGTACCTGGTTTGACTCCGTCTGGACGACCGTCGCTCGGAATTTCAAGTGAGCGCAGACCTTTCTAGCCACCTCGACCAGGTCAAGGGCCTTCTGTTCGATTTCGACGGTCCGGTCTGCGGTGTCTTTCACACGTACAAGGCATCGGTGGTCGCGGATGACGAGCGCACTTTCCTTGCAGGTAAGGGAATCGAGCTGCCGGAGCCGCTAGCCTCGGCGCCAAACCCGCTGAAAATCCTCGCATGGATCGGAGACGACAGTCCGCTTGCGGCGGAAGCGGACAACTACCTCTGCGGGCTAGAGACACTCGCCGTTGACGGTGCGGCGCCAACCAAGGGAGCGGCGGACGCCCTGGTCGCCGCTCACCAGCATGTCAAGACAGCCATCGTAAGTAACAACGCTGGCGCGGCTGTTGAGAAATACCTCTCCTCGCGTGGATTGGTGGGCTGCGTCGACGCTGTCGTTGGCCGACCGCATGCTTGGCCAAGCAAGATGAAGCCGCATCCGTACTCCCTAGAGCTGGCCGCTGACTTCCTTGGCGTGAGCCTGGCTGACTGCGCGTTAGTCGGCGATTCGGTCAGCGACATCGAGGCATGCAAACGGGCGGGAGTTTTCCCAATCGGCTACGCGAAGACGCCTCAGCGTGGCGTTGAACTAGCCGAGGCTGGCGCGGCAATTGTCGTTGATGAGATGTCGGAACTGGCCGACTACTACGGCGGGCGCAGATGACCGATCTAACGGTGCCGGAGCACGTTCTCTCGGCGGTTAAAGAGCAGTGGCCCGATCGCGGCGAAGCCTGGTCGCGTGACGTACTCGCCGAATTCGATCAGATCTGTCGACGCCATAAGGCTGTCGTTCGCGAGATTTTCAAGTCTCGCTACGGATTTGTCGTCGGCGTGGATTCCCCACAAGGCTCTCTGGTGATACGGGGGAGTGCCGACCCGTTGGCGGCCGGCCAGGCGGCCGTAGTGAGCGCTCTCGCGGCGGCCGGTGTCGGTCCTCAGGTGAGGGAGATCGAGCCAACCGAAACAGGCGTCTGGACCGTGATGGACCGCGTGCTGCCAGGAGATCCACTGGCCGATGTCGGCGTAACGGTCGCGGACGTTGTCACGCTCGCCGAGACGTACCGCCAGGTGATCGGTCACACGGCACCCGATCCGGACTTGCCGTCCCTGACTGATTGGCTGTACGGCCGCCTGGTCGACGATGCCCTGACCGACATGCCGGACTGGGCGACAGTTGCTCCTGCCGATGAACGCGGAGAGTGCCTCGCGATTCTGGCTGACCTGGCGAGCGATGACGGTTCGCTCTGTCACGGTGATGTCTCCGGCTGGAATGTGTTGCTGGGCCCCGATCGGCGAATGTTCCTGATAGATCCGCGCGGGCTCCGTGGTGATCCTGCCTATGATGCCGCGCTTATTGCAGTCAAATTTGGGATGCGTACAGGCGCCTATTCGGATCCTTTCGCCGCGACCGCAAACGTTGCGGACGCAACTAGCCTTGATAAGAACCGAATAGACGCCTGGTTGCGTATTGCGATGGCAGCTCGCGTCTAGAAACGGAGCCCAATAACGAGATCACCGTAGGTGTGCCAGTCGCTGCGTTGCACCTCAGCATCGTTGACGCGAAGCGCGATCATCACCACTCCGCACATGGCGCAAGTGGTGAATACAAGGCAGACCGGTATTTCTCCGACCCGCTTGCGTAGCGGCTTGTCATTGGCGAGCTGCGCCTTTGGCTCGTGCACAGGGATTTCCGACGCTGAACAGCGATACGGAGAGCAAACAAAAACTCCACGCCCCTGCCGACCCATCACCAGACCCTCTCGCCCGAGAATCTCAATCGCACGCTTGACCGTCTCCCGTGCAACGCGGTATCGCTTGCTCAGGTCGTGGTGGGATGGGAGCTGATCACCTGGTCCCAGCTGGTTGTCCCGGATCGCCTCGCGGATGCGGTCTGCGATCTGTTGGGAAGACGGCTTTCGATCGGCGGGATCGAGTCGACCGAGGTAGGGAAATTCATCAGCCATGGCTTTGTGCTCCTCGTCTGAGGACGGGCTTTCGGCCCAGTAGAGGCAAATTAGTTCAAGGGACGTACGAAAAGTCGCAAGGCGGGTGGGAGGCCAGACAGGCCCGGGAATTGTCACCGGAGCCTGTCCGGCCGGCTTCAGGAGTTCATGAGCCCTTCCATGACCTTCTCTAGGAGGAGCTGCACGCGCTGGGTGTCCGTGCGGGCGAGGGTGTAGGCGTAGCCAGTGGCCGAAAACCAGTGGATGTCGTGCTGGCTTTTCGCTGTCTGGCTGAGCTGCCGGTACCACTGGTTGAGGCCCTGCGCGGGGTCGGCGAGGTCTACGTCCTGGTGGCTTTTGAGGAAGGCGTTGCGTACGCCACGCGGGGACAAGGGGCCTCCTAAATAGTGCCGTTGCACGGGTATCTCCTCCGGAAGCGGGGATGACGGGCGCACGCTCAGCGCACACGTTCCGTGTAGGAGATACTCGACGGACAGTCACTACTTGACTAGGTCGGTGCATAGGGCATTTGATTGCCCTATGCCAACGCCCACCTCCGACCGATGGCCCGATTGGATCCGCCACGAGCGACTAGATCGCGGTTGGTCGTACCAAGATGCCGCGCGCGCGATGCAGCAGCACACAGGCGACCAGCTCTCCGGCGACCTGCCGCGCACCTGGCGGCGCTGGGAGGCTGGCACAGAACCGCGCAAGTACTACAAGGCGTTGATTGCAGCCACATTCGAGACGGTCACGGATGCGATCTTCGGCAATCCAGCTGGGGCAGCCCTGAGCACGGGCGCAGAGCCAGACACGCTGGAATTGATCACCAGCGTACGCCGATCCGACCTTGACGCCGCTTCGCTAGAGACGCTCGGAATCACCGTCGACCGGCTGTGCTCTGCATACAGGTCAAGCGACCCGGTTTCATTGCGGCAGGAAGCGCGTGACTGGCTACGGCGCCTAACTGCCTTGCTGGAATCGCGGCTAAGCCTCACCCAGCACCGCGAGATCCTCGTACAGGCCGGATGGCTGGCGCTTTTGGTGTCATGCCTGGAAAATGACCTGTGTATGTCCGGCGCCGCGGAGGCGACTCGACGTGCAGCGCTCTCGCTTGGGGATGAGGCCGCGCATCCGGAAATCGTTGGATGGGCCTATGAGATCGCAGCATGGCAAAGCCTCACGGCGGGGGACTACCGTGCCGTTCTCGCTACCGCTGACCGAGGCCTGAGCGCCACCCAGACATCCGGAGCGGCTGTCCAGCTCCACGGGCAGCGTGCCAAGGCGTTTGGCCGCCTAGGTGACGCTGACGGCGTTCGGCAGGCCCTGGAGGCAAGCCGCAGGTTGATCGAGTCGCTGCCGTATCCGACCAACACGGCCCATCACTTCGCGGTCGACCCAAATAAATGGAACTTCTACGCGGCGGACACCTACCGGTGTCTCGGCCATACGCAGCTGGCCAACCAGTACGCAAACGAAGTGATCGCGGCGAGTACCGCACCGGACGGGACCGTACTGGCGCCAATGCGTATAGCCGAAGTGCGGGTATCGCTCGGAATTCTCGCTGCCCGCGATGGCGACCTTGACCGCGCACACGCCCAAGGCATGGCCGCACTCAACATCGAACGCCAGTCACTGCCTTCACTTCGGCTAGTCGCCTACGAACTTGCAGGAGAATTGGAGGCCCGTTTCTCGGGCCATACGCTCAGTCGCGACTATCGCGCTCGACTGAGGTCCCTTTAAAATTTGCCTACTCGGTATTGGTTTCGTTTATGACAAACATGTTAGGGTGCGAGCGATTTTCTGGGTGCAGCATGCGGAACTAGCGGCGTCGCCCGCTGCCAAAGCTGTTCATTTCGCTCACGATACATTCTGGCAATGTCAGGCGGGGCCTGGATCAGAGCAGTAACATTCTTTCCGATTCCGCTTAGCGAACTACCGATGACCATGACTGTGTCATTGTCAGCAATGAGGCAACGGTCATGCATTTCCTTGCTGTCCGCGTGACGTATTTCTAGTTCTGAACCATGTTCGAGAGCTCCTAGTGCAATTGCGATCTCGTCTTGGTCACGTTTCAATTCCTTACGTCCGCCGGCTGATTTGATTAGGACTCTTCGAATAGTGGTGTCCTGGAGAAGCCATTGCACAGCCTCAGGTTTAAGAAACGGATCGACTAACATGCCTTTACCTGCACCTGAAAACGTACGTGTCAGGTGGATGTAGATCATCGGATCTTGCGGTTCTAAGGCGACAGCCAGCAACTCGGGCTCGGCGGACTGGAAGGTCATGCTGCCCTCCAGGCCGGCGACAAGCGCTCGTCCAAGGTCAGTGAGACGCAGGTTAGCCGATTCTCCAGTTACCCACTCCATTTGGCGGAGATATCCAGAAGGCGCCTCAGGTTTGGATGGAATTTGGAAATTCTGCAAAAAGGCGAATGGAGTGAGTGTGTGTAACGGAGGTTGAGTCGTCGCGAATCGGTCCAGACGTTCGGCACTGGGTTCGACATTGGCTCGATTAAGCAGCTCTAGATACAGGAGCGTTCGGTGTACATGCTCTGGGATGATCTCCATGCGGAGAGTCTTTCAGCACACTCCACCAAGAGCGCCGGTTCTGCGGCCGGATCCACCGAACGTCGGCCAAGACGACCCGAGTGCTTGACTTCTACTTAGACCCTCAACTCCGGCACCATGTCCCTGTCGACGACCGGACTGGAACGTCTACAAAGCCCGCAGGTGTAGCGTTTTAGTACACTTTATTAGGCTCGATTACGTTCTATGCTAATCCGGGGCGCGGGCAGCTAGAGAGCGTTTACTCTCAACCATTTAGATGATTCCATAGCCATCATCTCAGAGGAGAGAATTACATACCGGTCTCCACTGAAAGGCAGAGAATTATGCAGCCATCGCAGAGTGCCGACGTAAGAGCGAAGATCGGGAGGTACATCGAACAACTCGATGCGACCAAGAGAGCGCTCGGTCCTCTTGCGGCAGACGCAACGATTACCGGAGATCGACTCATCTTGGCTAACGCCGCAGTCACGGCCGCCGCTGACGCATGCCAAGAGATTCTCGATGTACTCGCGACACAATTGACACCGATCGCGCCGCCCGGAAAATAAGAACTTGGACCATCAATCGGCCTGCTCAGCAGTCCATAGTGGTCGTCCTGTCTGGCCCGGGTCTAGCGCCGGGTTCGACTCCCTTTTTGGCGGCTGCGTCTTCATCAGTCTGTGTCACGCTGCGGGTTTGCTCTGCTCCCTGGCCCCTCTGCGCAAGTTGGCAAAGGTCATCAAGCGAGTGAGGATCAAGAAGGGTGTGATGCGTATGGCTCGGAAGGTTACAAAGGTTCTTCCGCAGTTGGCCGTACTGGTGGTCGCAGTGTCCTGTGGTTGGGGCCGGACCAGATTGGACGAACACAGCCCTACGGACCTCCACGAACTCTGCCGGACGTTTGTGCAGTTCAGCGCCAGTTGAGTCTGTCGTTAAGACTGCCTATGGCAAGAGACCGTAAGGTTCGGCAAATCCTCGTCGAGTGCACCGATTCGGGAGCCAAACGGGGAGCCGAGCGGCATGGTTTGCGGCGAACTAGCGCGAACGGCTACGGCCGCATCATCGCTGGCCAGAGACCATAGCCGACTCTCTGACCAGCGCCTCTAGACAGGCCAAAATGGGTTCGGGACGAAGAGGTCGTGGGTTCAAATCCCGCCACCCCGACCGGTAAAGGTGCAGCTCAGGGCCGGTTTCCAGATTCTGGAAGCCGGCCCTGATCGCGTCTCAGGTGCCTGCCGGTGAGAGATTTGGTGAGAAAACCTCGAGAATCGGCTACTCCTCCTTTCCTCTCGGAAGCCGGTCGAGGACGGCAACGGGTGATCCCGAATTCATCCGCCGCCGCTCCTCCAGCGCGGGTGAAGAAAGACCGCTGCGACTTTGTCGTATGGCGCTCGACCTGTTCGTAGCACTGGTGAGGGCCGCCCATGAGGGCGTCGCCACGACCACGGGAGATGACACAGAGACAGCATCCGGAGCCTGTCGCCCGCCGTCTCTTCGAGCTCACCGAGCCGATCTCGCTGGTCAACTTCTTCTCCCCGGAGCCCAACGACTCGATGGCGGCGCTCGGTTTCCGCAACTACTGGGACGGCTATTTCGCGGGACGTTCTTCGCCGCTCGGCCGGGTCCCGGCCGAAGTGGTGCACGCTGCCTTCTACAGCTTCGCCGACGATGAGGTGGCCCGCCACATCCCCAAGGTATGGGACACGACCGCACCCGAGGCGGCGCACGCCGCGCGTCAGCAGGGCTGCGTGCCGGCGCTGCACCGGATCCTCGGCGACCTCGTCGAGACTCAGGGGCTCGCGCGTGCCGCCGAGCTCCTCGCCAAGGCTTCGACCAGCGCTCCGACGGAGGGACGGGTCATGTACGCCGCGCTCCGCACGCTCCCGATTGCCCGAGGAGCCGGTGGCCCGGCTCTGGCACGCGGCCAACATGGTCCGCGAGCACCGCGGGGACGGCCATACCGCTGCCCTGGTCCCGGAACGGATCGGCGGGACCGAGGCCCACGTGCTCAGCGCCCTCGCCAGCGGCATCTACCCGGCGGAGTCGTTCGGCCGAATCCACCACCTCTCCGAGGCCCGCCTGGCCGAAGTCATGGACGGTCTGCGCGACCGCGGCCTCCTCGATGCCTCAGGTCGCTTCACCGACGCCGGGCGTGTGACGAAGGGCCGGATCGAGTCACTGACCGACGCCCTCGCAGAAGCTCCTTACGACGGGCTGGAGCCGCTCAAGCTCGACCATCTGGTCGCTCTGCTCGAACCCATTTCCATAAAGCTCGAGGCCACGGGATCGAAGTAGGTGGCTGCAGGCCGCCGAGATCCAGCTGTCGTACGCCGACGAGCCGCGGCCGATCCAGCCGCACTGGCAGAACGTCTGCAACATTTAAGAGCGTCCTCTCATAGCCGCACTCCGGGCAGAGCCCGACCATGCGGCCGTGCGTGCGGGGCCTGACTATGCCGCGCTCCGAAGGCTTGCAACCCACGTCTTCTGCCGCGACAGCAACATGTCGTTCCCGCATGACCTTTCGAAATCTGGGTTGGCCGCAGCTTTGCGGAAGGACATGTCGAGATCCCAGCCCCGGCTCCGTCCTAGCATCGAATCGGCAAGACATCAATTGGAGGATGGAGCCCCATGGCACATGTACAACGTTTCGACCACATCGGCATCACCGTCGCGGACCTAAACTCGGTGACGGCCTTCTTCGTCGGACTGGGTCTCGAGGTCGAGGGCACCGGATCCGTGCAGGGCGAGTTCGTGGAGACCGTCTGCGGCATCCCGGGCGCGCACTGTGAAATCGCGATGCTGCGGCCGCCCGACGGAGGGTCCCGGCTGGAGCTCGCGAGCTTCGTCACGCCCGACCACGTGCCCGGATCGCCCACAGCGATGGCCAACGAGCTTGGCCTGCGCAACGTGTCCTTCGAGGTCGGCGACCTCGACGCGGCCGTCGATGCTGTGGCTGCGGACGGGTACGGGCTCATCGGCGGCATCGGCGAGTACGAGAACAGCGTGCGGATGGCCTACGTGCGTGGGCCCGAAGGGATCATCGTGTCCCTGTTCGAGCAGATCGGCTGACGCGCGTGCGCGTTGCGCACGTATGTCAATCCGCCGCGATTGACTTGGTCGCCAAGCGCCCCGCTCATGCTGCCGGGAAGGAGTCCCGACAGCTGTCGGAGAGGTGAGTGAACTTCCACGGCTACGTCGAGCGTCGTAAGGGCAACGCCCGTCGCCGGTGGCGTACTGGCTTACGCCGTCGTGGCTCCGGTTGCCTATCGGCCTCGCTCACCTGGGACTCGGCAATTTCGCTGCCGCTGCGGCGAACCTGCGTACCGGACTTGAAGCGCTTCCCGACGGATGGCAGAACGCCGATTGGTCCACCGAGTACCGCACCGCGCTCGACAAGGCCGAGAACGCGGCCTGACTTGCGAAAATACTGCACAGTCACCAGCAGGACGTTGCCGGCGGTCTAGCTTCGATTCCGGTAATGCCAATTCCTAACGGTACCGATAGTCCGGATCCATCGGCAGCGCCCATTGGAAAAGCGGCTTGCCGTAAGCGCTGCCTTGGCTGTCGACGTCTCGAATCTCCAGCGAGTAGAGGTGCGCATCGCGCCGCGGTGCACCTGCGCGGTCAGCCGCCGCAAGCAGGTGCCGCTCCAGCAGTTCGGCCAACTGGTCGCGGTCGGCCACGTCGAGCATGTTGACGAATTTGTCGATCTCGTCCGGCCATGATGAGCCTGGTTTGGTTCGGATCACCCGTAGCTCGTACCGCGTAGCCCGCCGCTCCCAGCGGCGTGTCGTAATTGGCGTAGCCCATAGCTTTCCTTTCTTAGCAAGGTTTCTTGATGCCTACCTGCGGCCCTCAGAGCGCGAATTCGCCCGATGCTGGCGCATCAGCGAACGGCCGAGCCAGCTGGTTGTGACCTGCGGCCAGGTCGGGCTCGAACGATCAGCCGACCGGCCGGCGCGAGGTCACGAGTTCGTACGGCCGGCTGGTCCACGCGTGGAAGCGGCGCTCCGGCCGGATAGGTGGAGATGCCGGTGCTGCCAGGTTCTTTGGCCATATACATCGCAGCGTCGGCTGCGGATAGCAGCCGCGGTAGCACTGTCGGCCGCGCGTGCGGGTGAGCGAGTGCGATGCCTGTCGAGGCGTGGACTGGTATGCCGTATCGATCATTGGTCGTTTCGGCGAGCCGGTTGTGGAACTCGGCGGCTAGCCTCGATCTTTCGTCTGGGCGCTGCGTAGTTGTCCGTGCCCTTGATGGTGTTTGTGTTTTGGTCGGGGCAAGCCTGATTGCCGGCGCTGGTTCGGCGGTTTCCGTTCCTGGTTGTTGGGATTCTTTGCCGGTTTTTAGGTTTGTTGTAGGGATTTCCAGCCGGTGTCGATGAGCTGGTTGAATGGCCAGTCGCAGGTGTTGTCGTCGGCCGCGCTTCGGTCGACTCCTCGACGGTGCCCTTGTTCATGTGCCGGCCTCCCTTCTTCACATCCCACAGCCTGCCGCACTGGTACGTGCAGGACATCACCACAACTGGTGGTTTCCGGCTCCGAGCGGAGAGCGGCCGTATCAACTCGGGGAGGTGGTGAGGCCGGCGCGGTGGGCGAGGGCGGCCGCTTCGGTACGGCTGCTGGCGCCGAGCTTGGTCAGGATGCTGCGGACGTGGCTGGCGACGGTGTTCGGGGAGACGAAGAGCTCGACGGCGATCTCCGCGTTGGTCCGGCCGGTGGCCAGCACCTTGAGCACTTCGCGCTCGCGCCGGGTCAGGCCGAGGCCGTCGTCGTCGGCGGTGTCCGCGGGCAACTGGTCGTCCAGCTTGGCCCGTACGGCGAGCGCGTCGATCTTCTGCAGCAGCGGTGCCGCGTCGAGGTCGCGGGCGACCGAGCGGGCCTCACGTAGCCGCAGCTGAGCGCCGGACTGGTTGCTCGCGGCCAGCGCCATCTCGGCGCCGGCGGTGAGGGCGGTGGCCAGTTGGTACGGGTAGCCGAGCTGCCGCCATGCCTGCGTCGCCAGGTCCCAATCGGACAGCGCACCCTGGCCGGTGAGCGCGTGGAAGGTCAGGCGCAGCGCGGTGATGCCAGGCCCGAGGTCCGCTACCCGGTCGATGAGGAGCCGCAGCTGGGCGAGCCGGCCGGCGACGGCTTCGGCGACCTGCTGGTTGCGCGGCGCAGCGGCCCGGCGGGCCAACTGCAGCCGGGTGGCCGCCATCACCAGGTCCATCGCTTCGGAGGCCAACAGGCCGGAGTCCGGTATGGCCGCCAGCGCACCGTCCAGCGTGCGGTCGGCCGGCTCGACGTCGCCGGCCGCGGCGGCCCACTGGATGGTCAACGCGTGGATGTCCAGGTTGACTTCGCTGGCCCGCGGGCTGTGCAAGGCAAAGTCGGTCAGCCGGGCGACCAGCTGGTCGACCCGCTCACTGTCGCCGCGCTGCATCGCGATCGCCGCGCTGACGGTCGTGAGCGCGGCCTCGTACAGCGGTGGTGGGGAGTCGGCGAGGGCGTCGTCGATCACTTCAAGGGCCTCGTCCCAGCGACCCAGCCAGTGCAGCGGCGAGGCCCGGTTGACGGCTAGCATGCTGCCTCTGGACCGGCCCAGGCCGAGGCGTTCGGCTGCCCGCTGGCCGCTTAGCGCCAGGTCCGCGCTCTCCTCGGCGCGGCCGGCCATGGTGAGCAGGGTTGCTTCCCACTGGATCGCGGTGAGGTACGTGGGGTGGTCGCCGGCCGCTTCGGCGGCCCGCCGGCTGGCCGCGTAATGGCGCCGGGCCTCGCCAACGTCGCCGGCCGCCTTGGCCAGCGCGAGCAGCGCCGGGGCGCGCAGGCCGTCGTCGTCCAGCCGGTCCGCGATCAACAGCACCTCCTCCGCATACCGCCGGACGGGGCCGTCGCCACCCACAGCGGCGGCGAAAGCCAGTCCGGCCAGCAGCTCGGCGCGGGCCCGGTCGTCGCGGCCGGGTGGGACGAGCGCGATCGCCCGGGCCAAGTCACCGTCGCCGCCGCCGTCGATCCGGGCATGCAGCCGGCCGCGCAGGCCGAGCAGCCGGGCCTCCCGTACCGGATCGACGCCATCGAGGATGGCCAGCGCGGCCGTGCAGTGCTCGATCCCACGCGCGGAGCTTCCAGTCGCGTGGCAGGCCGCGGCGGCACGTTCCAGCACTGTCCCCCGGCCGGCGCCGATCAGCGACTCCGCGACCGACACCCGGTCCCACAGCGCCAGTACGCGCTCCAGCAGGTGTAATTGCTCGTCATACGCGTACTGTCGGGCGGCCCGGTTCGCGGCTTGCCAGGCGGCCGGCAGCGCCAGCTCCGGCCGGTCGGCGGCCAGCCAGTGCTCGGCCAGCGTGGCGACGGCCGCCGGCTCGCCGGCGAGAGCCTCGGCGCAGCGTACGTGCACGCGGCGCCGGTGGCCGGGCAGCAGCGAGCGGTAGAGCGCCTCGCGGATGAGGTCGTGCCGGATCGCGTACCCGCCGGCCCGGGACACCAACTGCTCGCGCTCGACCAGCAACTGGAGTGCGCCATGTAGGTCGTCCTCGCCCAGCCCGGTCACCTCGGCGAGCAGTTCGTCGGCCACCGCGGCCGCGCCAGTGCTGGCCACCGCGACCACCGACAGCAGCCGCCGGGCGTCCGGCGGCAGCTCGGCAAGGCGATCCAGGAACAGCGCGTCCAGGCTGCCGGTGCTGTCTCCGGACGCGTGCAGTGCCTCGACGAACAGCGGGATACCGCCGCTGCGCCGGTGGATACGGCTGCTGGTCGCCGGATCCGGTCGCCGGTCGCCCAACGCGGTCAGCAGCTCCACCACGTACCCGCGGGCGAGCGGGCGCAACTCGATCCGCACCACGTCCGCCCGCCGGCCCAGCTCGGCCAGCAGGGCGCGGCCCGGATGGCCGGCGGTCAGCTCGCCGGTGCGTACGGTGCCGGCAAGCAGCACCGGTCGGTCGGTGAGGTTGCGCGCCAGATAGGCGAAAAGCTCGCGGCTGGACGCGTCCGCCCAGTGCAGGTCCTCCACCAGCAGTACGACCGGGCGGGCGGCGGCGACCAGCCCGACGAGCGTACGCAGTTCCTCCAACAGCCGGGTGCGGCCGTACCCGGGCGGCCCCGGCACCGCGCCCGGCAGCCACTCGGCAAGCGCGGACCCGTCCAGCCGCAGCAGCGCGTCCACCCGGTCACGGCCGAGCTGACGTACCAGGTCACGAAGGATCGCCACGAACGGGATATAGGGCGCGCCGTCCGCGCCGACTTCGAGGCAGCCGCCGGTGAGCACCAGCGGATCGCCAGGCAGCCCGGCCAGCGTCGCCGCCACCAGCCGGGACTTGCCGATGCCGGCCTCGCCGGACACCAGCACGGTCACCGCCTGCCCCAGCGCGGCCCGCTGGTAGGCCGCCTCGATGGCGGCCCGCTCGGCGTCGCGGCCGACCAGCACCGAACTGACCATCGTCGGTCCCACGCCCTACCTTTCCCGGCCCGGCCCGGACCTGGATTTCCTCAGATCTGACGAAGACGCCCCTGCGTCCCGTCAGCGACGCTGTTTCCGCAGATTAGCTGGCGCATCGCTGGTACGGCCGGTCAATCGGAGCCCACTCGGCGAAAGGTACTCCGAATGCGAAAAACGATCTTGGTCGTCAACGTCACCCTGGACGGCGCGGTCGCCGGGCCGGCCGGCGAGCTGGACTGGATGCTGAACGCCCCCAAGATCGTCTTCTCCCGCCTGCGCACCGACCTACGATCGCCGAAGGACCGGCTGGCCGAGCACGAAATTCCGACCGAGGTCGGCGCAGCCAAGAAACTCAGCGGAAACGGCCTGGTGCTCTTCGGCGGCGTCGAGACGGGTGCAGCAGTTCGTCCGGCATCGGGTCGTCGACGAGTACTGGATCAAGCTCTACCCCGTCGCCCTGGGCAACGGTCAGCCACTGTTCACCGACCTCACCGACCGGATCGCGCTGACGCTCGCCGAGTCCAAGGCGTACGACTCCGGAATCGTCACGCTCCGCTACATCCCTGGCTGACAGCCGACAACGAAGGAGAACGGGAAATGTCGTCGAACCCCACGAGATCGCCGCCCTGACCACCTTGGGCGCAAGCCCACTCAGCGCCTCCGTCAACGGAGCCAACCTACGCGCGAACCGTCAGCAACCCGGTCGGATCGGTGAGCGCCCTTGCGCCGCCTGGCGACATCCACCAACATCCAGAACGACAGCGACCGTACGGCGATTTCGCTGCACGTCCATGGCATCGAAATGCGCGTCGCCGGCTCCAGCGTCCGGCGCAGATACAACGCACCAGTGCTCACCGGACACGAACTTGCCCAGATGTGATGACGACAATGACACACGGGTCGGGCAGGCCGACTGCGCGGGCGTACGTACTGACTTGAAAGGACAGATCACTATGCGAAAACTCAAGGTCCAGCAATGGGTTACCGTCGACAACATCGCGGCGGAGGAGGACGGCGGGCTCAGCTTCGTGTCAGGGGAGCCCTTTTCCGAGAAGACCGATCCTGCGTTCAAGGAAACCGTGATGGGGCTCATCGACTCGGTCGACACGCTGATTCTCGGCGCGAATACCTACGCCCAGTCCAAGGGCTACTGGCCGCACGCCGAGGAACAGGGCGAGTACGGCAAGAAGCTCAACAACCTCACCAAGTTCGTCGCCTCGTCGAAGCTGGAGGACGCTCCCTGGGGGGACTTTCCCGCCGCGACCGTGACGCGCGACCCGGCCGCCACCATCCAGAAACTCAAGGAGCAGGACGGCAAGGACATCTGGCTGTGGGGAAGCTTGACACTCATGCACTCGCTGCTGGACGCCGGCCTCGTCGACGAAGTCCGGATGCTGGTCTGCCCGGTGTCACGCGGCAAGGGAAGGCGCATTTTCCAAGATCGGCACGACCTGAAGCCTGTCGAGGCCACCTTGTTCGACAACGGCCTGGCACTTCTGCGCTACGAAATCAAGAAATAAGTGCGTCCGTACCAGACCTCCGTTCCAGAAAGGACCGCCCGCCATGGCTGTCGCCAATGACCTCGACTCCGCCACCGACTCCGCCACCGACTCGGAATGGGGCTGGGTCGGTGAACAGACTCGTACGTATCTGGCCTCAGGTGGCGCCGAGGGACACGAGTCGAACGGCGTCCACATGCTCATACTCGCCACGACCGGACGCAAGACCGGCATTTCGCGCCGCACCTGCCTGATCTACGGCACCGTTGGCGAGGACTTCGTCGTCGTCGCCTCCAAAGGTGGTGCCGACGAGGATCCGGCGTGGTTCAAGAACCTCGAGGCGGACCCGAGCGTCGGAGTGCAGGTTGGCGGCCGTCGATTCACCGCTCGCGCCCGCACCGCAACCTCGGCCGAACGTGAACCCCTCTGGCCCCAGATGGTGGACATCTTCCCGCTATACGACGAGTACGCACAGAAGACCGACCGCGAAATCCCGATCGTCCTGCTCACTCCCGCTCAGCGCTAGCCAGAGTTTCGGTCCTCGGCTGGAATGATCCCACTTCCGTTGACAGTGATCTTGATGTTCACTGCTGACTGATTGGAGTCTTTACCGGACTACGCCTTATGTTTCGTGGATCGGGGTGCTCCGTTGGGTTGGCGGCCGATGGGTGACATCGCGGGTTTGGCCGCCGGTCAGTCGGGTGGTGCGACATAGTCGAAGAAGCCGCCATTCTCGTTATAGCTGACCGCATCCTCACCCATCGGCGAGGCCGCTGGCTTGGCCCGTGGACCGCTCTACTACTGCCTCAGCCAGTATCTCGATGATCCGAATACCCCTGATATTTACCTTACGCCGTAGGCGCAATCTGTGCTGCGCACCTCCCCTGGCGGGCAGGGCCCCGGCAAAGTCGGTGCGTGTCGGTTGACGGGGCAGGCACGGCTTCTTGTTGATCATGTGGTTGTCGAAGCCCATGGTCATCTGAAGGAGCCGTGCCTGCCGTGTCAGCGAGATCCCGTTCCTTGGCGCTGACCTCAGCGGCTACGCGAGTCTCGCCCTGCGTCAGGTCGGCCCGCAGCACGCGGCGGCGGCCTTCGACGCCCTGCTCGGCCGCATCCCGTCGGTCTCCGGCATCGCAGCGTTGCCGGTGGTCGGCGAGGCGCTGCGGATGGCCTTCCCGACAAGCCGCTCTAAAGACACCGCCTACGCGGACCTGGACGACCGCCAGCAGCGGCTGGTTCGTACGCTCGCCCACTCTCCCAACACTTGGCTTTGGGGCGACCGCCCGTTCGGCAACTTCAGCGGGATGATCGATGCATACGGCCTGCCCAGCAGCGTCGAGAAGCTGCTGGCCTACTGCGAGCCGTCCGGCTGACACCGGCGACCATCTGTTCAGCGACAGACCTCCAACGCGGCCCTACGCCACCGAAGTCGAAGCGGTCATCAACGAAACCCGGGTCACGAGATAACTGGCGCCCCACCATGAGGCGGAGCGCCAGCAGATCTGAACCGGTGGTCGACGGTCAGTGCAGAACCGTGAGCGAATGGTCGTTATGGCCATCCTGGAAAGTGAAGCTGGTTGAATCGTCCACCAGCTTGTACCAATTGTTGTAGATGTCTTCGCCCCAGATCACGAAACTGGTCACCTCGACGTTCTTTTGGCGCCCCGGCGGGGTATTGGGGGTGGTCACGGTCAAGGTGAGCGTGGTCAGGCCGGCCACCGTGATGTCCTGACCCGGTGCGGGTTCGGCCGGAATAGTCACGTCACTGTGGGTGTTCTGAAAATCTCCCCAATTCTGCAGCTGGGTCACATCCGACGAGCAACCACTGCCGTCCGCACGCCACAGTCTGCTCGCGGCGTTGACCGTACCGGTCCAATACCGCGCAGTGACCCACGCTGGAATACAGGAATTGGTATTGGACAGCTCGCCCACGTGGAAATACAGGTTGAACGCCTTCAGTTGAAAATTGGGGCTGGCGGCCGAAGCCGCGGTCGCCGTCCCCGTCAACGCGAACAACACCACTCCCACCAACACTGCAGCGATCCGCAAAAACCTTGTCATCACACCACTCCCATCCCAGAAAGGGTCACCTTGCCGAAGTCGGCGAGGCCAAGCCTGACGGGAGGGTCTGGATATTCTCTGGATATCTTCCCGATGACCATCCAGCGGATTCGGTCCAGCCACGTCTTGGCCTTGGGTCACCTTGACGGCGACGCCCCTGGATGTGGTCGACGACGTGCGCGGCCTCCAAGGCCCGGAGGTCCAACTGCTGGTCGCGGGTCGTACGGCCGAAGGTGGTGCGTGTCGTTGGCGTGGATCTCTTGCCGTTTCTCATAAAGTCGAGTCAATGAGCTCTTCATCAGTACGGCGACCTGTCGACCTTGACATCGTCCGTGACTCCTATGACCGGGTTGCGGACAACTACGTGGAAATGGGTCTCGGGGACATCCGAACCCACCCATGGCTCAAAGCCGCGATCGATGCGTTCGCCGATACGGTCGGTGGGCTTGGTCCGGTGCTCGACGTCGGATGTGGCCCAGGCACTGTGACGGCGTATCTGGCCGATCGCGGTGTGGATGTGTCGGGCGTGGATCTGTCGCCGCGCATGATCGAGCATGCGCGCCGCAAGTACCCCAACTGCACCTTTAGCGTGTCGTCATCGACCGATCTCGATCTGGCCGATTTCTCATTGGGTGGGGTACTGGGATGGTGGTCGTTGTTCAACCTGCCGCGCGATGTCCTGCCGCAGGTCTTGTCGATGTTCACACGAGCGTTGATGCCTGGTGGACAACTGATCATCGCGACACATGTGGGTGATGAAGAGGTGGCTCGTACCGAGGCATACGGCGGTGTCGCGGTCAGTTGGACGACCTACAAATGGCAGCCGGACCAGCTCCACACGCTGATCGAACAAGCAGGACTGCGTCTGACAGCTGAGTTGCGGCTTCCTGGCGATGGACAAATTGGCCCTGGCGTGGTGCTTGTCGCTCAACGGGATCGCTGACGGAAGGCCCGCGGCGTCAGTGCCGCGTCTTGCCGGCCTGCTAGAGCTTCGAACGCGTTGCCATGACCAGCGTACCGGCGTCGGCGTCGAGGGTGGCGGGGATGCCGAGGGGTACGGGAGTCGTGGGAATGCCGCCGAGGAAAGGGATGCCGAGGTGGCTCAACTGGTCATGCAGGACGTCGAGGACCGTCCAGTCACGGTCGGTGAAGTCCTCGAAACCTGGGAATGGCCCGACCACGACACCGCGTACGCCGTCGAGGGCTCCGGCGCGGCGAAGGTGGGTGAGTTGGCGGTCGACCTTGCCGAGGCCGATCGTACGGTGATCGGTCAGCAGCAGGATCGTGCCAGCGAGGCTGGGCAGGCCGGCGCCGATCATGCCGCGCAGCGCGGACAGGCTGCCGCCGACCAGGATTCCTGAGCAACGGCCGGGAAAACGTAGGGTTCCGGTGTACGCGGTCGGGTCGGCGGAGATGACCAGCGGTCCAGTTTCCATGAGAACTCGTCGCAATTCCTCGGTTGGCTCGTTTCCCCAGTCGTAGACAGCGGGAATGCCGGCAGCGAGGTGCAAATACGTGTTCACACCGACGACTGGTTTGGGATCTCGCGCTATGACACCGAAATCGAGGCCGGCGAGGAGCCGGTGATCGACGCCTTCGGTCACGATCGCTCGTACGGTCGAATCGGGCAGCCCAGAATTCAGGTCTGTGTCAACGAAAACACGCAGGCCCCAGCTTTCGAACTTCGCGGCATGGGCGGCCGTGGCGATCTGTACGCGGTCGCCTGGTCGAAGCATCAGGCCACCGCCGGAGCGACGGTCAGCGTGCCAGCGGCGGTGTCCAAGGTCGCTGGCGTGCCCAAGGGAAGGCTGGTTTGGTCTTCCAGATGCCCAAAAGGCAGCCCACCCAGGACCGGCACTGCGAGTTCACCCAGCCGTACGCGCCACACCTGCAAACCGTCCGGGTCGATCGCGCCGAGGTCGCCGATCGCCACCGCTCGTACGCCATCGAGCGAACCTGACTCGACCAGCGGGCGGAGGCTGGCGTCCAGCAGCACCGGATCGGCCGGGGTGACGGGGCTTTCCACACACAGGATCGCGCCTTCGAGGCTGGGCACTCCAGCGCCGACAAAACCTTGGATCGCGGTGAAATTGCCACCGACCAGCGGGCCACTCGCGGTGCCGGGCACGTCCAGGGCAGCGGTCGGTGACGACAGATCGCGTACCACCGTGAGCGGCTTCGTGGTGGTCAGCAGCTGGTGCAGCGAAGCGATCGCGCGGTCGCCGGCCGGCCAGGCGTGGATGGTGGCGAGACGGCAGTGCCGCCACAGCGCGATATGCAGGTTGGTGATGTCGCTCATGCCGACCAGCGGCTTCGGATCGGCGCGGATCGCGGCGAAATCGAGGCCGTCCACGATCCGGTACGCGCCAGCGCCGCCCCGCGTCGCGACCACGGCGCGTACGCCCGGATCACCGAAAGCCGCGTCCAGGTCGGCGATCCGGTCCTCGTCGCGGCCGGCCATGAACCCCCAGCGGTCCAGCGCGTGCTCGCCGATCTCGACCACCAGCCCCCACCCGGTCAGGAGCCGGACCAGCTCGTCCACCCACTCGCGGCTCGGGTAGCTGGCCGGCGACACCAGCCGCACCCGATCGCCGGCCCGTAATGCCCGACCGCGCAGAGTGAGTGCCACCTCCCCATCCTGACATCCGGGTCGTACCGGAAATTCGGTTGGCCAAACCGATGCTGCCACGTGATGGTGTTCCGATGATCAAGGTGCGCCCCGCGTCGATCGCGGACGAGACAGAGCTGGCGAGGATCGACCTGGCGACCTGGACGCCCGCGGTCTCCCCGGCTCCAGCGCCACCCGCCGGTACGCCGTTCTTCGACGAACAAACGCGGCCCGAGAACGTGCTCGTCGCGGAAACAGCGACGGCGGCAGTCGCCGGGTACGCCAAGCTGGGCCAGTCGATCCCGCTGCCGTCCCACCAGCACGTTCTGGAACTCACCGGCATCGCCGTCGACCCGACCCTGCAGCGCGCGGGCGCCGGCCGTTCGCTGGTGATGGCCGCCATTGAGGAAGCCGGTCGACGGCAAGCCCGCAAGCTGTCCCTGCGTGTCCTAGGCCCCAACACCGGCGCCCGCCGGCTGTACGAAAGCTGCGGATTCACCGTCGAAGGGGTGCTGCGGGGCGAATTCCTGCTCGACGGCGACCTCGTCGACGACATCCTGATGGCGTACTTTTACCACCCGAAACAGAATGTCTAAGCAGGACCTAGCAGGTCCCAGCTATTCCCAGCGATGTCAACGAAAACTGCCACTCGGCCGTAGGGTTCGGTACGTGCGGGCCCGACGAATTCCACCCCAGCGGACACCAGTCGTTCGTACGTGGACTCAAAATCGTCCACCTGCAGAAAGAAACCAACCCGGCCGGCGGTCTGTTTTCCGACCACGGTGGCCTGCTCCGGGCCGTCCGCACGAGCAAGGAGCAAACCCGTCTCAGCACCGGGCGGGCGTACCACGACCCACCGTTTGGGCCGCCCGTTGGTGGCCGTGGAAGGCGAGTCCTCGACGAGATCAAACCCCAGCACGTCAACGAAAAACGCGATGGCGGCGTCGTACTCATCAACTACGAGAGTGACCAGACCGACCTGCATATGCATGACGATAGTCCGCGGACTCCCGGGAGATCGACCAATACGTGAAAGCCCACAGCGCGAGGGCGGTGATGGCATCGGTCCCGATGGTGCCGAGCCACCACCAGTCGACGGCCGGGACGCCCTGCAGGAAATGGCCGAGGCTGACCAGACCGATGAACGAGTAGATGATCAGGCAGGCCCGGGCCGGCCAGGCGCGTTCCCTTACATAGAGCCAATATCCGAAGACGCCGATGGCGGTGAGCAGCGGCCACGACACCAGAATCGCCACCTGGGTCTGCCCGTTGGTGATCGGTGGCAGCGACGGATAGCGATCGATCTGCAGGTAGTTGTTGGTGTAATGCAGGGCAGTCGACACGATGCTCGCGACCAGGATCGTCACCAGCACTCGCTGTCCGGGCACGTTCGCCTTCATGGCAGCCTCCCGATCTTCTACATTCCGTAGAATTCTACGCCGCGTAGAACTAGCCCACAAGCCCGCAACTTATGGGACGATATGCCGCAAATCCCCCGGAAGAGGTGGCTGCGATGACCCGACTCGTCACGACACTCGCCCTGCTCGCGATGGCCCTGACCGTCGCCACCCCGGCGCATGCCGCGTCGGTGGACGTCAGCTGTACGGGCACCGAAACCGCCACCTACCAGCCCGGGCTCACCCTCCGGGCGAAGAATGTCCACACCGCGGTCAGCGGCCTCCTCAGCCCGTGCACCTCACCGACAACCGACATCACCTCCGGCTCCTACGGCCAGACCTTCCAGGCGACGCTGTCGTGCGACACCCTGGCCGCCGGCCTGGACGCGACCAGGGTCATTCACTGGAGCGACGGCTCGACCAGCGCCTTCGCCTATCACCGGGCGATCACCAACGCGGCGGGCCAGACCACGGTGACCTTCGCCGGCACCATCACGGCCGGCCGCTTCCGCGGCGCGACCGCGGTCGAACAGGCCATCTTCGTGACACCGAACGTCACTCAGTGCCTGACCAGCGGCGGCCTGACCGCGCTCGGTCCCGGCCCGGTCGTCCTCACCGTCAACCATCTCTGACCGGCCCAAACACCACCCGGGTAGCACCGCTGTGGCCGTGGATGGTCTCGATGTCCCGGATCGAGTCCCACACCATGATCTGCCGCACGCCGGTGGTCTCGCCGGTCCACTGGGTGACGGCCCGGCCGTCCCCGAAGAGCACTCCCCACGCGACCACCCCGACCCCGGAGACACCGGACGGGTCCGCTGACCTGACGAGCGCGAAAACAACTGGGCTGTCCATGCTTTGACGGTCGCAGCGCGGACCGACAGTTTCGGCGACCACCACTGTCGTACGTCCGGTGGCCGCTCAAGATCGAAGCGATCTAGTCGCCGACCGTGCCGTCGGCGATTTCGCGGATGATGTCGAGGTGGCCGTTGTGCCTGGCGATCTCCTCGACCAGGTGGAACAGGATCCACCGTAGGTTGATCCGGCGGCCGCTGCGGATCGTGCCCTTGGACTCGGTTTCGAGGTCCATCCCGGCGAACAGCTCGTTATAGCGCCGGCTCTGCTCGTCGTACTCGTCGAGCAGCTGTCCGATCGGGAAGTCGACGGCGATCCGGAACTCCCGGTCCGGGTCCTCGTCCGTCCACGGCGCCGCGTCCGACCCGCCGAGCAGGATCACCTCGATCCAGTGGTACTCGACCCAGCGGACATGGTTGACGAGTCCGGACAACGTCATCAGCGGCGAGCCGGGGAGCTGGATGCTCCGGGCATGCTCCTCGGAGACGCCCTCACATTTCGCTCGTACGGTCGCACGCGTGTAGTCAAGCAGCGTGGTCAGCACGTTTCGCTCGTCGAGCGGGCCCTCAGGCAGATCTGTTCTGGTCATCGCGCGCATCCTGCCGGGACGCCGACCGACTGTCGAATTGATTTGCGCCGCTGTCTGCACCGATTCCGATGCCTGCCAGGGACAAATCTCATACCGTTCTGGAGCGCGGAGAACCGGCTCGGCTCCCTACGATCCGGTTATGACGGCGTCCGAAGAGCGGCTCGCGCTGGCGGCCGAGTTCCCGGCGGCCAGCGGGGAGCAGTGGCGCGAGCTGGTCGCGAAGGTGGTCGGCAAGTCCGGGCTGCGGGTGGCCGAGGGTGCGCCGGTCGAGTCGGCGCTGGAAAGCAGCACGTACGACGGCATCACGCTGCGGCCGCTCTACACGCGCGCCGACGCCACCAACGAAATCGGCTTGCCGGGCCTGCCACCGTACGTACGAGACAGCCGCCCGACTGGCGCCATCCCGACGGGTTGGGACGTGCGGCAACGGCACGCCGACCCGGATCCGGCGGTCACCGCGAAAGCGGTGCTGGCTGACCTCGAACACGGCGTCACGTCGGTCTGGCTGGCCGTCGGCGAAGGCGGCATTCAGCCCGCCGACCTGCCGCAGGCGCTCGCCGACGTGCTGCTCGACCTGGCGCCGATCGTGCTGGACGCCGGCGAGCAGACCACGGCCGCCGCGCAGGCGATGTTCGACCTGTACGAGCGGCGGCAGGTGCCGGCGAGCGAGGTTCGCGGTTCCCTCGGCGCCGACCCGCTGGGCCTGCGCGCTCGGACCGGCCGCCCGCAGTCACTAGACCCCGCGATCGCGCTCGCGAACCGCAGTTCGGCAGAGTTTCCACAGCTCAGAGCCATCGTCGCTGACGGCACGCCGTACCACGAAGCGGGCGGCTCGGAGGCCGAGGAACTCGGCTGCACGCTGGCCACCGGAGTGGCCTATTTGCGGGCGCTGACCGATGCGGGCCTGACCGTCGACCAGGCGTGCCAGCAGCTGGAATTCCGGTACGCGGCGACCGCTGACCAGTTCCTGACCATCGCCAAACTGCGGGCCGCCCGGCGGCTATGGTCGCGGGTGACCGAGGTCAGTGGCGCCAGTGCGGGCGTACGAGCGCAGCGGCAGCACGCGGTGACGTCGGCGGCGATGATGACCCGCCGCGACCCGTGGGTCAACATGCTGCGTACGACGTTGGCTTGTTTTGGTGCGGGTGTTGGCGGTGCCGAGGCGATCACCGTGCTGCCCTTCGATTCCGCGCTGGGCCTGCCGGATTCCTTTGCCCGCAGGATCGCCAGAAACACCCAGGCATTGCTGATGGACGAGTCGCATGTGGCCCGGGTGATCGACCCGGCCGGCGGCTCCTGGTACGTGGAGAACCTGACCGACGAGCTGGCGCACGCGGCCTGGAAATGGTTCCAGGACATCGAAAAAGCTGGCGGGCTGGACAGCGGGATCGTCCAGGAGCGGATCGCGGCCACTCGGCAACGTCGGCGGGACGCCATCGCGCACCGCCGCGACCCGATCACCGGGGTCAGCGAATTTCCCTTCCTGGCCGAGAAACCAGTGGCGCGTACGGCCGCGCCGGCGATCGATTCGGGCGGATTGCCGCGATATCGATATGCCGAGGATTACGAGCGGCTGCGCGATCGCAGCGACGCCTATTTGGACAGCACCGGCGACCGGCCGAAGATTTTCCTCGCCACGCTGGACAGAGTCGCCGTACATACCGCGCGAGCCACCTTCGCCAGCAACCTGTTCCAGGCCGGCGGCATTGAGCCAGTCACTCCTGGTCAGTTGGACTCAGCTTCCGCGGCTGCCCAGGCCTTCACAACCAGCGGCGCGAAGATCGCGTGCATCTGCTCGTCCGACGAGGTCTATGCCGAGCACGCTGCTGACACCGCAAAAGCTCTTAAAGAGGCCGGATCGGTCACGGTTTTGCTTGCTGGAAAACCGAAAGACGACTACGGCGTGGACGGTTTCGTACGTGCCGGAAGCAACGCGGTCGAGATCCTCACCGCCCTGTTGGAGTTGCTGGAGGTGCCGGCGTGAGCGCGATCCCGGATTTCAGTACGGTCGAACTGGGCGACGCGACCACGGACGCCACCACCGAAAGTTGGCAGTCTGCCGTACAGAAGGAGACCGGCAAGGGCGCCGACGCGCTCGTCTGGGAGACCCCGGAAGGCATCGGCGTACGCCCCGTCTACACCGCCGCCGATCTGTCCGATGTGGACTTCCTTGACACGTATCCGGGCATCGTGCCGTATTTGCGCGGCCCCTACCCGACGATGTATGTCAACCAGCCGTGGACCATCCGGCAGTACGCCGGATTTTCTACCGCCCAGGAGTCGAACGCCTTCTATCGCCGCAATCTCTCTGCCGGTCAGAAGGGTTTGTCGATCGCGTTCGACCTACCAACCCACCGCGGCTACGACTCCGATCACCCGCGGGTGGCCGGCGATGTCGGCATGGCCGGCGTCGCGATCGACTCGATTTACGACATGCGACAGCTTTTCGACGGCATCCCGCTGGACAGGATGAGCGTGTCGATGACGATGAACGGTGCCGTGCTTCCGGTGCTGGCGCTCTACATCGTGGCCGCGGAAGAGCAGGGCGTGCCGCCGGAGAAGCTGTCCGGGACCATTCAGAACGACATCCTCAAAGAGTTCATGGTCCGCAACACGTACATCTATCCCCCGCAGCACTCGATGCGGATCATCTCCGACATTTTTTCCTTCAGTTCCCAGCGAATGCCGAAGTTCAACTCGATCTCGATTTCCGGCTACCACATGCAGGAAGCCGGCGCGACGGCCGATCTGGAACTCGCCTACACGCTGGCGGACGGGGTCGAATACATCAGGGCCGGCCTCGCCGGTGGCCTGACCATCGACGCGTTCGCGCCGCGGTTGTCGTTCTTCTGGGCGATCGGGATGAACTTCTTCATGGAGGTCGCCAAAATGCGCGCGGCCCGGCTGCTGTGGGCGAAGCTGGTGAAGAAATTCGAGCCAGCCAACGAAAAATCGCTGAGCCTGCGTACGCACTGCCAGACTTCGGGCTGGTCCCTGACCGCGCAGGACGTTTACAACAACGTCGTACGCACCTGCGTGGAAGCGATGGCCGCGACGCAGGGCCACACCCAGTCGCTGCACACCAACGCGCTGGACGAAGCTCTCGCGCTGCCGACTGATTTTTCCGCGCGGATCGCCCGAAACACGCAGCTCCTGCTGCAGCAGGAGTCCGGTACGACCAGGGTTATCGACCCGTGGGGCGGCAGCGCGTACGTTGAACGGCTCACCTACGACCTGGCCCGGCGGGCCTGGGACCACATCACCGAGGTCGAGCTGGCCGGCGGGATGGCGTCCGCGATCGACCAGGGCATCCCGAAACTACGCATCGAAGAGGCCGCGGCCCGCACCCAGGCGCGGATCGACTCCGGCCGGCAGCCGGTGATCGGGGTGAACCGCTACCAGCTCGAAGAAGCCGAGGACATCGACGTACTCAAGATCGACAACTCGTCCGTACGCCAGCAACAGCTGGAAAAACTCCGCCGGCTGCGGGAAGAGCGGGACGATGACGACGTACGGGCCGCGCTCGCCGCGCTGACCAAGGCCGCCGGCGATGGCGCCCATGGGTCCGGGCTGGACCAAAACCTGCTGACGCTGGCGATCAACGCGGCCCGCGCGAAGGCCACCGTCGGGGAGATCTCGGACGCGATGGAGAAGGTGTACGGGCGGCATTCGGGCCAGATCCGTACCATTTCCGGGGTGTACAGCCAGGAGGTCGGCAAGGTGGCCAATGTGGAGGCCGTCCGGCGTAAGGTCGAGGCCTTCGAGGCCGAGGAGGGCCGCCGGCCGCGCATCCTGGTCGCGAAGATGGGCCAGGACGGCCATGACCGGGGCCAGAAAGTCATCGCCACCGCGTTCGCCGACCTCGGCTTCGACGTCGACGTGGGCCCGCTTTTCCAGACTCCGGGCGAAGTCGCGATGCAGGCGGTCGAGGCGGACGTGCACATCGTCGGCGTCAGCTCGCTGGCCGCCGGCCACCTCACCCTGGTGCCGGCGCTGCGCGAGGAACTCGACGCACTGGACCGGTCTGACGTGCTCATCGTGGTCGGCGGAGTCATTCCGCCGCAGGATTTCGCCGCCCTCACCGAAGCCGGCGCGGCGGCGATTTTCCCGCCCGGCACGGTGATCGCGGACGCCGCCGGCAGGCTGCTGGACGACCTGTCGGAACGGCTGGGACATCCGGGCTGATCCATGGTCCGATCCGTCGATGTGGCCGAGTACGCCGAAAAGGTGCGGGCCGGCTCGCGTACCCACCTGGCCCGCGCGATAACGCTGGTCGAGTCGCGGCATCCGGATCACCGCCAGCAGGCCCAGGAGCTGCTCGTCGAGCTGCTGCCGGCGGCCGGCGGCGCGCACCGGGTCGGCATCAGTGGCGTGCCAGGAGTGGGAAAATCCACCTTCATCGACACCCTCGGCACCCGGCTGACCGCGGCCGGCCGCAAGGTGGCGGTGCTGGCGGTGGACCCGTCCTCCAGCCGGTCCGGCGGCAGCATTCTGGGTGACAAAACAAGAATGACCCGGCTGGCCGTCGATCCGCACGCGTTCGTACGCCCGTCGCCGACCTCCGGCACGCTTGGCGGCGTCGCCACCGCGACCCGGGAATCCATCGTGCTGGTCGAAGCGGCCGGCTATGACGTGGTGTTGGTGGAGACGGTCGGCGTCGGGCAGTCCGAGATCACGGTGGCCGGGATGGTCGACTGTTTCCTCTATCTAACGCTCGCCCGTACCGGTGACCAGCTGCAGGGCATCAAGCGCGGAGTGCTGGAAATCGCCGACCTGATCGCGGTGAACAAGGCCGACGGTCCACATGAGAAGGACGCCGGCAAGGCGGCCCGCGAGCTGGCCAGCGTGCTGCGCCTGCTGCAACCACCGGACGCCAACTGGAGGCCGCCGGTGCTCACCTGCAGCGGCCTCACCGGCGGCGGGCTGGACGAAGTGTGGGCCGAGGTGAAAAATCACCACAAAATCCTCGCCGAATCCGGCGAACTGCAGGAAAAACGCCGGCGCCAGCAGGTTGACTGGACCTGGGCCATCGTTCGCGACCAGATCGAGAATCGGCTGCGGCACCATCCAGACGTACGACTTATCGCTCCAGACCTGGAGAAACAGGTACGGGCCGGCGATCTCACGCCGACGCTGGCCGCCGAGCGCATTCTGAAAGCATTCGGCTCGGACTGAGGCTATTTCCACGCCCGAAGGTGTGATAAGAAGAATATTGCATACCCTATACGAACGGCATTTCCCCATCGGCATCGGCCGTACGGAGGCCCGTAGTGAGCAATTTCCTGGCCCGTGAGCGCACTATCGCCGGACCGTCTTTCAGCCGCTGGCTGATCCCGCCCGCCGCGCTGGCCGTCCACTTATGCATTGGCCAGGCGTACGCCACCAGCGTTTACAAGACCGCGTTGGTGAAGCATCTCGGGGTCAGCCAAACCGATGTCGGCATCATTTTCTCCATCGCGATCGTGATGCTCGGCCTGTCCGCCGCGGTGGCCGGCACGTGGGTGGACCGCAACGGCCCACGCAAGGCGATGTTCACCGCCGCCTGTTTCTGGGCAGCCGGTTTCCTGGTCGGCGCGCTCGGCATCAGCACCAAACAGCTGTGGCTGATTTACCTGGGCTATGGCGTGATTGGCGGCATCGGGCTCGGTATTGGCTATATTTCTCCGGTTTCCACGCTGATCAAGTGGTTCCCGGATCGGCCGGGCCTGGCCACTGGCCTTGCCATCATGGGTTTCGGCGGTGGCGCGCTGATCGCCAGCCCGCTCTCAACACAACTGCTTGGTTTGTACGACTCGAAATACCACCCGACCGATCCGACCTCGGTGGCCAGCGGCGGCGCGGTGGCTGCTTTGTTCGTCACGCTGGGAATCGCCTATTTCATCGTGATGATGTATGGCGTCTTCACCGTACGAGTGCCGGCTGAGGGCTGGCGCCCGGCCGGCTTCGACCCGGCCACGGTAGCCGCCAGGCCGTTGGTGACCACCAACGACGTTTCGGCCGCCAATGCCATCAAGACTCCGCAGTTCTACCTGCTCTGGATCGTGCTTTTCTGCAATGTCACCGCCGGCATCGGCATTCTCGAGCAGGCCGCGCCGATGATCCAGGACTTCTTCCGTGCCAACATCAACGGCGTCACCACGGTCGCGGCCGCCGCGGCCGGTGGTTTCGTTGGCCTGCTGTCGATCGCGAACATGGGCGGCCGCATTCTCTGGTCGAGCACTTCGGACCTGATCGGCCGCAAGCCGATGTACATGATCTACCTGGGCGTCGGTGTCCTCTTGTACGTCACGCTGACCTTCGCCGGGCACACGTCGACAGCACTTTTCGTGCTGATCACGTTCCTGATCCTGTCGTTCTACGGCGGCGGTTTCGCGACCGTGCCAGCCTATTTACGGGATCTCTTCGGCACGTACCAGGTCGGCGCGATCCACGGCCGACTGCTCACCGCGTGGTCGGCCGCCGGTGTCGCCGGCCCGCTGATCATCAACGGTTTCCTTGACGCGCAAGGCAAGCCCGGCACCCTGACAGCGGCCGCGTACCAACCGGCGCTGTTCACCATGATCGGCATCCTGCTGGTCGGCTTCGTCGCGAACCTGCTGATCCGACCGGTCGCCGAGCGTTTCCACCAGGGCAAGCCAAAAGCGGCGGAAGGAGCGACAGCATGAAGGCACGGGTAGCCATCGGGTGGATCCTGGTCAGCGTCCTGCTGGCGTACGGCGTCTACGAAACGCTGCTGAAGGCTGCCAACCTTTTCACTGGTTAGGTCGGGCGGTTGACGATCATCCGGCCGGTGGCCGTACGAATGGCGACGGCGCGATAGCGGACCGGCTCGACGACGATTTCCGGCTCGCGGCGCGGGTGGTTGGCCCGGTGCCGGTCATGGCGGCTCTGCACCGTCGGGATGGCGATGCGGCGCACCATTGTCGTCACGTCAGACCGCTTCCAACAGCTTCGGGCGCATCGGGAACTGGTACGCCGACACGTCCGAGCGCTCGCACGGCCATGCCGAGCCGCAGTCCGCACACAGGCCGTCGAGATGGACGTGCGTCCCGGTCTCGGCGGACACCGACGGTGCCGTCACGATCATCATCCAGCCCTCGGGCTGGTGCGGGCCCTGTGGGCACCGATGAAGATACCTCCGTGAATGCATAGAACGTCCCCCCTCCGGCAGCGACACGCTCACCTGAACGGCCACTAAGCGCTCAGTCTTATGGACGATCCGTGATTGCCAACGCCCAAGCCGCGCATATCGGTCATGCCGCCGCCGCATAACCGGTGGGTCGAGGACTGGCCGCAGCCGGCCGGCTGCCACGATGAGGGCACTTCAACGATGTAAAACGCCTCGATATGGAGCCGGTATGCCGATGACCCCGCGCCCAGTCGTACGCCTGCTCGCCCTGGCGCTCGCTGTGCTGACCGTCACAGCGTGCACGAAGACCAGTCCCGGCGAGACGCTGCCCAACGGAGTCAAGCTCGTCAGCAAGGGCGTACTCACCGCTTGTACGCACCTGCCCGCGCCACCATTCGAGTCGAAGGACTCCACCGGCAAGTTCATCGGTTTCGATATGGACCTGGTCGACCTCATCGCGAAGAAGCTGAACCTCAGGTCGACCTTCATCGACACCCCGTTCGAGGGCATCCGCTCCGGCTCGGATCTGCGTACGGGCAAGTGTGATCTCGCCGCCACCGGCATCACCATCACGCCCGAGCGGCGGGCCGCTCTGGACTTCTCGGTCCCGTACTTCGACGACGCCCAAGGACTGCTGGTGAAGGCTGGTACGCCGTACCAGAAGATCGGTGACCTGCACGGTAAGAAGGTCGGTGCGCAAAGTGGTACGACCGGTCTCGACTACGCGAAGGCGCACACGAAGGCCGGCGGCTACACGGTCGTGGAATACCAGGACATCGCGACGCTGCAGCAGGCGCTCGCGACCGGCCAGATCGACGGCGCGGTCGCCGATCTCTCAGTGTGGACCGACTTTGTGAAACACACCCCCGGCTATCGGGTGGCTTCGACGTTCACCACCGGCGAGCAATACGGCATCGCACTGGCCAAGGGCGTGAACCCGCGACTGCTTAGCGTTGTCAACGAAGTCATCACCGGTGCCAAACACGATGGGGCCTATGCGGCTATCTACCAGAAATGGATTGGTACCCAGGCTCCGGCGTCGGCGCAAAATTAGCGTACGACCGTCAGGAATGTGAAAGGTTAACAGCACGGAAACCCATTCTCTGCGACCATGGTCGCCGAGACGGCGGCCGACGGCCGCCTTTGTACCGACAGGAGGTGGCGTCAGTGCGGACGCCAAAGGCGCTCAAAGGCGCCGGCGCACTGCTTGCGATGGTGGCACTGGCCGCGGGCGCGAGTGCCTGCGTGAAGTCCAATGCCGGCTCGACCGCGGACGGCCTGAAGCTGGCCGCCGCGGGCAAACTCACCGTGTGCACCCACCTGCCGTTCAAACCCTTCCAGGTGCGGGACACCAAGGGCGCGATCGTCGGCTTCGACGTGGACTACATGGATCTGGTGGCCAAGAAACTCGGGCTCACCCAGACCATCGTCGACACGCCGTTTGAGGGCATCAAGTCCGGCCAGGACCTCAAGATCGGCAAATGTGACGTGGCCGCGGCCGGCATGACCATCACCAAGACGCGCCAGCAGGTGATGGACTTCTCGGTGCCGTATTTCGACAACACCCAGTCACTGTTGGTCAAGGCCGGTCAGCCGTACAAGACGCTGGCCGACTTCAAGGGCAAGAAGATCGGCGGCGAGGTCGGCAACACCGGGCTGAAGTTCGCCCAGAACAACGCGGCGAAATACGGCTTCACGGTGGTGGAGTACCAGGACACCACCACCCTGCAGCAGGCGCTGGCGACGAACCAGATCCAGGGCGCGATGGACGACCTGCCGATCTGGACGGTGCTGGTGGCCGAGGACAAGCGGTTCACCATCGCCACCAAGTTCGCCACCAACGAGCAGTACGGCTACTCGGTCGCCAAGGGTGCGAACCCGAAACTGCTGGCCACCGTCAACGAGGTCATCACCAGCTCGCTGAAGGACGGCTCGTACGCCAAGCTCTACACCAAATGGATGCAGCTGCCAGCGCCGAGCCCGTTGGTCACCCAGGGCATGACACCGCCGCAGGATTAGTCCGGTAGAACACCCTGTCGTCCCGGCCGGCTCAAGGGAGCGGCCGGGACGGTGTTCGTACGGTCCCGTTTCTCGAACCAGGAGGCCGGATGGCTTCGCTCACGCTGACGCGCACCCAGCGCCGGCGCACTTCGCTCGGCATCCAGTACGGCATTTTCGCCGTCATCGTGCTGCTTTTCGCCCTCTCCGCGGACTGGAAGCAGTTGGGAGCGAGCTTCTTCCGGCTCGATATCGCGGCCAGTCTGTTCCCCGACATCATCACCGTCGCGCTGCGCAACACCGCGGTCTTTACGTTGCTGTCGTTCATTTTCGGCCTTGCGGTCGGACTGCTGATCGCGCTCATGCGGCTGTCGAGGGTGCCTCCGTACCGCTGGCTCGGCACCATCTATGTCGAGATTTTCCGTGGTCTGCCGGCACTTCTGTGGCTTTTCATGGTCGCGTACGCGGTGCCGACCGCGTTTCCGGAATACCAGATCGCCGGCGGTGTGTACGGGCAGGTGACGATCGGCCTCGGCATGCCGGCGGCCGCGTACATGTCCGAAACCATCCGCGCCGGCATCCAGGCGGTCCCCAAGGGGCAGGTCGAAGCGGCCCGCTCGCTGGGCATGTCCGGAACCCGGGCGATGTTGTCGATCGTCCTGCCGCAGGCCTTCCGGATCGTCATCCCACCGCTGACCAACGAGATCATCCTGTTGGTCAAGGACTCCTCGCTGGCGTACGTGCTGGGTGTCACCGCGACCAGCATCGAGCTGACCAAGTTCGGCTCGGACCAGGTCAACGCGCGGGTCAACCCGACCCCGCTGGTCATCGCCGGGCTCTGCTACCTGATCATCTGCCTGCCGCTTTCCCAACTGGTGCAACGACTTGAACGCCGCTACCAGAAGTCCCGATGAGAGGCCGGACGCGATGACCATGAGCAAAGAGTCCGGGCCCGCCGCCGAGATCGCTATCGAGATTCGCGAGCTGCACAAGTACTTCGGCAAACTCGAGGTGCTTAAAGGCATCGACTTCACCGTCAACCGCGGCGAAGTAGTGTGCGTGATTGGACCTTCGGGCTCCGGAAAATCGACGTTGCTGCGCTGCGTGAACCTGCTGGAAGAACCAACCAGCGGCAAGATTTTCGTTAGTGGCAACGAGGTCACCGACCCGAACGCCAACATCGACAAGATCCGCCGGTCCATTGGGATGGTTTTCCAGCAGTTCAACCTGTTCCCGCATCTGTCAGTGCTGAACAACCTGACGATCGCGCAACGGCGGGTGCTCCACCGCTCCAAGGCCGCAGCCGAGAAAGTGGCGCTGCAGAACCTGGAGATCGTCGGGTTGGCGGACAAGGTGCACGCGTACCCAGCGCAGCTTTCCGGCGGTCAGCAGCAGCGGGCGGCCATTGCCCGCTCGCTGTCGATGGGGCCGGATCTGATGCTTTTCGATGAGCCGACCTCCGCGCTCGACCCGGAACTGGTCGGCGATGTGCTCGCGGTGATGCGAAAACTCGCCACCGACGGGATGACCATGATGGTCGTGACACATGAGATGTCTTTTGCCCGCGATGTCGCCGATCGGGTGATTTTCATGGACGGCGGAGTGGTCGTCGAGCAGGGTCAACCGGCCGATGTGCTGGGAAATCCGCAACACGAGCGTACGAAGACATTCCTGTCCAGGGTGCTCAACCCCACCGCGGTCACCGCGCCGGAAAGTGCGGATTGACAGCTGCTCTGGTTTTGGCCTTTCGCGAGTGCAGTCCCGGTGTTAGCGTGCGGCCCGGCCGCATCCTTCTCCCATCAAGGGGACACCTCATGAGGTTGGTACGTTTTGCTGCCCTGACAACGATAGTCGCGGCCCTGGTGGCCGGCGCGGCGCCAGCGGTCGCACATACCGTGCCGGCCGCGCATATCGTGCCGGCTGCTGTCCCGCTGAAGGTGATGCCGTTGGGCGACTCGATCACCGACGGTCAGGCGGACGCCGGCTACCGTACCGATCTCTGGCATTTTTTCGAGACAGACGGCCGATCCGTGGACTTCGTCGGCTCGCAGACCAGTGGGCCGACGAATCTGCCCGACCAGAACCACGAGGGCCACCCCGGCTGGACCATCGCCCAGCTCAGTCAGCAGGTCGTTGGTTGGCTGACAACGTACAAACCCGACATGGTTCTGCTGCATATCGGCACGAACGACATGTACACCGATGCCACCAGTGCGGCCGCGCCGGCTGAATTGTCCACTCTGCTCGACCAAATCACCCAGACCGTACCGGCGGCCAAGGTCTATGTCGCCTCGATCATCCCGCTGGCCGATGCCGCCGGGGCGAACCGGGTGCTCGCGTACGACGCGACCATTCCGGGAATCGTCGGCGCCAAAGCGGCGGCCGGCAAGAACGTGAGCTTCGTCGACATGCATTCCGCCGTACCGACCGCTGAGCTGGTGGACGGCATCCATCCCACCGTCGGCGGCTATTCGCGGATGGCCGCCCGCTGGTATTCCGCGATCGTCGGCACCCCGTTCTATCGGTACGAGTCGGAGCAGGCGGCGAACGCGACCTCCACCGACACCCAACAGGTGGCCGGCAATCGCAGCTCTGGAGGCGTCCGGGTGGGGCACATCGACTTTCCAGACAGCGCCTTAACTTTCACCGTGTACGCCCCGAAAACCGGCACAAGCCGGATCTACGTCCGGGCCGATGACGGGATGAACATGCCGTGCAGCCACCAACTGTCCGTCAACGGCGCGACCCCGTTCCCGGTCACCTACCCGTCTTTTGGGTGGGATTACTGGAGCATCACCGGGGTGAACGTGAATGTCACCGCCGGCGCCAACACGTTCAAGTTCACCAAGGGTGACTGCTACGCGGAAATGGACGAGATCGACTTCACCACGCCGGCCGCCTAGATTTCCACGATTTCCTTGCCCAGCGGCACCAGCGAGACCGGGATCATCTTGAAGTTGGCGATCCCGAACGGAATGCCGATGATCGTTATGCACAAAGCGATCCCGGTCAGCACGTGCCCGATGGCGAGCCACCACCCAGCAACGATGATCCACAGCACGTTGCCGATCGCGGACGCGATGCCCGCACCGGGCCGGTCGACAATGGTGTGGCCAAACGGCCACAGCGCATACCCGGCGATCCGGAAAGAAGCGATGCCGAAGGGAATGGTGACGATCAGCACACAGCAGATGACCCCGGCGATGCAGTAGCCGATGGCCATCCAGATGCCGCACAGCACCAACCAAATGACGTTCAGAATCGTACGCACAATGCCCATCATCACCGGCCGATCGGCGTTTCGCATCGGGGATGTCACCCATTTCCCCCTTATCGGCAATGCCACCTCACTGCCGTCAGTATTGCCGGGCTACCTCCCGCCCCGCCGTGACGTCCGCAACGCCCCGCTGCTTGCGTCTGGCGCAAGCAACGGGGCGTTGCGGACAAACTGCGGTTGCGGAAAAGGTTAGCCCTTGATGCAGATGACCTGTTTGATGCGGGCGACCACCTCGACCAGGTCGCGCTGGGCCGAGATGACCTCCTCGATGTCCTTGTACGCGGCCGGGATCTCGTCCACCACACCGGCATCCTTCCGACACTCCACGCCCTCGGTCTGGGCGCGCAGGTCCGCCGCGGTGAACGCCTTCTTCGCGGCCGTACGACTCATCCGCCGGCCGGCCCCGTGCGACGCGGACTCGTACGAGTCGAGGTTGCCCAGGCCCCGCACGATGTAGCTGCCGGTGCCCATCGACCCGGGGATGATGCCCAGATCGCCGGCACCGGCCCGGATCGCCCCCTTCCGGGTCACCAGCAGCTCCACCCCGTCGATCCGCTCCTGCGCCACGTAGTTGTGGTGGCAGGAAATCGGCTCGTAGAAACGGGTCTGCGGCAGCGCGGTGGTCACCGCGTTCTGGAAGAGTGCCATCATCACGTCCCGGTTGCGCCGGGCATAGTCCTGCGCCCAGAACAAATCCCGCCGGTACGCCGCCATTTCTGGCGTACCAGCAAGGAAAACCGCGAGATCACGGTCCGGCACGTCAGCATTGTGCGGCAGGCCGCGGGCCGTCGACATGTGCCGCTCGGCCAGTTCCTTGCCAATGTTGCGGGAACCCGAATGCAGCATCAGCCAGACTCGGCCCTCGTGCACACCGTCCTGCTCGAGGCAGAGTTCCAGAAAGTGGTTGCCACCGCCCAAAGATCCCAGCTGGGACATCGCCCTCGACCGCAGTTTCTGGACGTCCGGGTGCAAATCATCAAATCCGGACCAGAAGTCGGCCCAACCGCGCGACTCCACTCGGAGCTGGCCCCGGTCGTCCCGCAGCCGGTTCGGATTCACCGGTGTCTTGTGCGAGGTGAATCCGACCGGGATCTGCTTTTCGATCGCGGACCGAAGTTTTCCCAGATCATCAGGCAAATCCTCGGCCCGCAAAGTGGTGCGTACGGCTGTCATGCCACAGCCAATGTCCACTCCGACCGCGGCCGGCGAAACGGCACCTGCCATCGCGATGACGCTGCCGACGGTGGCGCCTTTTCCGAGGTGTACGTCCGGCATCACCCGGACGCCGTGGGTCCAGGGCAGCTGGGCGATGTTTCGCAGCTGGTTCAACGCCTGCGATTCGACGGTCGCCGGATCGGCCCACATCCATACGGGCGCGCGAGTGCCGCCCAGCACGTGGTACGACATTATTGGTACTCCTTGATTTTGGGTGTCCCCCTGGCAGGACTCGAACCTGCGCACACGGCGTCGGAGGCCGATGCTCTTTCCGCTGAGCTACAGAGGGAAGGGACTTCGTTAGCGGCTGGGCCGCCGGCGCCACTGGCCGGCGGGCAGCGAGGTGCGCCGATACGAACGCCGGATCAGGCGCCCAGGGCAACAGCCCGGCAGGACGCGTTGCTCTCGCTTGAGTGTGCGCACCGGCACCGCGTCCACCTCCCGGGATCAGTCTCGTCGCTGGTAAGTCCACAACCACCATACTGCGGGAGCGCTCGTACGCAACATTGGTTTTTCGCTCAGCTCCGCGGATCGCCCCACCATGTCGACAACGCCTGCTGGACCGCGACCAAGTCGGCAGGCCCGACCGTACGGTCCGCGGCCCAGGCCACCACCCCATCCGGCCGTACCAACAGCCCGGCCAGTTTTCCGGAATTCTCCGATTTCGCCGTCAGCGTGTCGATCCGGTCGGAATAACCGCGAAAAGTCTCTCGCAGTGCGGGGTGGCCGATCAGGTCGACCAGCAGTCCGCGTCCGCGGTGGCAGTGATCGGCCAGCCGGCTGCCGTCGGCGAAAGCCAGCTCCGGGACCGTACGGCCCGTCAGCGGATGCCCGCCGGACGCCATCGGCAGTTGCCAGAGACCGGAGACTTTTTCGACCAGATAGGTGGATCCGTCCGCGGTGTTCGCCAATTCGCGCATCACCTCACGTAAAGCGCGGCTGCGCGGATCAGGGCGCAGCAACGCCACCTGCGCCCTGGTCCAGTCCTGCACCCATTTCCCGATCGGATGCCGTTCGGGAGTGTACGTGTTGAGGAGCCCATCCGGTGAGTCCCCGCGTACGGCCGCGGCCAGCTTCCAGCCGAGGTTCGTCGCGTCGCCGATACCCAAGTTCATCCCCTGGCCGCCCAGCGGCGGATGGACGTGAGCGGCGTCGCCGGCGAGGAAAATCCGGCCCTTTCGGTACGTCGACGACTGCCGGCTCACGTCGGTGTATTTGCCGAACTGATGGATTCGGGTGACCGTCACGTCCGTTCCACTGGCCGCCCGCAGACTTTCCTGCATTTCGGCCACTGTCATCGACACGTCGTCCGTCTTGGCACCGAATTCGCCGGTGAACACCATGTGCACTCCGGACGGCAGCGGCACGTGCCCGAAAACTCCCGGCTCAGTGAACCAGCCAACCGGCAGCAGGTCCGGGTCGGCCAGGTCGACAGCGGCCTGCCGGAACAGAATTTCCGGTTCCACGCCTGGAAAATCGAAGCCCGCGATCGTACGCACCAAGCTGTGCGCGCCATCGCAGCCGACCAGCCAGCCGGCCCGGATCACCGTTGCACCGGCCTCAACCGTGACGCCGTCGGCGTCAGCGGCGAGCCCGGTCACCTCAACGCCGTAACGAATCTGGGCGCCGAACTCGCGGGCCCGCCCGGCCAGCAACCGTCGAATGTCCGCCCGTTGCACGAAACATCCCTCAAGGACGGGCCACCCCAGCGCGGCTTGATCGAGAAGTTCGGGGCGAGGAAAGAGAAACGCGAAATGCTGGTAAAGTTTTGGACCGTCGTCCGGCTGTCCGGCAGCCATCACGTTGAAGCCGCGCTGCGATGCTTCGCGCAGTTCCGTGAGCAGTCCACGCCGGTCAAATGCCCGCACCGACGGCACGGTGACCGACCGGTTTCCCATCGTACGGTCGGATTCGGCCTGTTCCGCCTCGGTCAACCGCTCGATGACCAGCGCCCGCACGCCAGCCAGTGCCAGCTCGCTGGCCAGCGTCAACCCGGCCGGTCCAGCCCCCACGATCACCACGTCACAACGGTCCACCGCGGCCACCTTCGGTCTAGCTCGGACTGTAGACGCCGCTGTTCGCGGCGGGGGCTGGCAAGACTCAACAACAGCACGTTCGGGCACACCGACGCTGGTCAGCCGGCAAAGATGGCCACCGGCGCCACCAAGATGGCTACCGCTACGCGGTGAGTTCGGCGGCGATCATTTCGGCGATGTGGGCGGTGTTCAGGGCGGCACCCTTGCGCAGGTTGTCGCCACACACGAAAAGATCCAGTGTGTTCGGGAAATCCAGCGCCTGGCGGACCCGGCCGACAAAAGTCGGGTCGGCGCCGACCGAGTCGGCCGGGGTGGGGAACTGCAGGGTCGCCGGGTCGTCGATCACCACCACGTTGGGCGCGGCCGACAGCACCTCGTGAGCCTGGGCGACCGTCACCGGTGACGCGAAAGTGGCATGCACGGCCAACGAATGCGTCGTGATCACCGGCACTCGTACACAGGTGGCCGACACCTTCAGGTCCGGGATTCCCAGAATCTTGCGGGATTCGTTGCGGACCTTGAGTTCTTCCGAGGCCCAGCCGTCATCTTTGAGCGATCCCGCCCACGGCACCACATTCAGCGCGAGCGGCGCCGGGAATGGGGAGGGAGCGTCTCCGAGCTTGTCGACCAGCGCAGCCCTCACATCCCCGGCTCGTACCCCCAAATCACGCCGGCCACCGACCACTGCGAGCTCGTCGTAAAGCCGGTCCACGCCGGCCTGACCAGCGCCGGAAGCGGCCTGGTACGAGGCGACGACCAACTCGGTCAGGGTGAATTTCGCGTGCAGCGCGCCCATTCCATCCATCATGGTCAGGGTCGTGCAGTTGGGGTTCGCAATAATGCCCCGCGGCCGGTTCCGGGCCGCGTCCGGGTTGACCTCCGGCACGATCAGCGGAACGTCAGGATCCATCCGGAAAGCGCCGGAGTTGTCGACCGCGACCGCACCCGCGGCGGCCGCGATGGGCGCCCACTGCGCGGAAATCTCGTCCGGCACGTCGAACATCGCCACGTCGACGCCGTGGAACGCCTCGGCGGTCAGCTCCTGCACGACGACGTCCTCGCCGCGCACCTTCAGCTTCTTGCCGGCCGATCTTTTCGATGCCAGCAACCGAATCTCGCCCCAGATGTCGGCCCGCTCGGACAGGATCGACAACATCACCGTACCGACGGCGCCGGTCGCGCCAACAACAGCCAGGGTGGGTTTGCGTACGCTCATCGGCCGGTCCCTGCGTAGACGGTGGCTTCCTCGTCGCCGGACAGCTCGAATGCCTCGTGCACGGCGTGTACGGCCGCGTCGAGGTCTTCGGACCGTACGACCACCGAAATCCGGATCTCCGAAGTGGAGATGATCTCGATGTTGATGCCGGCTTTGGCCAGCGCGCTGAAGAACTTCGCCGAGACCCCCGGCTGCGACCGCATGCCGGCGCCGACCAGCGACAGCTTGCCGACGTTGTCGTCGTAAATCAGGTGCGTGAAGCCCAGCTCGTCCTGCACCTGCTCCAGCGCGGCCATGGCGGCCGGTGCGTCGGCTTTGGGGAGAGTAAAGGAAACATCGGTACGGAACGTGTCCGCCGAGGAGACGTTCTGGACGATCATGTCGAGGTTGATCTCGGCGTCCGCGACCGCCTGGAAGATCCGGGCCGCGACCCCGGGCCGGTCCGGCACCCCAACCACGGTGATCTTGCCTTCACTGCGGTCGTGTGCGACGCCGACGATGACTGCTTTTTCCATCGGGAGGTCCTCAATCGAGCCGGTGACCATGGTGCCCGGGCGGTCCGAATACGACGACCGCACGTGCACTGGGATCTGGTTTCGTCGCGCGTACTCCACTGATGGCAGGTGCAGCACCTTCGCGCCACACGCGGCCAGTTCGAGCATTTCCTCGTACGTGACTTCGGCAAGGTGCCGGGCGGTCGGCACGATCCGCGGGTCGGCGGAGTAGACGCCGTCCACGTCCGTGTAGATCTCGCAGACATCGGCCTTCAACGCGGCGGCCAGCGCGACCGCGGTGGTGTCCGAACCGCCTCGACCGAGCGTGGTGATGTCCTTGGTGTCCTGGGCGATGCCCTGGAAACCAGCCACGATCGCGATCGACCCGGCCGACAGCGCGGCCGAGATCCGGCCCGGCGTGATGTCGATGATCCGGGCCTTGCCGTGTTTGGAGGTGGTGAGCACGCCGGCCTGCGAGCCGGTGAACGACCGCGCCTGCGATCCGAGCGAGTGAATGGCCATCGCCAGCAGCGCCATCGAGATGCGCTCGCCGGCGGTGAGCAGCATGTCCAGTTCGCGACCGGGCGGGGTCGGCGTCACCTGGTTGGCCAGATCGCGCAGCTCATCGGTGGTGTCGCCCATGGCCGACACGACGACGACCACGTCGTCGCCGGCTTTCTTGGTGGCGACGATGCGCTCAGCGACCCTTTTGATCCGCTCCGCGCTCGAGACCGAGGAGCCGCCGTATTTCTGCACGACGAGTCCCACTTTGGTCCCCTCGGTCGGCGGTTATCGACGGGCAAAGGTTACCCGCGAGCGGGGGTCGGACCACAACGCAGTTAGCCGCCGGTGTGATCAGACTCGCGAAACTTTGCGGCGAAAGGCCGCTGTGACGCGAGACCTTATCCCGCTGTGATGAGCGCCACGGCCACCCCGGCCAGTACGAGGCCGGCGCCCTGCCAGCGGCTGATCCGCTCGGCCAGCACGAACCGGGCCAACGCGATGGTCGCGGCCGGGTAGAGCGAGGTCAGCACGGCGACCACGGTCAGCATCCCGAAGTGGGTGGCCAGGAAGTAGAAGACCACCGCCACCGCACCCAACGCCCCGGCCATCGCTGGGCCGGCCGCGGTGCGTACGGTCCAACGCTCGCGATCGGTCGTACGCGCACGTACGACCAGGTAGAGGGCGGCGACCGGTACGATCGAGACGACCTGCTCGACCGCCGTCGGCCACAGGCCCACGCCGTCGCCGGCCCGCTGCAAGGCGACGAACAGCAGCGCGAAGCCGAGGCCGGCGAGGACGCCGTCCAGGACTCCGGACGTACGAGCCTGGTCCTGCTCGGGAGCGGCGCTGGTGGACACCAGCCAGACGGCCGGCAACGCCAGCAGCAGCCCGACGCCGGCCACCACCGTCGGCCGCTCCCCGAGGACCAGGCCGACCAGCGCCGGCACGCCGGCCGCGACCACTCCGGACAGCGGCGCGACCACGCTGATCCGGCCGCGGGCGAGACCGCGGTAGAGCGCGAGCGTCCCGAGCGCACCGCCGATGCCACCGACCGCGCCCCACCCGATTGCGGCGGTGCTCGGATGGCCACCGACGACGAGCGAGGCGGTCACAGTCACCACCGACGCGGTGAGTTGGCCGAGCACGGCGACCCGCGCGTAGTGCATGCGCCGGGAGGCCACTCCGGCCACGAAGTCGGAGCTGCCGTACGCCAGCGCGGCGATCACCGCGAGAATTACCGCGAACATACGGCCATCTTCACCCAACACGGGCATCGCGGTAGCCAGGTTTTCGTGGTGGCGACTGACACACTGGGCCAGATGGGGACCAGGGGCGACCGGGCAACGCGGCCCGGCAGGTGGGTGGCGGCCGTCTGTGCGGTGCCACTGCTGGCACTGGCCGCCTGCGCTGGACCCGCACCGGTGCCGCAGCCCACCACGAGCGCGACGCCACAGCTTCCGCCGCGTCAGCAGCTGGCCGCCCGGGCCGCGCAGGCCACCGCGCTGAAGTTCACCGCCACCTACGCCCTGACCGGCGGCAACGCCCAGCAGGCGGCCTCGTCCTCGGCGCCGGCCAGCCAGAGCGTGACGATCAGTCGTACGGCCGACGGATGGCGGCTCGACATCGGGGATTCGGCGCAGGTCATCTCGCTCGTACACACCACCGCCGGCACCTGGAAATGCACTCTGAGTGGAGCCGCGCCGAGTTGTGCGCAGGTCGCCGCGGCCGGCCAGCCACCACCTGCGGACGACGATTTCGCGCTGCTGAAGGTGTTCACCGCCTGGCCGCAGGAACTGGCCAACCCGGCCACCGCGATCGCCGTCAACGTGACCAGCAGTCCGCCGGCGCCCACCGGCGTCTGTTTCGAGGTCGACATCGTCAGCGCGTCCATCGCGGCACCGGTCGACCCCGGCACGTACTGCTATGACGCGAACGGTGTTCTCACCGGGCTGCGTACGTCCACCGGCACCCTGAAACTGGTGTCGTCCGGAGCGCCGCCGGCGGCGCTCGCGCTGCCCGCGCCACTGGTCGCGGCCGGCGCGCCGGTGTCCCCGACCCCGACGCCCAGCAGCAGCCCGAGCGGGAGATAGTCGCGTACCGAATGCACCAAATGCGGCCGGTGACCGCCCTCACATAAACTCACTGCCAGACAAGTGAATGACCAACGGAAGGGAACGGTCGCGATGGCTGAGTCCGCGAACGCCAGCAAGTCCGCGTCCAAGCCGGGCCACACCACCCTCGTACCCGGCGCCGAGATCGAGAGCCTGACCGGCCCGGAGGGGCGGACGATCATCGCGGACGGGGTCGTCCAGAAGATCGCCGGCATCGCGACCCGGGAGATCTCGGGCGTGTACGCGCTGGGTGGTTCGGTCGGCCGCGCGCTCGGCGCGCTGCGCGAACGGATCCCGGTCGGCGCCGGTGGCCCGAACATCACCCAGGGCGTGTCAGTCGAGGTGGGCGAGCGGCAGGCCGCCGTCGACCTGAACATCGTGGCTGAATACGGCGTGTCCATCGCCGATCTCGCGGCCGCCATCCGGCGCAACGTCATCGACTCGGTGGAGCGGATGACCGGCCTGGAGGTGACCGAGGTGAACATCGCGGTCAACGACATCCACATCCCCGGCGACGAGCCGGAGGCCGAGGAGTCGGCCCGGGTGGTATGAGCCAACCCCTGCCTTCCACCACCGTCCACGGCGTACTGGCCGACACCGTCGCCGCGGCGGTGCTGCTTGCGCCTGGCGTGGCCGGGCTACGGTCCGGGCGGTTCGGTGAGGTCGCCACCTACCTTCCCGGCCGCCGGGTGTTGGGTGTCCGGCTGCGTCCGGACGGGGTGGCCGTGGACGTGGCCGTCCTGTTTGGACACTCGGTTTTCGCGGTCGCTGAAGGCGTCCGAGCTGCCGTACGGGACATTGTCGGAGATCTGCCGATCGATGTCACGGTCGACGACGTGGTCCTCGCGCCATGACCGGCTGGCCAGCGGACCCCACCGAACGCCGGCGCGCTTTCCGTGCCTTCGTACGGGAAAACCACCCCGACCGGGGCGGTGACCCAGAGGTTTTCGCGGCCGGGGTGGCATCCTTGCGGGATCGCCCGGTCGCCGGCACCACGGTCGCGTACCGGCAGCGGTGGTGGAATCCGGGCGTCACCGCCTGGATCAACCGCAGAATCCAGCGCCGGTTCCATCCACGCGTTCACTGACCAGAGGACTTTCCCATGTCACGCACCACGATTGGTCTGTTCGCCGGACTGCTGATCGCCATCGCGACCGCGGTCGGCGGGTTCTTCGGATTCCTGGCCGCGATCGTCTTTGGCGCGGTGGGCCTGGGCGTCGGCAAGATCCTGGACGGCGACCTGGACATCTCCAGCTACCTGGGCGGCAACGGCCGCCGGCCACGATGACCGAACCGGTCAGCCTGGCCAAGACGGTTGAGCTGGACGACCCCGGCCAACGCGGCGGCCTGGAGATCGAGAACCGGGTGGTGGAGCGGATCGCGGCCACCGCCGCCGCCGAGATCGACGCCGTCTCCGGCCCGCCGCGGCGAGTGCTGGGCGCGTCCATCGGCCGAATCGACTCGCCACCCCGGGCCAGCGCCCGGATCGTCGCCGGCCGGGCCAGCGTCCACCTACAGGTCTGCGTGCGATGGCCACACGGCATTCGTACGGTCTGCCAGCAGGTCCGCGACCACGTCACCGAACGGGTCACCACCTTCACCGGGCTGCCGGTCACCGCGGTCGACATCACTGTCGCGGCGCTGTCCGATGTGAGCACGCCGACCGGGCCGCGGGTGGTCTGATGCGGCTCGTGAACCGGATGTTGGCGCTGGTCATCGGCATCGCGATGGTGGCCATCGCGGTGCTGGTCACCGTCGAGGTGGTGCTGGCGAACCTCGGCCAGGCGCGCTGGCTGATCCCGTACCAGAACGTCGCCGCGCTGCTCGCCGGGCGCACCTGGCAATCCAGTTCGGTACGGGCCGTGCTGGTCGCTGTCGCGGTCGTCGGACTCGTACTGCTGATTTCCCAGCTGTGGCCACGGCAGCGCCGTTTCGTGGAGCTGTCCGGCGCCGCCGACGGCATCGACCCCGTCCTGCCGCGCAGCTCGCTGCGCAAGGCGATCGACGCCGCCGCGGCCGCTGAGGACGGCGTACGCGCGACGGCCGTCAACCTCGGACCGCGGCGGGCGATCATCCGACTCGTGACCACCAGGCACGACGAAGAACAGGACAAGGAAGTGGCGACCCGGGTGGCCCAGCGGGTGACGCAGCGGATCGCCGACATCGGACTGGCCCGACCACCGCGGGTGACCGTACGAGTGATCACCGGAGGCGACCGGTGAACCCGCGCGCCGACCGGGCCAACCGGATCGTCCTCGCGCTGCTGGGTTTCGTCCTGCTGGTCGCCGGCGCGGCCGGCATCGCGGCTGGGCTGTTCCTGTTCGGCAACGACGCCTTACTCCCAGCCGAGGCGACCACCTTCATCGCCGCGAACCACTCCTGGTTCTGGCCTGCCGTGGTCGCCGCCGCGGTGCTGCTGGCCCTGCTCGGGCTGCTGTGGGTGACCGCGCAGCTGGCCAGTGACCGGGTCAGCCGGCTGGAGCTGGCCAGCGACCCGGCCGCCGGCAGCACGATGCTGCTGACCCGGGCGATCCTGGACGCGGTCGGCAACGAGATCGCCGACTACGCCGGCGTGTGGCGAGCCACCGCCCGACTGACCGGCCGGCCGGCCCATCCCCGCCTGGTGCTCAAGGTCACCGTCGAACCAGGCGCCGACCTCGGCGCGGTCCGCCGCCAGGTCGAGTCCGAGGCGATCGCACACGTACGGATGGCATTGGAAACCGACATCCAGGTCCGCCTCGAATTCACCGTCGCCGGCGGCACACCGGTACGTGCTGTGTCATGACCGCACTGCTGAGCTGTTGGCCGCAGTTCCTGCGGCGGCGCATCCGGCTCGCAGAGCTGTTGGCCGCAGTTCCTGCGGCGGCGCATCCGGCTCGCGTCGCCGGGGCGCCCAAAGAACGGGCACCCCACCGCCACGAACCTGGGCGACCTCCGGCCGCCGCGCGGACGGGGCTGAGTTGAATGCCGGTGTGGCTGAGTTGACGGCCGCAGTTCCTGCGGCGGCGCATCCGGCTCGCGTCGCCGGGGCGCCCAAAGAACGGGCACCCCACCGCCACGAACCTGGGCGGCCTCCGGCCGCCGCGCGAGCGTGGCTGGGGTGAATGCCGACGGGGCTGAGTTGAATGCCGGTGTGGCTGGGTTGGGGGCCGGTGTGGGTGGGATGGGTGTGAGGTATCTGTTACGGCGTGAAATTGTCGTACCGATGCTGTTTTCTGGCCCCCACCCAGTGATCGGGTGGGGGGGGTGGGTTTGAGGACGCGCGCGCGTGAAAATTTTCGGCGGGAGCGGGTATGGGGAGAGTCGCGGAGTCCACATAGTGGGATGGGGTTTCCATCCTGGGGCGGGACTCGCCTACTGTGATCTTTGTGCGGATGGCGCTGCTTCTTCTTCGCTGCCGCGGCGGGGCCTGACGAATCACCAGGCCGGCTCCCCGTCGCGGAGTTTGCTGTTGCCCTCCGCCGGCCCTCACCGCCCTGCCAGTCACGGCAGCCTCCTGAGGAGCCACCCTCCCAATGCCCGCACCGCAGCAGTCATCCCCGATGCCGTTCCAGCGCTACCGGCCCTTTCCTGAACTCGTCCAGACCATCGACCTGCCGGACCGGACGTGGCCGACCAAACGCATCACCGAGGCGCCGCTGTGGTGCGCGGTTGACCTGCGCGACGGCAACCAGGCCCTGATCGACCCGATGACACCCGAGCGTAAGCGCCGGATGTTCCAGCTGCTCTGCCAACTGGGCTACAAGGAAATCGAGGTCGGTTTCCCGGCCGCCAGCCAGACCGATTTCGACTTCGTACGGGAAATCATCGAGAACGACCTGATTCCCGAAGACGTCACGATCCAGGTGTTGACGCAGGCGCGGGATCACTTGATCGAGCGTACTTTCGACTCGATTCGGGGTGCCCGCGAAGTCATCGTGCACCTCTACAATTCGACTTCCATCCTGCAGCGGCGGGTGGTTTTCGGGCTGGAGAAAGACGGAATCACCGATATTGCCGTGCAGGGCGCACGACTGATCCAGAAACTGACCGAAACCGTCGGCGACACGAAGGTTCGCTACCAGTATTCGCCGGAGTCGTACACCGGCACCGAGCTGGAATACGCCGTTGAGATTTGCAACGCTGTCAACGATGTCTGGCAGCCGACCAAGGACCGGCCGGTCATCATCAACCTGCCGGCGACCGTCGAAATGGCCACGCCGAATGTCTACGCGGATTCCATCGAGTGGATGAGCCGGCATCTGAAATACCGTGAGTCGGTGGTGCTCTCGCTGCACCCACACAACGACCGTGGCACCGGTGTCGCGGCCGCCGAGCTGGGATATATGGCTGGCGCGGACCGCATTGAGGGCTGCCTGTTCGGCAATGGTGAGCGGACCGGCAACGTCTGCCTGGTGACGCTGGGCATGAACTTGTTCAGCCAGGGCATCGACCCGCAAATCGACTTCTCCCACATCGACGAAATCCGGCGGACCGTCGAATACTGCAACCAGCTGCCGGTGAACGAGCGGCACCCGTACGGCGGCGACCTGGTTTTCACCGCGTTCTCCGGTTCTCACCAGGACGCGATCAACAAGGGTTTCGACGCGCTGCGCCGGGAGGCCGACGCGGCCGGCAAGTCCATCGAGGATATGCCGTGGGAAGTGCCGTATCTGCCGATCGACCCGAAGGACGTGGGTCGTACGTACGAGGCCGTCATCCGGGTGAACTCGCAGTCCGGCAAGGGCGGCGTCGCGTACATCATGAAGACGGAGCACCAGCTCGATCTGCCGCGCCGACTGCAGATCGAGTTCAGTCAGGTCGTCCAGCAGCTCACCGACTCCGAGGGCGGCGAGGTTTCGCCGCGGCGGATGTGGGAGATCTTCACGGACGAATATCTGCCGGGCTCGGCGGTGCCGTGGGGGCGGGTGCACCTTCGCGGCCACCGTACGACCGCGGACGCCACCGCGAGCGGTGAGGACCAGCTCGTGGCTGACGTCACGTTTGATGGTGCCGATCGCGCGCTGGAAGGCATCGGCACCGGCCCGATCGAGGCCTTCACCTCGGCGTTGACCGAGGCCGGCATCCAAACCAGGGTTCTCGACTACGCCGAGCACGCCCTCACCGCTGGTGAGGACGCGAAGGCGGCCGCGTACGTGGAATGCCAGATCGGCGACCGGACGCTGTGGGGGGTCGGGGTGGACGCGAACATCGTCACCGCCTCTCTGCGGGCAGTAGTCAGCGCGGTAAACCGCGCTTTCCGCTGACTCACTCGTAGGACCGCCGCCGGCGCCGTCGACCACGCTCCGCCGACCGCTGTCCCGTTGTGCCCGCAGGGACTCCTCTCTCTCGTATGAGTGAGAGGAGTCCCTGCGTACGTCTGCACAATCGGAATCCGATTGTGCAGAAATGGTCCGCTGGCCACCGAAACTGTCGGTGGTGGGTGCTCCCATGGAGCCGCGCGAAATTGTGAGCACACCCACCACCGCGGGCCGGAAAATGCGTGGACTGCTCGTCAACCGGACCGGAGAATGATCGGTATGAAACAGAATCCCTATCGCCGCGTCCTCGCGGTGCCGGGGATGACCCGGCTGCTGGCCGTCACCACGCTGGCCCGCATCCCCGGCCTCGCGGCGAGCATCGTGCTCACCTTGTACGTGGTGGTTGGCCTGCATCGCGGTTACGCCGAGGCGGGCCTGCTGGCCACCGCGATGACCCTCGGTACGGCTCTGAGCGGTCCGTGGCGGGGCCGGGCGATCGACCGCTTCGGCGTACGCAAGGCACTCTTGCCCTCCATCGTCGCGGTCGCGATTTTCTGGTCCGTGGCGCCGTTGCTGAGTTTTGTCTGGCTGGTTCCGGCCGCCGTGCTCGCCGGCCTGTTCAACCCGCCGGTCTTCAGCATCTCCCGGCAGGCGATCGGCTCGATGCTGCCGGAGGAACTGCGCCGGACCGGTTTCGCGCTGGATTCCGTGCTCGTCGAAATGTCATACATGGTGGGTCCGCTCGCCGGCGTACTCGCCTCCACCGCGCTGTCGCCGGCAGTCACGATGGTGGGCCTGGGCGCGTTCCAGGTGATCGCCTGCCTGACGCTGGTCGTGCTCAACCCGCGGGTGGTCAGCGCGGCCACCGAAGCCGTCGCTGACAAGCCGCAACGCGCCGGGATGGCCAGTCCTGGTTTCGTGTCGGTGCTGGTCCTTATGGCGTCTTCCACTCTGGCGCTGTCCGGCAGCGAGGTGGCCGCCATCGCGGTGCTCCGCGGCCAACACCAGGACGTGTGGATCGGTGTCGTACTAGCCGTCTGGGCGGTCGGCTCGATGATCGGCGGGCTGCTCTATGGCGGGCTGTCGAAGGCGATTTCGAGTGCCGCGATCGTCGTGTCGCTCGGCGTCGCCACCATGCTGCTGACCGCCGCCCCGAACTGGTGGGTTCTCGCCATCGCGCTGCTCCCGGTCGGCATGCTGTGCGCTCCGTCGATCTCCGCGACCGTCTCCGACGTCAACCGACTGGTCCCGCCGGTACGCCGCGGCGAGGCGATGGGCTGGCACGGCACCGCCGGCACCGCCGGCGTCTCGATCGGTGCTCCGCTGGCCGGCCTCGCGATCGACTACCTCGGCGCCACCTGGGGTTTCGCCATCACCGGCGGCGTCGGCGTGGCACTCGCGCTGGCCGCGATCGCGATCGGCCGCTTCGGCTCCGGCAACGGCTGGCGTACGCGCCGCGTCACCCTCTCGACCGCGGCGGCCACCGCCCCCGCCAGCTAAACCCAGCGCTGTCCCGCCGGGACGGCCAAGGGCGGTTCGCCGGATTCGTGCCACGACCTGTGGGGCTCCGTTTTGTCAGTGCCGCCCGATAACGTGAATTCAGGGGACCTCGATCCCCCTTGGGGGCGCCAGGGCCCCCCGAATCAACGCTATCGGCGGTGGCCGACAGGAATGGCGCGCAGCGTTCGTTGCGGTGCCCTGCCTTTGACGGCGGCGACGAGACGGCCATAGCGCACCATCTGACGCAGCCCGACCGCGAAGAGCAGGAACTGCAGGGCGAAGGCGATCGTGTACGCGGTCGCGCCCAGCCCGCCGAAAACCTGCAGTGCAAGCCCAATCAGCAACATGGCCACCACCGACGCGCTGAAACCGCCGATGTTCACCAGCCCCGACGCCGTACCAGCGCGCTGCGGCGGATTCGCCTCCCGTGCGTGTTCAAAGCCCAGCATCGAGGCAGGCCCACCGGCACTCAGCACGATGATGTGAACGACCAACACCGGCAGCGGCACGTGCGGCGACCACAGCAACACGATCGTCCACGAAAACATGGTCGTCACCACGACCCCGAGCGCGAGCCGGTGCCGGACGGTCGGCCAACGTGACGACACAACCCCGAAAACCTGAGCGAGTGCGGCACCGGCGAGTACCAGCACCGTCAACAGCACACCGGCGGTCGCGGTATGCAGCCCCTCACCCTTGATCAGAAACGGAAATCCCCACAGCAGCCCAAAAACACAAGACGAAAACTGGGTGCACATATGTGTCCAGGTGCCGAGTCGAGTGCCTGGCTGCGCCCAAGACTCGGCGAGCTGGCGTCGTACGGACGCGGTGTGAATCGGCCCAGCGGTACGCCGGCCGCCCGGCCGATCGCGGAGCAGAAGAACCACCGGCAGCAGCATGACCGCCGCAACGCCAGCGTTCGCCAGGAAGGTCGGCGTCCAGCCGTACGCGTGCAAAAGCGCGCTCATCGGCAGCACCGAGGCAAGGTTTCCCACCATTCCAGCCAAAGATGTGAGCTGCGTCATCAGCGCGCATCGATGCGCCGGAAACCAGGCCGAAATCAGCCGCAGGAGAGAAACGAAACTCATCGCGTCGCCGGCGCCGACCAGCACCCGAGCGGCGATGCCACCAGCCAGTTGGTCGCTGAGCGCGACCCCGAGCTGGCCGACCGCCATCAGCATCAGCCCGGTGGCCAACATCCGGCGCGGACCAACCCGATCGGCGAGCAACCCGACCGGCACCTGCATGAGGGCGTAGACCGACAGTTGGAGAATAGTGAAAAGAGAAAGCGCGGCCGGCCCGGCATGAAAATGCGCGGCGGCAGCGAGCCCGGCGACGCCGAGGCTGCTGCGTTGGAAAACAGCGATCGCATAAACGCTCATGCCCAGCAGCCACATCGGCCAGGCGAGTCTGGAGTAGTCCGGCCGCGATCTGACGATCGGGACCGGACCGAGTAAAGAAGGGTCAGACGGGGACGCGGAGGGAACCGTGGAAGTCACACTAAGAACTCGCCGCAAAGGTAGGACGTCGTTAGCGAATATCCTCGTATTGTGATGGCCGTGACAGGTTTGTCCATTGTGGACAGTGTCTTTCGTTCCGTACGACGGAATTCCTAAACGTCCAGGACACGGCGACCTTCGAATGCCCGACCAAGTGTGACCTCGTCGGCGTATTCCAGGTCACCACCGACCGGCAGCCCGCTCGCCAACCGGGTGACCGAAAGCCCCATGGGTTTGAGCATCAGCGCCAGATAGGTGGCAGTGGCCTCGCCCTCGGTGTTCGGGTCGGTGGCGAGAATGATCTCCCGGGTCAGGCCGGACGACAGTCGCGCCATCAGCTCACGGATCCGCAGATCGTCTGGGCCGATGCCGTCCAGCGGATTGATCGCGCCGCCCAAAACGTGGTATTTCCCGCGAAACTCGCGAGTACGCTCGACGGCCACCACGTCTTTGGGTTCCTCGACCACGCAGATCAATTCGTCCGTACGACGGGTGTCCCGGCAGATCTTGCAATGTTCCTGCTCGGACACGTTGAAACAGATCGTGCAGAACCGGACCTGGTCCTTGACCCGGGTCAGCGCGGCCGACAACCGGGTCACGTCGGCAGGGTCCGAGGACAGGATGAAGAACGCGATCCGCTGCGCGCTTTTGGGCCCGATCCCGGGCAATCGGCCGAGTTCGTCGATCAGGTCGGCGAGCGCTCCCTCATACACAGCCGGCCTACCGGTCCTTGGTCACAGGCCGAGGCCGCCGGGCAGGCCACCCAAGGCGCCACCGAGTCCGCCGGTGACCGGGGCCATCTTCTCCTCGGCGAGCTTCTTCGCCTGGTCGCTGGCTGCTCGTACGGCCGCGAGCACCAGATCAGCGAGCGTCTCGACGTCGTCGGGGTCGACGACCTTCGGGTCGATGGCAAGCGCGGTGAGCTCTCCGGAGCCGGTGACGGTCGCGGTCACCAAACCACCGCCGGCCGAGCCGGTCACCTCAGCGGCCGCGAGCTCGGCCTGGGCCTGCTCCATCTGGCGCTGCATTTTCTGCGCCTGCTTGAGCATCTGCTGCATGTTGGGCTGGCCACCGGGCCTCACGGCTGACTCCCTCTGTTGGCTTTCCGCCAGCCTAGCCGGCCGGCGGCGAACTACTGGTCAGGCTCAGGTCTCTTTGATTTCGGTGGCGCCCAGGACCTGAATCGCCTGGATGGCGCTGCTCATCACGTCGACCCGTTCGCCCGGCGCGGTCAGGCCCGTCGAGCCTTCGTCGTCCGGATACGGCTCGTCGTACGGGTCCGGTGGCGGCTCAATGTCGACGATCTTCGCGCCGGGCGGCGGCCCGCCGCCATTCGTCTTCTCCGGTGCCGGGTCGGGCGCCGCGTTGCCGCCGGGCACCGCTCGTACGTCCGGCCAGTCGTTCTCCGGCGGTGCGCTCGCGGCCGGCGGGGTCGGTGCCGGAGCGGCGGGCGCCGGTGGCTCCGGCCGGCTCGGCGCGGCCGTGGGCGCGGCGGCGCGGGCGGTTGGTGCCTTGCCAGTCACGTACCGCAAAGACCAGCGGACGCCCAGCAGCTCGTTGAGGATCTGGGCGACCGCCTGGATCGCCTCGTCCTTGCCCAGCCAGGCCGCGTTGCCCTGGTTCTTCACCGTGATAACGAGGGTGGTGCCCTCGATGTCGCTGGGCGTCGAGTCCATCAAGGCCGACCAGTGCGCCCGCCGGATGCCCTTCACCTTGTCCAGAACCTGCGGCCAGATCTGCCGTACGGCCGTGGTGTCCATCGCGCCGGGGGCCACTTCGGTACGCGACTGAGCTGCCGGTGGCGAAGCCGCGGGCACCGGGTCGGCCGGCTTTGGCGCCGGGGCGACCGGCTGCGCCGGTGCCTGCTGAACCGGCGCCGGCGCAGGCGGGGTTGGGGTTGGGGCGGCAGGAGCCGGAGCTTGCGGAGCTGGAGCCGCAGGTTGAACGCTTGGCGCCGGCCGCACCGGAGCCGGCTGCTGGGCGGGCGCCTGCTGAACCGGAGCTGGCTGCGGGGGCGCCGGCGAGGTCATCCCGCCGATCTCCAGACGGCGCTCCATCCGCTCCAGCCGCTGCATCAGCGCGCTGTGACTCTCCTCGGCCGCCGGCAGCAGCATGCGTGCGCACAGGAGCTCAAGCACCAGCCGCGGCGAGGTCGTACCCCGCATCTGGATGAGCCCTTCGTGCACGATGTCGGCCATCCGGGACAGCGACCCCGGCCCGAGCCGCAGCGCTTGCCCGGTCATCCGCTCCAACTGGTCCGCCGGCACGTCGATCAGCCCGCTCGCGCCGGCATCCGGTACGCGCTCCAGCACCACCAGGTCGCGGAGCCGTTCCAGCAGGTCAGTGGCGAATCGGCGGGGATCGTGGCCGCCCTCGACCACCTTGTTGACCGCGTGGAAAACGGCGGCACCGTCCGCCGCGGCGAGCGCGTCGCAGACGTCGTCGAGCAAGGTCGCGTCGGTGACTCCGAGCAGCGCGATGGCCCGCTCGTACGTCACACCGTCCTCGCCCGCGCCGGCCAACAACTGGTCCAGCACCGACAGCGAGTCCCGGGCCGAGCCGCCACCGGCCCGTACCACCAGCGGCAGCACGGTCGGCTCGATCTTCACGTTCTCGTTCGTACAGATCTCGTCCAGCAGGTCGCGCAGCTGCGCTGGCGGGATCAGCCGGAACGGGTAGTGGTGCGTACGCGAACGGATCGTCGGCAGCACCTTTTCCGGCTCGGTGGTCGCGAAAACGAACTTCACGAACTCCGGCGGCTCCTCCACCAGCTTCAGCAGCGCGTTGAACGCCGCCGTGGTGACCATGTGCGCCTCGTCGATCACGTACACCTTGAAGCGACTGGACACCGGCGCGAAGAAAGCCCGTTCCCGCAGGTCACGCGCGTCTTCGACGCCGTTGTGGCTGGCCGCGTCAATCTCGATCACGTCGAGGCTGCCGGAACCGTTCGGCGCCAGCGCCACGCAGGAGTCGCACTCACCGCACGGCGTCGGGGTCGGGCCCTTCTCGCAGTTCATCGAGCGAGCCAGGATGCGAGCAGAGGAGGTCTTGCCGCAGCCGCGCGGACCGCTGAACAGGTACGCGTGGTTCAGCTTGCCGTTCTTCAGCGCCTGGATGAGCGGGCCGGTGACGTGCTCCTGCCCGACGACCTCGGCGAAGGTCCGCGGACGATACTTTCGGTAGAGCGCGAGGTTCGCCACTGAACACCGCCTCCCTCTTCGCCTGTCAGCGCTGGTTTCGGCTAAAAAGAAAGGACCCCCCGCGCACCCGCCAGAGCCCGCTTACCCTTGCTGCCTTCCGGCCCTGGGGGAGTTCACAGGATGCACGCCGCACGAGGGGCTACTCAGTACTTTACCCCGCCCCCCGACAGTCAGTTCAGCCGCCGGCCCGCCGGTCAGGTCCCCTCCACCGGGTAGGTACGATGCTCGACGGAGGATTCGCCTAGTGGCCTAGGGCGCACGCTTGGAAAGCGTGTTGGGGGCAACCCCTCACGAGTTCGAATCTCGTATCCTCCGCCATGCCCACCAGGCAAAACGCCGGTCAGCTCCACTGCGAGCTGACCGGCGGAGTTGCTGCAGGCCGGACCGCCAAGACAGCCGCCGCCACGCGGGCCGCATCGAGGAGTCCAACCCGTTGACGCCGAGCAGGTAAGCCGAGCACGGCCATTCCTGCTGGCAGATCAGGCAGTACCCGATTCCCTTGCGGTGGTCATCGCAGACCCGCGCGGCCAGCTCCCACAGCAGCGAGTCCTGGACATTTTCCGTGCGTACGTCCAATGCTTCGAAGATGGTTCGTTCGTCCAGCTCTGGCTGTGTGTGGGCGTCGCGGAATTTCATGGGCAGGTCTCCTTTCGGCGCTGGCGTGGGAAAGAGTGGAGGGCACCAGGACAGGCGGATTTGCCGATCACCACGAACCGAATCCCGACCTTGCATCGAAACGGAAACGGATTTCGTGTACACCTGCCCTGGTGCCGGATCAAGACGGCCAGGATCTACCCGGCCCGGTCCTCCGGTTCGAGACGAGGCATAGACCAGCAACCGCGAACCGGCCACAGCCCTCGCAGGACCGGCACGTCTGTGCTTGCTCTGATCTGCCCACGTCACAGAGCTTGTCGAGCCACCGGTCACGCGGACACCCCACGATGAGATATCCGGGGATGAGATAGTCCGGCACCCCACAGTGACCCTCTGCGGGCTTAGGATCACTGGCCAGGAAGTTTCCGCAGCTCAGGCACACTAGACGGGAGGTATCCGGGCGGGTGCCAGCACACGACCTGATCAACCTTCCCTCCACGTTCTGGACTCGCCCCCAGGTCTGCGACGCCTTGCACGCCCGTGACCTCGGCCGTCTGTTCCGGTTGCTGCGCCAGTACCACCAGATCACGCAGACGCAGATCGGCATCGCTACAGACATGAAGCAAGGCCGGATCAGCGAGTTCATGAAGGGCATACACCAGGCCGAAAGCATCGTGCTCCTGGAACGGGTCGCTGACGGTCTGGGCATGCCAGACCTGTCCCGGATGCATCTCGGCCTTACCCCCTCATGTGCCTTCTGAAGCGTCCGTGTTGGACATCGGACCTATCTCAGCGATGGATAGCTCGGACTCTGACAGCGGGCTACTTTCGTGGGATCGGGTACTGGACGGGGCGGACGAGAGAGCAGACAACGCCATGCGCAGGCGGGACCTCTTGGCACTGGCCGGAGCTTCCACCCTCGCTGGCTCACTCGCCTCAGCAGCCAACACCGCCTCGAGCTTCCTTACCGAGCTGCTGATCCCCTTCCCGCTAGCACCGTCATCGCCGACCGAGCGAGCCGTGCCGCCGGATCAGCTGCTGCGCCTCAGCGTGCGAGTACGCAACCAGTACCAGGCATGCCGCTACGACGCCGCCGCCGGCACACTCGCCGAGCTCGTCCCCGCACTACAAGCCGCAGTCACAGTCTCCAGCGGAGACTTCAAATCCCGTTTGCAGTCTGCAATCTCCGATGCGTACCACGTTATTGCTGGCATTCTCTTAAAAGTCGGCAACGAGGGCCCCGCCGCAGTCGCCGCAGACCGCAGCATGAACGCCGCCCGCGACAGCGAAATCCCGGTCACCATTGGAGCCAGCGCCCGCATCGTTTCCCACGCACTCATGGGAAGCGGCGGCGCCCGCCAAGCCAGCACATACGTCAAACGATTCGCCGAAGGCTTCCAAGCCCACCTCGACCCCGACGACGAATCATCGCTTTCCGTCTACGGTTCACTGCTCTTGCGAGGCGCTGTCGCCGCAGCGCGGGGAAGCGACCGAGACACGACCCTTGAACTGGTCGGCGAGGCAGAACGAACCGCCACCATGCTCGGCCACGACGGCAACCACGCCTGGACCGCATTCGGCCCGACAAACGTTCAACTGCACCGAATCAACCTCGCCGTCACGCTCGGAGACGCCGGCAGCGCCATTGCGATTGCTCGCGAGGTGGACGACGCTTCCATCGAACTGGTTGAGCGTCGCGCAACGTTCTATCTCGACGTGGCCGCCGGATTTACCCAGTGGGGCAAGCACGAACCGGCGTACCTCGCGATCCGCCACGCCGAAGCCATCGCGCCGGAGGAGCTGACTAACCGGTCATCGGTTCACGGTCTGGTCCACCAGCTCGCCACCGCTTCACCGCCCAGTCTGCAACCGCGCGTACGCGAACTCGCCGCCCGAATCGGAGCCGCGGAATGACCGACGAACCGACCAAGAAATCGCGCGTCCTCTGGGTCTTCGTCTGTGGCGCTGGCCCCGCCGCCCGAGTCGGGATCCTCGTGTCCCTCGCTCAGGATGACGGCTGGGACGTACACCTCATCGCCACACCAGCTGGCGCAGGCTTCATCGACATTGAGGCCCTGGAGAAGCAGACCGGCAACCCCGTACGCACCAGCCACCGCACCTCATCCGAACGCCGCGCCACCGGCCGCCCCGCGCCGGACGCGATCATCGTTGCGCCCGCTTCTTACAACACCATCAACAAACTCGCCCACGGCACCGCCGACACATACGCCCTCGACCTACTCTCGGAGAACCTCGGTCGCGGCACCCTAATTGTCATACTCCCGTTCGTAAATTCGGCTCTCGCCGCCCGTAGGCCGTTCCGTCGGGCTCTGCAAGAACTTCGCGCCGAAGGAGTCCGTATCCTCTTTGGCCCTGGCGACTGGGAGCCGCATTCACCAGGGTCCGGCTCCGCCCGATTCGATTCTTTCCCTTGGTCGCTTGCCTTGCGCGAAGTCCAGCGGCACACGTCGCCGACCATTAAACCGACACTTTAGAAATACAAGTCTCGCCGCATAGCCTTTGCCACTGTCTCATACCTTGCGAGGGTTTTCTCTCCAATGAATTCCTTGAGACGCCTAAGCACAGCGTCGGAGGCAAATAGCATCGCATTGTTATATTCGACTTCAAGCTCTCTATCCAAGTCTTCGCGATTGCCTATATCTGGTCGCCGTTGCGTGAGCTTAGCAATCGCGTAGTTCGACGGGTTCGACGCGGCTAACATTAAGATGGATATGGCTTGATAGCGCCGCTCTTTGAACTCGAATATTTTTGTGAACTTTAAGTGTCGCCTATCGAAGATCGATTTCGCAAATACACCTAACAGTCCTCCGACTCCGAGACTCGTTATAATTAACGAGATGTTGCTTAGCATCACGGCTTCCCGTTCCGAATCTGGGCGAACCGGCGCGCGTCACGCGCGACCCTCCCTGGGTCCGCATCAAGAATCGCGCGCGCGACGTGCATGCACAGTGGAGTAATCGCAGGGCCGTGTCGGTGATCCCTGTCGTGCTGGTTAAGCCTCCTGCATATCACCGCCGCAAGATCATCGGCAGTACTTATCCATGCCAAGCCTGGATCGACAGACTCCGTGGTGACTTCTTCAAGACCATCCGCAAAATCGTGCAGATGATCGGCAATTTCCCGTAGATATTGTGGCGCACTCATGCTCGCTCCTCCGAAAGTGATTCTTGCCTCATACCTTCCACCCAGTGGCCATGTGATGTCGCCACTCCGTCGGCATTCCACCAAAAAGCCTGCAGTGTGGTAGACGACTGGGGCAACCCATCAGTACGCATGGAGAACTTCCGAGGGTCCGTAGACCCTTGCCAGCAGGACCAGCGCGTCACGTCCAGAGCAGTCGCACGGCCGAGTGCGTCTCGTTGCTGAATTGCTCTGTATTGGATCAAGGGCGCGCCTCCGGCGCGCCCGACCCGCCACGCCGCCACTGCGGGCGGCGCTGGGCCAGACGACCGGAGGCACGCCCCCGCTCCACGCCAGAAGCATTGCCTGATGAGCACCAGGCCGAGCTGCTGTCCGTCCATCCGCGCCGTACGCACTCGGGGGTCCTCACCGGCCCCCGAACCCCCTGGCGCCTCCGAGAAGCCCTCAACGCATCCGGCGGTACACGGCACTGAGTAGCAACCAGATGCGTAGTCCCACGAATTCACATCCACCGGTTAGACCAATTGAAGCACGCGCCGGCAGGCAAATAGCCGATTCGTTGTTCGCCCGGTTATCTCGTGAAGTATTCCCTGTTCCACGAGCCTCGATATAGCATTGTTTGCAGCCTCAAAAGACTTCTCGATCATCGATTGGGCGGTTCTGACATCGATCACAGGATACCCAATCAAGTTTTCAGCAACCTCAAGCGCCGACCCTCGAATCCCAGCTGCCCGCAATTCCGTAATCATCTGACTCTTTAGCCCTAGGAGTCCATCGATCTGGGCAATCCCCGCTTTAGCTTGACTTCCGACTGCCTCAGAAAAGAACGCGACCCACTTGTCATATGATCCGCTCATAGTCACTTCGAGCATGGAGTCCAGGTACTCCTGCCGATTGTGTTCAAGCCACGAGGAAATGTTCAGGATAGGGACTCTCAATATTCCTTCCTGGATTAATTGAAGAAGCGCAACGAGGCGACCTATGCGGCCGTTGCCATCAGAAAACGGATGCAGTGACTCAAACTGATAGTGCGCTAATGCAATCTTCGCAACGAGAGGTACGTCACTAGCAGTATTTACCCATTTTTCCCAGTCGCTCATACCTTCAACAAGGATCATCCCTTCCGGAGGCGGGACGTAGCGCGCCTCACTAATTGGACGATTCCGTGGGCCAATATAGACCTGCCGCTGCCGAAGGCCGCCCGAATCATAAGCTTCACTCGACGTGCCTCGAACCAGAATTTCTTGTAAGTGCGAAACTAGGCCGACGCTAATCGGGTACGTGTCGAGAAGCTCCACTCCCTTTTCTGTTGCATTGACGTAGTTACGAATCTCGCGCTGTTCACTCGAAAGCTGTCGATCTTCCAGGAAGTCGGCTTCAAGTACGTCACCAAATGTCGCATATGTACCTTCCAGGGCGGCTGTACTTGCAGCCTCCCGACGTACTACGGGACGGACGAGGATCCGAGGATTCGGTAGCTGTGAGACAGCTTGATCAAGCCTCGCCACCTCCATCGCGGCCTTCGATGCGCTGTTCAAGGCAGCCATGTCGAGAGCGGGAGTGACGGGGAGCGGCTGGGGCACAAAGGCGTGGTACCGCCATGTGTCGCCAGTGCCGGGGGTGACACCGGAGATGGGGACAAGTCGCCCTATGGGAGAGTTCGCCAGCCTGTCGAGGTCCATCATTCAAGTAAAACATACTAAACCTGAATGGTTTGTGTTGCCGTTCACGTTTCAACCTCGTAACTTGAATCGACTTGGATCGGTTCAATGTAGGTTGCATCGACGCTCCCACGATTCAACTTAAGGGAGCTTAGGTTGAACCTACCTCGATGTAATTCAACCTTCCCGCGTTCGCCACCGCGGTCGCTAGTCTCAGTTTTGGTCTCATTCGCGACCGTTCGGGGCCGTCCACAGAGGTACGGTTGCTGGAGTTTGCGCAGGTCACAGACGGTGGCGGCCCTGCCGAACTCGTGGATGCGGACTTGGAAAGCGTGTTGGGGGCAACCCCTCACGAGTTTGAATCTCGTATCCTCCGCCAGCACCAACGCCGGGTCAGCGCTCGCTGCCCGGCGTTCGTCATGCTGATCTCAGTCACCTCTGCTTCGTCCAGCTCTACCATCTATGTGTCTCGTCGGATATACTTTGCGCACGGATTGATATCAGCGGAGGTGTGCCGATGAGTAGGACCGTAATCGACTTAGATGACGAGCTGGTCGCCGACGTAGCTCAGGCCCTAGGCACCAGCACTAAAAAAGAAACAGTCAACACCGCTCTGCGGGAGGTTCTGGAGAATCGCCGCCGCGCTCTGGCGCTGGCCCGGCTGCGTTCCGCAGCCAACAACGGCGCCTTCGATCTGGACCTTCTTGAAGACAAGAGAAACTACCGTCGGTGAGTCGCGCACAATTCCTGATCGACACAAGCGCCCTCGCGCGATTCATGCGCGGCGACGCCGAAAAATACGGATGGGACGAGGCTGCTGCCGCCGGTCTGATTGCGACCTGTCCCATCACCGAACTCGAATTCTTCTTCAGCGCACGTTCAGCTGCTGACCGCACCAAAGGCATCGAAGACATACGGGCACTGTTCATCTGGGTGCCGACCGCCGATCGTGCCTACGATCGTGCCTGGCAGGTCCAAGAAGCCCTGACTATGAAGGAGCAGCACCGCAGTGCAGGCCCCGTAGATCTCGTGGTTGCCGCCACCGCTGAGCTGCAGGGATTGACATTGCTCCACCGCGACCACGACTTCGATTGCATCGCTGCCGTGACCGGCCAGCCAGTTCAGTGGTACGGGTCTGCCCAGGTAGCAACCGGATCGGTCTGAAACACCCGACTTTCGGTGTTCCAACATTGCGTCTGCTGCCGCGCGGACAGAAGTGGCCCAGGAGGATGTAGGGATACAGGTTATAGAACTGTACTTCTATAACACCGTGTCACGAGGTGGACATCGTACGGGCAGAAATAGACGATCAGGTTCGGGCCGGTTCCGGTTCGGCGGGAGCGGTCTGCTGGACTGCGGTCGTGTGGCGGCCGGGTGGGAGCAGGAGAGCGGGGACAAAGGCGAGTGCGGTGAAGGCCAGCGTCCACAGGAAAGTGTGATCGTACGCGATGGCGGCTGGGTGGTCGGCGAGTTGGCGTTGCAGGATGACGGCGAGTACGGCGGTACCAAAAGCTCCGCCGACCTGTTGCATGATTCTGGTCGTACTGCTGGCATGCGGGATCTGTACGCGATCGAGCCCGTCGAAGGCGCCGACCATGACGGCCATGTTGGCCGCACTCAGGCCGAAGCCTCGCACGACCAGTGCGGCCGCCAAATCAGGGGATTCGTCTGCTGGTCGGCAAAAGCGAAGGGCAGGGTGCCCAGCGCCGTCAGGACGATACTGCCCAAAATGACCGGACGGGGGCCGATACGGTCGGCGAGGCCGCCGGTGCCGCGGGCGAGCAGGCTGCCCAACCCTTGCGGTGCCAGCATCAGGCCGGCCGCGATGACGCCCAGGCCGCGGAGTTGTTGGTAGTAAAGGGGAAGAAGTAGCATCGGGCCGAACATTGCGAGCCCAGAAAGGAAGAGCAAACCTGAGGAGGCGGCGAACCGGCGGTTACCGAGCAGTCGCAGGTCGATCAGCGGTTCGGTCGTACGCAATGCTCGGTACCCGAAACCGGCGAGTAGCGCGACGCCGGCCACCAGCGGGACTATCACTTCCCAGTGGCCAAAGCCGCCTTGGTCGCCGACCTGCGACAAGCTGTAGATCAGCGCGGCCAACGCCGGTGAAAGCAGTGCGAGGCCGGCAAAGTCCAGGCGGTGAGCCTTTTTCGGCGAATCCACCGGCAAACCTCGCCAGGCCAACAGGATGGCTAGTACGCAGACCGGCAAGTTAACGTAGAAAATCCAGCGCCAGTCGAGATGTCCGACGATGAGGCCGCCGACGACTGGTCCCAGGATCGGTCCCACCAGCGCTGGCAGCGTCACCACGGACATCAGTCGCCCAATCCCCCGGCCACCAGCTGCTCGCATTAACACCGTCTGCAGGATCGGCAGCATCAAACCGGCACCGATGCCTTGCACCACCCGGAAAACGATCAGCGAGCCGACATTCCAGGCGGCTCCGCTCAGCATCGAACCGGCCAGAAAGAGCATCAGCGAGATCAGCCACATTCGCTTGGCGCCGAAGCGCTCCACCGTCCAGCCAGTGATCGGGATCGCCACGGCCATCGCGAGCAGGTAGCCAGTACTCACCCATTGGATGGTCGACACGGACGCATGCAGCTGAAAACCCAGCGTCCGGATGGCGGCATTCACGATGGTGCTGTCCAACAGGGGCGCTATCGCGCCGAGGATCAGGATGCCGGCCAACTTGAGCGTCGCCGGGCTCAGCCGCTCCGGGCCGTTTTCGGTCGTCACGTACACACCTCTCACTAGTCATAAGAGACGATGCGTCTCTAGTGAGTACGATAGGCTCAACGAACAAGAGACGCAAGGTCTCTAAAGGAGCAGTCTGTGACCGTACGACGGCGTGGTGCGGCGCTGGAGGACTCGATCCTGGAGGCCGCGTGGACGGAACTCATGTCCGTTGGCTACGCACGCCTCACCATGGAGGGCGTCGCCGCCCGGGCCCAGACCGGGAAGCAGGTCCTCTATCGCCGCTGGCGCAACCGGGCCGAGCTCGTCATCACCGCCGTTCGGCACCACATCGGGTCGGTCGCCGACCAGATTCCGGACACCGGCGAACTCCGCAGCGATGTCCTGGCCGTTCTCCAGCGGATGACACAACGCCAGCGCGACCTTGGCCCGGAAATTCTGCACGGACTGATGGCCGAGGCACCAGACCTGGCCCCGGAATTCCTCACGGTCATCGACGGCGTTATGACCACTTTGCTTGAGCAGGCCGAAAAGCGCGGCGAACTCAAGGTGACAGATCTACCCGTACGCGTCGTCACCCTGCCGGCGGATCTCCTCCGCCACGAAATGCTGTTGACCCGTCACCCCATCGCCGAAAACACCCTCGTCGACATCGTCGACCAGGTCTTCCTTCCTCTCGTACGCGCCTCGATATCCAGCAAAGTATCTGACTAAAGTCAGAGAATGGATGCGGAGCTGGTGGCACGGGTGCGTACGTTCAATCGGACGGTCACTCAGCGGGTGGGGGCCCTTCAGGATCGGTTCCTCGGGCGGGATCGCGCGCTCGGCGAGGCGCGGCTGCTGTGGGAAATCGGGCCGGCGGGCCAGGACGTCCGTACGTTGCGAGCCGGCCTTGGCCTGGATTCCGGCTACTTGAGTCGTCTTCTGCGGTCGCTGGAGGCCGCGAGGCTTGTCACGGTCGACTCGGCGGAGTCGGACCGGCGGGTACGGATCGCCCGGCTGACCAGCGACGGCATCGCCGAACGGCGGACGTTGGACCGGCGCAGCGACGAGCTTGCCGAGCTGCTGCTTGAGCCGTTGAGCGCGAAGCAGCGGGAGCGACTGGCGGCCGCGATGGCCGAGGTCGAGCTGCTGCTGCGCGCCGGCATGATCGAGATCTCGGACACCGACCCGGAAGACCCGCACGCGCAGCACTGCCTGGAGTCCTATTTCGCGGAACTCAACACCAGATTCGATGCCGGCTTTGACGTGAAGCAAAGCATTTCCGCGTCAGCGTCCGAATTACGGCCGCCGACCGGCCTGCTGGTGGTGGCCCGACTCGGCACCGAGCCGGTCGGCTGCGGAGCGCTTCGCTTCCGCGATGGCGGGGTCTGTGATCTCAAACGGATGTGGGTGGCGAAAACGGTCCGTGGCATGGGCCTCGGCCGCCGGCTTCTCGGCACCCTCGAGATGCGCGCGTACAACCACGGATCCACGGTCGTGCGCCTGGAGACCAACAAAAACCTGACCGAGGCCATCAGCCTTTACCGATCGGCGGGCTTCACCGAGGTCGCTGCTTTCAACGACGAGAAGTACGCCCACCACTGGTTCCAGATGAATCTGGCGAGGTGACCGTACGGGCATCTGCCGGTGCCCTCGCCGCTTCACGGTTCGGCGTCGCCAGTGCCGCCGAGTCCGCTGATCATGGACGCGATCAGCGGAACCCGGTTCGCCGGACGAGTCAAAGAGGACTTGAGCATGGAACCAAAGCGCGGCTGGGTCGGCACAGACCTTGGCAAATTCCGGGCCTGTGACGGCACATACCAGCTCTATTCGTACGACGAACTGCCGCCGCTGGACGAGAGTCTCTTCTCCGGCGCGTACGAATGGCTGGGCACGCCGGCCGACGAGCCGATGGCGATCACCACCGGCGTGCAGCTGGCTCCCGTCGAGGTTGTCGTCAGCCTCAACGGCGAGACAAACGACGACCTGATGGACGAATGGGACCGCAGATACAAGCGCGAGCAGGAACTACTGGCGCAGGCGCCGGCCCAGCACCCAGTGGTTCTCGCCGAACTTGTCAGTAGTCTCACCGAACTCGGCTTCACCCTTCCAGCCGCCTTCACCACCTTTCTCGGCAACGAAAAACTATTATCCGGTGTTTCCAGCTGCACCTGCTGTACGTGGGACATTCCGGCCAAGCCGTCACCCAGCCCGCTCGCCGACGGCGCCTATCTCGTACGTTTCATGCGCGACTCCCAGGACCTGCTTTTCTGGTATTTGCACCTCGACCAAGAAAACCCACCTTTCGTGGTCGTGTCGTCCTTCAACTTCGAGACCGCCGCCGACCTGGACCCCGAGGAAGCGCTGGACCAGCTCTGGTTCTGCGGTCCCGAATTCGAGGAGTTCCTCTACCGGTTCTGGATCGAGAACGAGATCTGGTTCGCGACCAACGAAGAGAAGAAGCTGACCCCGACGCAGCTCGCGTACGTGGAGCACTATCCGAAAAAGAAGAAGAAAAAGAAAAAGAAGAAGCACAAGTAGAACCCAGGGTCGTCCGCGAGTGCCACCAATACAACGGGCCACCCCCTCGGTGCCCCATCCCCCAGATCGCGAGTGGTGTTACGTGAAACGGCTGCTGCGGACGGGGCCCGGGGAGCCGGCACTTTCGCGAGGGCCGGCTGGCCAGTGACGGGCGAGGCGGGCGGCGAAGGTGGCCAGCGTTTCGTCCGGATCGGGCGGAGTTTCGCCGTCTCCGTCTTCCAGATCCGGGTCCGCGGCGACAATCTCAGCGGCCACTTTCTCGACCGGGCGATCGTCGGCTGGAATGCGTTCCATCGGACCGTCTTGGGTTTGCCGCAATCTGACACCCCACGGCGACACGCAGCTCTGCACCAGCATCGCGCAGACATCTGCGGACACCGACGGCTGCGAAGTCCAGCAGCTGGCGTGTTCGTAGAGGACTTCTCCGTTGGTACGACTGGAAAGTTTGGCCAGTAGCTGCTCGTCGACTTCATTCAGGTCGTACCCGACGATGAGCGTGTCGGGTCGGCCCGGTGCGTAGGGCGCGGCGGGCAGATCGAGCACCTGAGCGGCGGCCAGGCCAAGGATCTGGCTGGAGCGGTCCGCCAGCAACGAGATCGTGGTCGGTCGCAAGTTGGCCGCTTCCAGGATTGTTTTCAACCGTCTCAACGAAAACAGGCAGTGACCGAGGCTTTCCTGGAAGAATGCGTAGCGACCGGTCATGCCAGAGTCGAAGCCGTACGGGGACAGAGTCGTCAGCAGCGTACCGTTCAGAACGTAGTGCCAGCCGCGAAGATCCCGGTTGTCCGCTGGCCGAACCTGCGCGGCCCGAGCGAAGATTCGCTGTAGGCGGGCGAAAATCGGCAGCCATGCCTGGTCATCCCGCACCGGCTCGGGCACCGCGGCGGCCAGCGGAGCGGCCACCTCCAAGTCGCCGGTCATCAGGGCGTTGAACGCCAGCAAATACCGCTCGGGCCAGTCCTGGAGAGTGGGCTCATGCGCCCGCAGAATGTCGAAGGCGTCGCCGTACCTTTCCTCGCGTTCGAGCGCGCTCGCCAGCTCGACCAGCACCGAGCGTGCGTCCGGAACAAGGGCCAACGCTGCGGAAAGGGCTGGTACGGCAAGGAAGCTCGCGCCGTACTCGACACATTCGTATCCATATTCGTACAACTGCTGGGCCTGATCAGGCGCGGCGATCAGGGCCGCACTGGCCTCCGCCAGGTCCGGCATGTCCGCCAGCCGCGCGACCCGCTCCACGAGCGGTGCGATCTCGGCGGGCGGAATATCCGCGGCACGCAACCGAAGCTCACGCATAGCGCCTTGCACATCGCCGGATTCCATCAGTTCCCAGCCCTTGGCCAGCGCGTTGTCCATCGCTACATCCTCCATGGCGGCAAAAACGCCGTATGCACGAACCTCAGTCAGTTGTGGCGCCAAAGGGCACCAGGTCCGCGCCGGCGTCCCGAATCTGGCGTAGTTCCTGGAAAGCCTCCAACGAAACCCGATAGTCCCGCGCCACCTCGATAACGACGTGAGCCATTAACGCACAGACCGCACGCTCGCCCTGTTCGTACGTCCACCCCTGCACCGCGGCCGAACTTACGTGCACCGCGCCCGAAAACGGACGCAACAGAAGCGTCAAATCCCAGTGTTGCGCCAACACCAGCACGACCCACAGACGCTGCATTCCCAACGCGGCCAGCCCGCCGTGCTGGCGCATCACCTGACTGATCCGGGTCGCGGCGACCCCGAACGCGCGCTCGGTCACCCAGTCCGGCCACTGGCCGACCTCCATACCGGGCGGCAGTGCGGTCCGCGGCGATGGCTCGGCGAGGATGCCCTCCATCGGCTCGACGTCATAGGTGGCCACCACGTCCACCAGCCGGTACGCCTCGGCGCTGACATCCAGCCGGATCGACCCGGTGTCCTCGTCCGCCGCGCTCACCGGCGGAGCACTCACCGGCACGTCGGTGGCGGCGGCTTTATCGGTGCCAGGCAGGGGATACGGCCACTGCTGGCCGGTGGACGTTTCGTACGCCTCGACTGGCACATAGAGCAACATCTCACCGGCGAAATCCCAGACCCCGGCGAATGCGGAGGGATCGGCAAGCACGGCCAGATAGCGGTCGCGGCCGGCGCACACCACTGCAGCGCGCGCGTCCAAGAATCCGGCCGCGTCCAACGGCGGCGGGTCGACCGAGCGGTCGTCCTCGCTGTCCCAGACCCGCTGACTCCACAGCTCGACCTGATCGAGCCGGCGCAGCACCCGGTCGAGCTGGGTGCCGAAAGCGACGATCTCGTGCACCGGCCCGGCCGCCAACCGGGCGGCCAGCCGGTCGAAAGCGGGCTCCGCGACCTCGCCCCCCAACTCGGCGACGACCTGCCAGAACTCCTCTTCGGTCACGTGCCCGACCCGAGAACGCCAGCGATCATCGCCGCTGTGACAAACCGGCCGTAGCGATCCGTTGTCCAACCGCGCGCCACGACGAGCAGCTCGTAGATCTCCGCGCTGTGGTACGTCCAGAGGACATCGCGTACCTCCTCGGCCGACAACCCCTCCCGCACCTGGCCAGTGGCCAGCAGGTCCGCCGCGAAGTACGTCATCGCAGTCAGCGTCTCCTGCCGCATCTGCGCCCACACGTCGGCGGCGGCCCGATCGGCGCTCGCGGCGTCCCGCGCGAGCAGCTGCAACGGCGCGTACCGAGGCGCGCCCTCGGCGAGGTGGGAGACGTACATGGTGATCTTGCGCACGGCGTCCGGCTCGGCCTGGATCGCGCCGATCACGTCCCGCTCGGCCATCGAGGTCTGCTCGGTGTCGCCGGCCACCGAGACGTCGAACACCGCCTTGAGCAGCGTCGCTTTGTTGGAAAAAGCCTTGTAAACCATCTGTACGGACACGCCGGCGGCCCGTGCGATCTCCGGCATCGCGGTGTCCGCGTACCCCTTGGCACGGAAGATCCGCCCGGCGGTCGAAAGGACCCTCGCGCGGTTCTCCTCAGCCTGCTCCTGCCGCCGGGACGCGTCGTAGCGGCGCGGGGGCTTGACGGGATCGGTCATTTCAGTAGAGACTCTCCTATCAGATAGAGGTCACTCTATCGTATAACCTTTCGCGAACGGATCAAGTCATGTTTGCAGAGCAGTCATCAACGCTGGACATCACTGCGGCCCCGATCTTGGCGCAGCTGAGCGAGCGGGCCCGGGAGACCGAACGGCTCGGCACTCTGCCGCCGGACCTGGTCGAGCAGGCCCGTCGAGCCGGTCTTTTCCACCTGGCGGCCCCGCGCGCGCTCGGCGGCGCTGAGCTCCCGCCGGCACGGATCGTGGAAATCCTGGAGGAATGTTGCCGGGCGGACGGCTCGGCCGGCTGGACGATCATGATCGGCAACGGCTCCGCGTACGCCGCGTGGCTCGACCCGGCGGTCGCCACCGACCTGTTTGGCGGTCGTACGGACGCGCTCAGCGCCTGCGCCTTCGCGCCCACCGGACGGCTGACGCCCAGCGGCCCGAAACAGTTCCAGCTGAACGGCCGATGGGGTTTCACCAGCGGCTGCCTGCATGCCGACTGGTTCATGACAGGAGCTTTCGTCACCGACGGCAACGGCCCGCGGATGCTGGCGGACCGCGGCCCGGACTGGCGGCTCGCGGTGTTCCCGGCCGCCCAGGGATCGGTGATCGACAACTGGGATGTCATGGGCCTGCGCGGCACGGGCAGCCACGACATCGCCGCGGCCGCCGTGTCCGTACCGGAAGAGCTCACGATGGCCTCCTTCTTCGAGCCCGCGCGGCACGACGGCCCCCTGTGGCGGCTGCCGTTCTTCACCCTCACCGGCCTCTTCCTGGTCAGCTTCCCGCTCGGGGTGGCCCGCCGCGCGTTGGACGAGTTCGCTCGGCTCGCTGTCTCGAAAGTACGGCCACCGGGACCCTCGGCGATCGCCGAGGAAGCCGACCTGCAGGTCGCCCTGACCCGAGCCGAGGGTGACCTGCAGGCCGCGCGGGCCTTCGTTTTCGACACCATTGGTGCATTGTGGGATTCGGCGTGCGCCGGCGACGTACCACATGTTGAGCTACGGGCCCGTTTCTTGCTGGCGACCCAACAGGCGATGCGCGCCGCCCTGAGCGCGGTCGACACCGCCTACAGTTTCGCCGGATCCAGCGGAATTCACCTCGACCACCCGCTGCAGCGCTGCTTCCGCGACCTGCACACTGCCTCTCAGCACATCTTCTTCTCAGCGGCGGCTTCCAAGCGCTATGCCAAAAGCCAGCTGAACATCGACCAGCCAACTTTCTGGTTCTGATGGCTGACTGCGTCGCGGAGCTCACCTACCGGGAAAGGGAAATCCTTGGGCTGGTCGCAGAAGGCCTGTCCAACCAGGCAATAGCGGCCCGGCTGGTGATCGCCCAACGGACCGTGGAATGCCACATCAGCCGTACGTTCGCGAAACTCCAATTGCCGGAGGATTCCCACTCTCATCGACGGGTGTTGGCCACCCTTGCCTACCTCAGGTTCTTCGCCATGGCCGCATAATGCCGATGACCGCTTTCAGGTGGGGGAAACGGTGCGGGTGACAACCCAGCGGTGTGGGGAAATCGGGCGCGTACGAGTAAAACCGTGGTTTTCGAAGGCGGCCATCGGTCCGGTGTGCAAGAAGGACCCGGACACCGCACGGTCGTCGGTTTCCTCGGGGTAGCCCTCGACCAGACCGCCGCCCTCGCGGGCGATCTCGGTCAGCGCGCCACCGAGCGCGGCGTCGGCGACGCCTCGGCGGCGAAGCCCCTTGCCCGTGAAGAAGCAGGTAATGCGCCACTCGGGCAGCTTGGTCAGGCCCTTCTCGTAGAGGCGCCGGCTCTTGACTTCCGGCAGCTCCGCTGGCGAACCGAACTGGCACCAGCCGAGGCACTGGTCGCCGTCCAGTACCAGGGAGGCATGCGTACGGCCCTCGCGGACCCGTTCTTGTTTCTCGGCCCGGTTCTGCGCAGCCGTACGCCCCTTGAGCCGGACGTGGAAGCCCATGCACCAGCAGCCGCCCCACACACCGTTGTTCGCCTCGACCAACTGGGCGAACGCGGGCCAGGTGTCCTCATCCAGTGGCCGCACCGAGAACGTCGGATCGCTCACGGCTGTCAGTCAAGCACGCCGATGGCTACAAATGAGACTGCGCGACGAAAACGCCGGCCTCATCCGAGGCCTTTTGCTTTGGCATTGAACCCTGCGGTGTGATCGGAGACTCTGATGGGCTCGTTCGATGTGCTGCTGGACGACGAACGTACGCAGCTCGACACGTTCGTCGAGGACTATCGGAGCGCCATCGAGCGGACCCTCGACGGCCTCACCGACGAGCAGGCTCGGCGCCAGCTCGTCTCGTCCGCGACCACGTTGCTCGGGCTGCTCAAGCACGTCACGTGGATGCAGCGAGTGTGGTTCCAGGAGTGCGTCGGCGGCACGTCCCGTCAGCAACTCGGCCTGGTACGGAGCCCGGACGAGTCCTTCCGGCTCGCCGACGACGACAGCATCGCCTCCGTCACCGCGGCCCACCGAGAGGCGTGCGCGACGGCCCGAGCGGTGGTCGCCGACCTGCCGCTGGACGCCATCGTGACCGGTCACCGGGCCGGACCCCGCACGCTGCGCTGGGTGTATTTGCAGGTCCTGCGCGAACTGGCCCACCACTGCGGGCACGCCGACATCCTGCGCGAACAGCTCCTCGCCGTCTGAGCTTTCTGAGACCAAAAACTGAGACCAGACGCGAAAACGCCCGACGGCTCCGATCGGAGCGCCGGGCGTTTTGCCTGCGTACTGGCGGTGGTGGTGGGATTTGAACCCACGGAGGGCGCAAACCCTCACACGCTTTCGAGGCGTGCTCCTTCGGCCGCTCGGACACACCACCGGGAAGAATGATACCGGCGGCGGCGGGGCGGTCTGCAGACAGGTGTCCATGCTGCGACCATGGCGGGCATGATCGATCGCGCGCCCATCGAATGCTGGCTGACGGACATGGACGGGGTGCTCGTCCACGAGGGTACGGCGGTGCCCGGGGCCGCCGAGTTCCTGCGCGGCCTGCGGGACTCCGGGAAGCGGTTTTTGGTGCTCACGAACAACTCGATCTACACCCCGCGTGACCTGCACGCGCGGCTGCAGCGGTCGGGATTGGACGTACCAGAGGCGAACATCTTCACGTCCGCGCTGGCCACCGCGCAGTTCCTGGACTCGCAGCGACCGAACGGTTCGGCGTTCGTAATCGGCGAGGCGGGGCTGACGACAGCGTTGCATGAGATCGGGTACGTGTTAACCGACACCGATCCGGACTATGTGCTGCTCGGCGAGACTCGTACGTACAGCTTCTCGGCCATCACCCAGGCGATCCGGCTGATCGACAACGGGGCCCGGTTCATCGCCACCAACCCGGACCCGATCGGGCCGTCGAACGAGGGCTCGCTGCCGGCCACCGGCTCGGTGGCGGCGCTGATCACCAAGGCGACCAAGGTCGAGCCGTATTTCGTCGGCAAGCCGAACCCGCTGATGATGCGTAGCGCCCTCAACACCGTGCAGGGCCACAGCGAGACGACGGCGATGATCGGCGACCGGATGGACACCGACGTGGTCGCTGGCATCGAGGCCGGTCTGGAGACGATCCTGGTGCTCACCGGCGTGACCGGGAAGTCGGAGATCGACCGCTTCCCGTTCCGCCCGTCCCGAGTGGTCAACTCCATCGCCGACCTCGTCCCCGAAGTCACCCCGCAATAACCGCCGGAGAGTTAGTCGGGGATGGCGGTGAGGAACGTGGTCAGCAGCGCGGGAAAGGTGGGCGACTGGGTGACGAGGTGGCCGACCTGCGGGATGGTCTGCATGGACGCGGTGCCGATGCCGGTGAAGAGGACCCGGGCGGCGCGTACGCCCAGGTAGTCGCGGGCGCCGCAGAGGACCAGGGTGGGCACCGAGATCTGCCGAAGAACTGGCCGGAAGTCGGACCTGCCCAGCTCTCGCCAGCCGGCCATAAGAGCCGCCCGTGGATAGCCAGGGCGGGTCAGCCGGCGAGTCGGCACAGCGTGCATGACGGCCGTCTGGAGTTTGTACGCCGTCGGGTTCGGTCGGGCGATGCCGCTGGCCAACACCAGGCCGCGCACCCGGCCTGGGTGGTCGACGGTGAGCTGGAGGGCGACCAACGCGCCGAGCGACAGCCCGCAGACGAAGGCCGCGCCGCGGTCATCGCCGATCAGGTCCGCGACGAAACTCGCCGCGTCGTCGAAACGAAACGGCCCGCGACCACTGAAACTCCCAAAACCAGGCAATTCCGGCGCTACTACGCGGAAATTCTTGGTAAGCGCGTCGAGATGCGGCTCCCAGAGGTCGGGTCCGAGCCCCAGGCCGGGTAACAACACCAGCGTGGGGTTCGTCGGCTTGCCGCGATTGATGACCTCGACCACGGGACGACCGTACGCGATAACCGCGCCGCTCCTCACCTCACCGGTGCGAGCGGAAAAACTCCCTCAACGACTCAGCGCATTCGTCCTCGAGTACGCCACCAACCACCTCGGGCCGATGGTTCAGCCGGCGATCCCGTACGACGTCGTAAAGCGACCCGGCCGCACCCGCTTTCGGATCCCAGGCACCGAAGACCAGGCGCTCGACGCGGGCCAGTACGAGTGCGCCGGCGCACATCGTGCACGGCTCCAGGGTCACCACCAGCGTGCAGCCGGCCAACCGCCAGGTCCCGAGCACCTGAGCGGCCGCTCGCAGCGCCAGGACCTCGGCGTGCGCGGTCGGGTCGCCGGTGGCCTCCCGAGCGTTGCCGGCGGCGGCCAGCTCGACGCCGCCCGGGTCGTACACGACGGCCCCGACCGGCACATCACCGCTGGCCAGCGCGGCCGCGCCGACGACGAGAGCGCGACGCATCCGGGCCTGGTCAGCGGCGATCACAGCGTGGCAGAGTCCCTGAGCTCCTCGTACTCCTGCCCGCAGCCGGCCTTCCCACACACCTCGGCGATCACGTCGCTGGGCAGCATGCCCTCGTGCGCGCACAGCTCCAGCAGCTGGACCGGACCCGTACCAAGGTCCGACAGCAGCCCGGCGTCGCCGACCGGATCACCGGCGGCGGCCACCTCGCGGCCGCCGTCGGGCTGGTCCTCGTCGTCGTCATCGTCGGACGCGCGGCCCTTGGCTGGCTTGTCCGTACGATCGGACGGCTCGTCGCCGCTGCCGGCCTCGCCCTCGTGCAGGCCGTCGTCGAGGTCCTCGTCGACGTCGTCGTCATCGGAGTCGTCGTCGAGCTCGTTCTCCAGGCCGGCGAGCACCTCGATGTCGCCCTCGTCCTCGGTGTCGGCGATCTCCTCGATCTCGGCGACCGCCTTGGTCGGCCGGCGGACCGGCTCCAGGTCGCCGATCAGCATCTCGCCGATCTTGGACTCGGACGCGAAGGCGGCATCGCTGCCAAAGACCCGAAAGTCGTCGTCCTCGTCCAGCCGGAGGACCACCAGATATTCGTCATCGGCCTCGACGAACAGCAGCGCGAGATCGGCGTCCGGGGCTTCCTCGCGGAGCCGCTCGGCGGTCTCGTCGACATCGGCCACATCGTCGAGATCCAGCTCGGCGGCACTCCAGCCCGTATCCGTACGGGCGAGGGCAACGGCGTAGTACGACACGGCTCTCCTCGGTTTCGACGTATGCCCCTACAAAATAACCGGCGGCTGAACGAGTCCTTAAGGGACCGGTCCCAGGTCCACCGCAGAGGAGTATTCCGCAGCGAAGCCGAGCCGGTGCGCAATGGCCGAAACCATGTCGTCGGCGTAAAGGTCCATGTCAGCCAGGATGGCGCCCAGTTCCATCTCGGCAAGTCCGTAATCGGCCAGAATGCCGAGATCGCCGGCCGGCCACACCTCGCTGAGGTCTTCTGGCAGTTGCTCGCCGAGCAGGTCGAGCAGCTCCGCGGCGATGTCGTAGTCAGCCGCCGCGGTGACATCGGACAGCAGCACCCGCGGCTCCGGACCAGGGCCCGGACGCAGGATGGCGAAGAACTCGTCGTCCACGTCCACCAAGACGAACGGGCTGACCGCCGGGTTGCGATCGGCCAGCACTTCCAGCAGGCCGTCCAGGTCGTCGATGAGCGGATCGGGCAGCCGGGTGACCGACCAGATGCCCTCGTTGCGCCCCACCGTGAGAGCGAATCCGACCAGCCCGTCGGGCCGGTCCTGCGTCGTGGTCATGATCAGGCGATGCGCTTGCGCTCGGCGATGATCTCGCGCAACCGGTCCATCCGGGCCCGCCGCAGCGCCACCCGGGTCCGTAAGGACTGTGCCTCGGCCATCTCGGCCAGCAGTTGGACACGGCGACGGTAGCGTTCGGGGTCGAGTCGTCGCAGTGACGGGCCGGACATCGAAAAATCAGACATCGCGAAACCGGGCATGGAAAAACCCTGCCGAGAAGACTGCCCGCGGTCAAGCGGTCGGTCCGATTTTTCGCCTCGAGAACCCATCAACCCACCAGCGAGGCGATCATCAGGACCAGCACCAGGATGGCCGCGGCGAAGCCGGTCATCAGCGCGGATCCGACCGCCACCCCCCGGTCACCGCGGCGCAGCAGCAAGCCCGCCACCACGCTCAGGGCGACGATCGCGCAGGTGAGGGCGGCCACCAGGACCGTCGGGGTCCAACTGGCGACGGCCACCAGGGCGTAGAAGATCAGGGTGCCGGCGAAACCGGCGACCACCAACCAGCCGCGAACCGGCCGGGTCTCCCGGAAGGCGGTTCGCGGCGTACCACCTGACCAGCCGCCAGACCAACTAGGAACCGCTGATCCGGACACCGAAGACCTCCTCCGCGCGTGGACCGTCGCAATGCACCGACACTAGCCCCGGCAGCGAACCGCCCGGTACCGGTGCCGGCTGCAGAGCCAGTACGCGCAGGTGGTCCGCGAAGGCCGCGGTGAGGCTGTCGAGCATGTCCCGACCCTTTTCCGGGGTCGCCTCGGAGGACCGTCCGATGATGCCGCTCGGCGTGTAGCCGCGCATCCCCACGACCAGCAGATGCGGCCGCTCGGTCGCGTGGTAGTCGCTGGTCATGTACGTCGGCCGGACCAACTCCGGGCAGGCGTGCATCAGCATCGAGGTTTCCGCCTCGCCGCCGTGCATGTCCTCCGCGTCGGTGGAAATCATGCCGGCGTGCTTACGGGCGGTTTCCCAGTCGGACCGGCCGGGGAACAGGCTGACACACGGCCCGTCCACGTTGGCTTCCTGGACGACGTTGGAGAGAACGTAGTTCCCGCCATGCCCGTTGACGATCACCAGCCGGCGGATACCCGCTCGGGCCAGGCTGGCCCGTACGTCGTCCACGATGCACATCAAGGTCTTGGCGGAGACCGCGACGGTGCCCGGAAAGCCCTCATGTTCGTGCGAGCACGACATCGTCACCGGAGGCAGTAGGAAAAGGCTGTTCGCCTCGGCAATTCGCTTGGCGATCAGGCAGGCGACAATGGTGTCGGTCGCCAGCGGTAAATGGTCACCATGCTGTTCAAAGCTTCCGACGGGCAGTACCGCGATGCGCGAGTCCCGCCCGTACTCATCTGTCGACGTCGCTGTCGTGAACAGGTGCACGGGGAATCTCCTGTCAGGTTTTCCCCAGCCGACTACAGTGCCGCTAGCGCGTGCTGCAATCGCTGGGCTTCGCCGCGGGCACCGCCCGCGAGCAGAATGTCGTTGATCCGCCGCAACTGCTTCTCGGTGCGATGGGACCTGGTCTGGGCGGCGATGGCGATGGAATGCTCCGCCACCGTGACCGCGTGCTCGGGCTCGTTGTCGCGCGCGTGCGCCACGCCGAGCCGGGCCAGACAAAGGCCGAGGTCGCGCCGGAAAGTCGGCTGCCAGGCGGCCAAACCCTCCTGCAGAGTGGAAATGGCTTTCTTGGGTTTGTTCAGCTCGACCCAGCAGTGGGCCGCTTCCATTTCCAGGTATTCGGTGGTGCAGTAGTTGGCCAGATCGGCCGACTCGTTGCTGGTCCCGGCCTCTTTGCCGCTGACCGCGTAACGAAATGCCTGTTCCAGAGCCCTGGCGCAGGCGTCATGGTTGTTTTTCAAAGCGTGCGCGTACGCCTCCTGGCGCAACGCGACCGCACGCACCTGCGGTGCCAGCACCTGCGGGGTCTGCAGGGCGGCCCGGGCGAGGGCAAGCGCCAGGTCGGGCTTGCGCGCATCGCTGGCGATGTTGCTCTTGCGCATCCGGATGTACGACGCGAGGTGCCGGTCGTTGGCCTCGTCGGCCATGTCCAGCGCGCCGGAAGTCCACTGCATCGCGGACCTCAGGTCACCCACGTCCTGGTAGAGCCAGCCAGCGAACTCGGCGAACCGGGCACCGGCCTTGAGCAGGTCCACCCGGCCACGGCCACTGGTGCCGTCCAGCAGTCGTTCGATGAAGGCGACCTGCTGTGGCACGACCGCGAGCAGCGAACGCGGACCAGCGATGTTGTCGGTCGTCGCGTACTGCCGCAGGGTGCCCAACAGCGATTCGGCCAGCGCCGGCTCGGTCCGGCTGGCGGCCGCCGAGACCATCGGGCCACCGGGCAGCGGGATCATCGCCCCGACACTGAGTTCCGGCCGCTCGCGAGTCGGTTGGTCGTCCACGTCGAACCACAGCAGCTCGCTGGGAATGCGCAGACAGCGGGCATAGTCGATGAGCTTCTCCAGCTCGCGGACCCGGTTGTGGCCGGTTTCGATCCGACTGAGCTGACCTTGTGTGATGCCTAGCCAACGGCAGAGTCTCGCTTGCGACAACGGGCGCGGGCCGTGGGACGGATGACGCCGATAGGCGCGTACGACCACGCCCATGTCCCGGCTGCCCAGTGCGTCTCGCATCTGGTCAGTAGCCCAGAACTCCGGACTCATCTCCGGCGCCTGCTGTCCCTGCGAGCTTTCCACCCGCGAGCACGGCGAGCACCGGCTTTCCCTGTTGTCGTGCGCGAGGCGAGCGCCGCAACCGGCGCAATACCTAGCCGACACTGATCTCACCCCCCAAGGCCGATCACCGATTGGTGATGATCGGCGTGTCCACGCTAACTCCACTTTTGTCGTTTATGCGCGGGCCGAATATATCTTATGCTGCACGTGCAGATGCACGATTACCGACAACTCATATGCTTTTCGTCACGACGGGTACGTAGGTCGTCACCGAGGGGGATGTTGGTGGCATTTTTGGCCGGACCCGACGCACATCGAGGTGCATCCGCGACGCGGAGGGGGAATCGGACGTGAACCCATCGGGGTCAGTTCGACCGGTTACGCGAGGAAGTAAACCAACGCGACCGGGCTCCCCACCACCTCTGCCCACAGATCTGCCAGCGGCGGCAATGGCGGCGCCGCTGGCAACTAAACTCGCAGCTCAGGGACGGTTCGCGTGAGTGGACCGACGATCGCGCCGAGCTTCGAGCTCGGCGCCATACCGATCGCACCCGACGAGCTTCCCCGCCAGTTCGTGCTCTATCGGCACACCGATGTGAGCGGAGTTTCCGGCGTCGGAGTGGTCGCCTGGGGCACCGCGTACGCGGACGGCAAGGCCGTCACGCGCTGGCGCGGCACCACCACCGGCATCGGCCAGGTCACCGTTTGGGACCACGTCGAGGACATTCTCGGTGTTCACGGCCATGACGGACTGACCGAACTCATCTGGCTGGACACGCGCGACTGACGCCAATTCGGGCCGTAAGGGACCCTTGACTGTGCGTTTGCACGTGCAACCCGGTGCACGTGCGTTCGATGGACCACCGGTCACTGGCCACATCCGGCACACGCATAACAGCAGCATGTGACCGTGCGCATCGACCGTCCATTGTGGTCAGTTGTATTTTCACACACCGGTCGTACGTTGTGTCAACTTGTGGTCTCTCTCCGCTGTCACCGAGCGCTCCCGGCAGGCCCTACTCTTTTGAGGCACTGGCTGCGCATAGGGGTGGGCTTATGAGCACGACCGATACCTCCGTCATCCACGACATCCGGGACGTGGCACGGGTCGCTGGCGTCTCCATCGGCACGGTGTCGAACGTGCTCAACCGGCCGCACATGGTCGCCGACACCACCCGCGAGCGGGTGGAGGAAGTGATCGCCCGGACCGGCTTCGTTCGCAACGCCTCCGCCCGACACCTACGCCAGGGGCGTACGCGCACGATCGGGCTGGTCGTGCAGGACGTGATGAACCCGTTCTTCACCGAAGTCGCACGTGCCGCCGAGGACGCGGCGACAGACAGCGGTTATCTGCTCTACCTGTGCAACAGCGCCGGTTCCCCGGAGAAAGAGGCCGCGTATCTCCGCGCCCTGGTCGAGCAGCAGGTCAGTGGCGTGCTGCTGACGCCGTTGCAGGAGATTCCGGCGGTGATGAACACGCTGCGAGCCCGTGGCACCCCGGTGGTGCTGGTCGACCGGGCCAGTGAGCAGCCCGACCAGTGCAGCACCGCGGTCGACGATGTGCACGGCGGTGACCTGGCCGCGAGCCACCTGCTCTCGATCGGACGGCGCCGGATCGCCTTCATCTCCTCGACGTGGAGCATCCGGCAGTGCGCCGACCGGCGGGCCGGCGTCCGGCGAGCGCTCCGGCGGGCCCGGCTGTCCGTACGCGATCACCTGCGGGAACTGGTCGTGCCGGAGATGATGACGCCGGCCGCGGGTGAGCAAGCCGTCGAGGACCTGCTCGCGGAGGGACTGCCGGACGGCATCTTCTGCGCGAATGACGTACTCGCGCTCGGTGTCCTTCGCGGCCTGTTGCGGCACGGAGTGAAGGTCCCGCAGGACGTGGCCCTGATCGGGTACGACGACATCGAGATCGCCGCCGCCTCGCCGGTCGCGCTCAGCTCCGTACGGCAGCCGACCGCGGCGGTCTCCCGGCGAGCCGGCGAACTGCTGCTGGAAGAGTGCGACCGGCCCGCCGAACACCGGCACCAACAGCTGGTTTTCATGCCGGAACTGGTGATTCGGGAGTCGACCGGCGGCCATGGCTGACCGGATCGCGATTCTCGGGCTGGGGCTGATCGGTGGCTCGCTGCTGCTGCGGCTGACCGAGCTTGGTCATGACGTGGTCGGCTATGACACCGACCCGGCAACCCTCGAAGCCGCTGGTCAGCCTATGGATGACGGGGCGAGGGCGGTCGCCGGCGCGGACATCGCCGTGCTCGCGGTGCCGCTGCCCGCGGTGGAGAAGGTGGTGACGCTCGTACGAGACGCCGGTTTCGAAGGCGTACTAACCGACGTCACGTCGGTTAAGCAGCGGCCGGCCGAGATCGTGGCGCGGTCTTTCCCGGCGGCTCGCTATGTCGGCGGGCACCCGATGTCAGGCACCGAGAAGTCCGGCTTCGCGGCCGCCGATCCGGCGCTGTTCACTGGGCGGGTGTGGGTGTTGTGCCTGGACGAGCGGACCTCGGTAGCTGACTGGTTGCGGCTGGCCGATCTGTATACCAGCGCGGGCGCCCGGGTCGTACCGGCCACCGCCGCCGAGCACGACAGTGCCGTCGCTGCCATCAGCCACCTGCCGCACGTCGTCGCGAGTGCCGTCGCGGCCGGCGCCGACGAGCCGCTCGCGCTCGCGCTGGCCGCCGGGTCCTTCGCGGACGGTACGCGAGTGGCCGCCACTCGGGCGGCGTTGACGGCGGCTATGTGTGGCGGGAATAGCGCCGCGGTGGCCCGGCGATTGGACCGGCTGATCGCCGAGCTGACCGAGGCACGCCACCTGTTGACCGCGCCGGACCCGATCGCGGCCCTGACGTCGTGGTTGGCGGCGGGTCAGCGCGTACGCGCCGGATGGCCCGGCGAATCAGGTCCTGAGCAGGTCGAACGCGCGGATCGGAGAACGTTGCTGGAACTCGGCCGGAGCGGCGGCTGGGTCACCGGCGTGGCCGATAGTGGCCAGTCCGTACGGACCGTCCGGCCAGCTCGGTGACTGACCGGCTGGTCAAGCCCGGTAACGCTGGAGTCCCCCGGAAACGATGACCTTCCGTGATGGGAGATGCTGTATTTGTGCGTACTTTCGATACGTCAAACGGGACCGGGATCGACGCCATTCCGCCGCTGGATGGCTGGTCGTTCATCAGTGGCGTCGAGCCACGGAACGGCGGGATCCACACTGACGACGCGGGCACGGTCAGCGGGCCAGTGACCCTGCGCACGGAGGTGTTGCCGGACGGTGAGGCGATGCTCTACGTGCAACCGGTCGGGCACGAGCACTGGCATCCGGTCGCCGGCGGGCACTACCACTGGGCCGAGATCCCGGCCGCCGGCAGCGTCCGGCAGGCCGAGCGGCGGGCCGAGCAGGTGCATGTCGCCGCCACCCAGCTGCTGGCCACCGGCGGCGCCGATGCGGCGTCGCTGCGGCTGCACTAGAAAAGCCTGATGGCCGCAGACCCCCGGGACCCGCTCGCTGACCTCAAGCGGATCGCCTTCCTGTTGGAGAAGGCCGGCGAGTCGACGTACCGGGTGAAGGCCTTCCGGTCCGCGGCCACCGCGATCGCCGGCCGCGATGACCTGGCCGAGCGTGCCACCGCCGGCACGCTTGGCGAGCTACGCGGAGTCGGCGAGGTGACCGCGCGCTGCATCGGTGAGTCCCTCGCCGGCGAGGAACCGGTCTACCTCCGCCGGCTAGAGGCCACTGGCGGCGAACCGGTAGCGGTCGGCGGCGAGCGGATCCGGGCCGCGCTGCGCGGCGACTGCCACAGTCACACGGACGCCTCGGACGGCGGATCGCCGCTGGTGGAGATGGTCTCCGCGGCCATCGACCTGGGCCACGACTACCTCGTGATCACCGACCATTCGCCGCGGCTCACGGTCGCCAACGGGCTGTCCGCCGAACGACTGTCGAAGCAGCTGAAGCAGATCGCGAAGGTCAACGAGGCTGTCGCGCCGTTCCGCGTACTCACCGGCATCGAGGTCGACATCCTCGACGACGGCTCGCTCGACCAGCAAGACGAGTTGCTGGCCCAGCTCGACGTGGTGGTCGCGTCCGTCCACAGTGGACTGCGGATGGGTCGGGAACAGATGACCGAGCGGATGCTGGCCGCCGTCCAGAACCCGCACACCGACATTCTCGGGCACTGCACCGGCCGCAAGGTCAAGGGCAAGAACCGGCCGGAGTCCGAGTTCGACCCGGCGCGGATCTTCCCGGCCTGCGCGAGCGCTGGTACGGCGGTGGAAATCAACTCCCGGCCGGACCGTCTCGACCCGCCCAAGCGGCTGCTCCGGCTGGCCATCGAGGCCGGTTGCCTGCTCTCCATCGACTCCGACGCGCACGCCCCCGGCCAGCTCGACTGGCAACCGTACGGCTGCGAACGCGCGGCTCTGAGCGGCGCGCCCGTCGACCACATCGTCAACACGTGGCCGGTCGACGAGCTGCTGGCCTGGACCGCTGGCCAGCGCTAACGGAATTCTGGGGCGTTGACTGCCCCAAAGGGTCCCTTTGGGACAAAGGAAAATCGGCAATTCGGGTGGATCGCCCAGCCGCGCCGGGACTACTTCGCGACGACGTGGGGTTCGCCACGTTGGCAGTCGGGCTCCCAGCACGCGGCCGGGATGGGCGCCTGGTAGGAACGAGTGCGGCAGAAAGACCTACAGGGGAGCGGGCATGGCGGAGAAGGCACAGATCGGCGTCACCGGGTTGGCGGTGATGGGTCGCAACCTGGCCCGCAACCTCGCGCGGCACGGGCACACGGTGGCCCTGCACAACCGCAGCCAGGCTCGTACGGACGCGCTTGTCGCCGATCATGGCGACGAGGGCGATTTCATCCCAGCGTCCTCGATGCAGGAGTTCGTCGCCTCCCTGGAGAAGCCGCGCCGGGTGATCATCATGGTGAAGGCCGGCGGCCCCACCGACGCGGTGATCGACGAGCTCGTCCCGCTGATGGAACCCGGCGACGTGATCGTGGACGGCGGCAACGCGCTGTTCACCGACACCCGTCGGCGCGAGGCCGAGCTGCGTAAACACGAGCTGAACTTCGTCGGCGCCGGCATCTCCGGCGGCGAGGAGGGCGCGCTCAACGGACCGAGCATCATGCCTGGCGGGTCGGTTGAGGCGTACGAGTCGCTCGGCCCGTTGTTGGAGTCGATCGCGGCTAACGTGGACGGCACCCCGTGCTGCACGCACGTCGGCCCGGACGGCGCCGGCCACTTCGTGAAGATGGTGCACAACGGCATCGAGTACGCCGACATGCAGCTCATCGGCGAGGCGTACGACCTGCTTCGCAGCGGCCTGGGCATGACGCCCGCGGAAATCGCCGGCGTCTTCCGGCAGTGGAACACCGGCGACCTGGAGTCGTACCTGGTGGAGATCACCGCCGAGGTGCTCGGCCACGTGGACGCCGACTCCGGCAAGCCGCTGGTGGACGTGATCACCGACGCCGCCGAGCAGAAGGGCACCGGCCGCTGGACCGTCCAGTCCGCCCTGGACCTGGGCGTACCAGTCACCGGCATCGCCGAAGCGGTGTTCGCCCGGGCGCTGTCCGGCCACGCCGAGCAGCGGGTCGCGGCCCGCGAGCTGCCCGGCCCGTCCGGCGGCTGGGGTGTGACCGACCGGGACGCCTTCATCTCGGACGTACGGGAAGCGCTCTACGCCTCCAAGGTTGTCGCGTACGCGCAGGGATTCGACCAGATTCGGGCGGGTTCGCAGGCGTACGAATGGGACGTGCACCTCGGTGAGATGGCCACCATCTGGCGGGGCGGCTGCATCATCCGGGCCCGCTTCCTGAACCGCATCCGCGAGGCGTACGACAAGCAGGCCGACCTGCCAACCCTGCTGGTCGACGACTATTTCTCGTCGGTCGTCGGGCAGGCGCAGTCGGCGTGGCGGCGAGTGGTCGCCGGCGCCGCGCAGTACGGCCTGCCGGTCCCCGGCTTCGCCTCCGCGCTCAGCTACTACGACGGCCTGCGGGCGTCTCGACTGCCGGCCGCGCTGACCCAGGGCCTGCGCGACTTCTTCGGCGCCCACACGTACCGGCGCATCGACAAGGACGGCACCTTCCACACCCTCTGGGCCGAAGAGGGCCGCCCGGAAATCTCCGCCGACTGACCTGACCCGACCCGCACGTCATCGGTTCCGAGCCCGGAAACGGACACCCCATTCCGCGTTTCCCAGACCGGGTGCGGCGCGAAACTGTCGTACCGACGTGAAATTTTTGGCCCCCGCCCTTCAAGGGCGGGGGGTGGGTACGTGGGTTTTAGACGTCACCTAAGTAACACGCGCGAGTAAGCGCACACCCAACGTACGAGAACCCAGAGGCAAGTGCCGTCAGGGCTCCCGAGCCGACGGGCTCCCTAAAGGACACTCGGCGAAGGCTGCCAAACACCGCATACCCCATCATTCAGGTGGCGAAAGAAGAACATGCTTTGGTGCGTTAGGGTGGCCGTCCTGGACCGTTAACGCCATGTTTCGTAAGGTCCCTGCGTGACTTCGACTACCCGACAGGGATGCGCCCGATGAGCCTCGACACCTGGTGGATCGGTCCGACCGCCCCGCGTAGCCTCGCCGACATCACCGTCCGGCATGCGGAGAAGATCCCGGACAAGGTGGTGATGCAGCGCCGCGTCGACCGTGAATGGCAGCAGGTCACCGCCGCGCAGTTCCACGCCGAGGTGGTCGAGGTCGCCAAGGGACTCATCGCGCGCGGGGTCGGGGCGGGCGAGCGGGTGGCGCTGATGTCCAAGACGCGGTACGAGTGGACGCTCTGCGACGCGGCGATCTGGGCCGCCGGCGCGGTGACCGTGCCGGTGTACGAGACCTCGTCAGCCGACCAGTTGGAGTGGATCCTGGGCGACTCCGGCGCGGTCGCCGCGATCGTCGAGACGCCCGGGCACGACCGCCGCCTCGCCGGGCTCACCGAACGGCTCCGGGAGCTGCGCGACCACTGGGTGATCGACGGCAAGGACGCCGGCCACACGCTGGCCAGCCTGATCGAGGCCGGCCGCGAGGTCGACGACGCCGAGCTGGACCGCCGCCGCGCGAACCTCAACGCAGACAAGCTCGCCACCATCATCTACACGTCGGGCACGACCGGCCGACCGAAGGGCTGCGAGCTCACCCACGGCAACTTCCTGGCCGAGATCACCAGCGCGATCGAGGCGCTGCCAGAACTCTTCGAGAGCGAGGACGCCAGTACGCTGCTGTTCCTGCCGCTCGCGCATGTCTTCGGCCGGATGATCCAAATGGCCGTGCTGATGTCCGCGGCCAAACTGGCGCACAGCGATGTCGGCCGGTTGACCGTCGACCTAATCCCGGTGAAGCCGACCTTCGTCCTGGCCGTGCCGCGGGTCTTCGAGCGGGTGTACGACCGGGCCCGCAGCCGGGCCGTCTCCGGCGGCAAGGAGAAGATCTTCGATCGCGCGGTGAACACCGCGATCAACTACAGCAAGGCGTTGGAAAAGGGCCGTCCCGGACCAATCGTCGCGGCCCAGCGCGCGCTCTTCGACAAGCTGGTCTACAGCAAGCTGCGGGACGCGATGGGCGGCGAGGTCCGCTGGGCGGTTTCCGGCGGCTCCGCGCTCGGCTCCCGGCTGGCGCATTTCTTCCGCGGCGCCGGCGTGACCGTGCTGGAAGGGTACGGCCTGACCGAGACGACCGCGGCCGCCGCGGTGAACACCCGCGGCCACATCAAGGTTGGGACAGTCGGTCGCGCGCTGCCCGGGTTCGAGATCAGCATTGGGCAGGACAACGAGATCCTGCTCCGCGGCGGCCACGTTTTCCACCGGTACTGGAACAACGAGACCGGCACCAAGGAAGCGCTGACCGACGACGGCTGGTTCCGTACCGGCGACCTCGGCAAGCTCGACGCCGACGGCTACCTCACGATTACCGGGCGAAAGAAGGAAATCCTGGTCACCACGGCCGGCAAGAACGTCTCGCCAGGACCACTGGAGGATGTCGTACGAGCGCACCCGCTGATCAGCCAGGCGCTGGTCGTTGGCGACGGTCGCAACTCGATCGCCGCGCTGATCACCATCGACACCGAGTCGCTCCCGCAGTGGCTGGAAACCCACGGCCGGGACAAGAACACCGCGGTCGCCGACCTGGTCGAGGACCCGGCCCTGCTGGCGGAGCTGAAGAAGCCGATCGACGCCGCGAACGCGACGGTGTCAGCCGCCGAGAAGATCAGTCGTTTCCGCGTACTTTCCGTTGACTTCACCGAGGAAGGCGGCCACATCACGCCGTCTCTGAAGCTGAAGCGCGCTATCATCACCCGCGACTTCGCGGATGACATCGAAGCTCTCTACGCCCCTCGCAAGGGCAGCAAGGCTTCGGACTCCTAAGACCGGTAGTTTTCGCTCGGGGGTTTGTTTCCGTAGACGACCTCGGCGAAATACCGCTCTGTGTCCGGGCGAGTGCCATCGATGTCGGTGAAGCCGTAAACGCTGGAAAGTTCCTGCGTTCCTACGGCTTTTCCGCTCCAGCGTCGCAGATCCGGATCGCTGGCGAGCGCAACCGCCGCACGGCCCAGATAGGTTGGCGTTTCGGAAATGATGAAATGCGGATCTTTCTGGGTGCCGTCCCGCCAGTTTTCCTCGGACACTCCGAAATGGTCCAGCATCGCCTCGGACCGCAGGAATCCCGGCGACAGGGCGACCGCGGTGATCCCGTACGAACGCAGGTCCGCGGCCTGCGCGAGCGCGAGCCGATTGACCGAGCTTTTCACCAGATCGTAGTAAAGGCTGCCACGATAACTGTCGGCTGTGCCGTCCGTCAGCTCGATGATCAAGCCGGATTTTCGCGCCACCATCAACGGCACCGCGAATCGGCTGGTGATCAAATGGGTTTCGACGCCCTGCCGGAGCAGCTGGATCGCGTCGCCGATCGGCTGTTCCCAGAATGGTACGTCCCAATGCGCCAGCGGATCGCCGCCCCAAATGCCGTTGACCAGGATGTCCAGCCGGCCATTCTGCTCGCGGTCGATACGCTCGACAAGTTCCTGGACTTGCTTCTCATCCTGATGGTCGACCGCGACGGCGATCCCCCGGCCGCCAGCCGCGTCCACCATTTCCGCGGTTTCCTCAACGGTTTCCGGCCGATTCATCGGCGAACGCCCGGCCCGGCTCGATCGGCCGGTGACGTAGACGGTCGCTCCAGCGGCGCCGAACTGCACCGCGATCGCCCGCGAGCCGCCGCGCGTACCACCCGCGACCAGCACCACCGCATTGCTGAGGGTCATTTTTTCTTCCGATAAGGCGCAAGTACGGTTTCGACATTTGCGCGCAAGGCATCCAGCAGCACGCCATCCCGACTGATCGCCCAAGCGATCTGCGTCCCGTGTCGCAGCGCGGTCAGGACCTCCGCCAGCCCAGCCCTCTCCACCCCGGCGATGACCAGGTACGACCGGAGATCCGCGAGCTGACTTTCCTGATAGCCCGCCAAAACCTCGCGGAACTCCGGGTCCGAGAGGTCCAGATGCAGGAAGGCGAGACTGTTCGCGAACTCGTCCGGCGACTGGTCGGCGGCCATCCCGTACGCCAGCGCAGCCTGAATGCCGTCGACGGGATCGGCCGCCGCCTCGAAAGCGGCCCGCATACCAGGTCCGACACTGCCCGCTTTCAGGAACGCGAGCAGCATCCCGCGCTTGGACCCGTACCGCTGCACGAGCGCACCAGTCGAGACGCCAGCCGTACGCGCCACGTCGGCCATGGTGAGTTTGATCGGCCCGATCGCTCGTACGGCCGACCCAACGGCCGCCAGCAACTGCTCATCGGTGATCGTCCGTGGCCGACCGGCCATGCCTCAACTCCATTCAATAATGACTGTTCATTATTGAACCTCAAGAGCTCGCTTCCGTCAACAGCGATCAGCGAGGCGTCAGGTCGATGCTCCTGCTCAGCCGTACGCACGTTGGCCGGAATCCGACCGCCGGCCAGAACCGGGCAGCCCGCAGGTTCGTCGTCCGCCAGTCGCTGCTCATCGAGGTCGCCCGCCGCTCCACCGCGTCCGCCAGCGCCGCACGCGTCAGCGCGAGCCCGACGCCGGTGCCGCGATACTCCGGGAAGACCACACCGATGTTCAGGTATCGACAGCCCAGTGGCTCCAACGGCTCAAGGTCGTCCCCGTGCACGACCACCAGGCCGGCGGCTTGACCGGCCACCCGCGCGAGGAAATACTGCCCCTTCGCGGCTCGGAAATTGCCCGCATGGACGCCTCGGAGCGACCCGTAATACTTGTCCGGCCGGCGCATGAAAACCGGTGACTCGGCAAGGTGCTCGGGCAGCGCGTGAACCAGCCGGACCACGTCTTCGAAATCGTCCATGTCCGCAAGGGAAACGGTCAGATCAGGAACCTCAGGCGCCAACGGCAGCGTCTTCAAAGCGTGCACGCCGACTTCGGACTGGTAACCAAAACTGAGCCGCAGGAAGGGTTCGATGAGTTCGCGAGCAACCAGTGGAATGTGTACGGCATGCGTCAACTCGCCCTTGGCCACCCATTCCACCGCGGCCTGCGCGTACAGCTCGGGCAGCGCGTCCGGATCACCGGCCACCCCCAGTTGCGGCGAATACGCGCCGTACGTCCCGAGAGTCGCGGCCAGCACCGCCACCACCTCAGCGCCGCGGGTGGCCACCCAGATTTCCCCCTGATCGCGCAGGTATTCCCGTACCAGCATGGGATCTTCGTGCGAGACCGGCAGAAGCGGCTCGTCCAGCCGCGCCCTCGCCCACAGGTCAGCGGCCAGTTTCGCGGCCTCCGGCAGCTGTTCTTCCGTGCATCGCTGAACTTGTACGCGCATCCGTACCACCCCGCCCGTAAGAGACTCGGCTGAGCGTAGGACGGGCTCTCACAGGTGTCGACAGGTTTTCTGCTGCCCTCAGCTGTTGTGGTGGGCGGTGACGATCTGGTCGATGGCGAGCCCGAGCTGACCAAATTTCTGGGTGTACGCCACCGGATAGACACCGGACGGATCGGCCGGCCGATGCGGGTCGACATACCGGTTTCCGAGATGGGACTGCACCACGATGATGTAGTTCCGGCCAGGTTTCCCGGGCAGTGAATGGACGATCCCGGCATCGCCACCGGCGCGTACGACCAGGCCGGTCTTGTGCGCGAAAGTGACCTCCGCGGTGGCGTTGCAGGGACGTACGTCCCGGCCGTAATAACGACCGTCGGCGGTCACCGTGCCATTGCTGGGATTGATCCACCGGGACGGGGTGACCTGCGGAATTCCGGCCGACGGATAGCCGCGGCCACACCAGTTACTGGTCGACAGCACCTGGTTCAGGCCTTGGTTTCCCAGTTCAGAGAGAAAAAACTGGCGAGAGGCTGCGGTCAGCTCCGCGGCCGTGACGGCTCTTCCGCCTGGCGCGGTCCATAATGTGCCGGGCCCGCCGGAAATGAGCAGCAACAGCTTCGCGGTGTCCAGCGCGCCCATGTTCGAGCCGGTGAACCCGCCGACCAGCTTCAGCGTCGGCATGCCGAGCTGGGTGAACTGGTTGTTGAGCGCGTCGATCCCGCCATGGTCCCGCAGCACCTGGATCAGCGCACAAGTCGAGGCATCGCTGGAAACCGTGATCATGTCATCGAAAAACTGCCTTACCTTGCGGCTCACCGAACCGCCGCAGAAGCCGTCGGGAAGCGTCGGCTCGTACGAATACGTCTGGTCGAGCGACAGTTGGCCGCGATCGACCAGTCGCAGAATTCCATAGCCGACCATCAGCTTGAGAATGGAGGCAGGATAGGGCGACATGTAGTCGATTGGCGCCTTTTCCAGCCCTGGCAACACATCCCTGCTGCCCTGCCCGTTTTGGCGGTCCCATTCCGAGTCGTCCCAATAGCGCCAGCGGACCTGGTCGGTGGCCAGATTCGTGTCCACCGGCACCACCTTGCCGTCCGGATAACGCGGGCTGAGCAGCACATCCGCGGTCGACAGCGGCCGCCCGTCGGTGGCCAGCTCAACGACGGTCACGTCCACATTGGGAACTTGGCGGGCCGGCCCCGACCCGCCGCCAGGCAAGGCCGTATCGGTCACCCCGCGAAAATTCTGTTGCCGCACCGCTTGTAACAGTTCGGTCGCCAACCGACCATTTCGATCCACCGTCGGTGTCGGCGAGGCCGCGGGCGACGGGCTACCGCTGCCCCTGCTGGGTGCCGGAAGCGCGGACGTACAGCCGGCCAGGAACACCAGCGCGGCCGCGGCCGCCAGCCATCGTGGATAGGCCCCCGCTGCCATCGGTCCCCCTGTGGACTTCGACGTCGTTCAGCGAAGCGTACGCAGGTCAGAGGGCTGTTCCAGAGCCAGGCTCAAGAACAGTTGGCCGCACCGGCGAAACGCGAATCAATCTCCCGTATCGCCCGAAAGGGCCATCACTGGAGGCCGCAGGGGATCCCGTGATCCGTACCCAAAGCCCGAGGGTCGCGGCCGGCTCATACTCGTAAATATCAACCCCAAGTCGGAAAGGGCATGCGGGTGCCGCCTCGGCAGCAGACATCGTCATTTGAGCAGCGACAGCGGCTCCCCATCGGCTGGCTCGTCATTCTCGTCGGGGTCATTTGCGTCCTGTCGCTGCTGGGCTGCGCACAAGGGGCGAAGTCCGTGACTTCGGTAGCTCGCGCTCTCGGGGTCGGCGGCCAGCAGGGTGTCCTGACCGTGGCCTCCCATCGGACCATTTCCAGTGGGCATGGGAGCAGGTCGGCCGCGGTGGGAACGGTGCACCTGGCCGATGGCACGGCCCTTCCGGGAGTTCTTCTCGACGACGGCGCTCAGCACGCGCTTGGCGACACCGTTTCGGTCGCGATGATCGGAAACAGCGAGGCCGTTCCTCGCAGCTTTTCGTACGCTCTGACCGCACTGGCCGGAGTCTTCGTCTGGATCGCGGCCATCTGGGCAGCACTTTGGCTCGCTGTTTATCTCTGCACGTACGGAAAGACGAGTCTTCTGGCGACCTACCGAAAACGCGTCATGATCGCCGGTTTTGTGGTCCTGGGCCTCTTGGCGGTCGGCTCTTTAGCAGCTGGGTTCGTCGTCAACTTTCGCCCGATATAAGGCACGGTTTGCAGACGGCACCGCGGCCCGATCAGAGGCGAATTCGGCTCCACGCCAGCGCTTGGCGCCAATTCGGCCCGTCGGCGATCCAGTCGTTGACCACCCGCGCGACCGGCTCACACCCGATCACCGTCGGCTGCGCCGGGACCTCGGCCCGGAAGTGCCGGTCCTCGCCACCATCGCGGTATTCCACCGTGTAACTCAGGTCGTCGTTGAGATAGGCCTGCATGTAATGCTGGCCCTCAGGTTCGCGGTCCAGCCGGTCAACGATGACGAACCTCGACCGCAAGTTCAGGTCAGCGAGCAGGTCGTGCAGTTTCTCCTCGGACGGGTCGTCCCAGCTCGTGTCGTCCCATTCCTTGGCACGTACGACCGGTGGCACCATTTGCCCGACTCTACCGGCCCCACGCCACCGTCCCCGAGACGTACGCGCGCAGCTTGCCCCGCAGGAGCACGCCGAGAATGAGGTTGGTCCGGCCTGTCGCGTCAGGCAGGATCACGGCATGCTCCGTGGTGACAAGATCGGACTGCGTGCCCGGTTCCAAACCGACGTCCCCGTTCTACAGTCTGAGCTCTATGACGATGTGGCGACCCGGTCACGGGCAGATTCACGTCCATGGCGACCCATCGCGCCCGGCTCCTCCGCGTCGCCCTACGCCGTCGCCGATCCTTCCGATGAGGTGGCGTTCTTCTCCGCGGTCCACCTCGCTGACGGCGAGCTGGCGGGTGAGGCGCTGTTGTGGGGCATCGATGTCCACAACAGAACAGCCCACCTCGGGCTCTCGCTGCGCCCGGCGTTCCGCGGCCGTGGGCTGGGCACCGACACGGTACGGGTGCTGTGCCATTACGGTTTCCAGGTCCGTGGCCTGCACCGGTTGCAGATCGAGACACTGGCCGACAATGCCGCGATGATTCGGGCGGCCGGCCACGCAGGATTCGTACTCGAAGGAACCTTGCGCCGCGCGGCATGGGTAAACGGGGAATTCATCGACGAGGTCATTCTCGGGCTCCTCGACGTCGAGCGGGAACTCTCTTCATGAGCTGGAGCGAGCGAAGTAGTCGATGCGCGGGCATCCACCTTCTCCATTGATTCCGTGGTTAGCTGCCCACTTCGCGCCAAGCCTCAGCGACTGTCTCCGCGGCCTCCGCAGCGGTGACTGTCAGCCGGATCTGAGCGCCAAGGTCCCGGTTCCAGCGATCCTGGCCCGGTGGTGTCGCATAGTCCTTGGGGTTGGGCGTGCGGTTGGTCGGACCCAAACGAGCGTAGAGGTCGGCCGCCTTACGGTTGATGTGGCCGCGCACGGCGAGAGCCCACAGGTCCCAGAGGTCGCGGGAGGCGCGGCGGTCGTACCAGGCCGTCGCTTTCGCTGCGGCGAATCCGGGAGCGGTCGGCACGACGAGCCGAGCAGGCCCGGCGTCGGAATAGCGCTGCACTAGATTGACCTCTTCGGTGGGCCACCGTGGATATCCTGTGGCGCTAAGCAGCTGGATGCGGACCATCAGGCCGTCGGCGCTGCGGAGAATGGCTGGTGCGGGCTCTCGTACCTCGGTCAGTGCGGGATCCCAGCCGAGGTCGGGGAACTCCCGTCGCAGCGCTCGTGGGAGCGTTGCCGTGAGCTGTGCCGCGACCTCGGAACGTCTGCCGATCGCGAGTAGATCGATGTCCTCCGAAAGTCAGCCGTCGGGGACGACGCTGCGGGCCAACGCTGTGCCGCCGAAAAACACGATTTCATGAACGGCCTCTGCGCTGATCGCGGCAAGTAAATGCGAGATCAGGTGATCCCGCAGAACCTGGCCCTCGTCGACGCCGAAGGCGGCGGAGACGTCCCGTAGTTCGGTCGGTTCGAGCACGTCAGGCTGCCTCGTGAGCGTCAAGCGCGTCATCGAGCGCGCGGCGTCGGCGTTGCTGGGTTGCGAGGTCGCGTAGCAGCGCCATGTCGGCGCGCGGAATCAAGGACGCCACGGCTTCTCTCGCAGCGTCTGGAACGTCACCCAGTTCAGGACGGGCGATGAGGTCGAGCAGAGTCTGCTCAACGGTGGTGACCCAGCCTTGGCCGAGTTCGGTCTGGTGACGCTGAACGTCGAGGCGCGCGACGGCGCGGCGGACGAAAAGGACTGCGGCCTTGCGGTCGGTGAGTTGCAAAGTGTTTCTATGGCGTTCCACGGCGACGACCGCGACATTGAGAGCGCGCGGCAAAGCGCCATGAACGCGCGCTGCACTGATGCCCATCAACGCGCTGCTGGTCGTGTGGCCGCCGGTGCCCGCGGTGCCGAGCGCGACGGCCTCGAGCGGTGGTCGCCACTTCCTGCCTACGTGATCGTCCGGGACAGCGGCGAAAAGCCCAGGGGCGAGCCGGTGGAGCGCTCCTGCTCGCTCCAGCCGAGCGAACTCGGCCCGAGGATTGCTGTAAATGTGCTCGGCGTCAACGGGCCGGAGCACCCGGCCACGAAGCAACAGATCAGCGGGTACTCGTGCAGCGACTTGAGTGGCCATGAGTGTCACCTCCGTAGTGTCTAACACTACAGATATGCCAGTGATGAGCCCAACAGGGTCGGCCATGGCTGACACGCTCCGAGCTTCATCCAAGCAGACCCGCGAGGCTCCGAAGCGCCTCAACAATGGCCCGGAGGTCGCGTAGGCAGTTTTTTTACTTCGCTGCTGCACTTTGCTGCTGCACCTGGCTCCCTGGACAGAACAGAGGCCCTGCACCGTGATCCGGTGTAGGGCCTCTGACCTGTCTCAACCTGACGCGCGCCCGGTAGGATTCGAACCTACAACCTCTTGATCCGTAGTCAAGTGCTCTATCCGTTGAGCTACGGGCGCACAGCTTTCGCTGCGATACAACAATAGTGCGATGGTGCGCGGAGGCTCCGGGATTCGAACCCGGGAGGGGGTTTAAGCCCCCAACCGCATTAGCAGTGCGGCGCCATAGGCCAACTAGGCGAAGCCTCCCGGTGCCTCGTAATCAACGGGCCACCGGCAAATGACGATACACAGCCAGCTAACTGCCGGGTAAAGCAGGGTCGGCCAGTGACGGCGGTCACTGGCTGTTCTGTACGGCCTGGCGCTCGCCGTAGCCGAGCGGGACCCGGCCGGCGAGTCGGCGGATGGCGGCGGGGCGGGTCCAGAATGCCTCGGCTTCCATGGCGGCCATGGCGATGCGGATCAGTGAGCCGGCCGAGGGGTAGCAGACGAACCGCGGCATCCAGGTGGGGGCGAACTTCTCGTTGAAGCGGTAGAGAGACTCGATCTGCCACCAGCGGGAGGCGAAGGTGAGCAGCCGGCTCCACATCCGGCTGACCGGGCCAGCGCCGAGTTTCTCGCCGCGGGCGAGGGCTGAGCGGAACATCGCGAAGTTCAGGGACACTCGCTTCACCCCGAGGCCGCCGCACTGTTCCATCAGCGAGCAGATCAGGAACTCGTTGAGGCCGCCGTCGGCGTCCCGGTCTCGCCGCATGAGGTCCAGAGACAGGCCATCGGGGCCCCACGGTACGAAGTTGAGCAGCGCACGCAGTCGCTCGGCTCCGGGCTCCTCAGGGTCCACTGTGTGGGCGGTGACGACGACGCAGTCGCCGTCCTCAGGGTCACCGAAGCGGCCCAGCGCCATGGAGAAACCGCGCTCGGTCTCAGCGCCGCGCCAGGCGGCCGCCACCCGGGCGATCTCGGCGACCTCGGCCTGGGTGAGTTCGCTCAACCGTCGTACGCGGGCCACATAGCCGGCGCGCTTGACCCTGTTGACGGTCTGCCGGACGTTGCGCATGGTGCGACCGGACAGGCTGAAGTCAGCGACTTGAACGACCGCCTCGTCGCCGATCTCCAGCACGTGCAGGCCGGCTTCACGGGCGTACACAGTGCCGCCCTGTTCCGAGCAGCCAATGACAGCCGGCAGCCAGGCGTATTCGCGGCAGAGCTCGATGAACGGCTTGATCGCGCCCGGCCAGGCCTCCGGATCACCGATCGGATCACCGCTGGCCAGCGCCACTCCGGCGACCACCCGGTACGGGACGGCGGCCTTTCCGGTGGGCGACCAGACCACGCTTTTGTCCGTACGCAGGGCGAAGTATCCGAGTGAGTCGCGGGAGCCGAACCTGTCCAACAGCTCGTGCAGGCGCTTGGAGTCGTCGTTTGTCAGGTACGCCTTGGGTTCCAACGGGCGGAGCAGCAAGTACGCGCCGATGATGATCGCCAGCACGGTGACGCTGACGAGAAAAGTCGTCGCGAGACTCTCGTAGCGGACGTTCCGGTATTGCACCGGGCCGGTCTGCCCGATGAATCCCCGCACGGTGGTCCAGGCCGCCGCCAACAGGGTCGGATGACCGGTGAGCTTGCGGTGGTAGACGCCGATGGCGAGCATGCCGGCGATGAACCCGACCGCGTAGATGACGACCACCGCGGCAACCGCGATCAACCGGGTCGAGCGGTCGCCCTTGGCGGTGAACTCGGCCCGGCCGTACACCAGCAGCGCCAACAGGACCAGCGCGAGGAACGCCTCTTCAAGGTCGAGCCCTTTGCCGACATGCGTGACGATCAGCACAGCGCAGATACCGACCGCGAGCCGCCAAGCCCGCCGCTTGCGCCGACGCAGGCCGTGCGCGAGCAGGATCAGGACCATTCCAGAGGCCACCACCAACAGCCCGGCCGTTAACGTGACTGGCCCCGGCACGAACTCCGCGAGCATCTTGAACCGGTAGCGGTCGTGCGGGCTGACCGCGCTCCAAATGCTGATTACCCCGTAGAGCGCGGAAAGGACGGCGAGCGCGGCGGGCAGCCAGCGTCGCTGACTGAGCCACCACGGAGTCGTGCCTTCCCCGTGCTTTGTCTCCACAATGCTCCAGTTTGCCCGGTGCCCCGCGATCCGCGCGCAGGCGCCTTCAGCTACGGCGCGGCGGCGCGGTCGGGTGAGCCAACGTGGACTTCGCAGTCCCTATCCTGAACAGGGTGAACGCCGCAGCCCAGCAGAACGTTCCAGCCCCTGACCCGGACGCCGGCCGGCCAATTCTGCCCGATGGCTTGTTCGCTGAGCTGCGCGCCGACCCGTTGCACGCGCCGGAACATCTGGCGCTGGAGGCGGTACGCCGGACCGGGCCCGAGGCGCGCGACTGGTTCGCACGCGCGCGGTCGGGGCGTACGACTCCGCGCTGGCTGGCGAAGCGGGTCCGTGACCGCTTCACCCGGCTCTCCCGCTATTCCGGCGCCGCCGGTGGCGTCCTCGGCCTGCCCGGCGCGGTCGCCGACGTGGGCGTGCTGGCCTGGAACCAGGCGCGGATGATCATCTTCCTGTCGGCGGTCTACGAGCTCGACCCGTGCGACCGCGAGCGGGCCGCCGAGATCCTGGTGCTGACCGGCGTCCACGAGGCGATGAGCCTGGCCGAGACGGCGGTCAGGGTGGCCGCCCGCCGCACGCCCGCGACGGATTTGCTGGCGCACGGAGGAGGCGGCTCGACCTGGGACGTGGCCCGCCGGCTGGCCGTGATGGTCGGCCTCAAGCTGGGCAAACGCGCCCTCCTGCGGGCCGTACCCGTCCTTTCGGTACCGCTCGCCGCGATGGGCAACGCGCACTCGACCAAGCAGCTTGCCCGCAAAACGATCGCGATGTACGAGCAGCGCCGGGGCAGCGGACGTACGGCGATCGCACCCGAACCCAGCTAAAGCTCGGCCTGTGGACAACAGACCAAATGCCCGTTTTGCCGATTTCTTATGTGCCATGGTGGGCCCCCACCCAACGGGCGGGGGGTGGGTACGTGGGTCTAAGACGTCACCACAAAAAGCCACGCGTTTCGCGCGCGTAAGCAACGACGACCCGCGTAAAACGTCCCGTCAGCACGGACGAGCGGCACGCAGCAGCTCCTGCACTTCGCTGTCCGGGACCGGCGCGAAATCCCGGTAATACTGCCCGACCGCCCCAAACCCGGCCGGCTGCCACGGGCAGATCACCCGATCGCACACCACCCCGGCCAACCCGGCCGGCGCGGCGACCGGCACCGCGAGCCACACCGCCGTCGCTCCCAGCGCGCCAGCCGCCGCCACGGCCGCCCGGGCCGTCACCCCGCGCGCCAAGCCGTCATCGACCAGGACGACCGTACGGCCGGCGAGCGAAAGGGCGAGCCCATCCCGGTACGCGGCGACCCGCCGGTCCAGCTCGGCCCGTTCCCGCGCGAGGACGGGCTCCAGCGCCGCCCGGTCCAGCCGCAGCTGCCGCAACACGTCCTCATCCAGCACGGACGCACCACCCTCGGCGATCGCGCCAACACCCATCTCGGGCTGCCAGGGCAGGCCGATCTTGCGTACGACCAGGACATCCAGCGAGCAGCCCAGCGCGGCTGCCACCGGAGCCGCCACCGGCACTCCACCGCGGGGCAGCGCGAGGACGAGCGGGTGGGCCGGTACGAAGTCGGCGACCAGCCCGGCCAGTCGTACGCCGGCATTATGGCGGTTTGCGTAGATCATTCCCGAGCCAGCATGGCCTCTTCGAGATCCAACTCGTGGAAGACCCGCCGAAGCACCTCGTCATCGATGCTGCCGCTGTCCCGCATCGACACGAAGACATCCCGTTCCGCGGTGAGCATCTCCCGACGAAGCCTTCGAAAGGCCGCCGACGGGGTCTCCTTGGCATCGCGTCCCGGCCCGGAGCCGAGCCGCTCCCAGGCGCCCAACTGCCGGCTGTCGGCCCATGCTCGCAGCCGGTCGGCGACACCGTCCGGCGGCTCGATGTCCTCGGATTCCAAGACGGTGTCCAACCGGTCGACAGCGGCCCGGATCGCGGCATGCTGGGCGTTCGCCTCGGCCAGGTTGTCGGAGAAGGTGTCGTTGGTGGAAATGCCGATCCGGCGGATCAGCGATGGCAGGGTCAGGCCCTGGACGACCAGGGTGCCGAGCACCACGCAGAAAACCAGGAACAGGATCGTGCCGCGGCCGGGCACGTTCGTCGGGATCGCGAACGCGGCGGCCAGCGAGACCACTCCGCGCATCCCGGACCACGACACGATGGTCGGGTTCCGCCAGCTGTAGTTCGGGTTGTCCTCCCGGATCCGCCTCACCAGGATCCGCGGCAGGTACGAGGCCGGGAACACCCACACGAAACGGATCACGATCACCAGCAGCACGATCCCCACCCCGCTGATGATCAGGACGGTCGCGGACTTGCCGGTCTGCCCGGCCAGCACGCTCGGCAGCTGCAGGCCGATCAGCGCGAACACGATCGACTCCAGGAAGAACTTGACCATCTTCCAGACCCCGCCGGCGATCAGCCGGGCCGCGTACGTCGTCTGCGAGTTGCGGTGCCCGAGATAGAGCCCCACGACCACCACCGCGAGCACCCCGGATGCCGCGTACGAACCGAGGTGCAGCGATTCGGCCAACGCGTACACCACGAACGGGATGAGCAGTGCCAGCACGTTCTCCAGCACCGGATCGGCCAGCCGCATCCGGACCCAGTGCAGGATCGGGCCCGCGATCAGGCCCACGATGACACCGCCGGCGGCCGCGATCAGGAAGCCGGTCGCGCCCTCCAACAGCGAGACGCCACCGCCGAGGACCGCGGCCAGCGCCACCCTGTACGCGGTCAGCGCGGTGGCGTCGTTGAGCAGGCTCTCGCCGCCCAGCACGGTCAGCATCTGCCGCGGCAGCCCGAGCGTACGACCGATGGACATGGCCGCGACCGCGTCCGGCGGCGCCACCAGCGCGCCCAGCATGAAAGCCGCCGCGATGGACAGGCCCACGGCCATGTGCATGACCACCCCGACGACGATGGTCGTCATGAGTACGAGGCCGACCGACAGCAGCCCGATCGCCCGCATGTTTCGCCGGAAGCCCATGTACGAGCTGTCCACCGCCTCCGAATAAAGCAGCGGCGGCAGCACCAGGAAGAGGAAGACCTCTGGATCCAGGCGAGTGAGGGAGTAGTCCGGCAAACCGGGCACGAAAGCGGCCGCGAGGCCGACCAGGACGAGCAGGATGGGCGCCGACAGCTTCAGCTTCCGGGCCGCTCCTGCCACCAGCACAGCGCCGACGACCAGCCCAAACAGGGTGAAAGTACCGTGCATTGTTCTCCTTGCGCTGCTGCCTGACCGGTGCTCGCCCCCATGATGAAGCAGGCCGCACTCCCACCCAAGCGGGCCCGGTCGAAGGCTATTCCGGCAGTTGGCGCGTCACCGGCCTACGCTGGTCCGCCGGGGCACTACTTTGACCACCATCTGACTTCAGTAGGGGAGATCGCCAATGCCCAGTTGCGTTCATGTGGGCACTGTCAACCCGGACATCGAGCCGCGGACACCGGGCGCTTGCGAGGACTGTCTCGCCGCCGGCACCCGCTGGGTCCATCTTCGACTGTGCCTGAGCTGCGGAAAGGTCGGCTGCTGCGACTCGTCGCCGTCCCGGCACGCGAGCGCGCACTTCGCCGCCGACGACCACCCGGTGATGGCCTCGGCCGAACCGGGCGAGAACTGGAGATGGTGTTTCGTTGATCAGACCCTGGTGTGAGGGAGTCCGGCACCGCACACCAGGGTCTGGCTCTTCGTGCCGCGGGAACCACTCACCACAGCAGGTTGTGAGAAGTTAACAGTATCGGGCGTGCGCTTGTAAAGCGTATCCGTGATACTTAACGCGTACGTACGACCCGGTTGTGCGGTTTGCGGCGATGAGGGGAGGCCCACTCGATGGGTGCCAGTTTGCGAGATGTGGCACTGCGGGCCGGCGTTTCGGTGAAAACCGTCTCAAACGTGGTCAATGGGTACGAGCACGTCACCCCAACTACCCGGTCCAAGGTCGAGGCGGCGCTGAAGGAGCTGAACTACCGGCCCAACCTGTCGGCCCGGAACCTGCGCCGCGGCAAGTCCGGCATCATCGCGCTGGCGCTGCCGGAGCTGGACTCGCCGTATTTCGCCGAGCTCGCCCGCAGCGTCATCCGCGCCGCCGAAGAGCGCGGTTACACGGTTTTGATCGACCAGACCGACGGGCGGCTGGAGCGCGAGCGGCACGTCCTGGCCGGCATCCGGCCGCAGCTGGTGGACGGCCTGATCGTGAGCCCACTGTCGGTTGGTCGAGAGGAACTCGCGGCGCGTACGGACAACACGCCGATGGTCTTGTTGGGTGAGACGGTTTTCGAAGGGCCGGCTGACCACGTCGCCATCGACAACGTGGCCGCCGCCGGCATCGCCACCGAGCACCTGGTCGCCCTCGGCCGGCGCCGGATCGCGGCCATCGGCGTCCAGCCGCCGGACGGCCAGGGCACCGCGCGGCTGCGGCTGCAGGGTTACCTGGACGCCCTGTCGACGGCTGGGCTGCCAGTGGACGAGGACCTGATCCAACAGGGAGCGACCTTCCACCGCGCGGATGGCATCCAGGCGGTCAAGGACCTGCTGTCGCTTCCTGAGCCGCCGGACGCAGTCTTCTGTTTCAACGACCTGCTGGCACTCGGTGCCATTCGGGGTGCGTACGAGATAGGCGCCCGAGTGCCGGACGACATCGCGATCGTCGGCATCGACGATATCGAGGACGGCCGTTTCTCCACTCCGACACTGACCACGATCTCGCCCGACAAGGAACAGATCGCCCGGCTGTCGCTGGAATTCCTGCAGTCCAGGATCGACGGCGACCGGGACGCGCCACCTCGCGAGGTGCAGGCGGATTTCCGTTTGATGGAAAGGGAAAGCACCGGCGGCCGGACGGCCGAATAATTTCTGCGCAGGGGCGGGTACGGTAATATCCGACCGGTTGGCGGCAACTACTGGGCAACCGGATCTTGCTCCCAAGCGTCTGAGGATTTATGACTACTCGGCAAAATGGCCGGCGATGGCCGCTGTTCGCTTTGGTGTTCGCGCTCAGTGGGCTCCTGCTGGTGAGTGCGTGCGGCAAGAAAACCGTCGCCGAGAGCACCCCGCGGCCGTCGATCAGCTCCCCGTCCGCACCGGCATCTCCTTCGCCCACCCCATCGGTGTCACCCTCACCTTCAGGTTCATCCGACGATGACGGCGGCGCGGTCGACGGCTCGCAGCCGCCCACCGCGCAGTTCCGTGGACAGCCGGCATCGCTGCCAGGCGGCGGAAAATCCCCGTTGCGTACGGTCGGCGGCAAGAACATCGCGTTGACGATCGATGACGGCCCGAGCCCCACGTACACCCCGGAATACCTGCGCCTGTTGGCCAAACTTCACATAAAGGCGGTTTTTTGCCTTATTGGGGAGAATGTCCAGCGGTATCCGAATCTGGTGAAGCAGATCGTGGCCGGCGGGCACCTGCTCTGCAACCACACCATGCATCACGACGAGCACCTGGGCACCAAGAGCACCAGCACCATCCACCAGGACATCACCGCCACCACCGCGGTGATCATGAAGGCCAGCGGCGGCGTCCGTCCGGTGTTCTTCCGGGCGCCCGGCGGAAACTGGACCTCACGGCTGCTCGCCGAATCCCGCAAGGTCGGACTCACCCCGCTGGACTGGAGCGTGGATCCGCGCGACTGGTCCCGGCCGGGGGTCGCCCACATCACCACGGTGATCAAGAACGCCAAACCCGGGTCGATCATTCTCTGCCACGACGGCGGCGGGAATCGTACCCAGACCTATGCGGCGCTGCAGAAAGCGTTGCCAGCACTGAAATCCCGTGGCCTGACCTTCGTCACACCACGACCGGAATAGATGTCAGTCAGCCGGCTGCAGGACGACGATCACCGTGCCGTCGCTCACGCTTTTGAGAGTGACCTGCGTCTGCGCGATGGTCGTCGTCTGACCGACGCGCAGCGGCACGGGTTTGGCGTTGATCGACACGGTCGCGCCGTCGTCGCCGACCGAATCCAGCCGTACGACCGTCTTGATCCGGTCGATCGTGATCAGCGCGCCAGCCCCGGAGAGGGTGGCCGTGCAGGTGGTGCCCTGACAGGTGGCCTGGCCGCTGGTCTGACCGCAGCCGGTGACCAGCCCGGCGGCCATCACGGCGAGCACAGCCGCCGTCGCCAGCCGCTGTCCGCGTGGCATCTCGCTCGCCCCATCTCGATCGCTGTAAGTGCTCCGTCAAGGTAATCCGTCACCGTTGCTTTGCCGCCGGCAGGTGCGGGCCGGCGGCCAGCGATGATGAGGGACATGCTGACGAGCCAGGAACTTCGCGACCAGTTGGCGGCCCACCGGCTGGTGGCGATCGTGCGGGGCGCCGACCCGGACGCGGCCCTGCGTACGGTCGTCACGCTGGTGACGGCCGGCGTGCCGCTGGTCGAGGTGTCGCTGAACACCCCGGACGCGCCGAAGGTCATCGCCGCCGCGACCGCCGAGCTGGGTGCCGCCGGCCTGGGCGTCGGCGCCGGGACCGTACGCACCGCTGACGACGCCCACCGCGCCCGCGACGCCGGCGCGACCTTCGTGGTCACCCCCGGCCTCTCGGCCGGCGTCACGGCCGCCGTCGACGCCGGTCTGCCCGTACTAGCCGGCGCCTTCACCGCCACCGAGGCACTCGCCGCGGACGCCGCCGGCGCTACCGCCGTCAAGCTCTTCCCCGCCTCCGCCGGCGGACCCAGCTACTTACGGGCCCTCCGCGACCCGCTGCCGGACCTGCACTTCGTCCCGGTCGGCGGGGTGGGAGCTGACGTCGTACGCGCCTACCTCAACGCGGGCGCGCTCGCGGTCGGCGTCGGCTCACCTCTGGTCGGCGACGCCGCCTCGGGCGGCAACCAGGCCGAACTGCGCGAGCGAGCCCGCACCTTCCTCGCGATGCTGGCCGAATAACAAGGACCCGCCGATTGACCCAGGTGCGGCGCGAAACTGTCGTACCCACACTGTTTTCTAGGGCGTGTCTCCTCATTCCAGGTGGATGAGGGTCGAGATCCAAGCGTCGTCCTGCGAGTGCCGGGCGGTCGCGCTCATACCTTTGTTGTATGAGTGTGATCGTCCGGTGCTCGCAGGCGGCGTTTGGGCTCGGCCCTCGCCGCCTGGGATGAGGAGACGCGCCCTAGCCCCCACCCAGTGATCGGGTGGGGGGTGGGTTTGAGGACGCGCGCGCGTCAAAAATTTCACCATCCGCGAGCTTGTCGTCACCACAGGCGAGTCGGCAACCGGAACGCCGAGTTCGCGAGGGACGCAACGAACCACCGGTTCGTACGGCTGCTACGCAATGTTCTTGCGCAGGATGATGAGGTGAGCCGCTGTTGCGGTCGCCCGGTCGGCCCTGATACTGACAGCGTGACCTCGTTGACCAGTAGCCCTGTGCCCATGACCGGATCGAACGCGGTGGCGTACGCGGAAGAGCATGCCGCGCACAACTACCACCCGCTGCCGGTGGTCATCGCCGAAGCCGAAGGCAGCTGGGTGACCGACGTGGACGGTCGGCGCTATCTCGACCTGCTCGCCGGCTACTCGGCGCTCAACTTCGGCCACCGGCACCCCGCGCTGGTCGCCGCCGCCACCGACCAGCTCGGCCGGCTAACGCTGACCAGCCGAGCCTTCCACCACGACCGGTTCGGCGAGTTCTGCCAAAAGCTGGCGCGGCTCGCCGGCAAGGACGCCGTGCTGCCGATGAACACCGGCGCGGAGGCGGTGGAGACCGCGATCAAGGTGGCCCGCAAGTGGGGCTACCGGGTCAAGGGCGTGCCGGACGGCGAGGCCCGGATCGTCACCTGCGGAGGCAACTTCCACGGCCGTACGGTCAGCATCATCTCGTTTTCCACCGACGAGGAAGCCCGCGCCGACTTCGGCCCCTACACGCCTGGCTTCGTCGTGGTGCCCTTCGGCGATCTGGAAGCCGCCGTCAAGGAGATCGCCGATCCGCGTACGGTCGCCATCCTGGTCGAGCCGATCCAGGGCGAGGCCGGCGTGATCGTGCCGCCGGCTGGCTACCTCGCAGGCATCCGGGAGGCCTGCACCAGGCACAACGTGCTGATGCTTGCCGACGAGGTGCAGTCCGGCCTTGGGCGTACGGGCGCGACCTTCGCCTGCGACCACGAAGACGTGGTGCCCGACATGTACGTGCTGGGCAAAGCGCTCGGCGGCGGCATCCTGCCGGTCTCCGCTGTGGTGGCTGACTGGCCGGTGCTCGGGGTGATCAAGCCGGGTGAGCACGGCAGCACGTTCGGTGGCAACGCGCTCGCGTGCGCGGTCGGCACCGCCGTGGTGGACTTGTTGGCCACCGGCGACTTCCAGCGCCGCGCCACCGAGCTGGGCGCCCACCTGCATGAATCTCTGGCGAAGCTGCCGTCCGAGGCGGTTGTCGCGGTGCGCGGCCGCGGGTTGTGGGCCGGTGTCGAGTTCGCCGAGTCGGTCGGCACCGGCCGGCAGGTCTGCGAGCGGCTGGCCGAGCGTGGAGTGCTGGCGAAAGACACCCACGGCTCCACCATCCGGCTCGCCCCGCCGATCGTCATCACCGCCGACGAGATCGACTGGGCCGTCGAGCAGATCCGCGCCGTCGTTTCCTAGCGGAGGGCGTCAGCTGCGACCGGGTCGGAGTCCTTCAGGAACTGGGCACAGCGGGCCGCTTCGTCTGCCTCGTTGATCGTGGCGGCGGCGCGGCCCAGCGCGTGCAGCGCACGCAGGAACCCGCGGTTGGGCTCGTGCGACCACGGCACCGGGCCGAAGCCCTTCCAGCCGGACCGCCGCAGCTGGTCCAGGCCGCGGTGATAGCCGGTCCTCGCGTACGCGTACGAAGCCACCGGATCGCCGGCCGCGAAGGCCCGATCAGCGAGCGCTCCCCAGGCCGCGCTGGAAGACGGGAACCGCGCCGCCACCGACGACAGGTCGCCGTCGCCGAGGGACTCCAGCGCGGCGGTCGCGGGGTCCACGGGCAGCAGGGTGGGAGCGGGTTCGCCCAGCAGGTTGTGAGTCATGACCCCATCATGCTCAGGTCACCAGACCGGCGACGACGCGACCTGGCCGAAGCAGCCGTCATCGCTAGTTGGGGATGGGGGCGGCGCCGAGGGGTTGGCCGGTGGCGGAGCGGGCCTGGAGGTGCCGGCCGGCGGTGCCGGGCGCGGGGTCGGCGACCGTCACCGACGACTGGTCGGCGACCTTGCTGCCGGCCAGCCATAAAGAGGCCGCGGGCGTTGCGGCGGAGCCCATAAGAGCGTGTACGGACCCACTCTGGCAGCTGCCCGCGACGACGTTGGGAACGGCGGCGATGGCCTCGACTCGTACGCACGGCATCGTGTCGTCGCCGACCGCGAAACCGGTGACCAGCCACGACCGGCCGCCGTCACGTACGAGCAGCGCCTCACCGGTGACCTGCTTGCCGGCAACCGTGGCCGGCGTGAACTGGCCGAGCTCGGCCACGTCCAGGGACCGTACGCCCAACTGGGCGCGGGCGGCCTTGGCCAGGGAGATCATCCGGCCGGACGGCAGCGCGTCGGACGACCAGCCGGCGGGCGGCGGGCTGATGCTGATGGCATTCGAGGTGGTGAACAGCGAGCCGTAGGCGGCGGTGCCGGACGCGATCGGTACGAGCCGGCCGCCGCGGATCCCCGAAACGTCGAAGTCGAACGGATCGTTCGACGGCATCTCGGTCGCCAGCGGCACCGGCTGGGACAGCCCATCGGCGGCTACGCCCGCGCTGGGGCCGGCGTCAGGAGCCGGCCAGCCGTCTTCGCGCAAGGTGACCTTGCTGGCGGCCAGACCCGGCGCGAACAGCAGTCGGGTGGCCAACAGGCCGTCCGGCAGGTAAATCGCGAGCGGCGCCGGCTTGGGCACTTTGGCAGCCCACTCAACAAAAGCACCGCCAGCCGCGTACCGGATCTGCGCGGCCGTCGGCTGGCCGTTCTTGTCGATGCCTTGCAGGACAACCCAAACGCCTTCCGAAGACGTGTTGGCGTAGAGCAGATGGACATCGCGTACGGCCGGATCGGCCTCCGCCCGGCGCACCCAGGACCGCTCGGCGACGGCGATCGCGGTCTTGTCCGTCACCCGGTCGCCACGCGGCGCCCAAGGCAGCAGGCCACTGCCAGCGGCCGGCGCCTCCAGCGCCACCGCCGGGTCGGCGGACAGCGCGGTGGTCACCGCTGGAATGCCCACCGCGGCAAGGATAATCACCACCACCGCAACGAAAACTGCGAGGAAGCGGCGGCGCTGCCGACGATCCAGCGCGAGGATCGCCGGCCGCGGATCGACCGGCACCAGGGGCGTACGGGCCGGCGCCGCGAACGACTCCCGCAGCAAGGTCTCGGTGGCCGATTCCTGGGTGTCCGGCAGGCTCATTCGACGACCTCCCGCACGGCCAAAGAATGCAGCGCCTCCTCGATCAGCCGGGTGACCCGGCGAGGCGGTTGGGAAATCAGCTCGGAGATCGCGTCGAGCTCCAGATTTTCGTCGTAGCGCAACACCATCAGCGCCCGCTGCAACCGCGGCAGCCCAGCCAGCCGATGCCAGAGATCCTCGGCTTCCTCGCTCGCTGGGGCGCCCGGCAATTCCGCCCGTACCGGCAGTGGGCGACGCCCCTGCCAACCAGTCAGCTGGGTCAGGGATTCCCGCCACCACGATGAAAGCGCGCCGGACAACATCGTCTTGCGGACGACCTGCTCGGCGCCGGCGAGCCGGGTGCTGCGCCAGTGCCGGTACGCACCAGCCAGCGCCGAGTCGAGCATGTCCTCAGCAGCACCGATGTCACCGGTCAGCAAATAGCCGAACCGGAGCAGGACGGCATAGCGGTAAGTAAGGAAGGCCTCGAACTCCTCCTCGTACTGCCGCTGTTTTTCCTTCGCCCGCCCCGATTTTTCGGCCACCACTAGTTTTTCAGCGAAGTCCCGGCCGAACTGAGGTTCTGGCAGGCTTCGACCACTCGGGCAGCCAGGCCCGCCTCGGCCGCCTTGCCCCAGGCCCGCGGGTCGTACGCCTTCTTGTTGCCGACCTCTCCGTCGATTTTCAGGACGCCGTCGTAATTCTTGAACATGTGGTCCACGACCGGGCGGGTGAACGCATATTGCGTGTCGGTGTCTACATTCATCTTGACCACGCCGTAGCTCACCGCGGCCGCGATCTCTTCCGGCAGCGAACCGGATCCGCCGTGGAAAACCAGGTCGAACGGCTTTTCCTTGCCCACCTTGGCGCCCACCGCTTCCTGGATCTCCTTCAGGATGTCCGGCCGCAGTTTTACGTTGCCTGGCTTGTAAACTCCGTGCACGTTGCCGAAAGTCAAGGCGGTGATATAGCGGCCGTTCTCACCGGTCCCGAGCGCCTCGACGGTTTTCAGGCCATCCTCGACGGTGGTGTAGAGCTTTTCGTTGATCTCGTTGGCGACGCCGTCCTCCTCGCCGCCGACCACACCGACCTCGATCTCCAGGATGATCTTCGCCGCGGCCGCCTGGGCCAGCAGCTCTTTGGCGATCGTCAGGTTCTCGTCCAGCGGCACCGCCGAGCCATCCCACATGTGCGACTGGAAGAGCGGTTCCTGGCCGTTCTTGACCCGCTCCGCGGAGATCGCGAGCAGCGGTCGTACGTACGCGTCGAGCTTGTCCTTGGGGCAGTGGTCGGTGTGCAGCGCGATGTTCACCGAATACTGCGCGGCCACGTGGTGCGCGAACTCGGCCAGCGCCTGCGCTCCGACGACCATGTTCTTGACCGTCGACCCGGACAGGTATTCGGCGCCGCCGGTCGACACCTGCACGATGCCGTCGCTCTCGGCCTCGGCGAAGCCGCGGATCGCCGCGGTCAGCGTCTGCGACGAGGTGACGTTGATGGCCGGATAGGCGAAGGATCCGTCCTTGGCCCGGTCAAACATCTCGGCGTAGACCTCGGGCGTGGCGATAGGCATTCCAACCGCTCCTCTGTATCGAGCCAGATACGTTCCGCGGGTCACCCAGCCGCAGCCAGGTCGACCTGCGTTTACCCTACCGGCCGGGGTCTCGACGCAGCGCAGGGTGCGTCGGTGTTCACGCCCGGGTCCGCCGCGCGTACGCGCGGTCGCTTACGCACGTTACGGGTGGGGCGACTGCGGCCTGGGTGACGGTCGAGGCGGCGGTGGGTTGCCTTGGTCCGGCGGTTCCGGGCCGCTCCGGACATTCCGCCGCCGCGCTTCCTGCGCGGCCTGGCGTGCGCGCTCGTTGATTCGGTACGTACGCGCCGTGATGCCCGGGTCCAGCTGGACCAGATACGGATCCGGCGGAGCCGCGGACCGCTGCGGACTAACCGCCGCGGGACTCGTCGGCTGCCCGACAGCTCGGGCGACCAACCCGTCAATGACCAGCTGTTGCCGGCTGGAGCTGGCGATCAGCTCCGCGACCGCCCCGGTTAGCTGGTCGATCTGTTGACCTTGAGTCGCGATGAGGTGATAGGCGGCGTCCCTGGCCTCGGTCAGCTCGGTGAGCAACTTTTCGGCATTGCGGGTCCTTTCCTGCTCAACCTTGCCTTTGCCGATAGCCCGAAGATTCTCCGGACCTTTGGTCAGCAAAGTGCCCACCACGGTGGCTGCGGCCGGCACCGCGAAAGTGGCCAGGTCCACGTGGACCGTCTGCGTCGCCAACCAACCGGCATACACGGCTTCGTTGTACGCCGCCAACGTGGCGGCTCGGGCGATCACGTCAACGCTGCTTTTCTTTAGACTCTCCCCGCCGGCACCCAACAGCGCCCAGGTTTTCGGGCGGCTCCCTTGAAATCTCTTCTGGGCAGCGGAAGCCTTCCGCATTCCGGCGGCGAATCCGGACCGGGTCGGCTCACTAGACCCGACCCCCGGAACGGTCATAGCGGTTGCAGATAGGCGCAGCGACCGGCCACCAGCAGCGGAATCGCGGCGGCGAAAATTGATCCGAGGCCTGCCCTGTCGTACGGGATGACGGGATCTTGGTCAAGCCCACGGAAAAATTCTCCGACGCTGTCCCACATCGACTTGTTGTTATGAGAAAGGCCCCAGAGCGTGTAGACCTCGCTCAACACGTGAAAAAGCACGTTGCCGTCCCGGCCAATCCGGAAGTATTCCGGGGACTCTCTGGTGTTCCCCAATCCCTCACCGGTCGGGAAAAGTCGGTGTGACCGAAGAAACTCGATCATCGAGTCCGCAGCCGGATCGAATTCGACCAGCAGCCCGGTGTCGACCAGCCGCTGCACCGCCGCCGCAGCGTCCAGCACGCCGGCCATCGACCCGGCGGTCTGAATGAGCCGATCCCGGGTCAGCTCCAGCTTGGAATGCACGTCGATGTCGGCGAAGGCCGAGACCCACGTCAGGAAGGATTCTCGCTGCAGGCTGACCGTCCCGTAGCCCAGAATGATCTCATAGCAGTCCGGCTCGGCGCCCAGCTGCACGTCCGGATCCGGATTCCAGCTCGGACCGTTCGAGAACCCGACCGGGACAATGATGGTGGCCACTTGCCCTCCCCGTAACTTTCCCCCAGACTCCCGCTCCAACTGCCAGCGACGCGTTGGGAGCGGTTATCGTACCAGCTTAAGCGACAAGGGTTGGCAAAATTTTGTTGGAAACTCTAGGAAACTCGCCCGTGCATTTGCACGTGCATTTCCGTCCGATTCGTTTCCTACCCTTACCTTTTCGGAGTTTGTCCACGAAGACCGACACCACGAGATCACTCGCTCCCACCCGCTTCTTCGAGGATTTCGCGAGCATCGCTGGTCACCCCCGCATGACCTGAGTCTGGCAACTGTTAGCCGAGTTGGGTGAGGAGTTTGCGGGCGGCTATTTGGATGGGGTCCCAGGTGGGGGACAGCGGTGGGCAGTAGCCGAGGTCGGCGTCGACGAGGTCGGCGGCGGTGAGGTGGTGCCAGACTGCGACGGAGACGACGTCGATGCGCTTGGCGACGCCGTGGCCGCCGATCAGCTGGCCGCCAAGGATCGCACCGGTGGTCGGGTCGGCGACCAGCCGGCAGGTGACGGACGGGGCGGCTGGCATGTAGCCAGACGCGGCGGTGCCGTGGATCGTGGCTTGTACGTACGGGCGGCCCTCGGCGGTCAGTTCGCGACAGCTCAGACCCGTACGACCGACCTCGACCTCGACGCCGTCCGCCCAGAAACCGGTGATGGCCGTGCCGATGGCACCGGCGAAGGTGGCCTGGCCGCCGCCGATGGTGATGCCCGCGACGCGGGACTGCTTGTTGGCGTGGGTGCCCAGCGGAAGGTGGACGGGCCGCTCCAGCACCCGGTGCCACACCTCCGTGCAGTCGCCGGCCGCATAGACGTTCGGCAGCACCTGCCCGGCCCGCCGGACCCGCAACTGCTCGTCCGTACGAATGCCACCGGACGGGCCGAGCTCCAGCCCGGACGCGGCGGCGAGTGAGCTGCGCGGACGTACGCCGAGGCCCAGCACCACGAGGTCGGCGGGCAGTTCGGACCCGTCGGCCAGCATCACCCCCGTGACGTGCCCATCCGCGCTGGTCAGGCCGGCGGCGGAAGTGCCGGTCAGGACGGTGATGCCGACCTTCTCCATGGCCGTACGCAGCTCCACCGCGATGTCCGCGTCCAGCGAGGACATCAGCTCGGGCGAGCGGGACACCACCGTCACCTGAAGCCCGCGCCGGTGCAGCGCGTCGGCGATCTCGACGCCGATGTAACCGCCGCCGCAGACCACCGCACGACCACCCGGCAGCCCGGCCACCTCGTCCCGCAGGCCCGCACCTTGGGGCAGCGTTTGGGCGAAGTGGACGCCGGAAACCTCGTCCTCAATGGCCTCGGTGAACCACGGCGGCCGGACCGGTGCGGCGCCGGTACCGATCACCAGGTGGTCGAACCGCAGCGCCAGTTCGGCACCGGTCGCGTCGTCGCTCATCGCCAGCAGACCCGCGGACAGGTCGAAGCTGGTGACCCGGTGGTGCAGCCGTACGTCCACCGCGTACTTCTCCCGGAACGTGCGCGGATCGCGCGCGACCAGCGAGTCCGGGCCGTTGGTGACCTGGTCACCGACCCAGTAGGGGATCCCGCAGGCTGAGTACGACGTGAACTCACCGCGTTCGAGCGCGATGATCTCCAGGTCCTGCGGTCCGCGCAGCTTGCGGGCCTGTGAGGCGGCCGCCATCCCACCGGCGTCGCCGCCAACCACCACCAGTCGTTCGGTCATAGCAGCGATCCTCACCGGCGCCGCGTCGAAAAGCCAAAAGACAGCCACCGTGCGGCTGGCCGGTGCGACCGCCATAGACTCCGGGTGGTAACAGAGGGAGGAGTCATCCGAGTCAGCGGCGTTCCGGTGAGCACCATCATCGTGACCGGCATCGGGGTGGCCGCGATGTTCGGGCTCGGTTGGCTGCTCAACCCGGTCAGCGCCACCGTGATCGCGGCCGACATCCCGCTGCCGGTCAACCTCTGTCGGGTGGTGACCCGCGAGCTCATCGACGATCTGGTGCCGTCCCCCGGGCTGATGGCCGCCGGCGACAAGCCGGTGACCGCGCAGTATTCGAGTTCCACCTGCCACGTGAGCACCGCGGCCGACGCCGGCCGGCAGATCCCGCACGCGGAGCTGGGCATCGTGGTGAACCGCTACCGCGGCAAGGACGCCGAGGCGCACGCGGCGGCCACGCTGGCGTACGAGCGGCGCCTGGACGACGTGTCGCCGGCCTATCACTCGCTCGACGGACTGGGCGACGAGGGCTATCTGACGCACGGCAAGAAAGCTGGCACCGATCCGGTCACGTCGATCGTGGTGGCCCGGGCCGGCAAGGACATCGTGACGGTTCGGTACGAGGCGATCGCCGCCTCGCAGGACCTCGCCGACCGGGCCGCGGTCGCACTCGCCCAGCTGGTGCTCTATCGCGCCGTGGTCAGCCGGTGAGGCACGCGAGCCGGTGGACGGTCCTGGCCGTCGTCGGGATCCTGGTGCTGACCGTCGCGTTCTTCGCCGGCACGCTCGTACGCTCCGCCCTCCAACGGCCCTCCAACGTCGTACGTGCGGTGCCCAAACCCACCGCGAGCCCGTCGCCGCCGTTCGTCGGCTGGGCCGCCCGCCCGCCCGGCTTCAGCACCACCAAGCAGCCGATGCCGCTGGTCGGCCCGATGTTTGACCCGACGCAGGACCTCGCCGTCCGCGGCGATCTCGGGCTGCCCTTCGCATTCCGGCTGCCCAAGGGCTGGGCCTGCGTGCCACTGACGACCGACGCGACTTATGGCATCCGGTCCGACTGCGTGGATGGCGGCGCCGCCTCCTTCAAGATCCAGCTGCGGGTGATGGCCCGCGACTGCAGGGGCGGCTGCCCCACCGCCGTACGACAGCAGCTGACCGCCAACTGGCCGGGTCTGTGGGCGCCGCCGACCGGCACCGACTGGACCGCTGTCGGCGCGTCTGCCAGCTATGCGCAGGTCACCGCCACCGGCCGCTACCACCTGTGGGCCAGCCTGTTCACCATCTCCAACGGCACCCAGGGCCGCATGCAGGTCGCGGTCGCGGTGGACGGACCCGTCACCGACACCCGGTTGACGCAGCAGATCGTGAACGACATCCGTACCCAGGCAGGGCCATGATGAGCCGCCGAAGCATCCTCATCGTCGCCGCAGCGTTGGTGGTCGCCGCGCTGGTCATCGGCATCAGCTGGTACGCCATCGCGCACCCCGCCAGCAGCACTTCGGCCCTTCCCGACGGGCCGTCGGTGCAGCCCAGCAGCGCGGGTCCGGCGGCGTCGGCGAGCCCATCCGCGACAGCGACGCCGAGTGCGCAGAACCCGTCGCCGACCGGCTCGCCCACGCTGCCCGGCGAGCCGAGCGTCAACCCGGACGCGCTGCCCAGGCTGCCTTTCGACGTGATCCTGCCGGCCAGCTGGTCCTGCGCGACCGACACCGCGGGCCTGGGTGGCCTCGGGTACGAGTGCGCCAACAGCAGCGACCCCGGCAAGGTCACCGCCCGACTGCGGTTGATCTGGCGGGCCTGCCCAGACGACTGCCCGGTGGAGCGGCAGAACCTCTACAGCGTGGACTGGCAGGTGGCCTGGTACGGCGAGGTTCGCCGGTTTACGCCGGTGGACCGGCAAACAGCCACTCTGGAGACCAATTCGCCCTCGGCGTATTTCTCCGCGCTGTCCCGATTCACGAAATACGACGACTCGCCGTACAACTACGTGGTGGTCGTCGAGGGGCCTCCGGCCGCGAAGCCGCTGCTGTCCGCGATGGTGGCCAGCATTCGTACGAACGCGGGCTGACCAGCCGAATAAACCGGCAAATACCTGCTGATCATTACATATCCCCCTTCGGGGATCTTCGACCGCAATTCGGGATATTATAGGTAAATCTGCGCGGCCAGCGCATTGACCAGCGGCAACGCTGTAGGTACCTTTCGATCGTCTCGAAAGATGAGGAATTTATTTCCTCCCGCTCATCACCTCCTTCGCCCCCGGAGGCATCTCCTTGCGCACCGCGAGTTCTGTGCTGCCCGGCCACCGGTCTGGGCGTTGTCCGCTGGTGGTCACGGCCGGCCTTTCCCTACCACTGGGAGAATTCTGATGCCCACAACTCCGTCCGGATTCGGCCGCCGGGCCGTGCTGGCCGGCGGCCTCGGCGGTATTGCCGCGGTAGCCGGCGGCAGTGCGCTCCCGATGGCGGCCAGCGCCGGTCCGATCAGCCCGGCGAACTGGCCAGGCCGGGTGCGTACCGGCGCCGAGGTGGCCGCGGCCGCGAACTGGTCGATGTTCACCGGCCAGAAACTCGGGGTCATCTCGAACCCGACCGGCGTGCTGCCCGACTACAGCCACATCGTCGACTCGATGGTCACCAACAAGAACCTCACCATCACCGGAGTTTTCGGTCCGGAGCACGGATTCCGCGGCAGCGCGCAGGCCGGCGGTTCGGAGGGCACTGGTACGGACGCGCGTACCGGCCTGACCGTCTACGACGCCTACGGCGCGAACATCGCGAAATTCCAGGCACTGTTCGACAAGTCCGGGGTCGAGACGGTGATTTTCGACATCCAGGACGCCGGCGCGCGTTTTTACACATATATCTGGACTCTCTACAACGCGATGGCAGCGGCGGCCGCGAGTGGCCGCAAGTTCGTCGTACTGGACCGGCCGAATCCGATCGGCGGCCAGGCGGACGGCCCGCTGATGCGCCCGGGTTTCACGTCCGGTGTCGGCCTGAAGGCGATCGTGCAGCGGCACGGCATGACGGTCGGCGAGCTGGCCAGGTTCTACGACGGCGAGTTCTTGCAGGCCGAAGTCGGAAAAAAGCTGGGAAAGAACCTGACGGTGATCCGCTGCACCGGCTGGCAGCCGAACATGCTGCCGGACCAGACCGGGGTGCCGTGGGTGCCGCCGTCGCCGAACATGCCGACTCCGCAGACCGCCCAGGTTTACGTCGGCACCTGCTATTTCGAGGCCGTACCCATCTCCGAGGGCCGCGGCACCACCCGGCCGTTCGAGTTTATTGGGTCACCTGACCTGGACTACAAGTACGGCGATCGGCTCAATGCCCGCAACCTGCCCGGCGTACGCTTTCGCGAAGCGTATTTCGTCCCGACTTTTTCGGACCATGTCAACCAAACCTGCGCTGGGGTCGAGCTGACCGTGACCGACCCGCACCGCTACCGGGCGATTGAAACCGCGGTGGCGATGCTGGTGGAGGCTCGCCGCTATCCGAACTTCAGCTGGGTGCACACCGGCAGCCAATACTGGCTGGACCTGCTGTCCGGTTCGGACCGGCTGCGTACCCAGCTCGACAGCGGCATGGAGGTGGCCGACATCGTCGCCTCCTGGCAGAGCGAGCTCGCCGCTTTCAACCGCCAGCGCGCGCCCTACTTGCTGTACGGGCACCGGTAATGAACCACATCGACACAGAAGGGAGTCGGCGATGAAGCGCTTCGCGGCTTTGGCTATTGGCGTGACCACTCTGGTCTCGGCCACCCTCAGCGGTGCCCTGCCGGCCTCGGCGAGCCCGGACTGGCCCGGGTCGGCGCGCGGTTTCGACCAGCCGTATTCCGGCTTCGCGTCGCCGTGGACCACCCTGCACACCGGCAGCCCACGGCAGGCCGGGATGACCGCCTCCGAGTTGGACAAACTGCGCCCGTCGCTTAGTGCTTTCCTGCAGAAACAGGCAAACGGCTTCCCGATGTATCCGGGCGCCACCTGGATCGTCGGCCATGACGGCACGATCGTGGACAGGGAGGCCGTCGGCGACGCGGTGAAATATGCCGACGCCACCAACGAACTTCCCGCCGACCAGCAGATTCCGGCCCGTACGAACACCATCTACGACCTCGCCAGCATGACCAAGCTGTTCACGTCGATCCTGATCGTGCAGCTGATCCAGAGCGGCAAGGTCGGACTGGAGAACCCGGTCGCGCAGTACGTGCCGGAGTTCGCGGACGGCGGCAAGCAGGCGGTGACCGTACGGATGCTGCTGACGCACACGTCCGGCCTGCCGTCCGGGCTGCCGCTGTGGAGCGCGTATCCGGACCCGGCGTCGCGGCTGGACGCGGCCGTACGCGCGAAACTGACCGCGCCGCCGGGCACCCGCTACCTCTACTCCGACCTCAGCATGATCAACCTCGGTGTGCTGGCCGAGCGGGTCACCGGTAAGAAACTGGACCAGCTGGTTCGCGAGCGGATCACCGGGCCGCTGGGCATGCACGACACGATGTACAACCCGCCCGCGTCTCTGCAGCCGCGCATCGCCGCCACCGAGTTCCAGGCCAACCCGCCGCGCGGAATGGTGTGGGGCAGTGTGCACGACGAGAACGCGTGGTCGCTGGGCGGCGTGGCCGGCCACGCCGGCCTGTTCTCCACCGTCGACGACCTGGCGATCCTGTCGCAGACGCTGCTGAACGGTGGCACGTACCGCGGCTACCACATGCTCTCACCGCAGTCGGTGCACACGATGTTCACCAACTACAACCCGACGCTGACCGACCCGGAGGCGCAGCACGGGCTGGGCTTCGAGCTCAACCACCGCTGGTACATGGATGCGCTGTCGAGCCCGGAAACGGCTGGTCACACCGGCTACACCGGCACGTCGATCGTGATCGACCCGCTGTCGCACACCTTCGAGATTCTGCTGACCAACCGGGTGCACCCGAGCCGCAACTGGGGCAGCACCAACCCGTCCCGGCTGGCCGCCGCCCGCTACACCGCGGAGGCGTTGCCCGTACACCCGGCGGACGGGCCGGACGAGTGGTTCGCCGGCTACGGCGACAAGCGGACCTCCGGGCTCACGCTGCCGGTCTCCCAGCCCGGCAAGCTCGGCTTCGACCTGTTCGTGGACACCGAGGCCGACTCGGACATCCTCAGCCTGACGGTGTCGACCGACAACGGCACCACCTGGACGGCGCTGCCCTTCTCGGCCACCTCGCCGGCGATCGGCGCGGCCACGTACCAAAACGGTCAGATCTCCGGCTTCACCGGCCGTCGCTGGATGAAGGCGACCGCTGACCTCAGCACCCTCTCCGGACCGGCGTTGGTGCGCTGGCAGTACGTGACGGACCCGTCTGAGGAAGGCCGTGGCGTTTACGTCGACGGCGTCAGGGAAAGCGACGGGCACCGGACGCTGGTGGACACCGAGCGGCAGCCGTGGCTGCTGCAGGCGGACGGCTTCACTCGTACGGACCACTGACCCTCGATTTTGGCCGCGGCTTCGTCTGCGGTTTTGGCCGCGATGCCTCATCGCGGCCAAAACCGTCGCGAACTCTTGTGGCGAGGTCGAGAGATGGTCGAAGATTGCTCCTAACCTGAATCTGCGCTGAGACCGGCCGGCCAGATAGGACGGGTCACCCGGTAGCCTGGGAACGGTGAGCCTCCGCGAGTACATCCACGACACTCTCGCCCAGAAGCAGAGCCTGTCGTTCAATCCGCTTGACCCGAAGTCATATATCGAGCCATTCGGACTTTTCGGCGTATACGCGGTGCTGTTTGCCGAAACCGGCCTGCTGATCGGCTTCTTCCTGCCCGGTGACACGCTGCTCTTCGTGGCCGGTGTGGGCACCACCAGCGTCGCCGTCAAGGTCGCTGGGGCCCAGCTGAGCCTGCCACTGCTGCTGATCGGCTGCCCGCTCTTCGCCACCGCCGGCGCCCAGGTCGGGCATTTCCTCGGCGCCAAGTTCGGCCGGGCGATGTTCGAGAAACCGAATTCGGTGATCTTCCAGAAGAAGTACGTCGACAAGGCCGAGGGCGTTTTCAACAAGTATGGCCCGGGCAAGTCCGTGGTGCTGGCGCGTTTCATCCCGCTCGTACGGACGTTCCTCAATCCGGTCGCCGGCGTGCTGGAAATGTCCGCCAGGCGCTTCTTCGTCTACAACCTGATCGGCGCGGTGCTCTGGACCGACTCGATCATCCTGCTCGGCCACTTCCTCGGCGAGCGCTTCGGCAACTTCCCGATCGACAAGTTCGTGCTGCCGGTCATCGGCGGTGTCGTGCTGCTGTCGCTCATCCCGGTCACCATCGAACTGGTCAAGAACAAGCGCGAACAGCGCCGCGCCGCGGCCACCGCCAGCACCCACGAGCCCCGGCACGCCGACCGCTCCGCCTGATTCCGGGCGGCACTCTCAACAATCCAAGCCGTTCTGGCCCCTCCCGTACCGCATGTCCATGGCTACCGAATGTGGACGCACCTCTATCACCAAACGTCATTTGGTGACTACTGTTGGTGTTTTGACCAACTTCGGGGGTGCGTCGATGCTCGATGGCGATCAGCGCCGGGTGACCTTCCTCGACCGGGTCCCGTCGCACCGACGGTCCGACCTCGTGTCTCGAGGCCGACCCGCCCGCTTCGCCTCCCGCCAGGTCCTGTTTCAGCAAGGCGAACCCGGTAATCATGTCTACCTACTGAGGACCGGCCGGGTGAAAGTCGTCCGGATCGAGCCGGACGGACGCACCACGCTGCTCGCCGTCCGTGTCGGTGGAGATCTCATTGGCGAGACATCCGTGCTCGATGGGCGGGACCGGTCCGCGACGGTCACCGCTCTCGCACCCGTCACCGCCCATCGGTTCGGCGCTGACGAATTCCATCGGGCGATGGAGGAATGCCGGCTTGCCCCCGACCTGATGCGCTACGTCACGGGAAGGCTGCGTGAATCGGACGAACTGCGCGCGGAGATGGCTGTCCTTCCCGTTCGTGCCCGGCTCGCCCGCACCTTGATCCGGCTGACCAACAGCTGCGGATCCGTCCGAGGTGACGAGGTATGGATAGAGGTTTCTCAGGACGACCTCGCCCAGGCGGTCGGCGCCTCCCGCAACATGATCGTGAAGGAGCTGACACACCTGCGCGGCGAGGCACTCGTACGCACCGGCCGGCGACTGGTGGTGCTCCGAGATCTCCCCCGACTGCACCGCATCGCCACCGACCGGGCATGACCATGGTGAGTCCGCCGTCACGGTCTTGTCTGCCCAATAGTGGGCAGAAGCCGTAGGCAGGCGGGGCGAGGCTTATATCCGCCTTCTCCCCCTCTCATCGGAGCCGACCATGCCCGTCGATCCTGTCAGCCCGTACAGCCGACCTGCGGATCTTCCGCCGTACCAAGGCATTCTCGTGGTGGACGCGGAAAAGTTCACCGCCGCGCGGAGTCGCGACCACCAGCCGCTCAGCACGGAGATCGCTCGGGTGGTGGCCGAGGCTGCCCGTCGCAGCGGGTTGGCCGCTGCCTGGGCCACCCCCAGGTTCTTCAACAGCACCGGCGACGGCGTCGCCATCGGTGTGCCCACCGAGTTGCTCCCCCGCCTGGTGCATCCGTATCTGCGGTATCTCCAGGAAATCCTGGCCGAACGCAATGACAATGCCCGCCGACAAGATCCACTGCTTCGGCTTCGAGTCAGTCTCAATGTCGGTCCACTGCCGGGCAACGGCGACAACCCTTTCTTCGACGGCAACGGAAAACCGCGCAACGACGCACACCGCCTGCTGGATTCGAAAGTCGCCAAGATGATGCTCGCGGCCAGCAGCGACACCGTCACCCACGTGGTGGCGATCCTGTCCGATCGGGTCTATGAGGATGTCGTCGAAGGCGGCTACGCAGGCCTACATCCAGACCATTTCGTCGATGTTTCGGCCGTGGTTCCTGGAAAATCCTTCACCCAACACGCCTGGCTGCACATACCGGCACCATCGGCGAACCTGCTGCGTGGTGGCGTTCTTCCGGCCCCGCCCGAAGAATCTTCCACGCCCGCACCAAGGCAGGAGGGAAAGAACGACCACGTCACGATCACGGCCCACGATGGCGCACAAGCGGCGGGAACGGTCCACGGCGGCATGACCATGTATCGCCGTCCGCCCACGGAGAGGGGAGACCGGTGACCGAGCCGACGGACATTCCCATGGAAGAACCCGGAATCGCCGATACCGAATGGGGAGCGCTAGACGCGGACGAGACAGCTCGGATCGACGTAAGTGCCAACGCCGGCCAAGCAGCGGGCAAAGTTTTCGGCGGTCAGAACACGTACACGATGTACATCGGCACACCAATTGCCGATCGGGAGATGCCGCACACCAAGCTAAGCGACGAATTTCTCAAGGAATGCAAGCGTACGTACGTCGACCCCGGCTTCATCGACGCCAACGGTCAGCACCACACCTTGGAGGGGGCCAAAGGGCACTTACACAAAACGGGCGCTGTGATCCTGGTCACGGATCCAGGTAACGGCGCGGAAACCTCAGCGATGCGTTTACTCGCGGAGCTCCCCGGAATCGAACGAAAAGTGGTTTACGACGTACCGAACCGAATTCTGCAGGACACCCTTCCGACCGAGCCAAGAGCCGGCTACCTTCTCAGCCTGGACACCGCGGATCCGAAGGTCATAGAGAAGTTGTCCCTGTCTTTCATGTCATATGTACGTACGATCAAAGACTGCGGGTCCTTCCTCGTTCTATGTCTGACAGCCGAGCACTGGCGAGAACTGCAGGCAGGTGCGACCGAACTGGTGTTCACGCTGCCACGACCGGACTCGAGGCAGGTCCTTGCATCCCGACTGTCAGCCGCGGGAATCTCGGCCGGGCCGTGGCTGGGGAACACCTCTCTGCACAGGCTGTGGGCCGACAAGCCGCCACGAGCGGTCGCTCGATTGGCCGCGTTGATCGTCGATGCGCGTAAAAGCCCATCGCAGTCGGAGAAATCTGACGAACAGATCACGAACGACGTACTCGCCGCCTACCACAACTGGCGGGACAACCTGGAAAAGTGGTTCGCCGATGAGTCCAACACCACCGAAGCGCGCCTCTTCCTTCTCGCCACTGCGATGTTGGAAGCAGAGCCAGCGCCCCAGGTGGTGCGTGCCGCCGAAGCGCTCGCCCAGGCGTTGGGAGACCAGAGCGCCATCAGCAGTGGGTTTTCCGGTCCGGGAGCACACATACTGGCAACTGCCATCGAGGCGACCATCTCGTCAGACGGGTGTGTCGCCTTCGACAAGCCGGCGTACGCCCCCGCGGTACTCAGCTTCGCGTTGCGGGACCGCTCATCCTCCTTTCGGCGGGACGTTTGTCATTGGATCGCACGGCTTCCCCGCCTTAATGGCTATCCACGGCAACGGATCGCGGTTTCGACGGCACACCTGCTCTTGGACGTGGCCGAGCAGCACACTGATCTCGGTCTGGTTACCGCAGTCGCGATCGACTGGGCCAAAGCGACGGGAATGCGGCAGGCCGGCGTCGACCTGATAGCCAGTGCGGCGCTGCGCCCAGGGATCGGCCCGCGGCTCCGGGAACGCATGGGGCAGTGGACGCGGGAAGGCGCCAGCGCCGCGTTGTTGTCCGTAGTCGCGAGCGTGTGCGGTGGGCAGCTGATGGACTATTACCCGACCTATGCCCTCCGCCGGTTGCGAGCGCTAAGTCTAGATAGTCGTGAACAGGTTGCCGACGCGGTCATCGACGCCGTCGTCTCGACTTGGACTCGTCCCGCTCAACGCCAGGAACTCCTGACTGAAATTGTCGCCTGGCTCGCTTCTGGGACGCAAGAACAGGGTGCGGTCGCGCTGCCCGCTCTCACCGCGATCAGAGCAGCGTCTGGCGCGCATTTCCTGGACTTCATCACCGATTTCAGTCATCAACAAAGCGTTTCCGCAGCGGTCGCACGGGCCTGTGACGAACCGAGTCTGCGGCCTCGGTTGCCCGCGCTGATCGATGGTTGGCTGGAGGACTGCTCCGAGAGTCCGGCGCGAACTGAGCGAGTAGTCGCGGTGCTGAGCGGAGCTGTTCGCATCGAGCCAGCTGACGTTCGACGACTGATTTTCCTGGAGAAGCTGCTCTTTCGCTGGCAGCCGGTCAGTGCCGACGAGGTTCGGCCAGACCGCCGAAGGCTCCGGGACCTAGCGCAGGAATCACTTCACCACGCCGATCCGCTGATCACCCGATGATTCGTACGGAGGTTGGAATGTCCGCCAAGGAACGGCTCGCCAGCGTGCTCGACTGGTTGGTCGGACGACCCCCGCTCTCGTGCGAGGAATGGTCGATGACTTTGCGCAGCTCGGTGGAAGGCGGCTCGTTCGCGGCGCGGGCGATCGCCGAATGGCAAAGCCTGGATGCGCAGATGCCAACGGTGGTCAATCTCGCTGGTGTACGCGACTACGTGCGCCAAATCGCGTGTCAGATCGCCGCCAGATTCACCCCTCTGGAAAGCGAGGCGGCGCAGGACTGCATGAACACCGCCCTGGTGGGGGTGCGACGGCGGGTCGACCTACCGGTGCTGATCTCGCACGTACAGATTGACCTATGGACGAACGACCAATCTGTGCACATCGCGCAGGAACTGGCTCTGCAACGCGAAAAGGCAGCAGAAGTACGCCGAAAATGGGAGTTCGACCTGCTGCACGTCAGATTTCTTCGAGACAAGATCCTCCGCGATCCGGCGATGGCCCGCGCATATTGGTTCTACCGGAACCAGGAACGGGGAAAGAATGTATGGCCGGAGCTGGTTGAGGACGGCTTCGATCGAGTGGCCGGGCTGATCGCCGGACCCCCGCGGCTGGCGCGGTCGACCAGTTGTCGGCCATGACTGGTGTGATCGATAAATTCCTCGACGGGCTAGGAGTCGATGAACGCCAGCACCTACTCAATCAGCTGGGATTGATCTTCACCACTTTCGGTCGGCCGGATCTGACCAAGGAACTAAACGATCTCGCGGGCTGATCCGATCGCTTGGCAACTGCAGTTCGGCGAAGGCGCGGAGGCCGCGGCGGACTGACCGTACGGTGAAGCCGGCGGCCGCTGCGATGGTGGGGATGGACCTTAGGTCCACTTGAGCCCACGGGAACCACGGACTAACCGAGTCGGGTGACTCCAGCCGGGCGCCGCCGCGCCAGAGGCCACCGTTGCTGGACAGTTCCGCGAGCGCGGTGCCGCCGGGTTCCAACAGGTCGGCGACCCGGCTGAGGAGCCGAACCGGGTCGCCGCCAATGCCGATGTTTCCGTCCGCCAACAACACATGCCGCCACCGGCCTTCCCCCGGCAGCCGGGTCAGCGCGTCCCGGTGCAGGGCCATCCCGCCGCGGCTGAGGGTGCGGTGCACGGCTTCCGGGCTGATGTCGACGCCGAGCGTCGGCAGGCCGCGTTCGGCGAGGGCGGTGACGAGCCGGCCCGGGCCGCAGCCCAGGTCCAGGGTCGGGCCGGCGCAGCGGGTCAGCATCCAGCGGTCGGCGCCGCGAGCAGGGGCGTGCCAGCGGCGAACCGGGAGGCGTACGACGACGCCGTCGGTGCGCCGGAGCGTACAGCGAAAGCCCTTGAGGCCGGCGGTGAATTCGGTGCCGACGACGGTCATGAGTCAGTCACCAGGACGGACGCCAGCTCCGCCGCGAATCGGCCGTCTGGCGCGAGAGCGGCTGATGCGTACGCGTCCGCCATGGTGTCCACATCGGACAGTACGGGTCCGATGGCAACTTTTAGGTGCCGCCGCAGAGTCTTCAGCGTCTGCTCGCCAGTGTCCGAGCGGGATGTTGGCACCGAGGCGATCGCTTGCGCGTTCGCGGGCCGCCGCAGGCCCAGAATCCACCAGCCGCCATCGGTCGCCATGCCCAGCATCGCATCCGCGTTTTCCAACAGGCCGGCGGATTTTTCGAGATCGGTGACTGTCAGATGCGGGGTGTCCATGCCGATCTGGAGAGATGGCAGGCCAGCGAACAGGGTCGAGGCGTCGGCGTGTGCGGCCGCGATGCGTTCGCCGAGCGTACGGCCACGTTGGCCAATCACCGGAATTCCGGCCAGTACGCTGCGAATTTCGTCGGCGTACTCGGCTTGGTCGAGAGATCCAGCCATCGCGACCACCGGTCTTAAGAAGGCGCAGGATCGTACGACCGCCAACGTGTCCACCAGTGCGGCGGCCGCGAGCCGGGCCGCTTCCACCGCTGTGGCCGGCGGGCACAGCCGAGTTTTGACCCGGCCGGGAATCGGCGCTTTCGCGAGGACAACGCAGATCATCGCAGCACCCGGCCGAAATCCCGGGTGGCCCGCAAAGTTCCCCGGAAAGAGCCGGAAACCTTGGAAACCGTGCCGGCGGTTCGCGGCCGGTAGTCGACCGGCTGCTCCACGATCGTCCAGCCAGCCGCACCGGCCCGCAGCAGCAATTCCAGCGGATAACCGAAAGCGCGATCCCGTACGTCCAATTCAAGGAGTGCTTTTCGCCGGACAGCACGCATCGGGGCGATGTCCGTCACTCGTACGCCCCGGCGGCGCAGCAGATAGGCCACCAGGGAATTCCCGATCCTGGCATGCCACGGCCAGGCCCGCCGGCTGGTCGGCACTCGGCGGCCGACCGCGAGATCGGTGCCACTGTTCAGTTCGGCCACCAAATCCGGGAGTTTGCCCGGATCCAGTGAGCCGTCCGCGTCGATCACGCACACCACGTCCGCGGTGGCCGCGAGGAGTCCACTGTGGACAGCCGCGCCATAGCCGCGGCGGGGCTCATGCACCACGGTGGCACCAAAATTCGCCGCCACCTGTGGGCTGCCGTCGGTCGAACCGTTGTCGACGACGATCGCCCGATATCCGGCGGGCAGCGCGTGCAGCACACCCGGCAACGCGAGCGCCTCGTCCAGGCACGGCAGGATGACATCCACGGGTGGGCTCATGTCACCTGAGGCTAGGGCCGAATCCGGCGCCCGATTCTTACGGTCTTGTGACGCACTGCCCGACAACGCCGAGAGTGGCCGGCTCACTGACTAGCGTCAGCCGGGTGACGACGACTGCCACCCGCGCTGGCGCGCGCCCGGATCGCGGCACCCGCCGCGACCTGCTCGCCGTCGGCGCGGTCGGCGCTCTCGTGGCGGTGGCCGCTGGCGTCGGCTGGTTGTTGATCGACTTTTCGGTCGGCCCGAACGGCCGCGGCCCGTACACCGGCTGGCCACCGCTGTGGGCGCAGTGGGCGCCGCATGTCGGCCCGGGCACTGTGCCCGCGCTCGCGCTGGCCGCACTGGTGGTGGTCAAAGGCCCTGAATGGGCGGCCCGCCTCAGCTGGAAACGGCTGCTCTGGGTCGCGTACGCGACCGCAGCCGGTTGGATCTTTTTCCTTGCGCTGGTGGACGGTTGGGGCGACGGCATTCAGGGCCGCCTGGAGCGGCAGCCGGAATATCTCAGTGCCGTACCGAAAATCCGTGACATCGGGGCTTTCCTGGCGCATTTCACCGACGGCATCGTCGCTGGCCCACACCAGTGGACCGAGCACGTGGCCGGCCACCCGCCCGGTGTGACGCTGATTTTCGTGCTATTGCAACGGGTCGGCCTCGGTGGCGGAGGAATCGCCGGCCTGCTGTGCATTTTCGCGGGGGCGTCAGCCTGCATTGCCGTCGCGGTGACTTTGCGCGCTCTCGGCGCCGAAAAGGTCGCTCGTACGGCACTGCCATTCGGAGTGCTGTTTCCTGGCGCGATCTGGATGGGCGTGTCGGCGGACGCGATTTTCGCGGCCGTGGTGGCCTGGGGCGTGGCCGCTTTCGCGGTCGGCGCGGTCGGTCGCGGCCGGTGGCGGGAGGTGTACTCGCTCGGCGGCGGGCTGCTGCTCGGCTACGGGCTTTACCTGTCGTACGGCCTCGTTCTCGCCGGTGTGGTGCCCCTCGCGGTGGCCCTGATCACCCGGCGGATCCGTCCGCTGCTGATCGCCGGGCTGGGCGTGGTCGCGGTGGTGGTGGCTTTCAGCGCGACCGGCTTTCTCTGGTGGCAGGGCATCGCGCTGGTGCATGTCCGCTATTACCAGGGCATCGCGACGATGCGGCCGTACTGGTACTGGGTGTGGGCCAACTTCGCCGCGCTGGCGCTGGTCATCGGCCCGGCCACAGTGGCCGGCCTGCGTCGTGTCCGATTGTCACGCGGCAGTACGTTTGCGCAGCTAAAACCCCCGCCGTTGTTACAATCGGAATCCGATTGTAACGACCGGATGGGGGCGGCGGTGGTGCTCGCCGGCGCTGCTGTCCTGGCCGTCGTGCTGGCGGACCTGTCCGGGCTGAGCAAAGCTGAGGTGGAGCGGATCTGGCTGCCCTTCGCGGTCTGGATAGTCCCGGTCTGCGCGGCACTCCCGGTGCGCAAGACCCGCTGGTGGCTCGCCGCCCAGGCCGGCCTGGCCTTGGCGGTCAATCATCTGCTCGCGACAGGATGGTGACTTGATGGGCGCGCGCGTACTGGTCGTTGACGACGACCTGACCGTACGGGACGTGATGGAGCGCTACCTGACGCATGCCGGCTACCGGGTGGAGGTCCGCGGCGACGGCGAGGCCGCCTTGGCCGCTATCCAGGCCGACCCACCTGACCTGGTCGTCCTCGACTTGATGCTGCCGGGGCTGGATGGCCTGGAGGTCTGCCGGCAGCTGCGCGCCAAGAGCAGCATCCCGGTCATCATGCTGACCGCGCTGGGCGAAGAAGAAGACCGCGTGCTGGGGCTGGAAACTGGCGCCGACGACTACGTGACCAAGCCGTTCAGCCCGCGCGAGCTGGTGCTACGGATCGGATCGGTGCTGCGTCGCACCGCCGTGCCAGCCGACGCGGACAAGGCCTCTGGCACGGTCGCCGACGGCGACCTCACCCTCGATCTGGACGCCCGCCGAGCGGTCCTCGCCGGCCGCGAGCTGGTGCTGACGACCCGCGAGTTCGACTTGCTGGCCTTCTTCCTCAAACATCCCGGACAGGTCCATCGCCGACCTGAGCTGCTGGAACAGGTGTGGGGCTGGAGTTTTGGCGACCAGTCGACCGTGACGGTGCACGTACGCCGGCTGCGGGAGAAAATCGAGACCGATCCGGTGCATCCGCGGCGGCTGTCCACGGTTTGGGGCGTCGGCTACCGGTACGACCCGCAGGGGACCACCTCATGACCCTCTTCCTGCACGTCGCGCCGCTGGCGCTGGTCGGCACGCTGCCGATGGTGCTGATCGGCAGCCTGGTGTTGCAGCGGATGCGCCGCCAGTCGATCGCCACCGCGCTCGCGGTGCTGGTGCTGGTCCCGGTGCTCGCCACCCTGACCGGCGTGCTGCTGGTCAACGGCCTGATGTTCGACACCGCACTGAAAAACACCATCGTGGTGTGCTTGCTGGTGGCCGCCATCTCGGTGCCGGCGGGGCTGCTGCTTGGCCGGCAGATCGCCGCGGACAGCGTCTGGGAGCGCGAGGCGAGAGCCCGCGAACGTACGCTCGAGTCATCCCGCCGCGAGCTGGTCGCCTGGATCAGCCATGACCTGCGAACACCGCTCGCCGGTATCCGGGCGATGACGGAGGCGTTGGAGGACGGGGTCGTTTCCTCGCCGGACGAGATCGCCGAATACAACCGCAACATCCGGCGCGAGACCGAGCGGCTGTCCGCGATGGTCGACGATCTGTTCCAGTTGTCCCGGATCACCGCGGGCGCCCTACAGCTCACCCTGTCCGCGGTGTCGCTCGGCGAAGTGGTGTCCGAGGCGTTGGCCGCCGAGGGCGCCGGCGCGGCCCGCAAGGGCGTGCGATTGGCCGCCGCCGAAGACGCCGACTGGCCAGTGGTCCAGGGCAGCGACGCCGAACTCGGCCGAGTCCTTCGCAACCTGCTCGCCAATGCGATCCGGCACACTCCGCCGGACGGGTCGGTCGTGGTCGCCGCCGGCGTCGAAGGCGCGGAGGCCTGGCTGCGGGTGGACGACGCCTGCGGCGGGATCCCGGAAAACGAGATCGACCGGGTCTTCGATGTGGCCTACCGAGGCACCCCCGCCCGTACGCCCGGCGGCGCGGACGCAGGCGGCGGCCTCGGCCTCGCGGTGGCCCGTGGCCTGGTCGAGGCGCATGCCGGCCGGATCACAGCCAGCAACCACGGCCCCGGCTGCCGCTTCGAAGTCCGCCTCCCGCTGGAAAGCTCCACCCAGGCCGCATGATTTTCCCGGCCGGAAACGGCAGGTGCGGCGCGAAATTGTCGTAGGTGTCTGTTTTTCTTTCCCCCTCCCTTTGAACGGGTGGGGGGTGGGTCGAGAGGTAGTCCTTAATTTTTAGTTGAACATTGGTCCTCAAACCCACCCCCCACCCGTCACTGGGTGGGGGCAAATCTGCCCGAGGGGTACGACAGTTTCGCGCCGCACCCTATGTAGAGAGCGCCATCGTACGAGGTGGCTCACGGAGTTCGTCGGTGGCGAAGGCGGCGACGCCTGCCGCGAAGGACGTACGGGCGTGGAATCCGAGGACTTCGCGGGCCTTGGCCGGGTCGGCGGTGACGTGTCGTACGTCCCCGGGCCGCGCTCCGCCGGCGATCACCGGCGCCGGGCCGTTCATCGCGGCTGCGAGCGCGGTGGCGAAGTCGCCGACGGTGTGGGGTGTGCCGGAGCAGATGTTCAGCGCCTCCAGCCGGCCCTCGGGAGCGGGCGTCGACAGCGCCGCGACGTTGGCGGCGGCGACATCGGTGACGTGTACGAAGTCGCGGCGCTGGTGGCCGTCCTCGAGCACGGTCGGCGCGTCGCCGCGTTCCAGCATTGAACGGAAAATTGAGGCGACGCCAGCATAAGGCGTGTCGCGTGGCATCCGCGGACCGTAAATATTGTGATAGCGCAAGGCCCACACGGCGCCGCCAGTTTGTCGCGCCCACGCGGAAGCGAGGTGCTCCTGGGCGAGTTTCGTTGCCGCGTACGTGCTTCGCGGATCGACCGGCGCGTCCTCGCCGATCAACTCCGGGCTCAGCCAGCCGCCGCAATGCGGGCAGGGCGGGTCATAGCGACCTTCCGCGAGGTCGGCGAGCCGGCGCGGCGCGGCTGCCACGATGCCATGCTCGGCGCACCGATAACGGCCCTCGCCGTAGACGACCATCGAGCTGGCCAGCACTAGCCGGCGCACGCCCGTACGCGCCATCGCGGCCAGCAGGACGGCCGTCGCGTAGTCGTTGTTGTGGACGTAGTCCGGCGCGTCCGAGGGGTCCACGCCGTGACCGACCATGGCGGCCAGGTGGCACACCGCGTCCACCCCGTCGAGCATTCCGGCGACTGTGTCCACGTCGGTCAGATCGTCCCTGATCAGCCCGTACGGCTCGGTCCACGCCGGCGGGTCGCCGCCGTGCGCGGCCGGCAGCAGGGCGTCCACCAGCCGGATCGGTACGCCGTCGGCGGCCAGCCGGTCAGCGGTGTGCGAACCCACGAAACCGGCGCCGCCGGTGATCAACACAGTCACCGTCTGGACGCTAGCCGCCTACGGACTCGCTTAGGCCCGTACGCGGGCTTACATCATCAGACCGTAAGAAACCCGCCCATTCACTCTCCGCAACTGCGGCATTGTCCGCATCGACAGAATGACGAGGGCGTGGGTGACTGTGGGTAGGGAGGAAAAATGCCGCCCCGGATCTGAGGGTCCTCCGGGATGCCGACAGAAACGGCGAGCGTACGTTGGCAGAACGGCGTTAGGAGAGTACGGACGTGCATGTGCAACCGCTGACGATGGTAACCGCGGTGACGACCTGGACGCCGGATGCGGTCAGCCTGGTGCTGGCCATCGCGCTCGGCGCCGGTTACCTGTGGGCCCTGCGCCGCGTGCCGGGCTGGCCGTTGGCCAGGTCAGCAGCGTTTTTCGGGGTGGGCCTGGGCAGCATGCTGCTGGTGTCGGTGACTTTCGTTGGCGCGTACGACGACGTGCTTTTCTGGGTACGGGCCGTGCAGGTCATCGTGTTGCTGATGATCACGCCTTTCGGCCTGGCGATGGGCGCGCCGCTCACGCTCTTGCGGGAAGCCTGCGAAAACAAGGCAAAACTTGACCGTGTCCTGAATGGCAAGGTCGCCCACCTGCTGACGTACCCACCAATTGGCTCGGTGATTTTGCTGGCCACGCCATGGTTGTTGTATTTCACCGGCTGGTACGAGGCGATTCTGCGCAACGGCGGCCTCGACGCACTCAGCCGGCTGGCTCTTGTGGTGATCGGGTTCGTCTATTTCTACGGCCGCTTGCAGATCGACCCGATGCCGCGCAAATACCCGCACCTGATCGCGGTCGCCATCACCTTCGTCGAGGTAGTTTTCGACGCGGGCCTGGGTTTGGTGCTGTGGCTGGGACCCCTGGTGGTGGCCGCCGCGTATTACACGGCACTTGGCCGTACGTGGGGCCCCAGCCTGCGAATGGACCAGATCATTGGCGCCGGCGTGCTGTGGATCGGCGGCGACCTTGCCGGGCTTCCGTTCCTCGCCGCGCTTTTTCGCCGGATGATCTCCGATGACGCGAAAGACGCGGCGAAAGTCGATCAGCAGTTGGATGAAGCCGAGGAAGTCCAGGCCGAAGAAGAACCGACCAGGTTGTGGTGGGAAACCAACCCGGAGCTGTCAGAGCGCTTTCGCCGGAGCTGACTCGGGAACGAAGTTCTTCTGATTTTCCTTGGCGAACTCGACGGCCTCGTTGCCGTATTCCAGCATTTCCGTTTGGTACGCCCGCAAACTCGCGACCACATCATCGTCGTTCGTGAGTCGCTGGGTCAGTTGCTCAGCATCGCGGAGCGCGGTGTTGGCGCCATTGCCACCACTGGCGATGGTCAGGTGAGCCGCATCGCCCAGCATCGTGATGCGTTCGGCGTCCCACGCGGTCACCGGCTGGTCCAGCAGGACCGGGCTGCCGATGGCGCTGTTGAACGCGTCGCTCTGTTTGATGAGGTCGGTCAGGTCCTCATGCCAACCGTCGATCAGCTCCAGGACGACCTTGCGGACGTCCGGCATCACGGCGGTCGGCTGGGCGGCCGGGTGGTCCGGCGGCATCAGCAGCACCCAGCGGACATAGCTGGAGGTCGGCGGCAGCCCGAGCGGACCGGGCGCGTTGGCGAACTCCATCCGGCCGAGCATCAGGTTCAGGTGCGGCCCCTTGACCATCGTGCCGCGGCCGTAGACCAGCCGGCGGAACCGCTCGGTCAGCGGCGTACGCCCCATCGCGCCGCACAGGTCCGCGGACACGAACCCGAAGTGCGGCAGCAGCAGCTGGCGTACGACCGAGTGGCCGCCGTCAGCGCCGATGAGCACGTCCCCTTCGGCCATCGTGCCGTCGGCGAAGGTCACCCGTACGCCGGTGGCGGTCTCGTCGACGCTGGCCAGTTTCTTCCCGAAGTGCACCCGGTCCTGCATGCCCCGGAAGAGCACGTGCCGAAAGACGTGCCGGTCGAGCACCCGGGCGTCCTCTGGCGGACCGATCTGATCGCCGCTGGCCAACAGGTTCAGCTGTTCGTCCCACAACAGGCCGGGCCCGACCAGGCTGCCGGAGGTGGCCCAGGCCAGGTCGTACAGCTCCGCCGGCAGGCAGGTTCGCAACGCCGACCAGCCGTACTCCCGGAGCCCGATCCGGTAGCCCTGCCACCGCGCCTCGATATCGGTGTCCTTTTCGTACACCTGCACGTCAATGCCCGCTTTACGCAACCCCTGCGCCACCGCGAGCCCGCCAAGACCAGCGCCAATCACCAGTACGCGTCTCATGTCATATCCTTCCAGTCACGTGAACATTGTTCACGTGAACAATGTTCACAGTCGGGTCGCGGGTTGTCAACTGGCAAGATGAGCCGAGGCGGAGGGGGTACGCGGATGGCGCGGCGGGACGAGGTGCTGGAGGCGGCCGTCGAGCTGCTCGACGAGGTTGGGCTGGACGCGTTCACCACCCGCAAGCTGGCCGCCAAACTCGGCGTCCAGGCCGGCGCGCTCTACCGGCATTACCCCAGCAAGCAGGCCCTCCTGGACGCGGTCGTCGGGCACATCGTCGGCTCCGGTGGGATTCCGGTGGACGCCCTCGAGGGCGACTGGGCGGACGTTTACCGCGCGGTCGCCATCGGCACCCGCGCGGGGATGCTCGCGCACCGCGACGGCGCCCGGCTGATGTCCACCTTCCAAGTGCCGTCTGAGGCCGGCGAAGCAGCCTTTCACCAGCTGGCCAACGTGTTGGTCAAGGCCGGCGGGACCCACCAAGCCGCGCTGACCGCGGTAGACACGATTTTCAGCTACGTCAACGGGTTCACCATCGAGGAACAGACCCGCGGCGGCGACCGCGACCGGGGTTTTCGCGCGGGGCTGGAAATCATCCTCGCCGGGATCCGCGCCGGCCTGGCCGAATAGCGCATCCGGCGGCGACTCTGAGACAGTGGGCTGGCAACGGGGACATGCCGTCGGTTGACCCTGGAGGAACCCGTCCATGCCGTCCTATCGGGAGACGTACCAGCGCAGCCTGACCGATCCAGCGAGGTTCTGGCTGGAAGCGGCCGAGGCGATCAGCTGGTACGTGCCGCCGACCCAGGCGCTGGACGACTCCAGGCCGCCGTTCTACCGCTGGTTCCCGGACGGCCGTGTCAACACCTGCCACAACGCGCTCGACCGGCATGTCGACGCCGGTCGCGGCCAGCAGCCGGCGCTGATTTACGACTCGCCGGTCACCGGCACCCAGCGGACGTACACGTACCAAGAACTCCGCGACCAGGTCGCGCTTTTCGCCGGAGTGCTGGCAGAACAGGGCGTGGTAGCCGGCGACCGGGTGGTCATCTACCTGCCGATGATCCCGGAAGCGGTCATCGCGATGCTCGCCTGCGCCCGGTTGGGCGCGGTCCATTCGGTCGTGTTCGGCGGGTTCGCGCCCACCGAGCTCGCCATCCGTATCGACGACGCACAGCCAAAAGTCCTGGTCACCGCGAGTTGCGGCATCGAAGGCAAGCGGGTGATCGAATACAAGCCGCTGGTCGACCGGGCGCTCGCGCTGGCCCGGAATCCACCGGACGTCACCATTGTCCTGCAGCGCGAGCAGGCGGTCGCGTTGATGCGCAAGGGAGATCTGGACTGGGCCGAAGTGATGGCCACCGCCAGCCCGCGACCCTGCGTACCGGTCGCGGCGACCGATCCGCTCTATATTCTCTACACGTCCGGCACCACCGGGAAACCCAAGGGAGTGGTAAGGGACAACGGTGGCCACGCGGTCGCGCTTGCCTGGAGCATGACCAATATCTACGACGTCCACACTGGTGACGTGTGGTGGACCGCATCCGATGTCGGCTGGGTCGTCGGGCATTCGTACATCGTCTACGCGCCTTTGCTGATTGGCGCGACTACCGTTCTGTACGAGGGAAAACCGGTCGGCACCCCGGATGCGGGCGCATTCTGGCGGGTCATTTCCGAGCATGGCGTGAAAGCGCTTTTCACCGCACCGACCGCATTCCGGGCGATCAAGAAGGAAGACCCGCTCGGCCGGGCGCTGGCCCGACTGGACCTCAGCCGATTCCGTACGTTGTTCCTGGCCGGCGAGCGGCTCGACCCGGCCACCTACGACTGGGCCAGCAGAGTTCTCGGCGTGCCGGTGGTGGATCACTGGTGGCAGACCGAAACCGGCTGGCCGATCTGCGCGAACCCGCGTGGCCTCGATCGGGTGCCAATCAAGCCGGGCTCGCCGAGTGTGCCCGTGCCGGGTTATGACGTACAGATCCTGGACGAGTCCGGCCGCCGCGTACCAGCCGGTGTGGAAGGCGCGGTGGCGATCCGACTGCCGCTGCCGCCGGGCACGCTGACAACGCTCTGGAACGCCGACGACCGCTATGTTTCCGAATACCTGTCCCGATATCCGGGCTACTACCTGACCGGCGACGGCGGTTTCGTCGACCAGGACGGCTATGTCTACGTCATGGGCCGGATGGACGATGTCATCAACGTGGCTGGGCACCGGCTGTCCACCGGCGCGATGGAGGCTGTCCTCGCCGGCCACCCGGCGGTCGCCGAATGTGCCGTGATCGGTGTCGCGGACGACCTGAAAGGCCAGGTCCCGCGTGGTCTCGTGGTGCTCAAAAGCGGGGTGAACACCGATCCGGACACCGTCTGCGCGGAGTTGGTGCAGCGGGTACGCGACGAGATCGGCGCGGTCGCCGCGCTGCGGCAGGTGAATGTGGTGGCCGCACTGCCCAAAACCCGCTCCGGCAAGATCCTGCGCCGAACCATGCGCGGGATCGCCGATGGCAAGGACGAGCCGATGCCCTCCACGATCGAGGACCCGGCTGTGGTCGAGGCGCTCCGCCCGGTCCTGCGCTCTCGCCGCTGACTTAGTGGTCCAGGCTGCTAGTTCGTCGGGGGTGGAGGCCAAGGTCTGCCCTCCGGGCGGGGCCTCAAGGAAGAACGGGGTCGGTCTGGCTGATGCGTTGGGTGGGTGGCGCCGTTTTGTCGGTGCTGTCGTGAACGCTCGATTTCGGGGGGCCTGTTTTGGGGCTGGAGTGACTGGTGTGATGTGCGTGGTTTTCCGCAAGAGTGGGCGTTTCTGACTGCGATCGTCGCGACTGTACGTGTGGAGATTGCCGCCCGACGGTCACCGTCCACTGTTTCCGTTGTTGATCTTGGTTAGCTGGTCTACCTGAAGCGGACATATCGAGTGAGTGTCCGTTTTGGGCGGACCAACTAACCAAGATCAACACAGGGCTGGAGTGGCTGAGGTGACTGATTCTCGCGCCCGGTCACCAAATTTTGGATATATAGCCGGACGGCTATGTCCGATTGTGACGTTGTTGCCCATTCGACCGCCCCAACGGCCAACAATGTCACAATCGGACATACCTCTGGCAGGTATAGGGCAAGTAAATGGTAACAGAGCGTGACGTACAGGGCGTGCCGCACTCAAGTGGCGGAGCCGACTAACGGCCCAGACCACTTAGTTGTCGGCGAGAGCGTTGGTGGGGGTGAGCAACGCGCCGCGGATCGCTGGGCCGGCGGCGGCCAGCACGGCCAGGACGGTGACGGCCGCGAGGGAGGCCAGCAGCGGCAGCGGCGGGCCCACCGCGGTCGGCAGGTTCAGCATCGACACGATGGCCACGCCGTACAGGTAGCCGATCAGGCTGCCGGTGACGGCGGTGACCACTGACAGCAGCATCGCCTCGGCGACCACCTGCAGGCCGACGCCCGTACGGGTAACGCCCAGCGCGCGGGACAGCGCGAGTTCGCGGCGCCGCTCGGTGATCGAGACCGCGGTGGTCGCGACCACCCCGCTGACGGCGGCCAGCACGGACAGGCCGAGCAGCCCCCAGCCGAGCAGGGTGGCGGTGTCGAAGGCCGCGGTGTTGGCCGCGTCGCTGTGCCGAACGACCGCGTCCCGCAGCGAGGCGCTGCCGACCACCCCGAAGGCGAGCAGCGAGAAAGCGCCGGCCAGCGGCATCGCGACGGCGGCCGCCCGGCGCGGCGTACGGGACGGCTCCCGGGCCGCGACTCGGATGACCGCACCAGCCGGCCCGAGGAACCGGGCGACCAGGCCGGCGATCCAGCCGGGCACCCGTACGAGCAGCGGCACCACCAGCGGGCCGAGCACACCGAATAGCCCGATCATGGTGAAGACAGCCGACGCCAGCAGCGGGAAGAAGCTCCGGGCGGCGATGCCGAGCATCGCCAGCAGGCCGGCGAGCAGCACGATGCCGGCCCCCAGGACCAGCCGGGCGACGCCGGCGCCACGCTCGACCGGGGCGTCCGGCACCGCGGAGAGCGCCGCCACCGGCGGCACCCCGGAGGCCTGAATGGCCGGCCGCAGCGCGGCGGTCACGGCCGCCGCGACCCCCAACGCCACAGCCACCGTGGCCAGCACCAACCCGGGCACGGCTGGCGTCACGCCGGTGCTCCCGAGCAGCGCGGACACGCCGACGCTGTTCAGCACCGAAAGCATGCCGACCGAGATGAACCATCCCGACCCGACCGCCAGCCCGGCCGCCACCACCCCGATCACGACGGCTTCGAGCACGGTCACCACGACCAGCGGCGGCCGGGACGCGCCCAGCGCGCGGAGCAACGCCGTACGCCGAACCCGGGACGCCGTCACCGCCCGGAAAGCCGCGCCGGCCACCAACACCGCGGTCGCCATCGCCAGCAGGCTGAACATCACGAACAGCGTGCTGCTGATGCCGATCGGGCTGGGCTGCTCGCTCGCCCGGGCCTGCGCGGCCGTCTCTACCTGATAGTTGCCGCCGACGGTCGCCTCGATCCGAGGCAGCATCGCGTCGACCGGGGTGCCAGCGGTGAGCACCACGTCCATGCCGTAGATCGTGGTCGAGTCCAGATGCGCGGTGGCGAACGCCGGTGCGGCCACCATCGCGATCCCACCCGGGCGACCGAGATCCTGCGCCGAGACGCCGACGATCAGTGCCTTGACCGGCTTGCCGGTCCGGTAGTCGGCGATCAGCACCGAACTGCCGAGCGGATGTTTACGCTGAGCGTCCACCTCGTCGATCGCGACTTCCTGGTCACCGCGCGGCAGCCGGCCCTGCAGGATGGTCGTGGTCGACAGCCGCGGGTCGCTCGGCTCCACCCGAATGCTCGCCGGCGTGTTCAGCGGCCGTCCGTCCGCGCCGAGCACCTGACCGGAAGTGACCTGCCGGGGCTGCGCGGTGGCTACCCCAGTCAGCTGCTGAACCTCGGTGACCAGGCTGGCCGGCAGGTCCGTACCAGGCGCCCGGATGACCACCGCCGAACCGGCCGGCGTGTGCGGCTTGTTCCGCTGGATGGCGGTGTCATATGCACCACCGACCAGCACAGACGAGACGACACACGCCAGCCCGACCGCCAGCGCCACGCCGGGCAGCAACGTCCCGACGGGGTGCCGGCGCAGGTCCGACAGGAAGACCCGCAGCAGCGGAAACATCCGGGTGACTCCTCAGGAAGTGGCGAGCGCGTCGACCGGGGAGATCCGGGCGGCCCGCCGGGACGGCAGCCAGCCGGCCAGCAGGGTCAGCGCGACCAGCACCACCGCCACCAGCACCAGCTCGCCGACCGGCAGCACCAGGCTCACCCCAAGCGACAGCGAGTCCAGCAGCCGCCAGGCGTAGAACGATCCCAGCACCAGCCCTATCGCGGCCCCGACCAGCCCGAACACCCCCGACTCCAGCATCAGCGAACCGCGCAACCCCTGGCGGGACAGGCCGAGCGCCCGGAGCAGGCCGGACTCGGTCGTACGCTCCACGATGGCCAGGGTCATGGTGGTCGCCACTCCAGTGACCGCGATCAGCACGGTCAGCGCCAGCAGGCCGAGCGCGATCAGCGTCACGGTGGCCAGCGGGCCCTGGAAGCTCTCCCGCGCCGACGCCGCGTCCTGCACCTGGGAGTTCGGCAAAGCGGCGCTGACGATCTTGCGAATCTCCGGCACGGTGTGGCCGGCCGCCGGGTCAACCAGCACGGTGCTCACCGTGGCGTTCGGCGCGATCTTGCGGAGATCGGACGGCATCAGCAACGCCGGCCCGAAGGCGGTCTGCCAGGTCGCGGTGACCTTCAGGGTGACCGACCGGTTGCCGGCCGAGACCGCGACCGAGTCACCAATATGCACGCCCAGCTTGGCCGCCACATCGCTGTGCAGGCCGATGTCACCGACCCCCACGTCGCTCGGCCGGCCGCCGGCGACCGCGACCTTGGCCAGGCTCGGGACCGCACTCGCGTCCAAGCCGGTCGCCGGCAGGGTCTCTCGCGCGCCTTGCGCGCTGATGGTGACATCCGCCGCGGTCTTGGGCACCGCTCGGGCGATGGCCGGGTTCTTCGCCAACGCCTGCAGCTGCGCGGGTGTCGCGCCGCTGGTCGGGTACGCGACCACCGCGGTCGGGAATTCGGCGCTCAGCCGCGCATCCGCATAAGCCTGCATGGACGCCGTGCCCACCAGCAGGCCGGTCACCAGCGTCACGCCGAGCGCGACCACCGACGTGGTGGCGGCGATTCGACGGGGCGAGCGGGCCGCGTTGCGGATGGCCAGCCGGCCGGTCGTGCGAGCCAGCGCGCCGGCCGGCCAGCCGAGCAGCCGGGCCAGCGAGGGCACCACATACGGCCCGAGGGTGAGCAGCGCGCCGAACGCGAAGGCGCCGGAGACGACCACGATGAGCGCGCCAGTCGAGGAGTGGATGACCGTCGCGGCAACGCCCGCCAGTGCGGCGGCCAGCACGAGCAGGATGCCGAAGGACATCCGGAGCCAGCCCACCTTCTTGGCGCCGTCGGCAACCGCGGCCGTCCGCAGCGCGGCCAGCGGCGGCACTCGGGAGGCGGAGATCGCCGGGGCGAGCACCGAACCGACCGTCACCAGCACGGCGCCGGCCACGCAGCCGAGCAGAGCCAGCACATTCAGGCCGGGGAACGGCACGACCGAGCCGGTCGAGTTGATGATCGCTATCGCGCCGTACGCGATGCCGGCCGAGAGCACCACACCCAGGACTCCGGCGACCAGGCCGGTGATCGCGCCCTCGATGACGAGAGCGCCGATGATCTTGTCGCGCTTCGCGCCGATCGCCCGAAGCAGGGCCAGCTGGCGCATCCGCTGGGCGAACACGATCCGGAAGGTGGCGGCCGCGACCAGGCCGGCGGCCAGCACCGCGACCAGCACGAACAGGCCGAGCACCAGGAACAGCTCGCCGACCGCCTTGCTCACGTCGGTCGCGTCGCTCTGCCGAATGGTGGCGGCGTCGTCGACCGTGATGCCGGTGCCACCGACCGCGCTCTTCACGCTGCTGACCAGGGCGGCCGTGTCCGTACCGGCGGTGGCGCTGATGTTGAGCCGATTGAAATGCGCCCCCAACGCGGTCAGGCCGCTGGCAGGCACGAACACGTCAGCACCCCGGCCATGCGGGCTGACGATCGCGGTGACGGTCACCTGGATCGACTTCTTGCCCTGCTCACTCGGTTGCACCGGGAGGGTGTCACCGATCTTCAGGTGGGCCTTCTTGGCGGTGTCCTCGGACACCGCGATCTGCCCGGCAGCCGTCGGGTAGTGCCCAGACACCACGCTCACCAGCGACAATGGGCCGCTGCCAGGGTCGGACTGGACGAAGAAGTCGAGGCCGCCGCCCTGGATGAAGGTGACGCCCTGCTCGGCGACCTGGCTGACGCCCTGGAGCGCCCGGACCTTGCCAGCGGCGGAGTCCGGCAGGTTGGTCGAGGACTTGACCACCACGCTGGTGGCCGAGGTGGTGGTGCTGAACGAATCCTGGAGGGACTGTTCGACAACGCTTTGGACAAGGAAGGTCGCATACGCGAAAGCGGTCGCGACGATCACGGCGAGCGAGGTCAGCAGCAGCCGGGTGGGCCGGCTGGCCAGGCCACGCAGCTGGGTGCGCAGAACGGACATGTTTGTCAGGCCCCCAGGCCACGAAGCGCGTCGACGACCGAGTCCTGGGTGGGCTGGTGGATCTCGCCGGCCAGCCGGCCGTCCGCGAGCAGCACCACGCGGTCCGCGTACGACGCGGCGACCGGGTCGTGGGTGACCATCACGACGGTCTGCTGGAGCTCGCGCACCGACCGGCGCAGGAAGGACAGCACCTCGGCGCCGGACCGTGAGTCCAGGTTGCCGGTCGGCTCGTCCGCGAAGACCACCGCTGGCTGGCTGACCAGCGCGCGGGCCACCGCGACCCGCTGCTGCTGACCGCCGGAGAGCTGGCTCGGCCGGTGCTTCAGCCGGCTGCGCAGGCCCAGCACCTCGATGAGGTGGTTGAAGAGGGTGGCGTCCGGGCGGCGCCCGGCCAGCTGCAGCGGCAGCAGGATGTTCTCCTCGGCGGTCAGCTGCGGGAGCAGGTTGTACGCCTGGAAGACGAACCCGATCTGGTCCCGCCGCACCCGCGTCAGCTGCGCGTCCCGCAGCCGGGTCAGCTCGGTCGTACCCACCCAGACCTGCCCTGAGGTGGCGCTGTCCAGCCCTGCCATGCAGTGCATCAGCGTCGACTTGCCAGAACCAGAGGCGCCCATGATGGCGGTGAACTGCGCGCGCCCGAACTGCACGCTGACGCCGTCCAGCGCTCTGACGGCGGCTTCACCGCTGCCGTAGACCTTGACGAGCTCGCGGGTGGCGGCCGCCGGCTGTTGCGCGGCCTGCTGCTGGGGTAGGGCGACCGCCTGCGGTGCTCCCATGGGTGATGCCTCCTGCTTGAGATGTGTCGTGAACCGTCCACAACTCTGCCCGCTGGCCCCGACACTTCGCGTCCGCACGCGGTCGCGCCCACCCGCCCCTCACGGCGCATGTCCACCGTGCGCCCATTCATCCCCAAGTCGTACGCGCCGCGCCATCTGCTGCGACCAGCACGTTCCTGCCGCGTGAAAGGTCACAAGCCCTTTAACAACGACGGCCGCGATGCCTCATCGCGTGCGACTGGCGCTGCCAGCGTGGATCTTCAGTAGGGCTCGGTGTATGAGCGGCCGCGAGTCCACAGTGGACGGACACTTATCGTCATATTTCGGCAGAGATTTCTCAAAAGCCACTTCAGTCACAAAAACGGCGGAACCGCAAAATTCTTGCTCGCGCGCGGCCTCAAACCCACCCCCCACCCGATCTGGGTGGGGGCCAGATTAACCAAGGGGGTACGACAGTTTCGCGCCGCAGTGGGCATTTCGTGGATCCAGATTTGCCGCAAGCGTGACCGCGAAAGCCAGCGACGCTCGTACCAAGCGGGGAAAGCTCAGCCGGAGGGGCGGACCAGGCCTCGTTCGTACGCGAGCACCACGGCCTGCACCCGATCGCGCAGTTTCAGCTTGGCCAGAATGCGGCCCACGTGGGTCTTGACAGTCGCCTCGGACAGGAACAGCTTCGCCGCGATCTCCGCGTTGGAGGCGCCACGAGCGACCTCCAGCAGGACCTCACGCTCGCGCTCGGTGAGGGCGGCCAGCGGGTCCGGGCCGGGCTGCGGATCGGGCAATGTGGTCGCCACGTGGTCGAGCAGCCGTCGGGTGGTCGAGGGCGCGATCACCGCGTCGCCGCGAAAGACCGTACGGATAGCCGAAAGGACGTGCTCCGGCGGCGCGTCCTTGAGCAGGAAGCCGCTGGCTCCGGCCCGCAACGCGGAAAAGGCGTATTCGTCGAGGTCGAAGGTGGTCAGCACGATCACCCGCGGGCCTTCCTCAGCGGACCGCTGGGCGAGCAGCCGGCGGGTCGCCTCGACGCCGTCCATCCGCGGCATGCGTACGTCCATCATCACGACATCGGCGGCCGTGACGGCGAGCTTGGTCAGCGCCTCGGACCCGTCGCCGGCCTCGCCGACGACCCGCATGTCCTCCTGAGCGTCCAGCACCATCGCGAAACCGGCGCGGACCAGCGCCTGGTCGTCGACGAGGAACACGCGAATTGTCATGCTGAGGATCCGATCAGTCGTTTGCTAGGCCGGACGGTACGGCAGCCGCGCCCGGACCTGGAACCCGCCACCCGGCCGGGGCCCGGTGTGTACGGACCCGCCGACCACGGCAAGCCGCTCGCGCATGCCGACCAGGCCGTGCCCGCCGCTGGTCGGGTCGTCCGGGTCGCGCACGGTCGGGCCGCGGCCGTCGTCGGCGACGGTGACTTCCAGCGCCTCCGACGACCAGTGCAGCACGACCGTGGCGTGCGCGTCCGGCCCAGCGTGCTTGATCGTGTTGGTCAACGACTCCTGGACCAGCCGGTAGACCGCCAGCTCCGCGGTCGGTCCGAGCTGCTTGCGATGTCCTTCTTCGTCCTGGCGTACGTGCAGCCCACTGGCTCGTACGCGGGTCAGCAGGTCGCCCAGCTCGGCCAGCCGCGGTTGCGGGCCGCGGTTCACCTCAACGGCGGAGTCGGCGTTGAGCGGCTCGTTGCTGCGCAGGACGCCCAACAGGCCACGCATGTCGGCGAGCGCCTGGCGGCCGGTCTCGGCGATGGTGCCGAGCACCTCCTGCGCCCGCTCCGGCTTGGTCTTCGCGGCATACTGCCCGCCCTGCGCCTGCGAGACGATGACCGCGAGGGAGTGCGCCACCACGTCGTGCATCTCCCGGGCGATCCGGTTCCGCTCCTCGACGACGGCCCGGGCCGCGCGCTCCTCGCGCTCCGCCTCAGCGCGCTCGGCACGGTCTTCGAGAGTCGTGAAATACGCGTACCGGACACGGCGGAACTGCCCGAGCCCCCAGGATGCGAACACCGCCGCCACGATGAACATGAAGATGAAGACCAGCAGCAGGATCAGCGTCGGGTCCTGGTCCATCCGGTAGCCGATGAGGACGCTGAACCGCGCCGTCTCGGCCAGCCCGCCGGCAATGCCCAGCACGAAGGCGATGGCGCCGGCCGGACGTCTCCCGTACGCGCAGACCGAGTACGTGACCAGCAGGAAGATCAGGTCGGACGGGAACGGGACCGGGGTGATCAGGACTTTTATCGCCAGCGCGACCGTCACCACGATCAGCGCGGTGATCGGCATGACCCGGCGTACGACGACAACGCCGTGGGTCACCAGCACGATCAGGATCAGGATCGGGATCAGCACCGCCGGCGTCGACTCGACGCCCATGCCATCGTTTGAGACCGCGATGACCAGTGAGACCGGCGCGACGAAAAGCAGCATGCCGATCGCGAGGATGCTGTCCGACAGCCACGGGTTGCCGCGCAGCCACGAATCCAGCCGCTCCAGCAGCCGGCGCCGCGGCCGGCCGTCGGCCGTCGGCGTCCCGTACATGGTGCCGCGGGTCGCACCGGGTCCGATTGGCACCGGCGGCGGCGCGTACGGCGGTGGCCGCAGGATCGACGGCGGCCGCGGCGGTGCCACGATCTGCGGGACCGTCTCCTGCCGCGCGAACGACGGGACCGACGCCGACCCACGCGCCCGACCGGCCGGTCGGGCAACCAGCGGGGCAGTCTCTGTGGGCTGGTCGGCCCCGGTGGGCTGGCCAGGCTCGACCGACGGCAGCACCCTGGTGGGTGTTGTCGGCTGGTCCGGGTCTGGCGTGCTCATATCAACGACTCTAGGTGCGGGGTAACCGGCCGGCGTCGACCTGCCGGGTGATTACCGGACCACCGACAGTCGTAGACAGATCAACTATTCTGAAGTAGTTGAGTGGAATAGACTCAACTTAGTTACGTTGTGTTTACTGTATTGGCTGGTTGAGATGCTGCTGAGGAGCCCATGAACGCCGAGATCCTGACCACCACCAGCCGCGAGGTGCTCTCGCAGGCGATCTCCGTCGCCGGCACCCGCGGTCACGCCACCGTCGAGCCCGCGCACCTGCTGCTGGCGCTGCTGGACGTGAAATCGTCCACCGCGCCCGCGTTGCTGCGTGCGGTCGGCGCTGACCCGGCGGGCGTACGAGCCGCCGCGGCCACCGCGATCGACCGGCTGCCGTCCGCACAGGGTGCGAGCGTCGCCGAGCCGCAGTTGTCCCGGGAGCTGGCCAACGTGATCACCGCCGGTGAGCAGATCATGCGGTCGGCCGGCGACGAATACCTGGCCACCGACCACCTGTTGGCCGGCCTCGCCCGGACCGGCGGTTCCACCGCGCAGCTGCTGCGCAGCGCCGGCGCCGCCGAAGACACGCTGGTGGCAGCCTTCCCGACGGTCCGCGGCGGCGACCACAAGGTCACCACCCCGGACGGCGAGGAGTCGTATCAGGCGCTGGAGAAGTACGGCGTGGACCTGACCTCGGCCGCTCGGGACGGCAAGCTCGACCCGGTGATCGGCCGGGACACCGAGATCCGCCGGGTCATCCAGGTGCTGTCCAGGCGTACGAAGAACAATCCCGTCCTGATCGGCGAGCCGGGCGTCGGCAAGACCGCCGTCGTCGAGGGCCTCGCGCAGCGGATCGTGGCCGGCGACGTGCCGGAGTCGTTGCGCGGCAAGCGGCTGGTCAGCCTTGACCTCGCCGCGATGCTGGCCGGCGCGAAATACCGCGGTGAGTTCGAGGAGCGGTTGAAGGCTGTCCTGGAGGAGATCAAGGGCTCCGAAGGCCAGGTCGTCACCTTCATCGACGAGCTGCACACCGTGGTGGGCGCTGGCGCGACCGGCGATTCGGCGATGGACGCCGGCAACATGCTCAAGCCCATGCTGGCCCGCGGCGAGCTGCGGATGGTGGGCGCGACCACGCTCGACGAGTATCGCGAGCGGATCGAGAAGGACCCCGCGCTGGAGCGCCGGTTCCAGCAGGTCCTGGTGGGTGAGCCGTCAATCGACGACACCGTTGGCATTTTGCGTGGCCTCAAGGAGCGATACGAAGCGCATCACGGCGTACGCATCGCCGATGCCGCTCTGGTCGCCGCCGCCGCGCTGTCCGACCGCTACATCACCTCACGTTTCCTGCCGGACAAGGCGATCGACCTCATCGACGAGGCCGCTTCCCGGCTGCGGATGGAAATCGACTCCTCCCCGGTGGAGATCGACCAGCTGCGCCGGGTGGTGGACCGGTTGAAAATGGAGGAATTCGCACTGTCCAAAGAGGACGATGCGGCCTCTCGCGACCGGCTGCAGCGGATTCGCCGCGACATAGCCGAAAAACAGGAAGAGCTGGCCGCACTGACGGCGCGTTGGGAGCAGGAGAAGTCCGGCCTGAACCGCGTCGGTCAGCTGAAGAAGGAGCTTGACGACGTACGCGGCCAGGCCGAGCGCGCCCAGCGCAACGGCGAGCTCGCGGTCGCGTCCGAGCTGCTCTACGGTCGGATCCCGCAGCTGGAGAAGGACATCGCCGCGGCCTCGGAATCCGAGCAGGAGCTGGAAACCGAGCCGATGGTCAAGGACGAGGTCGGCCCGGACGACGTGGCCGAAGTGGTGTCCGCGTGGACCGGGATCCCGGCCGGCCGGATGCTGGAAGGCGAGACCGCCAAGCTGCTGCGGATGGAGGAGTCGCTGACCCGCCGGGTCGTCGGCCAACCCGAAGCCGTGCTGGCGGTGTCCGATGCCGTACGCAGGGCCCGTTCCGGGGTCTCCGACCCGGACCGCCCCACCGGTTCCTTCCTTTTCCTCGGCCCCACCGGCGTCGGCAAGACCGAGCTCGCGAAGGCGCTCGCCGCATTCCTGTTCGACGACGAGCGGGCGATGGTGCGGATCGACATGAGCGAGTATTCCGAGAAACACTCGGTTGCCCGGCTGGTCGGCGCGCCGCCCGGGTATGTCGGCTACGAAGAGGGCGGCCAGCTCACCGAGGCGGTCCGCCGCCGGCCGTACACAGTCGTGCTGCTGGACGAGGTCGAAAAGGCCCATCCGGATGTGTTCGACGTGCTGCTGCAGGTGCTGGACGACGGTCGGCTGACCGACGGTCAGGGGCGTACGGTCGACTTCCGGAACGCGATCCTGGTGCTCACCTCGAACCTGGGTTCGCAGGCGATCACCGACCCGACGCTGGACGACAAGGGCCGCGAGACCGCGGTGATGTCGGTCGTACGACAGCACTTCAAGCCGGAGTTCCTGAACCGGCTGGATGATGTGGTCGTCTTCCACGCACTGGACACCGAAGAGCTGGCGTCCATTGTGGACATCCAGGTGACCCGGCTGGGCGCCCGGCTGGCGGATCGCCGGCTGGCGCTGGACGTGTCGCCGGCGGCTCGGGAGTGGCTGGCGATCAACGGCTTCGACCCGGTTTACGGCGCCCGGCCGTTGCGCCGCCTGATCCAGTCGGCGATCGGCGACCAGCTGGCCCGCGCGCTGCTGTCCGGCGCGATCGCCGACGGCGACACGATCCTGGTCGAGGTCACCCCGGATCGATCCGGCCTGTCCGTCTCACGCGCCGACAGCACGTCCCTGCGCAAGCAACTCCCCTAGCTAGCACCGACCCGTTACCGGAATTTCCCGCCGGTAACGGGTCTAACTGGTCCACTTGAGTTCGGAAGCCGGCGTGCGCAAACGATGCTCGGTCTCGGATACTGGTTGGGTGCCACGTAGCCGCCATCAGATCGACGTCGACGCGCTCCGTACCAAGGAGCTCGCCGCCGGCCGACCCAAGGGTCACCAGCTCCGGGAGATCCTGGAGGACCTCGCCGGCGGGCTGGGGCCGGGCGGCCTGATGCCGTCCGAGCGGGTGTTGGCGGAGTATTTCGCCGTATCCCGTACGACCGTGCGCCAGGAGATCGAGCGGATGGTCGCCGACGGCCTGCTCTTTCGCCGACACGGCCACGGCACTCTGGTCGCGGAGCCCAAACCCGCCCATCTGGACCTGTTGACATCGTTCAGTCAGGACATGCGGGCCCGTGGCATGGTGCCCGGCTCGGTGCCGCTGGCGGTGTCGGTCGAACCGGCCAGCTCGCGGCTGGCGACCCGCCTGCAAGTGGCACCGGCCTCGCCGGTGCTGCACCTGGTACGCCTGCGGACCGCCGACCGAGTGCCGATGGCGGTGGAGCACACCGACGTGTCGGTGCACCGCTTCCCCGGCATCCAGGCGCTGGACTGGGCCGACCGTTCGCTGTTCGCCACCCTCGAGGAGCGCTGGTCCGTACGCCCCGCCACCAGCGACGCCCACATCGCTTCGGTGCTCCCGGACGCTGAGCAGGCTCGTGCGCTGGCCGTCGAGCCCAGCCAACCCTGCCTGCTGATCGACGGCGTCACCCGCGACACCACCGGCGCCGTGCTGGAATCCAGCCGGTCCCTTTTCCGCGGCGACCGCTACGAGGTGCTGGCGCGGGTGGGGCGCAACTAATCTCGGAGCCATGCAGGTTTTGCTGGTCGTCCTGGGTTCGATCGCCATCGTGGTGGGAATCGTCGGCATCATCGTCCCCGTCCTGCCCGGCCTGGTGCTGTGCTGGCTGAGCGTCCTCGGGTGGGCGATCTTCGCCGACGCCGGCTGGGGAAAGTGGCTGGTCCTGGGCATCGCCACGGTGTGGGCGGTGCTGGGGACGGTGGTCAAGTTCACCTGGCCGGGCAAGCAGCTGAAAGAGTCCGGCGTGCCAACCACCACCATCCTCGTCGGGGTAGTGCTGGGAATCGTCGGCATGTTCGTGATCCCCGTGGTCGGCTTGTTCGTCGGCTTCATCCTCGGCGTCTTCCTGGCCGAGGCCCAGCGCGCGAAGAGCTTCTCCGGAGCCTGGCCATCAACTGTCGCCGCCCTGAAGGCAACCGGCCTGTCGATGCTGATCGAGCTGATGGCCGCCTTCGCGATCGCCCTCACCTTCACCGCCGGCGCCCTCTTCGCCTAGATCCTGCAGCGCTCTACATAGGGTGCGGCGCGAAACTGTCGTACCGAGCCCGAAAAATCGCCCCCACCCAGTGACGGGTGGGGGGGCGGGTTCGAGGACCAATGTTCAACTAAAAATTAAGGACTACCTCTCAACCCACCCCCCGCCCGTTCAAAGGGAGGGGGAAAGAAAAACAGACACCTACGACAATTTCGCGCCGCTACGGGTGGTTTTCAGGCGGAGTTTTCGACTCGGCTGAGTGCGGCTCGTAGGTCCGGGCCGGCGAAGGCGGCGCGGACGGCGCGGATGTCCAGCTCGATCCAGTCGGCGATCTCGGGATTTCCCGGGTGCGCCGCGTCCTGGAGGATCATCCACGGGATCCACGTGGTGATGCTCAGCGTGTGGAAGAGCATCGCGCGGTCGGTCAGCAGCTGGTCGGGCTCGCCGCGGTACGCGGTGACCAGCTGTTCTACGGCGGTGAACGGCAGGCCGGACATGCCGATCGCGTTGCCCAACTCGGCGGCCGGTTCGGCGTCGGCAGCGTATTCGAAGTCGATCAGCCAGAGCCGCTCGCCGTCGTCGAGGACGTTGCCCGCCGACAGGTCGTTATGGCATGGCACCGCGGGCATCGGCTGGCGCCGCAAAACCGCGGCGAGGTGGTCCACTCGGCCGGGAAGATCCTCGTAGCCGGCGGGCAAGGCGAGCCCACGGTCGCGTACGCCAGCCAATAAATGCGTCTGGACAGCAGAATGATCAAGGACCCGACCCAGCGCCGGTCCGGAATGCAGGAGGCGCAGTGTTTCGCAGAGACGAAGCCGAAAATCGTCATTGAGCAGCGCGTCCGCCGACATCGCGACGGCGTTGTTCACCCAGCCGATCCGCATGGCACCAGAATTTGAGGCCGCAAGGACGGGAGGTGCGACCCCGAGATCATGAGCCTGCTGGGCGGCGCGGCGCTCGGTCGTACGATCGATGCCGAGCAGGGCGTCGTCGCTGGCCGGTTCGCGCAGCACGGACACCGGCCGACCGTCGACAAGGACCTGCCAACTGCGATTGGTCGTGCCACCGGTCAGCGGCTCCAAGGTGCTGCCCACTGGCTGAAGATCCACCAGCACAGTGTCCGCGACCTGTCGAAAGTCAGAGCCAACGGGTGCCTTTCGGGGGCTCCGTACGCGGTCCGCCGACACTTAGCGTCGGCTGGTGACCGAAAAAGATGGCTCGTTCTGGGCGCCGCCGGGTCCGTGCTGGCCCTGCATACCGGTGCCGACCTTCCCGTTGCGGGATGGCTGTTCTCGATTTTCCTGCTCCGCTTCACCCGCTCGTCCAAGCCGCTGACCGGCCTACTCTGGGTGCTGGGCGTGAACGTTGTCGGGACGCTTGTGTGGTGTTGTACGACCGGCCTGCTTTTCTCGTTGCCAGTGCTGTTCGCATTTCTTTTCCTGGCAGTGTTGGCAAGCCTGCCGTATGTGCTCGACCGCCTGCTGGCGCACAGGTTCGGCTGGCTGTTGGGCAGCCTGCTGTTCCCGCTGGGGCGGGTCGCCGCCGAGTACGGCTTCCAGGCCATCACCGATTTCGGCAACTACGGCTCGCTCGCCGCGACCCAGTACGGCAGTCTCCCGCTTCTACAGCTGGCGACGGTGACCGGCTCGTACGGCGTGAGTTTCCTCATCGCTTGGCTGGCCTCGATCGCGAACGTTGGCTGGGAACGGAAACTCCTCAGACCGGTACTCGTCTACTCGTCGGTCCTGGTCACCGTGCTTGGCCTTGGCGCGGCCAGAATGTCCTGGACAGCACCGAATTCCCCGACCGTTCGGGTGGCCGGAATCAGCCCAGAACGCAAGACCCTGCAAGCAGTCTGGTCCACGCATTCGCAAGCGGCTTTCGAGACGGTGAACGCGGAGATGATCGCGCGTACGAAGACAGAAGCACGAGCCGGCGCGAAAATAGTCGTTTGGTCAGAAGAATCCGGCTACGCGACCAAAGCGACCGAGACGGCGTTGATCGATCGGGTACGACAGGTGGCGCGGACTTCGGGCATCTACGTGGACATGCATCTCAATGTCGTGTCGGACAGGGCTCCTTTGCTGCGCAACAAGGCGATCCTGCTGACTCCAACTGGGCAGGTCGGCTGGGACTACGAGAAGGCGCATCCGACCCCACAGGAGGCCAGCGAAGGTATGGTGGACGGCGGCGAGCCAGCGCCAACACTCATGACACCGTACGGTCGAATCGGGACTCTTATCTGCTATGACCTGGATTTCCCTGCCCTCGCGGGAAAAGCGAATGCCGACATTCTGCTCGTGCCGGCGAATGACTGGAGTGGATTCGCAGATTTGCACGCACAGCTGGCCACCATCCGCGCGATTGAGGATGGCACGTCGATCGTACGAGAGGCGAGCAACGGCGTCGCCACGGTGACCGACTTCCAGGGGCGGACCATCGCCTACAGCGACTATTCCACCAACGCTTCGCAAACTCTGGTGGCCGATGTTCCGACCAGGAGTGCGGCAACGATCTACCGGTTGTTCGGCGACCTTTTCGCCTGGCTGTGTCTCGTCGCTCTGCTCGTCCTGGTTCTGATCAGTCGTCGGTCAGCCCGGCCTGGTAGGCGACAATCGCCGCCTGAACTCGATTCTTTACCGCCAGACGCGACAAAATCGCACTCACATACGTCTTGACCGTGCCTTCGACCACATGTATCCGGCCGGCGATCTCGGCGTTGGACAGACCGGAGCCCACCAGCGAAAGAACCTCGCGCTCGCGGTTGGTGAGCTGCTCCACCCGCTGCTGGGCCGTCGCGATCCGGGTCTTTCTCGCCGCAGCGCCGGAGGAATTCAGCTCAGCAATGATTTTTTTGGCCACCTCTGGGGAAAGATAGGCTGCGCCAGCCGCGACGGCATGGATGCCGGCCAACAACTCGCGCGGGTCTCCGGACTTGAGCAGGAAGCCGCTGGCTCCATTGCCGAGTGCGTCGGCGATATAGCTGTCCTCGCCAAAAGTCGTCAGAACGATCACCCCAGTGTTGGGTGTCGTACGGCGGATCTCCATCGTCGCGGCCAACCCGTCCAGCTGGGGCATCCGGATGTCGAGCAGCGCGACATCCGGGCGGTGTCGCTGGGTCAACTGGACGGCGGCGCGGCCGTCGGCCGCCTCCGCGACGATCTCGATATCGGCGTCAGCGGAGAGAATCGCCCTTATGCCGGCCCGAATCATCGGTTCGTCGTCGGCAAGCAGCAGTCGGATCACTTGGCGGTGCTCTCTTTTCCAGTCGTACGGGAAACAACGCCCTTGCCCACCAGCCGGTCTCGGTCGAAACACAGACGATAGGCGGTGTGTACGGCCGCGAGCTCGAAACTCGTACGGTAATAACGACAGTCCCAGCCAGGGTGGTCGAACGGTGGACCCTTGACCGGCCAGTCGACCATTTGCATCCAGGGCAACGAATCCGTCGCCGTACGCTGGCTCTGCCCGACCGCGAGCTGGGCATAGCGCTCGGACGGAAGCACACTATCGTAGGAAATCACCAAATAGCCGCCGAGCACGAGGATCACCGCGGCCGCGGTGATCGCGACCGAGGTGCCGACGGTCCTGACCAGCTGCTGGCGCATCTGCAGGCGAGTGACCTCGGTTGGTGGCGGCGGCTCATGGGCCAAAGCGGAGACTTTCCCCGGCTCGTACGGCAATCGCGCCGACACTTCGAAAACGGGCCCCAGTGGCCCGGCCCGCAGCATCCCGCCGGCTAGTCGTACCCGCTCCGCCAACCCGATCAGCCCACGTCCGTTGCCAACCGCCGGCTCGCCCGTCGACAGGTTGTTATGGACAGTGACCAAAGTTTCGGCGGACGTGTGCTCAACTCGAACGACCACGGTTGTTCCTGGCGCGTGCTTCGCCGCGTTGGTCAACGCTTCCTGCACGACGCGGCCGATGGCGATGCCGGTCAACGGCGCGATTCCCGGGGCTTGGCCGACCAGCTCCAGCTGGATGTCCATGCCGGCCGAACGCGCTCGTTCCACCGGCTCGGCAATGCTTTCGCGAACCGGTTGGAGAGGTGCGTGGTCGGCGTTTTCGCGGAGCATGCCGATGACGGTGCGCAGCTGTTCGGTCGCGCTAGCCGCCGCTGTACGCAGCTGCGTGGCCGCGGCGCGATGATGTTCGGGTAAGTCCGCCACTTCTAATGCGGCGGCCCGGAGCGCGATCAGGCTGAGCTCGTGACCGAGCGAGTCGTGAACGTCATCGGCGATCCGGGTGCGCTCAGCGAGTCGCTCCCGGTCGGCGATCATCCACTGCTGGAGCTCCAACTGCCGGGCCCGCTCCCAACCAGCCGTCGCCAATTCCGTTTGCAGCCGCCGATATCGACCGGCCAGCCAGGGCACTACCAGCAAGAAAGCCACGATCGTCAGCGCCGACACCCAGCCCGGCAGGCCACCAGTGGTGACCATCGTGGGCGCGCCGGTCGCGACGCCCACGACGACAGTGAGCGCCACGGCGGCGACCGTGATCGCCGCGAAGGACCGCAGCGCCGGGCCCGTCGCGGCCAACCGGCGCCCGGCCAGGCAGCTCGTCACAACAGTGATCAGCAAATACGACTGGAGGAACGGACCGTGGTGAACGGCCTGCCACAGCGCGTACGCGAGGCTGAACGCCGCCGACGCGGACATCGCGACCAGCGGGTGCATCCGGCCGACGACCAGGATCGCCGCCGTCACCACGGTGCTCGCCGCAATCACCCACCAAAGCAGCGCTGACCGGTCCTCGATGATGGCGGCGGCGGTGACGACGGCCAGCAGCAAGCCGTCGACCAGCAGCCGGCGCCGGCCCGAGCGGCCGGCATAGAGCTCCCTTACGCCGTCCATGCCGCTGAACGTACCCGCGCGGCAGGGCGGCCCGACACTGCCGAAAGTCAAGCCCCGTTCGCGGTGGGCGAGCGGGGCTTTGGGGTGTTGCGCTCTACCGCTTGACCATGGCCGCGAGCCGCTTGGTCTGCGACCAGCGGCCCCAGGCGATCAGCGCGGCGATGACGCCCAGTAGCGCTGGCGTGACGACCATCGCCGGGGCGCGTAGGACGAAGACCTGGGTGGCGACCGCGCCGATCATCAGCCCGACCAGGCCGAGCGAGGCGAGGCCGGACAGCCGCGGAATCAGCAGCCCGATCGCGCCAGCCAACTCCAGCAGTCCAATCGCGTACCGGAACCACTGGCCGGCGCCCATCTGGGTGAACATGTCGATCGCGTACTGGTTGCCGAGCAGTTTCGGCCCGGCGGCCGCGACCAGGAAGAACAGGGCGATCACCCCCTGGAGCACCCACAGGGTGACGTTGAGCCCGCGGCGGTGGGTGCCGGTGGTCCGTACTGCGGTGCTGCTCATCTCAGTGGTCCTTTCAGCTGGATGAGCAGACTCTCGCAAGGAAAGTCAAATTTGTCAAGACAAGAAAAATTGTCAATGTGCTTATAGTCGAATGACTGGCCGTGACCTGCGGTTTTCTAACTGGAGAGGTCGCTGACCCGGTCAGCCACCGCGTCCCGGGCATGAGCGGCGACCTTCTTCGCCTGCTTGGCGGCCCGGCGGGCCTGCCAGCCGACGGACGGGCGGCCGACGGTGTCGACGGCGGCCAGGAGTACGCCGCCGAGCAGTCCGAGGTCCGTGACGAAACGGGCCTGCTTGGCTGGCCGGTCCTGCGACTGAGCCGACCAGAAGGAGTCACGGGCGATAGTGGTGGCGACCAGCGAGCCGGCCAGCGCGACCGCCGCCAACCGCGGGAAGCGGCCGGTGGCCAGCAGCACACCGGCACCAATCTGAACGCCCGCGTTAGCCCGTACGACCACGTCCGTACGCGTCTCCTCCAAGCCGAGCGGCCGCGCGATGCGGGCACCGAAACCCTCCGCGAGCTCCGCGGCCGCGTCCTTGTCCCGCAACGCGACGACGCCTTCCTTGATGAAAACGGCGGCAAGCAGTGGTCGGGCGACTCTGCGGACAATGCTCATGATTTTCTCTCCCAGGCCGGAATTCGCGCTTCTGGGCAGAGTTCCCCAGGCTGCGATCACCCAAACGTACCGGCCGGCTACCGTCGTTGGCATGACGCAAACGGCTCTGGTCACCGGCGCAACGGCCGGCATCGGCGCGGCCTTCGCCCGCGCATTGGCGGCGCGCGGGCACGACCTGGTGCTGGTGGCCCGCGACCGGATGCGGCTGGAAAAGCTGGCCACAGACCTGCGCGGTGCGTACGGCAGCACGGCGTCGGTCTTGCCGGCCGACCTCACCCAGGACACCGGCTGCGCCGCGGTCGAGCAGCGACTGTCCGATGTGGACAATCCGATCGGGCTGCTGGTCAACAATGCCGGCATCGGGCTGGCCCGGGCGTTCCTGAAGAACAGCCTCGACGACGAGTTGCGCCAATTGGACCTGAACGTACGGGCGGTGCTCCGGCTCACTCATGCAGCGTTGCCACCGATGGTGGCGCGCGGCAACGGATCAGTCATTAATGTTTCTTCGGTGGCTGGATTTGGTACGACCGCGCCTGGATCTACTTATGGTGCAACGAAATCCTGGGTCACGGCGTTCAGCGAATCGGTCCAGTTGTCGGTGCGAAATTCCGGCGTACGAGTGATGGCATTGTGTCCAGGTCTGGTGCGAACGGAGTTCCACGAACGAGCCGGCCTGGACGTGGGCGACCGGCGTGGCGCGATGTGGCTGGACGCCGACGCGCTGGTCGCGACCGCGTTGGACGACCTGCGCCGCGGTCGTACGGTCAGCGTTCCGACCGTACGTTACAAGGCGATCGCCGGGCTGCTGCGGCATTTGCCGCGGCCGGTCATCAACGCGGCGATGATCCGCTCCACCCGGGTCCGGAAGTGACTGGCCACCTTAGAGTGCGTTTGGGCTCGGCTATCGGCCGCCACAGTTTCCCGACGCCTCTTAGGCTGGGCGGATGACGCAGCGCGCTTTCCGGTTCGGCCTCAACACCCGGGAAATCGACGACCGGGAGCGGTTCGTCGAGCGCTGTCGGTGGGCCGAGCGGAGCGGGTTCGACACGCTGCACCTACCCGACCACCTACAGGCCCCCTCGCCGTTCCCGGTGATGATGGCCGCCGCCGACGCGACCGAGCGGCTCCGGGTGGGGACGTTGGTGCTCAACATCGGCTTCTGGAACCCGGCCCTGCTGGCCCGCGAGGTGGCCAGCGTCGACCGGCTGTCCGGAGGTCGGCTGGAGCTGGGCCTTGGCGCCGGCCACATGAAGTCCGAGTTTGACCAGGCCGGGATCGAGTGGGAGCCGGTCGGCAAGCGTACGGACCGGCTGCGGGACACCATCATCGAGCTGGACCGGCTGCTCACCGACCTCGACCACCGGCCGGCCGTCGTGCAACGGCCCCGACCGCCGCTGCTGCTGGCCGGCACCGGCGACGGCATGCTGGAGGTGGCCGCCGAGCACGCGGACATCTTCGGCTACGGCGGCCTGTGGCAGCAGAAAGGGCAGCCGCCGGGCACGTTCCGGCTGGCCACCGCGGCCGAGACGGACGAGCGGATCGGTTTCATCCGGGAGCGGGCCGGCGACCGGTTCGACCAGATCGAGCTGAACGTGCTCGTACAAGCCGTGGAAATCACCGACGACCGAGACGCGGCCGTCGCCAGACTGGCCGCCGACACGCTCGAGGGGATGCCCGCCGAGGAGATCCTGCGGACGCCGATGGTGCTGGTCGGGACAGTCCAGCAAATCGTCGACCAACTGCATGAGCGGCGGGACCGCTACGGCTTTTCGTACATTTCCGTCCACCAACACCTGGCCGAGAAGATGGCGCACGTCATCGACGCGGTCAAGTAACGCCGTCGCACCCGCAAGGTGGCCGCGAAAAACCTCAAAGCTCACCGAGCCAAACCCCTAGGTGCGGCGCGAAATTGTCGTACCCACCTGGTTTTCTAGCCCCCTCCCTTTCAGAGGGGCGGGGGGTGGGTCGAGAGGCAAGGGCTGAATTTTAAGTTGGACGTCGGTCCTCAAACCCACCCCCCGCCCGTTTAAGGGAGGGGGCTAGTAAACAGCATCGGTACGACAGTTTTGAGCCGCACCGGGGTTTCGGCGGCCGGAAATGTCAGGCGTCCAGGAGCCAGGAGGCCAGTTCTTCCCGCCAGTTGGTTGCCGAGCCTTCCCAGGACGCGATCCACTGGGCTCGCTTGTACCAGCGTTGTAGGGCGTTCTCCCAGGTGAAGCCGATGCCGCCAAGGGCTTGGATGGCCCGCTCGCAGCCACTGGGGGCGACCTCGGAAACGCATGCCGAGGCGGCCGCAACGGCCTCCTCGGTTTCTTCGGCGCCGGTGTGTACGGCCCAAGCGGCCCGGTAGGCGAGCGACCGCGCCAGTTGCAGGTCCGTGTAGACATCGGCCAGCTGGTACGACACGCCCTGGTACGAGCCGATCGGCTTGCCGAACTGCTCCCGCTGCTTCGCGTACGCGACGGCCGTGTCCAGGGCGCGCTGCATCACGCCGACGCCTTCGCAGGCCAGCAACGCCGCGGTCTGTTGGCGTACGGCCGTCAGAACCGGGCGGGCCCGGCCGGGCGCAACGACCACCTCCGCTGGGGTGCCGTCCAGGGTCAGCTCCGAATATGGCCTGGTGGTGTCCACTGTGGAGAGCTGGCGGAGCCGGCGCGGATCCGGGCGGGTGACGAAAAGTCCGACGCCAGCCTCGGCCTGGGCGACCACCACGACGTAATGCGCGGTCGACGCGGCCGGCACCCGGGTCTTGACGCCGGACAGCCGCCAACCGTCGCCGGCCTCCTCGGCGCGGCAGTCCACCGCGGTCGCCGCGGCGGCCAGCGTCAACGCGCCATGATCGGCCCAGGCCATCGTCGAGGTCTTGCCGCCGCGGCCGCCGAGCACCGGAGCGGCCATCGACACGTGCATCAGCCACGGCACCGGCAACAGGCCATAGCCGGCCTCCTCAGCGATCACCGCGAGATCCAAAACGGTCAGCTCGTCGTCCAGCCAGCCCAGTTGGCTCAGCTCATCCCAGGCTTTGTCCGGCGTGTCAGGAGCGGCCGCCTTGGGCGCTTTCTCCTCAACCTTCGCAGCCGGCTTCTCCACCACCTTCTCCGCCGGTTTCCGCGCGGCCTTCTCAACCGGCTTCTGCACTGCCTTCTCAACCGGCTTTTCCGCTGGTTCCGTCGGCTTTTGCGCTGGTTCGGCGGCAGCCTTCTCACCGGTCCAGGCGATCACCCGCTCGACCGGCCAGCGCTTGGCCAGCCAGTCGTGCGCGGTGGTACGCAACGTCTCCTGTTCGTCGGAGAAGGCGAAATCCACTGTGGACGCTCCTTTGGCCTGGCTCAGCGTGACCGGGGCAGCCCGAGCACGCGTTCGGCGACGATGCTACGCAGCACCTCCGACGTGCCGGCCTCGATGGTGTTCCCCCGGCTGCGCAGCTGCTGATACTGCCAGTAGCCGGACCAAAAACCGTCCTCGCCGTCGATCTGGGCGTCCGGGCCGAGCAACTCCAGCGCCAGCTTGGTCAGTCGCTGGTTGGTCTCCGACCAGCGGAGCTTGGTAATCGACGCCTCCGGGCCGGGCACTCCCGTACGGGCCAGCGCCGCCAGCGAGCGATAAGCCGTGTAGCGCAGCCCCTGCATCTCGATCCACAGGCTGGCGATCCGGTCCCGAGTGAGCGGGTCGGCGTCCGCACCGGTCCGCCGCGCGGTGGCCATCAGGTTCTGCAGCGACACGTCCAGCCGGGCCGTCAGCGCGAACCCGAGCGTGCCGCGCTCGTGCAGCAGGGTCGTCATGGCCACCCGCCAGCCGGCGCCGACCTGGCCGACCACGCACTCCGCCGGAATCCGCACGTCTTCCAGGAAGATCTCGTTGAACTCCGGGTCGCCGGTGAGCTGCCGCAACGGTCGTACGGTCACACCTTCGGTGCGCATGTCGAGCAGGAAGTACGTCAACGCCCGGTGGTTTTCCCCGTCCGGGTCGGTCCGGGTCAGCAGGATGCAGTAGTCGGCGATGTGCGCGTACGACGACCAGACCTTCTGACCGTTGACCACGAAATGGTCGCCGTCGCGGACCGCGCGGGTCTTCAGGCTGGCCAGGTCCGAGCCGCTGGAGGGCTCCGAGAAGCCCTGGCAGAAGATCTGCTCGGCGGACAGGATCGCCTTAAGGTGCTGGGATTTCTGCTTGTCGGTGCCGTGCGCGATGATCGTCGGGCCGGCCATCCCGAGGCCGATCACGCCAATGTGGTCCGGCGCCCCGACCCGCGCCGTCTCCTCCAGGTAAATCGCCTGGTAGGCCGGCGGCTTCCCACCACCGCCGAAGGCTTCCGGCCAAGTCAGGCCGGCATAACCAGCGCCGAAGAGCTTGTTGCTCCACGTCCGGGAGAAGTCCTCGTCCCAGCGTCCGGCCTGCGGCGCGCGTTGCCCCCAGTCGGCCGGCAGGTTCGCGGCCAGCCAGCCGCGCAGATCGTCCCGGAAGGCCGCCTCGTCGGCGGTGTCGGACAGATCCACTCGCTTCCTCCCTATCTGGCCGTCAGGTGCGCTTTCGGGCAACGTCCCGGCCAGCCCGGGCAACTTTGGCGCCAGGGTACGCAGCCGCTGCTTAGGCTAGTATCCGCACCAGCCGGGATGGGTCCCGCCACGACCGTTCATCATCCGGATGGCCAACGAAACGCAACTTTCATCCCACTGCGTCGACCCGGACCGGCTTGCTCGACACGCCGCGCTGTGAAAGGGAATCTTCGGTGTCGTACAACAAGGACCAGGGCGCCGGCCCGACGCGTCAAATTCCGCCGACCGGCGACGGCGCGGTGGATCCGGGGACCCCGCCGCCCCCACCGCCGTACCAACCGGCGCCGGTGGAATCCACCGGCGAGACGCCGTACCAGCAGGGCCAGCCGTCTTACACCGGGCAGACCACCGGAGATGTGCCGTACCAAGCCGGTTACGCACAGCAGTATCCGGAGCAGGGCTCCGGCGGAGTGCCGTACGACGGCTATGGCGAGGACTACGACCCAGCCGAGTATTCCGCGCAGTACACCGGCGACCTCGGCTTCGACGTGCCTGGCCAGCCCGGTGCCGCGCCGGCTGCCGGCCAGCCCGCTGCCGTCCCGGCGGCTCCGTGGGCGCCGGCATCGCCGGCCGCCGGCATGCCGGCGATGCCCGCTTCGGTGCCGCCCGCCGCGCCTTCGAACGTCCGGCCGGGCACGGTGAACACCGCCGTCATCTGCCTGCTCGCCGGGCTGGCCGTCGCGTTGCTGAGCTTCGGCCTGATGCTGCTCAACCAGGACAGCATCGTCGCGGAGACGGTGAAGTCGCCGACGTTCGCCGGCTTCGAGCCCTCCGGAGTAGGGCAGCTCGTGCAGATCCTGATCTACGTGCTCGGCGGCGTCTCCAGTGTGTACGCGCTGGTCGTCGCGATCGTGGCGCTGTTCGTGATGCGCCGCAAGCGCAAGGCCCGGCTGATCGCGGAGATCCTCGCCTGGCTGTGGCTGGTCGCGCAGATCGCCTTCCTGGCCACCGGCGGACTGCAGGGCTCGGCCGCGTACAACACCCTCAACAGCGCCCTCAGCGGCATCCTCATCCTGCTGACCGCGGCGGCCGCCGTGCTGCTGCTCCTACCAGCAACCGGTCGCTGGCTCCGCAACAAACCAGCGAAATAACACCCTCTCCCCGGCCGATAGGCTGCCAGGGTGTCTGATCGCGATGAGCTGCTGGCCCTGATCCGCGACCTCGCCGTGGTGCACGGCCGGGTCACCCTGTCGTCCGGGGCGGTGGCCGACTACTACGTTGACCTGCGCCGGGTGACCCTGCATCACGCGGCCGCGCCGCTGATCGGCCGGGTGATGCTCGAGGTGACCGGCGGTTGGGCGTACGACGCGGTCGGCGGGCTCACCCTCGGCGCCGACCCGGTGGCGACCGCCATGCTGCACGCGGCTTCGGCGGCCGGCCGGAAGCTGGACGCCTACGTGGTCCGCAAGGAAGGCAAGGCGCACGGCCTGCAGCGCCGGATCGAGGGCCCGGACGTGGCCGGCCGGCAGGTGCTGGCGGTCGAGGACACCTCCACCACCGGCTCCAGCGTGCTGGCCGCCGTGGCGGCGCTGAAGGAAGCCGAGGCGACCGTCTGCGGCGTGGCCGTCGTGGTCGACCGCGGTGCCGGCGCCGCCGTACGAGCCGCTGGCCTGGACTATCGGTACGCCTTCTCGCGCGAGGACCTCGGACTCGCCTGATCGCTCGGTCGCGACACGCCGGACCCACCCTTATCGAACACTCGTACTAATGACAGCGTATTCTGTGCCGCGCTGGAGTCGATCGGACGTCGACGACTCCAGCCCCGTCGCCGAGTGTGTTGCGGACGGCGACACGAGTCACATCACCCGTCATGGAAGGGAAAACATGGCCGAGCAGAGCCCGACCGAGCGTTCCGAGGACACGCCGGTGGCCGCCGCCGCGGCCGCTGAGACTTCGGCCCCGGCGCAGGTCACCGCTGCTGGAGATGCGGACATGCCCGCCGAGGCGGCCGAGGACGACGCCGCCGAGAAACCGACCCGCGGCCGCCCCCGCAAGACCGCGGCACGCAAGACCCGGCAGGTCGCCCTGACCCTGACCGTGACCGGGTCCCAGGACGGCGCCGACTGGCAGGCCGAGGTCGTCCACGGCACCACCCGGGTGGTGCCCCAGCTGTCCGTCTCCGCCGCCGCCGTGGTGGCGGCCGCCAAGGACCTGCACCCAGACATCGCCGAGGCGATCGACGGCATCCTGGAAACCGCCCGCGAACAGCACCGCACCCGGGTGGAACAGCTCCAGGCCGAGCTCGCCGCCGCCCAGGAGGCCCTCGCCAACCTGGACGGCGACTCCCAGGCCTAGGCCAAGGCCGCCGTTCCAGACCCCGGGTCAAGAAACTCGACCCAAGATAAGCTCGACCGAATTCCGGGTGGATGCGCCGTATCCACCCGGAATCTCGTTCATCCGCGCCGAAAGGCCGTCGGATTGACGCCGCATTCGCGTTTGAAGGCGACACTCAGCGCGAACGCGTTCGCGTAACCCACTCGCCGGGCGACCGCATCCACCGTGTCGGTGGTGTCCCGCAGCCGATCCGCCGCGAGACAGATCCGCCAACTGGTGAGGTAGCTCATCGGTCCCTCGCCGACGGTCGTACGAAACCGCCGCGCGAAGGCCGCCCGGGAGCTACCGACCTTCTCCGCCAGCAGTCCGACCGTCCACGGATATGCCGGATCTTCGTGCAACAGGCCCAAAGCCGGTCCGACGACCGGATCGGCGAGCGCCCGATACCAGCCAGGATCGTTGGCTCCGGGGCGAGTGAACCAGGCACGCAGCGCCGACACCAGCATCACGTCCAGCAGCCGGTCCAGAATGACCTGCTGGCCGGGCTCCTCGACGCCGATCTCGAACAGCGCCACCTCCGCGACTCGGCAGCGGATGTCCACGGCAGGTACGACCAGTGCCGACGGAAGTCCATCCAGCAGTCGCCGGCTGACCGCACCCGAGACCTGGTACGTGCCAGTGACCAGTACGGACGGGCCGTCCGCGGTGAGGCCGCAGGTACGCGGACCCAGGTGCAGCAGCTCGTCCATGCCGGTTCCGTCCGGGTTGGTACAGCGGTCGTCCGGGTGGACCACCACCTGCGTCGGCGTGCCAGGCGGGTCGGCGACGGTGAATGGTTCGGTGCTGTTCACGATCGCGATGTCGCCGGCCGCCAGTCGTACCGGCTCGCCGTTCGGCGGCACCAGCCAACCCGTACCGCGCGCCATCGTCACCAGCGTCAGCGGCGCCTCGACCGCGAACCGCAGCGACCAGGGCGGGGCGAGGTAGGTCTGGCCGAACAACGCGCCCTCCGCGCGCGCCGAGCTAAGCAGGTCTGTGAGGGCATCCACGCTGACATGCTAGACGCGCAGACATCAAAAGGAGACTTCCAGACATAGCTCGTCTCGCATCGGCTCGGTTGACTGGAATCAGTTACCCGTCGTTGGAAAGCGAGCCGTCCATGTCCATCACATCACTGACCGTGACCGAACGCGAGCAGTTTCTCGCCGAGCCGTATGTCGGAGTTCTCGGAGTCGAGCGCCCCGGACGCGCCCCACTGACCATCCCGATCTGGTACGACTACACACCCGGCGGTGAGGTGCTGGTCTGGACTGAGCCGAGCATGGTCAAGGTCGGCCTGATCAAGGCCGCCGGCCGGTTCAGTCTCTCGGTGCAGCGGACCAATCGGCCGTACCGCTATGTCACCGCCGAGGGTCCGGTGACCGGGTGGGAAGAGCCGGTGCCGACCGAGGTGGCGACCGCGATGGCGGCCCGCTACCTGTGGCCGGAGGAGGCGCGGGAGTTCGTCACGAGCAACCTGGCCAGGCCCACGCTGCTGATCCGGATGCGGCCGAAGTTCTGGTCGAGCATGGCCGAGGAGAAACTCGGGGAGCTCCACACCACCCCGTGAGTGACCACCGGTCACGACAGGCCGGTGGTGACCGCCTCGCTGACCTCGACCACGTTGCCGTCGGCGTCGATTTCCAACGCGCCCGTCAGCAGCCCCACGACCTGTGTCATCCCGTGTGTCTTGGGTGACACGAGCGCCACCCGCCGGCCAAGGCGGTGCACATGTATACGGTCCGCGATCTCGAAAACATGCGGCATGTTATGGCTGATCAGTACGACCGCGAGGCCGCGGTCGCGGATCTTTCCGATCAGTTCCAGCACTTTCGCGGACTCGGCTACCCCGAGCGCGGCGGTCGGCTCGTCCATGATCACCACCCGGGTGCCGAAAGCGGCCGCGCGGGCCACCGCGACCCCCTGCCGCTGGCCACCGGAGAGAGTTTCCACGGTCTGCTGCGCCGAAGTGATGCCGATGCCGAGCTCGGCCATGATCTTCGACGCTTCGGTACGCATGGATTTTGCGTCCAGCATTCGAAAAATGCTGCCCAGCACACCTGGGCGGCGTTTTTCCCTGCCAAGAAAGAGATTCGTCGCGATATCCTGCGAGGGCGCGAGGGCGAGGTCTTGATAGACGGTCTCGATGCCGTGCTGGCGTGCGTCCAACGGGCCGTGGAATCGGACCACCTTGCCGTCCAGTCGAATGTCGCCCGCGTCCGGGATCACCGCGCCGGCAAGGGTTTTGATCAGCGTGGACTTGCCGGCGCCGTTGTCGCCGACGACGGCGAGCACCTCGCGCGGGTTCAGGTCGAAGTCGGTGTTGTCCATCGCGACCACATGGCCATAGCGCTTGACCAGGCCCCGGCCGGTGAGCACGGGTTCGGTCATCGCTGCTGCCTCCTGGCCAGCCGGTCCAACGCCACCGCGGCGATCACGAGTACGCCGGTGGCAACGTCCTGGTAGAGGTCGTCGATGCCGGCCTGCGTCAGCCCCGACCGCAACACCGACACCACCAATGCGCCCAGCAGGGTGCCCCAGATTCCGCCCCGGCCACCAAAAAGACTCGTACCGCCGAGGACGACCGCGGTGATCGACTCAAGATTGGCGTTCTGGTACGCATTCGGGTCGGCGTTGGGCACCCGGCCGAGCGCCTGCCAGGCGGCGATCCCGTACACCAGGCCGGCGATCAGGTAGACGCTGAGCAGGGTTCGCCGAACGTGAATGCCGGACAGCCGGGACGCCTCCGGGTCGCTGCCGATCGCGTAGACGTGTTTTCCCCATGCCGTACGAGTCAACACGTACCAGAGGAAAAGGACCATGATCAGCCCGAGCGTCATCCCGTACGTGACTTCGATGCCGCCGAACAAATACCGCCGGGTGCCCAGATAGCTCAACAGTCCACTGTGGACCTGGATGCTCTGGCCGCCGGCATAAATCAGGCTGAGCGCGGTGATGATGCTGAACATTCCCAGTGTCACGATGAAAGGTGGCAGCCGGATGCTGGTGACCAGCCCGCCGGTGACCCCGCCGAGCGCGGTCGCGACGGCCAGGCCGACCAGCAGCGCCAGGACCGCGGGCATTCCCGCGGCTACCCAACTCGCCATCAAAAGCGTGGCCAGCACGGCGATCGAGCCGTTCGCGAGGTCGATGCCAGCGGTCAGGATGATCAGTGTCTGGCCGAGCGCCAAAGTGCCCACCACCAGCGACTGCTCCAACACCAGGGACATGTTGTCCAGGTCGAAGAAGGTCTTGGTGGTCAACGAAAAGACGATGACCGCGACGACCAGCGCGAGGGCCGGCCCGATCGCCGGCGCTCGGCGCAAGAGCTCACCGAGGCTGGTACGCCTGGAAAGCGCAGCCGTCATTGCACGCTCCTTATCCCCAGCAGTTTTTCAGGCCCCAAGTGGTGTTCTGGCTCTCGATACCGGCCAATGGACGGTCCGTGATGACCGCTGAACCGGTGTTGTGGAAACCGCTCGGCTTGGCACCGGTAGCGGCGTACGCGACGCCCGCGTCGACGCCCTCGATCGCCATCTTGCGCGGGAACTGCATGACCGTGACGGCGAACTGGCCGGCGGCCACATCTCGAACGCCTTCACAACCGCCGTCAATCGAGCCCATGGTGATATTCGACGCCAGTCCACGCGACTTGATCGCGGCGTACGCACCGCGGCCGCTCGGCTCGTTCATCGAATAGACGACGTTGACGTTGGGGTTGCGCTGCAGCAGGTTTTCCATCGCCTGCTGGGCTTTGTTCTGGTCACCATTGGCGGACTGGTGCCCCAGGATCGCCGGCGAGCTGTTGGTCAGGCCGATGCCCTGCAGGAATCCGTTATGGCGCTGGGTGTCCACGGTGGCGCCGGCCGTGCCGTCGATCATCAGCACGTGCGGTTGCGCGCCTTTCAGGGCAGCCTTGAGATAGGCACCCTGCTGGCGGCCAGCGGCCTGGTTGTCGGTGGCATAGGTGGCATCCACCGCGCTGGCCGGCTCGGTGGCGGTGTCCAGCGCGATGACCAGAATGCCGCGCGCCCGGGCCTGTGCGATCGCGCCGAGCACCCCGCTCGCGGTGTTCGGCGTGATCAGGATGGTGGTGACGCCCTGCTGGATGAGGTTTTCGATCGCGGTCACCTGACCGTCGTTGTCGCCATCAAACTTTCCAGCCAAGGCAACAAAGGAAGCACCTTTACTGGCTGCCTCGGCCTTCGCGGCCTGGCGCAGCACGACAAAGTACGGGTTGGTCTCGGTCTTGGTCACCAACCCGATCTTGGCCGGCCCGCCGTGCCCCGCGGTGCTGGTGCCACCCCAGTAGCGCTGTGTGGTGCACCCGGACAGAGCCAAGACCGCGACGACGGTGACCGCCAGCGTACGACTGACGCGCAGTCCCATTCAGACCTCCGGAGTCCGTACGACACGGGCAGGCTCCGGGCACGCTAGTTGCCCGGATCACTCCCGGCAACTGGGGCCGCTCAGGTGTGGTTTGGCACCGGTTTGTCGGCTCGTACGTCCGCCAGCACCGCCTCGAAGATCCCCGCCACCAACTCGACCGCGGTGGGTACGAGTGAGTAACAGATAGTAGTGCCCTCTCGGCGGGTGGTGACCACTCCAGCAGACCGGAGCACCTTCAGGTGCGCCGAAATGGTCGGCTGGGCGACGTCGAAATAGTCGGTGAAATCGCAGGCACAGGTGTCCGGCTCGCGCGCCAGCCGGCGGACGATGCCGAGCCGGACCGGGTGCGCCAGCGCCTTGAGGACTTCCACTTCGTCGAGCACGGTGCTAGCTTAACGCCATATCCCTATATAGCTGATTCTCAATATAGGAGAGGCGCTATGAACGTTGTGCTGGACGAAGCGCTCGACCGGCTGTCCGCAACTGGCCCGGAGTTCCGCGGCGGGCTGAGCAACCACGGCCCGATGGTGGTGGAGGCGTTGGTACGGCTCGGCTGCGACGATGACGTGGAGCACTGGGTCGACGGCTATCTGCCCCAACTCGACGAGCGACCGCGACCGGCCGCCCGGATCACCGAGGAGGGTTGGCGGGACGCGCTGGGCGACTACCGCCGGGTCGGCGACTGGCAGGCGTATTTCGTCGACCAACTCACCTCCGCGCCGTGGCGGGACGTGGTGGCGCAGTGGTGGCCCCGACTGCTGCCTGGCATGATCGCCGGCGCGACACACGGCGTTATCCGTACGTCACAAGCGATCCGCGGCCTCGCCGACGACGCGGCCAGTCCATACCGACGGACCGAACTGGCGACCGGCCTGGCCTACTGGGCGGCTCGGTATTTCGAGCTGCCCGGCGGAAAACTCGGGTCCGGTTCGCGGTCGCCGGCGCAGGCGCTGGCGGCGATGCCCGCTGTCGAAGTGGCCGACGCCGAGCTGATCACCGGGCAGGTCGCGCCGGTGGTGACCTCGCCGGCATTCCAAGAAGCGGTCGGCGAGCTTCGCCCCCCGGCCGCGATCGATGCCGCTTTTGGCACCCTGACAAGGACTTTCGCCGACGTGTACGTCCACTATGGACGGAACAGCCCGATTGGCCTGGTGCACGCGGTGACCGCCCCGACGGCGGTACGATCCATCCTGCCGTTTTTGCCGGCAGCTCTCTGGCGGCCCAGCCACGACGCGCTCTGGCACGTCGGCGCGACCCTCTTCACCGCCTTTGGTCAGGGAAAACCGCAGGACGAGCCGCCCACCGGAGCCGGCCAGCAGCCCGCTGTCTCGGTGGCCGCCGCGGTCGCGAGCGGTGACGCGCATGCCATCAAACTCGCCGAGGCATGCCTGCGAGAACACCAGAAGTCGCCCGACCCGGTCTACTTGCACGCGGCCAGCCGTGGAATGTATGCGGCCGGCTGACGTCAGCAAGCAGGCGCCGGATTTTCCTGTTCCAGTGTGACGGTCAACGCATTCGGCGGGGCTGGCATCACGAGATAGCGCGCCGTGATCTCGCACGGCACGGTAATCCCATATTGGTCGCCGTTATTGACCCCGACTCCTTGACCGTCTACCTGTGCCTCACCCGGCGTCGTCGTGTCAACGATGAAGGAGCCGTCCGGCGCGTGCACCGGATCGCCCAGGGCCGGGAAAGAGTTGATTTTCCACCGCAGGGCACTGAAGTGGCCGATCAGCGTGCCATCGCGGAAGGTGGTCGGATCATTCAGTCGGAACGGGCAGTTCGGCTGCGGAGCCAGCGCGCTCGAGCGTACGCAGATATTGAGCTGAGTGCGGATCTGCTGCTCGTAGAGGTGGCTGGCTGCCGGCGTGAGGGTGGCTTCCATCGGCAGGGTGGCCACTCCGGCACCGGAATATCCTGCGGTGGCCACAATCAATGGCGGATCAGCGGAGGTCACCATCGAAGGCTCCAGCGACTGCGGCACATAACTGCCCGGGAAAACCTGGAAAAGCGTCGGCCCGGGCACCGAGGTCGCCCTTTTCCCATTGAGAGTGAGATATTCGAACGCCTGCGGCGAGTCCAGAGTGACCTGTGCGTACGGGACTGGAATGCGCCAACCCGGCTGTCCGACTGGCGGATGCGGATCCGCGACCAGATAAATGCTGCCGGTGGAGGAAGTGCCGTCGGCGGCGGTGATCTTGATTCGTACCAGCCGCTCCACCGTCTGGTTCTGCGGAAAAGGATCGCCAGCCTCGACCGCCGAGGTCACTTTCCAGTCCGTACGCAGGAAGCCCTTGTCCAGAAACTGTTCCCGTTTCAGATCCGGTTGGGTGGTCGGCCGGGCGATCCGCAATGCGCCGGCCACATCCTTGCGACGCAACGCGTCCAGGAAGCTGGTCACCAACGGAACCGTGCCGTCGTGAGTGGCTCGGTAGAACGAGATGGCCGGGAATGCGCCGATGGCCAGCACCAACACCACCACCCACGCCGTCAGGGTGAGCGCCAGCAGCACGTACGGCGGGCGGCTCCCCGACTTTGCGAACGACGGCATCGGCGCCGGCACGACGGCCGGACCACTCACCGGCAAAGGGATGTCAGGCGGGTTTGGCGCCAACGGCACATCCGGCGCGGGGGTGTCGGCCGGGGGACTGGCAGCCGGCGAAACCTGATCCGGCGGCGCCGCAGCGTCCGCCTTTTCTGGCACTACTGCGACAGGCTCTTCGCCGGTCGACTCTTCCCCGTCAGGGCGTTTCCACCCAGAGTCGTTCATGGTGGTCATGATAGGGACAACTAATTCCGTCGGAGGCCGAATGGGAAGAACAGGTCAGCACGGATAGTCAGGATCGTGCACGCTGCAGTCGATGTCCGTGGCGACCGTTGCGCGTACACCGTTCGGCGGTGTGATGGCGGCCATGAAATTCGGATGAATGTCGCATTCCATCGTGACGGAACAGGTGCCGGGCATCGGGCCCAGGGCGTGACCGCCCACCGATCGCGGCCGCCGTGAGAGTGCCGCCGGTCGGCAGTGTTTTAGCGCTGTCATTGACATATCCGGCGGTGACTGCCGGCCGGTCAACCAGAGGACGTCATTCCGGCAGAATAGGAGCGCAGCGCCGGGACCCGTCCCGGAAAATCTCAGAGCAGGGAGCGCAAATAGGCGGCGCTGGCCGCCACATCGGCCTTGGGCCCGTCACCGGTGGGCGCACCGGCCAGTTTGATGTCCTGCTCGAGGACGTACCAGCCCTGATAACCGGCACCGCTCAACGCTCGTACGACCGCCGCGATGTCTATATCGCCGGCGCCAAGAGGCCGGAAGACACCGTCGGTGACGGCATCGCTGAAAGCAAGCTTGCCGCCGGCTACGAGAGCCGCCTTTTCCTCGTCGACGTCTTTCATATGTACGTGACCGACTCGCTCCGGATGCCTGGTGGCCAGCGCGACCGGATCTCCGCCGCCGCAAGCCACGTGCCCGGTGTCCAGGCAGAGCGGGATGCCGCAGCCGTCCAGGACACGCTGGATCTCGGCCGGCTGCTCAACAACCGTCCCGACATGCGGGTGCAGGACCGCGGCCAGCCCGGCTTCGGCGCACACCGCGACGGCGGCGTCCGCGGTGGCCAGCAGCTGGTCCCACTCGGCGGTCGTCAACTCCGGTCGTACGTCATAGCCGTCCAACCCAGTGGCAGCGGCCAGCACCACCGAATCGCCGCCGGCGCTCTTGAAGCGCTCGATGCACTCGGCGAGCGGGGTCCGCCAGTCGCGGCTGGCGTCGTGCAGCACCAGCGGGGTGAACCCGCCGACCAGCGTCAGCGACTCGGCTTCCAACGCCTCGCGCAGGGCCGGCCCGGCCGCTGGCAGGAATCCGTCCGGACCGGCTTCGGTGGCCGCGAGACCCAGCTCGCGCATCTCCGCCAACACCCGGCGGGGCGGCAGCTGATAGCCCCAGCCGGGCACCTCGGACACCCCCCACGAAATCGGCGCTGCCGCGATTCTCGACCCTGTCATGTGGCTCCTGCTCGTCGTCCGGTGCCCGTCCAACTGAGGCTACCTTCGACCCGCGGATCCGTCGCCACCCCTCGTGCTGGTGATCGTTTGTCAGGCAGGTCTGAGAAAGCTGGCCGGTGCCAGTCCGGATCTCAGGCAGACGAGTGCGGTTTCGGCCGCCGCGACGAGCAGGCTTTGGCGGTCTTCGCCGACCTGCTCGTCGCACTTCTTCGAGGAAAATTTCTCTGACCAGGCAACGAATGTCTTGTCGTCCAACGGCCAACTGGGAAGCTTGGTGAGTTCACGGGCGCGGACCGACAGCTCACGCAGCCGGTCGGCCTCTGGCGGCTCGCACAGCAACGCGGCGAGCCAGACCGCACGGGTAGTCGTCCGCAGATCCGATACCGACAGGCAAGCGGTGAGGCAGTCCCGAAGGTGCCGGCGGGCGGTGTGGGGATGGTGGTCCAGCCGTTCCAGGTCGGCGTACGCGAGCAGGCCCACCCCTCGCAGTTTCGTCCGGTGGTTGGCGCCGCTGAGCTCCAGGCTCTCGGTCAGGCGCTGCCGGCCACGCTCGAACTGGCCCAGCCGCGCGTACGCCCAACCGCAGTACGCCAACGTCTCGATCAGCCAGTTCAGCCGCAACGGCGCCCGGGCCGCGAGCAGTGCCTCGGCCTGCCGGAGCGCTTCGTCGGGATGCCCACTCCAGAGCGCCACACTTGCCCCCCGATAGCCGATCCGATATCGGATCGCGGCATTTTCCTCGATCAGGTCCGCGATCGCGGTGGCGCGGCCCAACAGCTCTCCGGCCTTCCCATAATGGCCCCACTCGCCAGAGATGTTGGCCATGTCCGTCAGGGTGATCACCAGGGTGACGGGATCCGCGGTCGCTTCGGCCGCTCGTACCAACCCGCCGGCCTGCTCGACCGCAGCTGGATCGGCCAGCATCTCGCTGGACGCGACCAGACCGATCCCGATGTCCACCCGGCGACCGGCCTCGGCCGGATCATCCTCGTCGATCAGCGTCAACGCCGTGGTGAGGTGCGTCGATACCTCCCGCGGGCGGCCATGCAGATATGCGAGCCGCCCGGCCCAGTGCGAGAGATGGGCACGCAACGGCACCGGCAGGTCGTCGCCGCGCGCGAGAGCACGCTGGGTGAGCCTTCGTACGATATCGAGATTTACCCTTGGTTGCTCGAAAACCGGTCGCCCAGCGGCCAGCATCTCGGCACTCGCGGCCCACAGTGCTGGATCGTCCGAGTCAAGCGCCCACACCAGGGCGGTGTGGATGTCGTCGAGGTGCGCGGCGGCCGCCGCGACCGCCGCCGGCTCGTCTCGCGGGGCGTCCTCGACCGCTTGCAAAAGGGCGCCGCACCAGCGCAGATGGCCGCGTCTGGCGGCTTGGGACTCGGCCGGATCGGCCCGGTGGGTGGCGAATTCGCGGATCGGTGGGAGCAGTCGGTAATGCAGCTCGGTGCCGCTGTCGACGGTCTGCATCATCGAGTGGTCAACCAGGCTGGTGACCAGCGGCGCGATGTCAGCGACCGGGAGCGGGTCATGCCCACACACCTGTTCCGCCGCGGCAAGGTCGAAGGTGGCCGGGAAAACCGCCAGCCGGGCCAGCAACAGGCGTTCGGCCGGCGGCAGGAGCTGTTCGCTCCACTCGAAAGTGCTCTGCAGCGTGTGTTGGTGAGGCAACCGGTGGTCGGCGGTGGCGGTGAGTACGGCCTGATTGGCCGTCAGCCGGTCTGCGAGGTCACTTATGGACATCGCGCGGAGCCGAGCCGTTGCCAACTCGATAGCCAGCGGAAGGCCACCGAGGTCCCGGCAGATGCCGGCCACCGCGGTCAGCTGGCTGGCCACGTCCAGCCGGGGTCGGATCTGCCGGGCCAACCGGGTGAAGAGCTGGACCGCCGGGCTGGCGGCGATCTGGTCGGACTGCCAGGTCTCCGCGGCGGGCACCGGCAGCGGCTCGACCTCCCAGACAGTCTCGGCCGGCAGGCCCAGCTGATGCCGGGACGTGACCAGATGGCGTACGCGCGGGCATGACCGGCTGAGATGGTCGACCAGGCGGGCGCAGCTACGTCGTACGTGTTCGGCGTTGTCGAAGACGATGAGCCGCTGCTGCCCCTGCAGTATTTGAGCGGTGGCGGCCAGCGGTGATTCGCGGCCGATCGGGGCGTCCAACGCGGACCGCAGCGCCTCGGCGACCAGGTTCGGGCCGTCCGGGGCCGCAGTCTCGGCCGGCAGCCGGCCGCATTCGATCACCACCACGCCGTACGCGTGATCCGGCGCGACCAGCTCGGCGGCGGCCAGCGCGAGCGCGGTCTTGCCGGCGCCGCCCGGGCCGACCAGCGTCACCACCCGGTGGTCGGCGGTCGAGCGAGCCAGGTCGGCGAGCAGCTGGTCGCGGCCGATCAGCGGCTGCGGCTCCGGACCACGGCCGATCCAGCTGCGGCGCAGTGGCTCGGGTCCGGGCTCCAGCTCCGGCTCGTCCTCCCGGAGCACCGCCAGATGCGCTTCGCGAAGCTCCGGACCAGGGCTGACGCCCAGCTCCGCACGCAGGCCTCGCCGAGTCCGCTCGTACGTCGTCAACGCGTTCGCCCGCTGGCCGAGCGCCTGGTAGAGCCGGACAACCCGGGCCTGCAACGGTTCGTTGAGCGGTTCGGTGCCGGCCAGCGGCGGCAGCCACGTCTGTAGGTCGCCCTGCTGGCCAGCGCGCAACTGGGCATCGGCGCAGTCCAACGCGGCCCCGAGATATTCCTGCTCGACGGCTGTCACCGCTGGTTGCATGCCCTGCAGACCGCCGAGGTCGTCGAGCGTACGACCGCGTCGAAGGCCAATCGCCGCGCGCAGCAACCCGGCCGCCTGATCGCTGCGGTCCGCCATCCGGGCCGCGTTCACCAGCTGGCGAAAGCGCTCCAGATCCACCTCGACCGCCGCCGTGTCCAGCAGGTAGCCACCGGAAGATGACCTGATCAGGCGGTGCTTCACCGGGCTTGACCGGTCTGGTTCCAGCGCCTGCCGGAGTGCGGCGACATAGTTCTGCAAGGCGGCCACCGCGCTCGGTGGCGGCGCTTCGGACCAGATGAACTCGACAAGGGCGTCGCGGGACACCGGGCGGCCGGCCGCGAGCGCCAGCAACGCCAACACGGCCCGCGGTTTGGGCCCGCCGAGGGGGATCTCCACCTCGGCGGCCGCGGCCCGCCGGAATGCCCGGAGCGGACCGAGCACCTCCAGCCGTACCACCGACACCTCGTCAGGTCCCAAAATGCCACTCCGGTCTGCCTGCTCCCCGGCGTCATCGTATGACTCGGTGTCGACGCCCGTGCCCAGTCCGGAATGTCGGAACATATGTGACCTGTTGGCGACCTCCAGGTGAACTCTGCTGTCGGCGGTTGCTCCGGAGTCCCTCGCTGCCGCTCCATAAGGGGGTGACTACAGGGCTGATCATCGTTGTCGTCGTCACCGCGCTGGCGTTCGACTTCACCAACGGATTCCATGACACGGCGAACGCGATGGCGACCTCGATCGCCACCGGCGCCCTGAAACCCCGGATCGCGGTGCTGGTCTCCGCGGTCCTCAATCTGGTGGGCGCGTTCCTGTCCATCTCGGTGGCGGCGACCATCGCCTCGGGCGTGGTGGACGCGAAAGTCGTCACCCCGCAGGTCGTCTTCGCCGGCCTGGTCGGTGCCATCGCCTGGAACCTCGTCACCTGGTATCTCGGGCTGCCGTCCTCCTCCTCGCACGCGCTGATCGGCGGCGTGGTGGGCGCGACCCTGGTGGCGGTCGGACCGAACGCGGTGAAATTCGCCGGCATCATCTCCAAAGTGCTGGTTCCGGCGGTGATTTCCCCACTGCTGGCCGGTTTGGTGGCCGGGATCGCGACGTACGTGGCGTACAAACTCACCGACAAACAGCGCCAGTCCACGGTCAAGACCGGGTTCCGGATCGGCCAGATCGCGTCCGCCTCGCTGGTTTCGTTGGCACACGGCACAAACGACGCGCAGAAGACGATGGGCGTGATCACCCTCGCGATGATCACCGCGGGCCTGCTACCAGCCAACTCGGCGCCGCCGGTCTGGGTCATCCTCGCCGCCGGCCTGTCCATCGCGGCCGGCACGTACATCGGCGGCTGGCGAGTCATCCGTACGCTGGGCAAGGGCCTCACCGAGATCGAGAGCCCGCAGGGCTTCGCCGCCGAGACCGCCTCCGCGGTCGTCATCCTGGCTTCCTCACACGCCGGTTTCCCGCTGTCCACCACGCATGTCTGCTCCGGCGGGATCATCGGCGCCGGGGTCGGCAAGCGGCTCGCCCGGGTGCACTGGGGCGTCGCCGGCAAGATGGCGGTGGCCTGGCTGCTCACCCTGCCGGCCGCCGCGATCGTCGGGGCGCTGGTTGGCCAGGGCGCGAGCCTGCTGGGCGCACCCGGCATCTGGATCATGGCCGTGGTGGTCGCCGCGTTCGGCTTCGGCATCTACCTGCTGTCCCGGCGGAACTCGGTCAGCGCCAACAACGTGAACGACTCGGTGAACCCGCCGCAGCCGGTCGCCGTCGCCACCGGGGTAGGAGCCTGAACATGAACAGTCTGATCAACGTCAGCGCCCTTGCCCAGGTCATCGTCACCGCGCTGATCGCCGGCGTCCTCATCGTGACCTTGTACGCGCTCGGAATCGTGGCTGTCAGCAAAGCGCCGCTGCGCGCTCGTACGGACGGCAAGACCGAGTCCACCGAGCCGGCCAGCGGTGGCATCGCCTGGCTGGCCCTCGCGGCCCTCTGCTTCCTCGCCTACGCCGCCGCCATCGTCATCGGCGTAGTGGTCATGCTCAGCAAGGGCTAACCCTTCGTAGCCGCTCCTCTTGCCGGAGGAAGGACCTCACTGCGGGTGAGCGGTCTCCACCTGCCATCTCCACCCTGATCTCCACCAGCGGGAGGTCCTTATCCACCCACCTCGCCGCCTAACGTCTGGTTTGTCAAACAAGCCAACGAAAAAGCAGGTGGGACAAATGGCAGCACTGCTGGACTTCATGCTTTACCGGATGATCTATCTCGGCGCGATCGCGGTCGGCCTCATCATCCTGGTATTCGTCGCGATGGTGATCCTGAAGAAGCTCGGGCTCTGGCATCGCACTCGCGAGCTGGCCGAGCCGTTCGTACGGCAGCAGCTGAAAAATCGCGGCGGGGTCTCGGCGCTCATCGAGAAGCAGCTGCCGGTCAACCAGAAGAACGGTGACCGGTCATGAACATCCTGATGGAGCTGCTGCTTGAGCGCGTTGTCGTCGGAGCCGGTATTTTCGTCGGCATCATCGTGTTGCTGTTCGTGCTGGCCATCATCTACAAGAAGTTCGTCAAGTAACGGGGTTCGGGTGACCAGGGGTTTCGTCGTACGGCTGGACCAGCTGCTCTCCAGCTCCGACCCGGAAACCGGTTGGGCCATCCGGTTGCTCGGCACCGCGCTGCTGATCGCCAACCTGATCCTGGCCCGCCCCGGCGAGCCTGCCGTGGTCGGCTGGACGGTGCTGATCGTCGGGTTTCTGGCCTGGGTGTTCGCCGCACTCCTGGATGGGCGACTGGGCTGGCAGTCAGTGGTCGCGCTGGCCCTGTCGGCGGCGCTGCCGACCGTCCTGCTCGGCCCGAGCCCGGACAGCACCGCATCCCTCGCGGTCTTCATCCCTTTCGCGGTCTTCGCCGCCCACCTGCGGGTCCGGGTCGCACTGGTCATCGCGGTCGCAGTGCTGATGGCCGCGATTGGCTGCGCCAGCCTGCTCACGTACCACCGCGGCCCGGTCGAGATCGTCAGCGACTTCGTGGTGCTGTTGATCCTGACCGCTTTCGGGCTGGCCCGCCGGCGCTACCGGCTGCGCGCCGAACAGACCCGTGAGCTGCTGGAACAGACCAGGCTCGCGCAACGCGAGCAGGCCCGGGCGGCGGCGTTGGACGAGCGGGCCCGGATCGCTCGCGAGATGCATGACGTGCTGGCGCACTCGCTCGGCGCGCTCAGCGTGCAGCTCGATGTCGCCGAAGGGCTGCTGAGCGAGAAGCGCGATGTCGAGGGCGCCCTGGCCCGCGTACGCCGATCCCGCCGACTCGCCGTTGAAGGCCTCGCCGAGGCTCGGGCCGCGGTGGCCGCCCTCCGCGCCGACATCCCGCCGCTGCGCGACGCGCTCACCGAGCTGACCGACGCGTACCAGCGCGACCATGATGTCGAGGCGACCTTCCAGGTCACCGGCCCGCACCGGGCACTGTCCCCGGCCGCTGAGGTGTCACTGCTGCGTACGGCCCGAGAGGCCCTGACCAACGCGGCCAAGCACGCTCCCGGTTCGCCGGTGTCGATGGCCCTGGACTACACCGAGGAGAGTATTCGTTTGAGCGTACGAAATATCGCCGCTGCCGTGCCGCCGCCAACCACGGTCAACGGCTTTGGACTGGCCGGCATGCGAGAGCGAGTCGCGCTGGTCGGCGGCACCCTGTCCGCCGGCCGCGACGACGGCTCATGGCTGGTCGTCGCGGAAGTGCCAGCAACGTGATCCGCGTCTTGGTGGTGGACGATCAACAGATCATGCGCGACGGTTTGGTCGCGCTCCTCGGACTGCTCGACGACGTACACGTGGTCGGCGACGCGGGCGACGGCCAGGCGGCCCTCGACCTGTTGGCCGAAACCACCGCCGACGTCGTCCTTATGGACCTGCGTATGCCCGTACTCGACGGTGTGGCAGCTACCCGCCACATCACCGCCCGGCACCCGGAGACCGCCGTCCTCATCCTCACCACGTACGACGACGACACCTCCATCGCATCCGCCCTGCAGGCCGGCGCCCGCGGCTATCTCACAAAAGACGCCGGCCGAGTGGAAATCGCCGCCGCCCTGCACTCCGCCGCCGCCGGCCAGTCCACCTTCGACCCAGCCGTCTCCCGCCGCCTCGTGGCCGCCTTGACCCGTACGGACACACCGCCGCCCCGCCGTACGCCTCCGGACGGTCTCACCGAACGGGAGGCGCAGGTCCTCGGCTTGATCGGCCAAGGCCTCAGCAACGCCGACATCGCCAGCACGCTTTTTATCAGTCAAACCACGGTGAAAACGCACATCAACAACGCCTTTGCCAAGATCGGCGCCCGCAACCGCACCGAAGCCACCCGCTACGCCCACCAACACAACCTCGCGAACCCCTGATAGTGGCGGGGCTATTCCGTTGTACTCGTGAGTGGGGCCAAAGACCTGTTTCGCACCGTGGACTACGGGCATGATGGACGCAGAGTGACTGACGGGGAGACGAGATGAGCGTGCCGACACCGGTGATCAAGGACTTCGACCTTTTGGACGCCGTCGTACGAGACTTGGCCGCGATCGACGACTGGTCGGTTTTCTGGCACCCGGTCAATTCGTCATTCCTCGGCCGCGACTACGCCGAACGCGTCCGTACGGCCACCGGCTGGACTCCCCACCTACCCAACTCCGAAATGCCAAACGGAACCACGTCCGTTGAATTCCAACTCCCTTGTGGTGGCTGCGTCGATGCCGAGGCGACCGTCGTCAGCGTGAAGCGGCCCGACCCGCTGTGGTCCCTGCGGATTGAAGCGGCAGGCGTGACGACGGACGCAGTTGACGCAGCCCGCTCGCTGGCGATCGCCGCGACGAATGAGTACGCCCACCGAATCGCGGCACTGCTGGGTGCGCCAGAAATTGGTCCTGTCGCCGTGTCAGGTAACGAAACCGAGCAACCTCTGGATGTGGATTTTCCCGGTGCCATAGCAGGTTGGCAGCGAACGAACGGGATCATCAGGCTCGTCGCCGGCCAGTACGGCCCGCTGTTCGCTGACGAAGACGCATATTTTTCGATCGGCTTGGATGTGCGACCTGGTGATCGCCGTGGCTGACCCCGCAAGACCAAGAGCGACAATCCCCAGCCTTCAGCAGCTCCGCGATGAAGTTCTAGCAGTTGAAAATCAACAAACGGTCGAGCCACCAGTCCCACAAAGACTGGCACAGGCAATCGCGGAGCTGCAGGCTCGAGGCATTCACGTACGGAATGTGCCGGAGCTGCTGGGATACCTGGCGCACTGCGTGGCCACCGTCCAAGAAGGGCAGCCAGGTTTCGACTTGGCTTCCTACCGTACCGATGACGGCAGCTGGCTACCATTCGCCGCAACGGGAATGCGATTTTTCTACGGTGGTTTCGTATGCGACCCGCAGCAGCCAGGTAGCACAGAACGCCTGGTTCCCTCACGAGCGATCGCAGAACGGGCTGTCGATCATCTGCAGGCCCAGGAATACCCGGCAACAACGTTGGAGCGCCTTGGCGACGCGGCAACTATCGACCGGCTGAATTTATGGGACACCAAGTTGACCAAGCCGCTGCAGCCCTATCTGGACTCCATGGCAGCATCGCGACCAGAGTTGGCCGAGCGAATTCGCGGCGCTCATGGCCGGGCCGACTTGAAGAAATTCGCGGCGTTGGTGTGGAAGGAGGGGCTTTCGGCGCAGTATGCGCGGGAGGCCGGTGGACCGGTGGCGGTGATCAATACGGCGCCGTACGAGCGGCAGACCTGGTTCGAAAACGAACGACCGGCCGCGCTGGGCAACGGCCACACGACCCGTGACGACATCACGTACGCCGGATTCACCCACGCACCGCTCACCGCCGCCGAAGCGGCCGCGGGACAGAAATCCCAGCCACTGAACGCATTCACCGGGCCGCTCACCGACCGGCAAGCCGACGACTACATGACATTCCCCACAGCACCGGCACAACCAGAACAACTCGAGGGACTACAGACCCACGCAAACCTCGAAGAGCTCTACCAACACGCGGTCCACACCCGCGACAAAACGTACGCCTCAACCCCCGCGGCCATCGCGCGCCCACCAACACCCGCACCCCACCCACGCTACCCGCCGAGACCACACCGCCCGACCCGCTGAGCAGCCGGACTTTTACTTTGCGGAAGGCGGTTAGCGAGAACCGTCCTGGAAGAGCTCCTCAGCACGCCACGAGGCATCGTGACGACCGGTGTCGGCGACCACGCCGTGCGCATTCGGGATGGGGAATCGGTTGGTGGCCACGATCAGCAGCTCATCCACCTGCGCGTCGTTCAGTCCCTGGACAAGGTTCAACAATTTTTCCCTGCTGGTCATGGTTCCAGCATACGTGTGGCAAACGAAAACGCTGGCAGTGGTCACCTTCACCGGCCGCGTTTCTTCGGTTTCCAGACGACCAGCGCGTTCTGGCTCATCGGGACGAGGTCGCGACGGTACGACGCGTGCACCGCGGCCTGGACCTCGGCGACGTGGCGGTGCGCGGCTTCCAGGTCGGCGACAAGCTCATGCACTCGTTCCTGCAGTGCGACGACCTGGTTCTCCAGGTCGATGATCCGCTTGATGCCGGCGAGGTTGACGCCGTCTTCCTGTGACAGCCGCGAAATCGACCGCAACAGCGCCACATCGCGGGTGCTGTAGCGGCGGCCTCCGCCAGCCGTCCGGCCGGGCTGCACGAGCCCAAGTCGGTCGTACTGGCGGAGGGTCTGCGGGTGCATACCGGACAACTGGGCGGCCACCGAGATCACGAAGACCTTGGCGTCTTCCGGTACGCCGATGACATCATCAACCATGGCGACCCACCTCTCGCTCCAGGTCGGCGCGTGGGTTCTCGTCGACCAGCTCGGCATACGCCTTCAGCGCGGTCTGCGCGTCCTCGGAGAGGTTTTTCGGTACGACCACGTCGATCGTGATCAGCAGGTCGCCAATGCCGCCTTTGGGCTTGGAAACTCCACGGCCACGCACCCGCAAGGTCCGGCCGCTGGGGGTGCCGGCGGGCACCTTGACGGTGACCGCGCCATCCAGGGTCGGCACCCGGATGGAGGTGCCGACCGCTGCCTCCGGAAAGGTGACCGGCACGCGCAGCGTCAGATCGTCACCGTTACGCCCAAAAAGCTCGTGCTTGCGGACGTGTGCGATGACGAAAAGGTCGCCAGGAGGACCGCCGCGGCGGCCGGGCATGCCCTTGCCGCGGATCCGGATCCGCTGCCCATCGGTGACACCCGGCGGGATGCGTACGTTCAGAGTCCGCGTCTTGGTGACGCCACCGGTTCCCCGGCAGGAGGGGCATTTCTCGTCCACCACCGTGCCGGCGCCCTGACATTCGCGGCATGGCTCAGAAAAACTGAACGAGCCCTGATCACGACTGACCAGGCCACTGCCGTGACAGACCGGACACGTCCGCGGCGCGGTGCCCGGTTTCGAGCCCGATCCGTGGCAGGTGTCGCAGGTGCCCGGGGAGTTCAGCGTCAGCGGCAAAGTGACGCCATGCGCGGCCTCGTCGAAATTCAACGTGGCCTCGGCCTCGATGTCACCGCCCCGGTTGGGGCCAGATGCCCGGCCCCCACCACCAAAAACCGAACCGAAGAGGTCACCGAGGCCACCGGCCGGCCCGGTGCTCGGACCGGGACTCTGGCCGGCACCGCGCAACAGGTCAGAGAGGTCGAAAGGCACGCCGCCAGCACCGGTGTCGCCGGCCTGTCGGCGGAAAGCACCGGCACCGAAAAGCGACCGCGCCTCGTCGTATTCCTTGCGTTTGGCGACATCGGAGAGCACACCATTCGCCTCGGAGACCTCTTTGAACTTGCGCTCGGCCTCGGCGTTGCCGGGGTTCTTGTCCGGGTGCAGGTCGCGGGCGAGCGTACGGTATGCCTTTTTGATCTCGTCCTGGCTAGCTTTTTTCGAGACGCCCAGCGCCTTGTAGAAGTCCTTTTCCAGCCAGTCCCTCGCACTCACCGGGCGCCCCTCCTCTCCATGTTTTCGTCTCTACTCGCTGTCGGTCGGCGCGGCAACCGGCTCTTCGGCCGGCGGTGGCCCGGCGACCGGGTCAGTTGGTGCGGCGGCCGGCCCAGCGGGGTCCGAAACCGCCACCATCGCCGGCCGGATCAGCCGCTCACCGAGCAAATAGCCCGGCTGGAACACCCTGACGCAGGTCGGCTCGGAAACGTCGCTCGGCTCCGCGTGCATGACCGCCTCGTGCCGGTTCGGATCAAAGGCATCACCCTTCTCACCAAACGCGGTGAGCCCGACCTTGCCCAGGGTGCCCTGGAGTTTCTCCGCGACAGCGGCGAAAGCGCCGGACAGGTCGCCGTGCTCGCGGGCCCGGTCAATGTCGTCGATCACCGGCAACAGCGCGGTGATCAGCGCCGCGGTCGCCAACTCGGCGGCCACCGACTTGTCCCGGTCCACCCGGCGGCGATAGTTCGCATACTCAGCGGTCACCCGCTGCAAGTCGGTCGTACGCTCATCCAACTGCTTTTGCACTGCCTCCACCTCGGCCGAACTCACCACGTCCTCGACCGCACCGCCAGCCGGTGATTCCTCGGCTGGCGCCGGCTCCGCCGCAGCCTGGGGGCCGGGCGAGGGCCGGCGGGGTTGACCCGTTTCCGGATCGATCCGCCGGCGGTCTCGGATCACGACGCGGGGTTCCTCCTGGTCGGGATCGCGCCCCTGCTGTGGCGTCATGACTTCTTGTCGTCCTCATCCACGATCTCGGCGTCCACCACGTCATCCGCGGACTGCGCGGTGCCGCCACCCTGACCGGTCGCCGACTGCGAGCTGGAGTCACCAGCGCCGGCGTCCGCGGAGCCAGCCGAAGCCTGGGTGTTGGCATACATCGCCGCCCCGGCCTCCTGGCTGGCCTTGGCCAGTTTTTCCTGCGCGGCCTTGATAACGTCCAGGTCCGAACCACCGAGCGCGGACCGCAGGTCGCCGAGCGCCTCGCCGATCTCGGTCTTCTTGTCCTCAGGGATCTTGTCGCCGTTCTCGGCCAGGAACTTCTCGGTCTGATACTGCAAAGACTCGGCGAGGTTGCGGGTTTCCGCGTCATCGCGCCGCTTCTTGTCCTCCTCGGCGTGCGCCTCGGCGTCCCGCATCATCCGCTCGATGTCGTCCTTGGGCAGCGCGGAGCCGCCGGTGATCGTCATCGACTGCTCGCGGCCCGTACCCAGATCCTTGGCGTTGACGTGCACAAGGCCGTTGGCGTCAATGTCGAAGGTGACCTCGATCTGCGGCACTCCACGCGGTGCCGGCGGCAGCCCGGTCAGCTCGAACATGCCGAGCTTCTTGTTGTACGCCGCCATTTCCCGCTCGCCCTGATAGACCTGGATCTGCACGCTGGGCTGGTTGTCGTCAGCGGTGGTGAAGACCTCGGACTTCTTCGTCGGGATCGTGGTGTTGCGCTCGATCAGCTTGGTCATCAGGCCGCCCTTGGTCTCGATGCCCAGCGACAGCGGGGTGACATCGAGCAGCAGCACGTCCTTGACCTCGCCGCGCAGCACACCGGCCTGCAGGACCGCGCCGACCGCGACGACCTCGTCGGGGTTGACGCCCTTGTTCGGCTCCTTGCCACCGGTCAGGTCCTTGACCAGCTCGGTGACCGCGGGCATCCGGGTGGAACCGCCGACGAGCACGACGTGGTCGATGTCGCTGGTCGGGATGCCAGCGTCCTTGATGGCCTGCTGGAACGGGTTCCGGCAGCGCTCCAGCAGATCCTGGGTCATCCGCTGGAACTCGGCCCGGCTGATCGTGGTGTCCAGGTGCAGCGGACCGTCGGCGCCGGCCGTGATGTACGGCAGGTTGATGGTCGAGGACTGCGAACCGGACAGCTCGATCTTCGCCTTCTCGGCGCCCTCACGGAGCCGCTGCATCGCCATCTTGTCCTTGGACAGGTCGATGCCGTTCTGCGCGTTGAACGTCTTCACCAGGTGGTCGACGACCCGCTGGTCCCAGTCATCGCCACCGAGGTGGTTGTCTCCGTTGGTGGCCTTCACCTCGATGACGCCGTCGCCGATCTCCAGCAGGGACACGTCGAAGGTGCCGCCACCGAGGTCGAAGACCAGGATGGTCTGCTCTTTCTCACCCTTGTCCAAGCCGTACGCGAGGGCCGCCGCGGTCGGCTCGTTGACGATCCGCAGCACGTTCAGGCCGGCGATCTCGCCGGCTTCCTTGGTGGCCTGACGCTGCGCGTCCTCGAAATACGCCGGGACGGTGATCACCGCGTCGGTGACCGGCTCGCCCAAATAAGACTCGGCGTCACGCTTGAGTTTCTGCAGCACCCGCGCGGAAATCTCCTGCGGGGTGTAGTTCTTGCCGTCAATGTCGATCTTCCAGTCGGTGCCCATGTGGCGCTTGACCGACCGGACTGTGCGATCGACGTTGGTCACTGCCTGGCGCTTGGCGACCTCACCGACGAGCACCTCGCCGTTCTTGGCGAACGCGACGATCGACGGTGTGGTCCGAGAGCCCTCGGCGTTGGCGATTACGGTCGGCTCACCGCCCTCCAGGACAGAGACGACCGAGTTCGTCGTACCGAGGTCGATACCGACCGCACGTGCCATTACATCCTCCATAGGCTGTCCCGAGTTGAGCGCTTCGGACTCAAGTTTGCACACGCTCTCGCTCAATCGTCAAACCAGACTTGAGCCCGCTCGCCGCAACTTTCTCGTTGAGTCGAACGCCAGCCTACCGGAGTGCATTCCCGCTGGTTGAGGGGTCAGTGCTTACGGACCACGCGCTCTGCCTCTCCGGGCTTCCAGATCGTCACGTCCAGATGCCCGTCGCCCACCTCGACCGCCGATCCGACCGTGATGTCGGCCACGTAGAACTGGTCGAACTCCCGGCCGCGCAGGTCGAAACCGGTGTCGTCGTACAGCTGCTGCGCGAATCGTTGGTGCAGCTCGGTGTCCTGCAGGTTGGTGACTGTGCCGAAGAGCTTGGCGTCGCCGTCCTTGACGTGCGTGTCGACGGTGGCGGTGTGCAGGCAGAACCGTGGATCGCGGGCCAGGTCGTTGAACTTGGTGGTGTCCGGCATGCCGACAACCGCCAACTGGCCTTCGAAGATCCGTGGCTCGACTGGGCTGATCCGCGGAAACCCGTCCGAACGAAGGGTGCCGAGCATGCAGAGGTTGCCGGTGGCGGCATGTCGCCGGAGAAAGATCTCGGCGATGCGCGGAGCGGCTTGAGCGAACTCTTTCCAGGTCGTCATGACTACGACGCTATCGCCAAACCTTGTCAACGAGTGTCAAGGTTTATCCGTACGCTGGACCGATGCGGGCGAGCCGACTGGTGCAGGTGTTGCTGCTGTTGCAGACCCGCGGCCAGCTGACCGCTCCGGAGCTGGCGAGTGAGCTCCAGGTCTCCGTACGCACGGTCTATAGGGACCTCGAAGCACTGTCAGCAGCCGGCGTACCCGTCTACAGCGAGCCAGGCCGGGCCGGTGGCGCTCGGCTGGTGGACGGCTACCGGACCCGGCTGACCGGCCTGACCACCGACGAGGCCGACGCGGTGCTGCTGGCCGGCCTGCCCGGACCGGCCGCTGACCTGGGACTCGGCACGGTCCTCGCGGCCGCTCAGCTGAAGATGCTGGCCGCGCTGCCACCAGAGCTGCGCGGCCGGGCCCGCCGAGTGGCCGAGCGGTTCCATCTGGACGCGCCCGGGTGGTTTCGACAGCCGGAGGACACGCCCGCACTGGCCGCGATCGCCGACGCGCTGTGGAGCGACCACCAGCTGGACGTGTCGTACCAGCGCTCCGACCAGGTGGTGGCCCGCCGGGTCGACCCGCTCGGCCTGGTGATGAAGGCCGGTACGTGGTATTTGGTCGCTCGCCAAGGCGCCGACATCCGGTCGTACCGGGTCAGCCGGATCGTCTCGGCCGACCCACGGCCGGAGCGCTTCGAGCGGCCGGGCGACTTCGACCTGGCCGCTCACTGGGCCGCGTCGATGGACGACTTCGCCCGCTCGATGTTGCGCCTGCGGGCCCGCTGCCGGATCCGCACATCCGCGTACCGGCTGCTCCGAATCGCCCTGGACCCGGCCGCCGCGACCGAGGCGATCGCGTCGGCCGGGCCCGAGGACGCCGACGGGTGGGTCGAGATGACCATCCCCACCGAGTCGTACGACGTCCTCGCCGGCGCGATCCTGCGGATGGGCGAAAACGCCGAGGTCCTCGACCCACCCGAACTGCGCGCCCGGCTTGCCGCCACCACGGCCGCGATGGCCGCGCGGTATCGATAGTCAGCGCGAAAATCACTCTCGGGAAAACCTTTGTCCAGGGCAATTTCCGTGACAGAATGAGCGCCCCACCCTGGATCAGAGGGTGGGTAGGTGGGCTTGAAAGACCCACATTTGTCAGGCGATGACCGAGGATTTTGGCGCTGCTACGCCGATGCAGCCGTGCCATCACCTCGATCACGCGGGCCGTCCAGGATGAGCAGAGGTTTTGCGGCCGTTACGACGATGTGGCCCGCCCGTTTGCCTTTGACCATACGGCCCCGGCTGGGTGATCAAGGGCTCGGGGTGCACAAAATCCAAGTAATAGCGGGAAAGTCCTTGATCACCCGTACCGGAAAACGCCCGCGCGACGAAATGTCGCCCCGAAGTCGAGCCTTCCAGGCTGGTACGACAATTTCGCGGACCACCGACAGCGCCCGGAATATTTCTGACCAGAATTCGGGTCAGGAGGCGCGGTCGGGGCGTTCCCGGAAAGACTCGCCGCGGGCCTGTGCGGCCAGCCGCCGGGCGAGGGCGAATTCGGCGACCTGTACGCCAACGGTTTCCAGCTGAAAGCGGACAGTGTCGTCGATCAGTTCGCCAGTCTTGTCGAAAACCCCGGCGGCCGCGTTGACGGTGGCACCCAACGGGCTCGGCCAGCCGCGCAGGGCGTGCACGACCGTACGAACGCTGGTCAGCGTCGACACGGTCGCCTGCCAGCCGTGCGCGACGGCGATGCAGCCGACCGGTAGGCCGTCCAGATATGGCCGCGGGTCGAGCCGGGTGTCCTCGACGTAGTCGAGTGCGTTCTTCATCAGCCCGGACAGCGTGCCGTGATAGCCCGGCGAAGCGACGATCAAGGCGTCGGCTCGGCGGACGGCCGCCACGAAGGCGGCGGCCTCACCGGACCGTACGTTCACCTCGGTGTCGTAGATCGGCAGTATGAGCGCTCGGCCGGTGATGAACTCGGTGGTCAGGCCGGCTTCCTCGGCGGCCGCCATAGCGATCCGCAGCGCGCGCTCAGACGTCGAGTCGGGCCGGGTCGAGCCGCCGATGCCGAGCACCCGCACAGGCTGGCCGGCTCCCACGCTCGCACTCCCTACCTGACTGATGACTCAACCCCACCTAACCTACCTCCGGAGAACGCCGCAGGCCCCTGGACAGCCAAGACCAAGGGCGGCCGATCGGGCATCTCCGCCGGCACGTACGTGGCATGTCTCACCACCGACGCGGCCGCCGAGCCGGTAAGTTACTTGTCGGTAGCGTAAGGGTCGGCTGCGTGATGCCGGGAAACCGGCACGGTCGTACGCTGACGGCCAGTCCTGCTCCAGGCAAGACACCTGTGGAGGGAACGCGATGGTTGTCCGGCTCGTCCTCGGCCTGCTCATGACCGTTGTCGCGGCCGCCGTCGCCGGCCAGCGACTGTGGTGGCTGTTTCGTCTGTTCCGCGCCGGCCAGCCGGCGGTCGGGCGTACGAACGACTGGCCGCGCCGACTCGGTGCCCAGGTCACCGAGGTCTTCGGCCAGCGCAAGCTGCTGAAATGGTCGATCCCCGGCATCGCGCACTTCGTCACTTTCTGGGGTTTCATCGTCCTGTTGCTGACGATCATCGAGGCCTATGGCGGGCTCTTCAAGAAGGACTTCGCCATTCCGCTGATCGGCACCTGGCCGGTGGTCGGCTTCCTTGAGGACTTCTTCGCGGTCGCGATCGTGCTCGCGCTGGCCACCTTCACGTTGCTCCGTTTCCAGCAGCAGCCCAAAAACCTGGGCCGCGCCTCGCGGTTCTACAAGTCCCACACGGGCGCCGCCTGGTTCGTGTTGTTCATGATCTTCAACGTGGTCTGGACGCTGCTGCTGATGCGCGGCGCGCAGGTCAACACCGGCGTTTTCCCGTACAAGAGCGGGGCCTTCGCGTCGTACGCGGTGGGTGCCCTGCTGCACCCGCTCGGACTGGCGGTCAACGAGGTTCTGGAGACCGTAGGCCTGCTGCTGCAGCTCGGCGTGGTGCTCGGCTTCGGCGTTTTTGTGGTCTATTCCAAGCACATGCACATCGCGCTGGCGCCGCCGAACATCCTGTTCTCGCGCCGGCCGCGGGCGCTGGGCGCGCTGCTGCCGATGTATTCCAACGGCAAGGCGATCGACTTCGAGGACCCGGGCGAAGACGACCTTTTCGGCCGCGGCGCGATCGAGCACACCACCTGGAAGGGCATGCTCGACTTCGCCACCTGCACCGAGTGCGGCCGCTGTCAGAGCCAGTGCCCGGCCTGGAACACCGGCAAGCCGCTGTCCCCGAAGCTGCTGATCACCGACCAGCGCGACCACCTTTTCGCCAAGGCGCCCTATCTGCTCGCCGGCGGCGGCGTCAGCGCGACCGGTGACGAGAAGCTGTCCGACGAGAAATTGGCCGCACTGCCGGAAAACGTCCGCAAAGAGGTTGAGCGGTCGCTGGTCGGCAAGGTCGAAGAGGGCGGGGTCATCGACCCGGACGTGCTCTGGAGTTGTACGACCTGCGGCGCGTGCGTCGAGCAGTGCCCGGTCGACATCGAGCACGTCGACCACATCGTGGACATGCGCCGCTATCAGGTGCTGATCGAGTCGGCCTTCCCGTCCGAGGCCGGCGTGATGCTGAAAAACCTGGAAAACAAGGGAAATCCGTGGGGCCAGAACCCGCACGAACGGGAAGACTGGACCAAGGGTCTGGACTTCGAGGTGCGTCGAGTCGAAGGCACCATCCCGGATGAGGTGGAATACCTGTTCTGGGTCGGGTGCGCCGGCGCGCTGGACGACCGCGCGAAGAAGGTCACCCGCGCGGTCGCCGAGCTGCTGCACACGGCTGGCGTCGAGTTCGCGATCCTGGGCAACGGCGAGACGTGTACGGGTGACCCGGCCCGCCGAATGGGCAACGAGTTCATCTTCCAGATGCTCGGGCAGCAGAATGTCGAGACGCTGAACGAGGCGTTTGGCGAGCGTCCGGTGGAAAAACGCAAGATCGTGGCGACCTGCGCGCACTGCTTCAACACCCTCGGCAACGAGTACGGGCAACTCGGCGGCGACTACGACGTGGTCCACCACACGCAGCTGCTGTCCCAGTTGGTGTCCGACGGGAAACTGACGCCGGTCACGCCTCTGGAGACGACGCTGACGTACCACGACCCGTGCTATCTCGGCCGGCACAACCGCGTTTTCACGCCGCCGCGCGAGGTCCTACAGGGCCTGCCGGGTACGACGTACAAGGAAATGCCGCGGTTCGCCGAGCGGTCGTTCTGCTGCGGCGCCGGCGGGGCCAGGATGTGGATGGAGGAGAAGATCGGGCAGCGGGTCAACGTGAACCGCACCGAGGAAGCTCTGTCTCTTAAGCCGGACGTGATCGCCATCGGCTGCCCGTTCTGTCTGACGATGATCTCCGACGGCGTCTCCGAGAAGCAGGCCAGCGGCGAAGGCCAGGGCGTCGAGGTTCTGGACGTTTCCCAGGTGTTGCTGCGGACGATCCAGCCGGCGAAGGCCAAGGCCACAGACTGACCCGCTACCTTCAGGAGCGTGAAGGGCGATCAGTACGAGGGCGCGTACGACCGGTCGGACGCGCGCCGGCGGCTTGAGGAGCCGTCGCTGCAGAGCCTCGAACCGCACGTTGGCCTGCCGTTCGGCCGGATTCCCAGGCTGCCGACGAAATGGTTGATCGTCGCCCTGGTGGCTTTCGTGGCGCTCGGCGCCGGCTTCATCGTGGCCAACCCGAACAGCGAGCTGCCGCCCGGCAACTGCCAGCACACGACCCTGACCCTGCGCTCCGCCGACCAGCCGACCGGCTATCCGATCAGCTGGACGGCCACCGGCCCGGTCGGCCGCTATCAGCTGACCGTCGGTGTCACCAAGCTGACCGTCGACAAGGCCGGGCAGCCGCACATCGCCGGCACCGACCGGGGCAACGAGACCGACGCCAGCATCGAGGGCACGCCCTTCCCGATGAGCGGCTGCAAGGCCGCCGGCACCTTCAAGGTGCAGCAGGGCCACGGCACCCAGACGGCCCGGATCTTCCGGCTCGACGGCGGCGCTGCCCGCGAGGTCGCCGAGGCCGGCCTGACCTCCCGCGGGCGGGTCACTCCCTAGCTGCGGATACCCGCGCCGTACGATCGAAAGCCAGGTAAAGATGGGGAGCCGACAATCGACGTCCTGGCGCTGGTGGCGTTCTTTCTCCTGACCGCGGGAAACGCCTTTTTCGTCATCGCCGAGTATTCGCTGGTCACCGTCGACCGTGCGCTCGTCCAGGAGCAGGCCGCGGCTGGCGACGGCCGGGCCAAGCAGGTCGCCAAGGCCGTACGATCGCTGTCCTTCCAGCTGTCCGGCGCTCAGCTGGGCATCACCCTGACCGCGCTGCTGACCGGTTATCTGGCCCGGCCCGCGGTCGCCCACCTGATCGAGCCCAGCTTGCAGTCGGTCGGCGTGTCCGCGCCGGTCGCGGACGGCATCGCGACCGCTGTGGCGCTGATCTTCGCCACCCTTTTCACCGTGCTTTTCGGCGAGCTGGTGCCTAAGAACGCGGCACTGTCGATCCCGATGCCGCTGGCCCGCTGGTCGGCGCCGGTCCTGCGGATCTTCTCGGCCGTCCTACGCCCGGTGATCGCGCTGCTCAACGGCACCGCCAACGCTGTCGTACGGCTGCTCGGCATCGAGCCGCAGGAGGAGCTCGCCTCGGCCCGGTCACCGGAAGAGCTCGGCCTGCTGGCGGCCATTTCGGCCCGCGCCGGTGCGCTGCCGAGCGAGACCGCCACCCTGCTGCAACGCACGATCCGCTTCGGCGACAAGCGAGCCGCGGAGGCGATGACCCCGCGGGTCGACGTGGTCGGGCTGCCGGCCTCCTCGACCGCCGAGGAGCTGCTGACGCTGGCGTTGGAGTCAGGTCACACCCGCTTCCCGGTCTACGACGGCACGCTGGACACCGTTATAGGAGTGGCCGCGGTGATCGACGCGCTGCAGGTGCCACCGGATCGGCGGGCCAGCACGGGCGTACGAGAAATCGCTCGCGAACCCCTGCTCGTACCGGAGACCTTGGAGCTGGACACCACCCTGTCCCGGCTGCAGGAGAGCGGCATCCAGATGGCGGTGGTGGTCGACGAGTACGGCGGCACCGACGGGATCGTCACCGTCGAGGACCTCGCCGAGGAACTGGTCGGCGAGATCGACGACGAGTTCGACGAACCCGAAGTAGACGCGGTACCAGTCACCGCGACCGCGCTCACCACCCAGTCCGCGACCGTCACCTCGCCGCTGACCGACCAGTCCGTGCTGGTCAACGGCCTGCTGCGGGAGGACGAGCTGGCTGAGCACACCGGCTTTCGACTGCCGGACGGCCCGTTCGAGACGCTGGCCGGTTTCCTGATGGCCCGGCTCGGGCACATCCCGACCGAGGGCGAGACTGTCACCGAGCGAGGCTGGGAATTCACCGTCACTTCGGTGGAACGGCACCGGGTCGAACAGGTCCGCGTGCAGCCGCCGGAAGAGTCCGACGAACCCGAGAACGGCAACGGCTCATGAGCGGCCTGCAGATCGCGGCGACCATCCTTTTGCTCCTTGGGAACGGTTTCTTCGTCGGTTCCGAGTTCGCCATCCTCTCGGCCCGGCGCACCCAGATCGAACCCCTCGCGGCCGCCGGCTCCCGGCGGGCCAGCGCCGCACTGCGGGCGATGGCCCAGGTGCCGCTGATGATCGCCGGCGCGCAGCTGGGCATCCAGATCTGCTCACTGGGCCTCGGCGCCATCGCCGAGCCGCTGTTCTCGCACCTGCTCGAAGGCCCGTTCCAGGCGGTCGGTATGCCCGCCGAGCTGCTGCACCCGATCTCGTTCGTGCTCGCGTTGGCCATCGTCACGTACGGCCACACCGTGGTGGGCGAAATGGTGCCGAAGAACATCGCGCTGTCCGGGCCGGAACGGCTGGTGCTCTGGTTTGGGCCACCAATGCTGGCCTTCTGCGTCGCCACCCGACCGGTGCTGCTCGCGCTGCGGTGGATTTCGGACAGCCTGCTGCGGTTGGTACGGATCGAGACACCCAGCGAGGTCAAGACCGTCTATACGGCTGAGGAGCTCGCCAGTCTGGTCGCCGAGTCGCGTACCGAGGGCCTGCTGGACGCCGACGACCACCGCCGAATCACTGGCGCGCTGACGTTGACTTCCCGTACGGCCGCCGACTTCATGTCGCCGTGGTCCCAGGTGCGTACGGTCACCGCCGAGGTCACCCCGGCCTCCCTGGAAGCACTGTCGGTCGCCACCAACCTGTCCCGCTTTCCGGTGGTCGACCGGCGTACCCGCGCGGTCCTGGGCTTCGTACACGTCAAGGAGGCGCTCGGCGTTTCCGGCACCGCCCGCCGGTCGGCGCTGCCGGAAGACGCCGTGAGACCGCTGACCGTGGTCGCGCCAGCCACCTCGTTGGGTGAGGTGCTGCTGATCATGCGCCGGACCCGATCGCACCTCGTCCTGGTCTCCGACAGCGGTCGTTCTCTCGGCGTACTAACCCTGGACGACGTGCTCGCCGCAGTCGTCGGCGGCGTCCCCGTCAGCGCCCGCTGATCGAGCGTTTTACCTGGTAGGCCGTTTTACCTGGTAGGCCAGGTGCGCCAGGACTGGAACGAGCGGCTCGGGGTCGGACCGCGCTGGCCCTGATAACGCGAGCCATACTTGTCGCTTCCGTACGGATGCTCCGCCGGCGACGACAGCTCGAACACACAGATCTGGCCGATCTTCATCCCCGGCCACAACTGGATCGGCAGGTTGGCGAGGTTCGACAGCTCCAATGTCACGTGCCCGGAGAACCCAGGGTCGATAAAACCGGCCGTCGAATGCGTCACCAACCCCAGCCGCCCAAGACTCGACTTGCCCTCCAAGCGGGCCGCGAGGTCATCCATCAGGCTGACCACTTCCAGCGTCGACCCGAGCACGAACTCGCCCGGGTGCAGCACAAACGGCTGGTCCGGATCGGTCTCCACCAGCGAAGTCAGGTCGTCCTGCTGCCGGGAGGGGTCGATGTGGGTGTATTTCAAGTTGTTGAAGACCCGGAACCAGCGGTCCAGCCGTACGTCGATGCTGGAAGGCTGAATGAGCTCAGGCTCCCACGGATCCAGGCCCAACCGGCCTTCGTCAATGGCCTTCAGCAGGTCACGATCGGAGAGCAGCACGTCCGCGAGCGTACTGGCGGCAGCCCTTGCCTCGGTCGCGGGGCCGGGTTGCTAGAGTGTTCGAAGCGCTCTGCGGATGTAGTTCAATGGTAGAACTTCAGCTTCCCAAGCTGAGAGTGCGGGTTCGATTCCCGTCATCCGCTCCACTTTGGCGACATGCAATGTCATTGTGAGCTCCTGTAGCGCCCCGGACTCCTCGATCAGACCGCGACCGCGATCCGCAAATCGGCAATGGCGGCGGCCGGATCGTCACCCTCACCGTGCGCACCTACCCCGGGACGAAGCTGGGCATGCGCCGTCATCACTCGTGGCTCGGTGGATGCTCGGGGAGCAGGCCATCAATGGGCCATTAGCCGAGCCGCTCTCGGCGCTGCGCTTTCTCAGTGACGTCACCGTGGTTGGCGCCGCGGTGGGAGCAGAAGGCGGGGCCCGACGGTCGCGTCGTCAGGCGCGGAAGCGGTTACGCCAGCTCGAAGTGCTGGTAGTCCTTGAGGGTGTGCCAGTCGCCGCCCCAGGTCCAGCCGTTGCCGGTGAAGGCCCGTACGGCTTTGTCACCATCGTGCAGCATGCCGGGGTCTTTTCTCGTACGGTCGAGGTAGGGACCGCCGTTCTTGGGCTGCACGCCTTGCGAGTCGTGGTAAGGGTTAATGAGGGTGTTGATGTCGATCGCGCGGCCGTACGCGTGGTACGACAAGGCGCCACTGGTGGGAATGTCCCGGCAGTCGTACGCCGAAGTGTTGTTGTCTTCCATGGACAATTCGTCGTCGGCGTTGGGGTAATGGTCCGGTGTCACCATTTTCGCGATGGGATAACGCATCCGGTAGAGCTCACCGAAGATCTTGATCGTCTGGTCGACCCGGTCGGTGTTGACCACCAACTGTCCGGCGTGCGCTTTTTGGTCCATTCCATAATAAGTGAGGCTGATCATTCGCAGCTGAGCCGGTCCGACCGGGCAGCCCGAATGCCAGGTGGCACCGAGGTCGGCGGCCGTCACCGTTTTGGTGGTCGCGGAATACGCCGGCAGGGAATCAGGGGCCGTCAGGCCGGACAGCAAGACAAGAGGAACAAGCAATAAATGCATGCGTCCCAGCTTGTCAGAAACTTATACGAATTCCATTCAATGTGTAGTCCCCCAACTTGAGGCAACCTTCGACTGGTCCCCAACGTTAGTCACGCCAGTTGTACGGCGTCACCAAGGCGGATCGCGCCGGGATGGATGACCTGGGCGTACGCGCCGGCGCATGGTTGGGCGCCCATGCCGCCGCCACGCATCCCCTCACACATCCGCCCTTCACAAGCGAACCTCCAGCCAACCACGACCACCGTCGATCACGGGAGCCGAACGGGCAGACTCCGGGTCCACGGCTTGAAGAATCCGAGTGGGGTAAGCCAGGCTGGTGAAATGGAGTCACTGGACCTGGTGGAGAAGGAACTCACCGCGCGTACGGCCGAATTCTTCCGCGCGGTCTCGTTCGAGACAGCCGGAAAGCCTCGGTACGACCAGATCTACGACCTGTTCATCGAGGGTGGGCTGCTGATCAAGAACTCCGAGTCCAAGCCGGAGATCATGACCGTCGCGGAGTTCATCGCCCCCCGGCAGGCGCTGGTGGACGTTGGGCGGCTGACTTCCTTCGAAGAGACCGAAATCGAGCACCGGATCGACACTTTTGGGCAGGTCGCTCACCATCTCTGCACGTACGCGAAAACCGGGGTGCTGGACGGCGTCGCGACCCAGGGACGCGGAGTCATCTCCACCCAGTTCGTCCGGACCCCGGACGGCTGGAAGATGAGCTCGATGGCCTGGGACGACGAGCGCGACGGCCAATCGATTCCGGCACTTTAGTCCAAAGAGTTCGCGAATGTGAGGTCAGAAGGCCCGCTCCGGGCTGCTGTACGAGCGGTCAGACCCGCTGAGTGCCCACTGGCGCAGCACCTGGTCGGCCTCGCCAAAGGTGGCACCGATGCCGTAGTCGCGCTCGGGATCCCACTCCACCGGTCCATGGTCGTGGCTCGGGTCGGGATTGCCCTCGCTGCACGATTTACACAGCATCCGGACGCTCTGCGTCCAGTCCTCGGCGCCCAGGTCAGCCGCTTCGAAGGCCGATTGCAGCTGCTGGGCGTCGGCCTCGGACGGGCAGAAGACCACCGACCGCAGCGTCGGCTTCTCGGAAGGACGCAACAGGGCGATTTCCTGGAAAACTCCGCGTTCCTGGCCATCGATCTTCCGGGATCCGACCGGTTCGCCATCGTGCAGGACCAGATCGCCGAACCGGTGCCCGGATTCCGGGGTCGGCACGTTCTGGATGATCGCCCGGGCCGGATCGATGCGGCGGCACCAGACCACCTCGGTGTCGTGCAACTGTCCGTCGATCTGGAGCCGGGTCTCGCCGATGTGCCGCGGCTCCGGGTTGAGCCGGATCGGCACCAGACCGAAGTCCATCACCGGTTCGCCGTCACCGTCCGGCATCGTGACGCCGTACGTCGACCACGCCCGCCGCGCGACCGGCCAGTCGCCCATCGCGGTGGCGGCGATGCCCAGGTTCCAGGCCGCCGGATCCTCCGCTTCGGTCGCGATTTCCAGCGAGCGCTCGTTCAGCCGGGCGCATTGCGCCCAGTCCCGGCGACGCTTGGCGAAAAGTCCGAGGTTGAACCAGAGCCAGGCCGATTCCGGGTGCAGCTCGACGAGCTCCAGCAGATGCCTCTCGGCCGTGGCGGCGTCGCCGGCGGCGGACGCCTCTCGGTAGGCCTTCGCCAACCAGTTATCTCGCCGTTCTTCGCTCATAAGGTCCCATTCTGCCGTCTCGCCGGGGGAGATTCACCGTGCGGATCGGTTTTGCCGGTTACCTGCGCAAAGAGTGGCTACTGGCGAGCTGGCCAGTCGTGGTCGAAGATCGGGTAGCGATCGGACTGGGCGAGCCGCGACCCGTAGAAGGCGGCACCGTCCGGACCGAGCGACTCGTCGTCGTCGCTGCGGTCCTGTTCCCAGACGGGGGCCCATTCGATCCGGAAGGCCTGCCCGAGCCGTTCGGCCACCGCGTACGCGACCTCGGTGACGTCCGGGAGTTGGATGAGGTCGTGCCGCATGGCCAGTTGCCGGTGGATTTCGGCCGCGACCAACTGGCGCACTTGGACCAACTCGGCGGGGAGGTCCTCACCGTTGTCGTCCCAGGCGTCCCGGTTTCCCATGGATGCCACAGTTGACCTTGCCGACAAACGCGTCAATGCAGTACGTCACATCATCGATTCGGGGTTGCCCTCGCGGTCAGGAAAAACACCCATCGGCACAGGTATCGGGGAATTCCCATAGCGTCTTTACCGGACCGGCTTCGCCGCCCGGAAATCTCTGGAAGCATCCTGACCTGCGGCTTCACCAGACCGGTGCGGCCGGCAGGAGGGAAGGCTCTATGAAGAGACTCATGGCGGTCGGTGCGGTGGCTGCTGTCGGAATGGGGATCCTGACCAGCCCGGTAGCGGTTTCAGCGGCACCACAGGCAAACTCGCCGACCACGACGACCTCGTCGGTGGTGTGGGGCGCCTGCCCCGCCGGATATCCGGCCACGATTCAGTGTTCGACCGTGTCGGTCCCGCTGGATTACGCGCACCCGTACGGCAAAAAGATCAACATCGTGATCAGCCGGGCGAAAGCCACCGGCACCGCGGCGCAGCGTCAGGGCGTGCTGTTCGTGAACCGTGGCGGGCCTGGCGGCACCGGTGTCGCGTACGCGCAAAGCGTGCAGAACCGGCTGCCCACCTCGTTAAAGCAGGCGTACGACATCATCGGGTTCGACCCGCGTGGCGTCGGCCTGTCGCACCCGATCTACTGCGTCGACCCCGCCACCTTCTACCAGGCGCCGGTGCCGGACCCGATCCCAACCTCCCGCCGCGACATCGCGATCAACACCGGGCGGTCCGCTCAGTACGCCGCCGGTTGCCTGTCCAAGAACGGCTCGGACGTGCAGTTCTACAACACGCCGAACACCGCGCGGGACATGGACGTGATCCGGGCCGCACTCGGTGAGCAGAAGATCAACTACCTGGGCTACTCGTACGGCACCTATCTCGGCTCGGTCTACGCGACGCTGTTCCCGACCCACGCACGCCGGTTCATCCTGGATAGCAACGTCGACCCGACCGGTGTCTGGTACGACGACAACCTCGGCCAGAACGTCGCCTTCGACAAGTCCTTCCACGAGTTCCTCCGGTGGATCGCCAGCAACGACGCGGTGTTCCACCTGGGCACCACCGAGGCGAAGGTCTCCAAGGCCTGGTACGGCATGCGTGCCGCGCTGAAGAAGAACCCGGCCGGCGGAGTCGTCGGCGCGGCGGAGTTCGACAACGCGGGCTCCGGCGACATGTATTCCGACTCGACCTGGCCGGCCCTGGCGCAGGCGGTCAGCGACTACGTCAACAAGCACGACGACGCCGGGATCCTGGCGCAGTACGGCCCGACGGACCTCGCCGGCGAGAACGGCAACACCATTTACACCGTGGTCAGCTGCAACGACCAGGTGTGGCCGCACAACCTGCAGAAGTGGTACGGGGACGCGGCGAAGCAATACCAGAAGTATCCGTTCCTGGTTTACGGCAACCTGTGGTTCAACATGCCGTGCGCCTTCTGGCCGTACGGTGCCCGGCAGGCCACCAGGGTCGGCAGCACCAACGTGCCGAACATCCTCCTGTTCAACGCGACCGGTGACCCGGCCACGCCGTACGACGGGGCGCTGAACATGCACAAGGCGCTGCGCGGATCCAAGCTGGTGACGGTGACCGGCCAGTTCAACCACGGCCAGTACCTCTACCAGAGCAAGAACACCTGCACCCTCGGGTACGGGAATGACTACCTGCTCACTGGCAAGCTGCCCAAGACCGACGTGACCTGCGTTGGCGACCCGCATCCGACGCCGACGGCGGCCGCTGCGAAGAGCCAGGCCAAGGCTGCGCCCGGGCTCAGCAACGACCTGCCCGGTCGGGCTTTCTAGGATCTGACAACGAAAAGTGCGGCGACCCGCTCGGGGTCGCCGCACTTTTTTGTTTGTACGTCAGCGGTGACGCGCTGGCGCGGGCGCGATGCGCGGCGGCTGGGCCGGCGCGGGCACTGTGTGCGGGGGCCGGACCGGCGCGGGCGCGGCGTGCGGCGGATTCGCCGGCTGCGCTGGCGCCGCTCCCGGCTTGGCAGGCACCGCACGCGGCGGCGACACGGGTGGGGTGCCCAGCCGCGGCGGCCGCGGCTGCGTCGTGCACGCGGGCATGGGCGGTACGTCCGGTTTCACCGCCGTCGGCGCGCCGCTGCGTTTGACCGGCGGCTTCACCGGCAGCGGGGCCGGCACCGCACAGGGCGGCTTGACCGGCAGCGGAGCCACCGGCGCCGGTTTCGGAGTCGAACTGGCGGCGAAGGCAAACGGAGCCGCGCCGAGGCCGATGGCGCCGAGCACCGCCACCCCGGCGGTGGTCAGCGCGATCCGTCGACGGACCCTGCGGCGGACGACCTGGTCGGTGAGATTCAAGGGAACTGCCTCCTGGGAGATATCGCGCAGCGTGTCCCGAAGCACGTCCTCCAACTGGCTGCTCAAGACCTGGCCTCCAGGATTTCGGTGCGGCGGGCGAGCTCGGGCGCTAGTACGCGTAGCCGTGCGACGGCCTTGTGGGTCTGGCTTCGGACAGTGCCGACCGAGCAACCGAGGATTTCCGCGACCTGCGTCTCGGAGAGATCCTCGAAATACCGCAGGACCAACACCGTGCGCTGCTTCCCGGTCAGGCGCATCAGCGCCTGCCGGACCTGCAGCCGCAGGTCGGTCTGCTGGCTCGGATCGGCAGTCGGGGTTTCCGGCAGTTGCTGGACGGTGGTCTCCCGGCGGCGGGCCGCCCACCTCCACCAACTGACCTGCTCGTGGTAGAGAACCTTGCGCACGTACGCCTCGGGATCCTCGTGCCGCAGGGTCCGCCATCTCACCAGGGTTTTGGTGAGCGCGGTCTGCAGCAGGTCCTCGGCCCGGTGCTGGTCCCCGGCGAGCAGGTACGCAAGGCGCATCAGCGCCGGGGTCCGTGCCGCCACAAACTCCCCGAACTGCCGCTTCGCCTCGCTGTCCACTCCACCCCTTCTCGGTCTTACCCACACTCAGACGCCACAGCCCTAGCGAATCTATGCCGCCTTCGCCGATTTCTTTTTCAGCGTTGTGGTGACCACAACCGTCCCGTGGATGGCGCGGCGGCGAGAGCGGCCGCATGCTGAGCTGATGCCTCGCTGGTTGCCGATCGCCCTGGTGCAGTCCGACCCGCTGCCGGTGCGCACGTCCGGCGTGGACCTGGGCGCTTTCGCCGCGGACGTACGCGCGACCCTGGATCGCTTTCCACAAACCCGGTTGGTCGTTTATCCGGAACTGCATCTTTTTGGTGACCAGGCTGGCAATCCGGAGCTGGCCGAGCCCATCGGCGGCCGCCGAACCCGCGATCTGGCCGAGCTGGCCGGCGAGCTGGGCATCTGGCTGCTGCCCGGGACGCTTTGCGAGCGCGCGGACAGTACTGCTGTCTACAACACCGCCGCGCTGTTCTCGCCGGACGGCCAACTGGCCGGAACATACCGCAAATGCTTCCCCTGGCGGCCGTACGAGCCGTACCGTCCAGGCACCGGCTTCACCGTCATCGACCTGCCCGGGCTCGGCCGGGTCGGGCTGTCCATCTGTTACGACGCGTGGTTCCCCGAGGTGGCCCGGCAGTTGGCCTGGATGGGAGCTGAGGTGATCATCAATCCCACCCAGACCACCACCTCCGACCGGGCCCAGGAACTGGTTCTGACCAGGGCGAACGCGATCGTCAACCAGGTCTTCGTGGTGAGCCCCAACGCGGCCGCGCCGACCGGTGTCGGGCAGAGCCTGGTCGTCGACCCGGAAGGGCGCGTACGGGTGCGCGCCGGCCGGGCCGCGGAGGTGCTCACCGACGTGATCGACTTCGACGAGGTGGCGCGCGTACGCGCTTATGGCACGGCTGGGCTGAACCGGATGTGGCACCAGTTCCGGCCCGACGACGAGCCGCTCGAGCTGCCCGTCTACGGCGGCCGGATCGACCCGAGAACCTGGACCCCGAAGCAGGAGGGCACCCCATGAGTGATTCCCCGCAACGGTTGACCCGTACGCTCACCCTCGGCCCGCTGGTCCTTTTCGGCCTCGCGTATATGGCACCGATGATCGTGCTCGGCACTTTTGGCGTTCTGGACAAAGCATCCAATGGCACCGTGCCCACTGCCTATTTGCTGGCGCTGGTGGCGATGCTCTTCACCGCGATCAGTTACGGCCGAATGGCACGCGCCTTCCCGGTCGCCGGCTCGGCCTACACATACACCCGCCGAACCATCGACTCCCGCGTCGGTTTCCTCGTCGGCTGGGCAGTCCTGTTGGACTATTTCTGGCTTCCCACAGTCATCTGGCTGATCGGTGCTTCATATCTTTCGGCCGAGTTCCCCGGCGTACCGACCTGGCTGTGGATCGTCGCTTTTATCGCGCTGACCACCATTTTGAACATCCTCGGCCTGAAACTGGCGACGAACATCAACCTGCTGCTGATGGCGATGCAGGTCTTGGTACTGATTTTCTTCATTGTGCTGTCTTTCGGTCATGCCGCCTCCACCGCTGGCGCCGCCGGCATCCTCTCCGCCACCCCGTTCGGCCATCCGGGCAGCACGCTCTCCGGCATCGCCGCCGCGGCCGCGATCGCCGCCTATTCGTTCCTCGGATTCGACGCCATCACCACCCTGACCGAGGAAACCCGCGATCCCGAACGTACGGTCCCGAAAGCCATCGTGCTGGTCACGATCATCGGCGGCGTGATTTTCGTGGTGGCCTCGTACGCGACGCAGCTCGTGGCGAGCAGCGTGCACATCAAGGACCCGAACTCGGCCGCATTCGAGATCGCCGCGGTGATTGGCGGCCGGCTTTTCTCCGCGATTTTCCTCGCCGGTCTGGTGATCACCCAGTTCGCCTCCGGCATCGCCGCGCAGGCCAGCGCCTCCCGGCTGCTCTACGCGATGGGCCGCGACTCGGTCTTGCCGAAGAAGATTTTCGGGTTCGTCAACGAACGGTTCCACACCCCTTTGATCAACATCCTGCTGACCGGCGCGGTCGGGCTGATCGGCATTTTCCTGGACATCTCCACGGCGGCATCGTTCATCAACTTCGGCGCTTTCACCGCATTCACGTTCGTCAATCTCTGCGTGATCGCGTACGCGCTGCGGCAGCGGACCCTACGGGGCCCGGCTGGATGGATTCTCAACTTGGTGATCCCGCTGATCGGCGCCGCGGTCGACGTGTGGCTGCTGACGAACCTGGACAGCAACGCCCTGCTTATCGGCCTTTGCTGGTTGGTCATCGGAGTGGTGATCCTGGTCTACCTGACCCGCGGTTTCCGGCGCCCGCCCCCAGAAGTCACCTTCTCCGAGTAATCCGCCTCCTACGACCGAAAAGAGCCCGATCCCGGAGAGTGGCCACAACTCCTCGGGATCGGGCTGGAATTCGTCACGCTGTCAGCATCTTTGATGACAGTCGCGCGGCGCCGCCACTGGCATAACGACGCATCGCTCGGCAGGAGCACAGCGACCCGTTCCGCCCCGGACCCAGCCGCCACACTCTTCGAACACATGTTCGAGTATAGCCGGACTCGCTAACAGCCCGCCAGTTGGGGGTCGGTTCAGAAGAACGTACGGATGGCGTCGACGACTGTGGTGTTGGTGTCGATGACGGGGAGCAGGCGCCACTTGTCGAAGGCGGTGCACGGGTGCGCGATGCCGAAGGTCAGTACGTCACCGGGTCGCAATGGCAGATCTGATCGAAGGAAGGCGTGCTGGTCGTTGAGTTTGCCCACCTTCGCGCGGCCGGTGACGTCGGTACGAGTGCCGGCGGCGTCGATCCAGGTCAGCGGGATCGGGAGTTCCTGGTCGTACGAGACGTCCCGTTTGCCGAAGCCGACGATGGCGTTGCCGGGCTCGGGGGTGGAGAGCACTTCGGCCCACAGCTCCAGGGCCGGCCGCAGCGCGGGGCCGTCACCGCCGGACCGGAGCGGGGAGGTCACCTCGTACGAGCCGTGGTCGTGGGTGACGTAACAGCCGCTGCGCAGGACCGTACGCACCGGCCGGCTGAGCGTGCCGATCTGCTCCGCGGCCACCACCACCCGGTCGAAGAACGCGCTGCCGCCGGCGGTGAAGAGGACCTCATCCCCGTCGAAGAGACCGCGCTTGTCGATCTCGGTGAGCAGGGCTGTCATCCGGCCGAGGACGGCGTCGATCGCCGCGAGAGTGACCGGCTCGCGGTTGGATCCGGCGACGCCTTCGAACGCCTCCACACCGGCCAGCCGAAGTTGGGGGAGGCCAGCGATGTGCTCGGCCAAGGCGAGTGCCTCGGTGTCGTCGCGTACGCCCGCACGGCCGGCCGGCAGGCCGACCTCCAGCAACACCGGGAGAGGTCGGACCGCGCCGGCGGCGGCCAGGATCGAGGCCATCCGGTCGGCCGTGTACGCGGAGTCGACCAGGCAGAAGAGCTCGAACGACTCGTCCGCGTCGAGCTGCTGCGCGACCCAGCGCAGGCCCACTGGGCTGACCAGCTCGTTGGCCAGCACGATCCGCCGTACGCCGAAGGAACGCATGATCCGGGCCTGGCTGACGGTGGCCGCGGTGACGCCCCAGGCACCGGCCTGGAGCTGACGGAGAAACAGCTGCGGAGCCATCGGGGTCTTGCCATGCGGAGCGAGCGACACGTTCCGGTCGGCGCACCATTTCGCCATCAGCGCGAGGTTGTGGTCGAGGGCGTCCTGGTGCAGCACCAGCGCGGGTAACAGCAGGTCGCCGGCCAGCACGTTCCAGCCGGCGGCGGCCACCGTGCCGATCGTGTACGTGGTTTCCGATGGCGGGAAGCCCTTGTACTGGTTGTCGATCGGCTCTCGGATCAGCTGCTCATAAGAAGCGGTGGTCACCGGAGAAACCCTCTCATGCGCCGGCCGTACGAGAGTGCCGCCCGTCCGGAAAAGGTCTCAACCCACGTCCGCGACATGCTGAGGATTGCACGAAACTGGAGGAGGGCGGACCGGCGGCGCGGTACGGTCCGGCCACACAGCTGACCGATGCCGAGCGGAGGTCGCGGATGGGAACCGTCACTGCGGTCGGCCACCGCCCGAAAACAGGGGGTTAGTGTGCCGCCGCGAGCACGCGGAGTGCATGCTGACCAGGTGGCAAGGTCATCTGACGCACGCAACGGGTCGATCCCGACCATCTGCCTGCTCGGCGCGATAGCCGCCGCCTTCCTCATCATCGTGCTGGACTGGGTACAGGGCCCCGGCACGCCGTACGTGGCGATGTTGGTCGGCCCGCCACTGCTGTCCGCGACCTACTGCTCGGCCCGGCAGGTCGCCCTGGTGGGCGCACTGAGCACCGGCCTGTGCCTGTTGTGGACGTATATCCAGGCGTACGAGCTCACGGTGGACTCGGCCACCCAGACCGCGGCGGTTGTCGCGGCCACCGGCGTCGGGTGCCTGCTCGCCTCGCTGCGCAGCCGGGACGGCGAGGCGGTCGCCGAGATGGGCCGGGCCGGCAAGGAGGCGCAGCAGGCGATCCTGCGGGACATCGACCCGGAGATCGGCCAGCTCAGAGTCGCGCACCGCTATATCTCGGCCACTCGGGGCGCGGAGATCGGCGGCGACCTCTACGAGGCCCTGGACACACCGTATGGTGTCCGGCTGCTGATCGGGGACGTGCGCGGCAAGGGCCTGGACGCCGTCCGGCTCGCCTCCACCGTGCTCGGTTCCTTCCGCCATGTCGCGCACGAGCGCGCCGACCTGCGGGCGGTCGTCGCGGACCTGGACCGGGCGGTCGCCCGGTCGGTCGGCATCGAGGACTTCGTCACCGCGGCCGTCATCGAAGAGCGCGGCGGCACCCTGACCGTACTGAACTGCGGTCACCCACCACCCCTGCTGCTACGCGACGGCGGGGTGACTCCCCTGGACCCGCCGGCCCCAGCGCCGCCGCTGGGCTTCCTGCCGGTGGCCCGGCCGCGGATCGAACGGCTGCAGCCTGGTGACCGGCTGCTGCTCTACACGGACGGCATCGCCGAGGCGCGCCGCGACGGCGAGTTCTTCCCGCTGGCCGAGCGGTCCTGGCGGATCCTTGGCCACGGCACCGTCAAGGATGGCCTGATGTCGCTGGAAAACGCCCTGCGCGACTGGGTGCGGAACCTGCTCGACGACGACATCGCGCTGGTGTTGCTGGAATACGCGGGCGCCGGCAGCACGGCCACCGGCCAGCCCATCCCGGCCTGGGAGTGGGACGCGGCCGTCGAGGAGTGACCGACCGCGGTCGGCCGGTGGGTGGCTATCGGCCGGTGGGAGGGCTGGAGCACCGCACCAAGGCGCCGTTCAGCAAGTCGCTGACGTTGGCGAAATTGCCCGCGTACATCTGCGCGACGATCGCGTTCTTCACCACGAACCCGATCGAATAGCCGCCGACGGTTTCGGTGTAGGCCATGACACCTGTCTTGTTCGGGATCGAGGACAGGTTGCCGTACGTCCTTACCAACAGGTCCTCGGTGCTGCCCACCGCGATGCCGCTGGGGGTGCGATATGCGGGGCTGCTGGTCTCGACGAGCACGATCCGGCCGGCGGCGTCGGCGCTGATCAGCAGGTCGCCCGGCTGATGCGGCCCGACCGCCTGGTAGGACGCGTTCTTCACACAGACATCGGCGCCGCTCTTGGCCGGGGTCAACCATCCGGACTTGAGCAGTGCCTGCACGTTGACGTTGAGGTAGTACGGGTCCACACCGGTCGTGGTGAAGGTGGCCGAGACGCTGGTGCCCCCGGCCGGCACGTGCCCCGCGTACGTCGGCGTGGCGTCCGGTGACTGCGACGGCTCGCCGGACCCGGTCGCTAAGTTGCCGCCCTGCCCGGCCGCGGAGATCGCCTGGTGGTGCCGCAAATACGGGCCGGCCACGCCGAGGACACCGCCGGTGGCGAGCACCAGGGCGGTCACCGCGGTGGCGGTCGCGATGGTGAGGCGGCGGCGCCGAATGGCCCGGCCACGGGTGCGTACGGCGTCCAGCCGAGGCTCCGACGCGTACGGCGGCTCGCCATCGTCAAGGTGACGAAAATCCAGGTCAGGCATCATTGCGCACCTCCTCTCCAGCGGTCAGTCCAGCTCGTACCAACGCCATCGCCCTGGATGCGGTGGATTTCACCGTGCCCACCGAGCAGCCAAGGGTTTCCGCGACATCCCGCTCGGACATGTCCGCGACGTATCGCATGATCAGCACCTCGCGCTGTCGCTTGGACAGCCGCTGCAGCGCCTGCTGCAGGTCCAGCCGCTCGGCGCGATGCGGATCGCCGCCGAGGTCCCGTTCGTGCAGCGCGCTCTCGCGCCTGCGCCAGCGAGTCAGCCGGCGGACCTCGTCCAACGCCAGGTTGCCGGCCACCCGCGCCACCCACGGTTCGGAGTGGCCGGAGACCGTCTTCCACCGGGCGTACGCCCGAGCGCAGGCTTCGGCGGCCACATCCTCGGCCTGACTGCGGTCGCCGAGAATGCGGTAGCCGACGCGGTACGCGATCGCGAAAAGATCACGGAAGCAAGCCTCATAGGGCTGTCCGGTCACAGCTCCCATCGCTTCCGCCTTCGGCCGGCGCACCGCAATTGACACCGTCAGATATATCCCACCTTCACCCTTTGCGCTGGTGGTCCAGCGTCTCCCCCTGTCAACGTGCGGACCTCGCCGGAGGTTGAGTGGGGGATTTCGTGAAGCACGTCTCTTGCGGCCGTTACCTGCGGGTAATATCCTTAGTTACTGACGAGTAATCGAGGCTGGCACTCCCTGCTGCTAGTGGAGGAAGCGATCACGATGGCGCACTACAAGAGCAACCTCCGGGACATCGAGTTCAACCTGTTTGAGGTCTTTGGAACCGGTGACCGGCTGGCGAAGGGTCCGTACGCGGAGTTGGACTCCGACACGGTGCACAGCATCCTGTCCGAGGTCGACCGGTTTGTCCGGGAAGACCTCGCCGAGCAGTTCGCGGACGCCGACCGCAACCCGCCGGTCTACGACCCGAAGACGCGCTCGGTGACGATGCCGGCCGCCTTCAAGGCGTCCTTCCAGCGCTTGATGGGCACCGGTTACGTCAGCCTGGACCTGCCCGAGGAACTCGGCGGCACACTCGCCCCACGGGCGCTCTGGTGGTCGCTCGCCGAGTTGGTGCTGGGCGCCAACCCGGCCGCGTTCATGTATGCCGGCGGTCCCGGTTTCGCGGCCACCTTCTGGCGGCTGGGCACCGACGAGCAGAAGAAATGGGCGCAGATCTTCGTCGACAAGCAGTGGGGCGCCACCATGGTGCTCACCGAGCCGGACGCCGGCTCCGACGTGGGCGCCGGTCGTACGAAGGCGATCCCGCAGGCCGACGGCACCTGGCACATCGAGGGCGTCAAGCGGTTCATCACCTCGGCCGAGCACGACATGACCGACAACATCATTCATTACGTGCTGGCCCGGCCGGTGGACACCGCCGGCGCCGGCGGCCCGGGCACCAAGGGCCTCAGCCTGTTCATGGTCCCCAAGTTCCACTTCGACGACGAGACCGGCGAGTTGGGTGAGCGCAACGGCGCGTACGTGACGAACGTCGAGCACAAAATGGGCCTGAAGGCCTCCACCACCTGCGAACTGACCTTCGGCGACGGTGCGCCGGCGGTCGGCTGGCTGGTCGGCGAGGTGCACGACGGCATCCGGCAGATGTTCAAGATCATCGAGTACGCCCGGATGCTGGTCGGCACGAAAGCCATCGCCACCCTGTCGACCGGCTACCTGAACGCGCTCGACTACGCGAAGTCGCGGGTCCAGGGTGCCGACCTGACCCAGCAGACCGACAAGGCCGCACCGCGGGTGACCATCACCCACCATCCGGACGTACGCCGCTCGCTGATGCTGCAGAAGTCGTACGCCGAGGGCCTGCGCGCCCTGGTGCAGTACACCGCGAGCGTGCAGGACGACGTGATCGCCGCCCGGTTCGCCGGCGACGCGGCCGCCGAGAAGGCCGCCGAGCACCTGAACGACCTGCTGCTGCCACTGGTCAAGGGCGGCGGTTCGGAACGCTCGTACGAGCTGCTCGGGTCGCAGACCCTGCAGACGTACGGCGGCTCCGGCTTCCTGCAGGACTATCCGATCGAGCAGTACATCCGCGACTCCAAGATCGACACGCTGTACGAGGGCACCACCGCGATCCAGGGCATGGACCTGTTCTTCCGCAAGATCGTGAAGGACAACGGCCAGGCGCTGACCGTGCTGGCGACTCAGATCAACGAAACCGTCGCCGCGGACGGCGGCAACGGCCGGCTGAAGCAAGAGCGGGCCGCGGTCGGGCAGGCGCTCGCCGACGTGCAGGGGATGGTCGGCACGCTGGTCGGTTTCCTGATGTCCAGCCAGGAAGAGCGGCGCAACGTCTACAAGGTCGGGCTGAACACCTCCCGACTGCTGCTGTCCCTGGTCGACCTGGTGGTCGGCTGGCTGCTCGTACGCCAGGCCGAGGTCGCACTCGGCGCACTGGACGCGGGTGGCCTCAAGCCCGCGGACGAGGCCTTCTACACCGGCAAGCTGGCCGCCGCGCGATTCTACACCCAGACGGTTCTGCCGGAGCTCACCGCCCGCCGTACCGTGGTGGAAACCACCAACCTCGACCTGATGGATATTCCGGAAGAGGCTTTCTAGGATCCGCCTCAACCCCACCACAAGGCGAAGAAACGCAGGTCACGCGACCTGCGTTTTTTCGTGCCGAGAAACCGTATCGCCCCTTGGGGCAGTCCCGGCGAATCCCATGCAACGGGTTTCGCCGCCGGTCCCGTCCTTCCCGTGTAGGGGTCGTCATGGAGCGGCTCCGAAAGATTCGGGGAAGGATTTCTTCTGATGAACTCTCGAATGACGACGAAACGATCCAGGGCGTTCGCGGGCGTACTTGCCGGTGTTTCGGTTTTCGCTGGCATCGCTTCGATTCCGGCGGCAGCGCAGGCCGCGACGGCACCGTACGACATCTCACCGCAGCGGGTGGCCGGTTCGTACGCGGCGGACGGCCTGCACGTGTTCGTACGCGGCACGACTGGCTATCTGTACCAGAAAGTTATCGCCAAGAACGGGCAGCAGGGTTCCTGGACCGTTTTCGACACCACCCAGGTCGCCAGCTCGCCTGCGTCCACTGTGGACAGTGAAGGCCGGGTTTACCTTGCCGTACGGGCAACAAACGGCAATGTCCTCTATCAGTGGCGGGAGCCCAACGGCAGCTGGACCGGCTGGAAGAACATCGGCGGCACGACGTACGGCGCGCCGGCCCTGCAGGCCATTCCGGCGCAGAACGGGCAATACCCCGAGGTTCTGATCGCCGCCCAGAACAGCGCCGGCCAGCCGCAGGCCCGGGCCTTCACGCCCGGGACCCTGTCGCCACCGATCGCACACTGGGCCAGCTGGGTGGGACTCGACGACCAGGTGCTGCAGGCCGCTCCGATGCTCGGCGCCGCCCAAGGATGCCAGGACACCCCGCGGGACGGCGCACCCGACTCGGCCCAGCCGAACGCGGTCGTCCTGCTCGGACGAGGCAGCAACGGAAACGGCATGCAGCGGGAGGTCTGCGGTGACGCGCCGTCGCCGGCGCCGGCGACCTGGTTCCTCAACTCCGAGGGCACCAGCTCCGGTATCGCCAGCGACTCGCACGGCGGGGTTTGGTTCCGAGGCACCGACGGAGCGCTCTGGGACGGGACCCGGGTAGGTGTTCCGGCTGCCGGGCGTCGGGTGGCTTGCACGCCGACCGTCGCCGGCTACCAGGTGCCGAAGAACGGTGGCACGCCGACGGACCCGCGCTCCGTGCTGGTCCGGGACGACCAGGGCACCAGCTGGCTTTACGTTCCGGTGGAAGAGGACGGCACTGGCGGCACCTGGACGAACCTGGGCGGCATCGCCACCTGATCCACTGTCTATCCACGGTTTCTTGCTTTCCGAACAGGTGCGGGGACTGCCCAACGGTGGTCCCCGCACCTGTGCAACCGATCGACGGGCCGACCCCGTCCACTGAATGTGACGGTCGCAGTTCGCGGCCAGCTGGTACTGGGAAGAGTTCGCAGATGAGATCCACCGCATCCCGGCGAATCGCCTTGGCGGTCACCGGAGTATCCCTGGGAGTGGGTGCGGTCTTCGCCGCCCCGGTGGCCGCTCAGGCGGCGCCGTACGACATCTCGCCGCAGCGGGTGGCCGGTGCGTACGCCAGCGACGGCCTGCATGTCTTCGCCCGGAATCCGAACGGATACCTCGACCAGAAGATCATCTCGCCGAACGGCCACCAGAGCGGCTGGGTGCAGATGGGTACGACGGTGGCCAGCTCGCCGGCGGCCACCGTGGATGAGAACGGTCGGATCTACGTGGCGGCCAGGGCCAGCAACGGAAACGTTCTCTACCGCTGGCGCGAAGCGGCCGGGACCTGGACGGGCTGGCACAACATCGGCGGCAACACGTACGGCGCGCCGGCCCTGCAGGCGATCCCTGCCGAAGCCGGCCCACCCGCGTACGTGGCCGTGGCCGCCCAGACCGCCGCCGGTACGGCGCAGCTGCGACTGTTCCAGCCAGGCTCGCTGTCACCACGGCGGTACGGGATCGGCTCGACGTGGACGGAGTTCGACAAGCAGGTGCTGCAGTCGGCGCCCATGCTCGGAGTGCAGGTGAACTGCCAGGCCCCGGACGGCTTTCCCACCGTCGCCTTCGTCAACGGGCGGTCCGCCACCGGCACCGGCATCCACCGCGCGGTCTGCGACCAGCCCGGACCGAAGTGGCAGCCAACCGTCGGGCGAACGGCGTCCAGCATCGCCCAGGACTTCCAGAACGGCTTTTGGTATCGCGGCACCGACGGCGCGCTATGGAACAACACGACCAGGGTGGGCGTACCAGCCACCGGCCTCCGGGTCGCTTGTACGCCGACCGTCTCCGGAGCCCGCGTACGACCGTGGGTCGTCAGCTCGCTGGATCCGGACTCGGTGCTGGTACGCGACAACCTCGGCCACGCCTGGCTCTACACCCCGCCGGGCGGCTTCGGAAACGTCACCGGAGGCGTCTGGACGAGCCTGGGCGGATCGGCGGTCTAGCTCCGGCATGTCGGTCATCCTCGCAAGCACGGCAACTAACCCGGTGTGCTTTGAGCTCCCATGCACTACAACGGGCAGAGTGCGGGGAGCAGAGCGGGAGGCATACGTGGAGTACGTCTCCCGCTGTTCCCCTCGGCTACGCCGGATCGCCACCCTGTTGGCCGGCGATCCGGCCCGCGGCGACGACCTCGTGCAGGAGACCCTGACAAAGCTCTTTGTGCAGTGGAAACGCGCCAGTGGGGCGGACAATATCGATCGGTACGTGCAGCGGATGCTCTACCGGGTGTTCATCGACGACCGCCGCCGCAAGTGGGCGAGCGTACGACTGTTCGACACGATGCCGGAGTCGGCCTATACCGCCAGCGATCCGGCCGACGCGATGGCGGTCCGTACGGCCCTCCGGCAAGTCCCCAAAGGGCAACGGGCGGTGCTCGTTCTGAGGTTCTTTGGGGACCTCTCGGTCAACGAGACCGCCGAGGTGTTGGGCTGCTCGGTGGGCAATGTGAAAAGCCAGACCGCGCGGGGGCTGGAGGCACTCAAGGGTGCGCTCAACCCACCGGAGGCACCGCTCGCGTCCTCGTCTGGAGCAAGCCGATGAGCGACGACGACCTGCAGACCACTGAGGCCCGGCGGTTGCTGGGGCTGGCCGCGGAAACATCAGTTCCGTCGGCGATCGACATCGGCCAGGCGGTGGTCGACGGGACCCGACAAGTACGCCGTCGCCGGCTGGCCGTGAACCTCGCCGCCGTGGTCGGGGTAGCGGTGGTCGGCATCGGTACGGCGGCCACCGTGCTGACCGGCCATTCCGCGCCCACCCCGGCCCCGATCGCGGCCAGACCGGACCCGTCCGCGGCGGCCACTGGGCCGGCAGCGTTGCCAGGGCCGGCCGGACCGGCCCGGGCGGCCGCGGTCCTCGGGGACATCTCGCCGCAGCGGGTCGCCGGCGCACCGACCCCGGACGGCGTGCTGATCGCCACCCGCGGGTCAGACGGACGGGTGAACGTACGTCCCGCGGGCTCCGGCCAGTGGATCGCGCTGGACGGCGTGGTGAGCACCTCGCCGGCCGCCGCCACTGTGGACGGCCGGGTCTACATCGCCGCCCGCGGCGACGCCGGAGACGTCCTCCTGCGCTGGCAGGACGGCGACACCTGGACGCGGTGGGTCTCCCTCGGCGGCACCACCACTTCGGCGCCGTCGATCGTCGGAACCGGCGGCCACCAGCTCTTTGTCACCGCCCGTACGAGCGGCCTGCAGGTCTCGTACGCGCGAGTCGACCTGGACACCCCCAGCCACAAACCCAGCTGGAGAACAATCGCCGGACTCGATGCGTACTCGGCACCGCTGGCCGGCCCAGTCTCGACTGTTGGCTGCGTGAACGCCGTTCCGGTGAGCGCTCGCGGCTTTCAGGACGGCCGGCTGTACGTGACCGCCGTCTGCCCGGACGGCTCGTCCGCTGGCTGGCACCAGCCGTTCGGCGACCAGATCGCCTCCGGCGCCGCGATCGGCACCCCGCTCACCGGCGGCGCGCAGAAACCGGCCGCGGTGGTGTGGTTCCGCGGCGTCGAAGGCGGCCTCTGGGTGTGGCCAGGAGCCGGAAAGCCGGCCTCGGTCGGCGTGCCGCCCCGGCTCGCGGTGCAGCGCATCGCCTGTACGCCGACCGTCGTCACCCAAACGCCCGGCCGCATGGTCGTGCTGGTACGTACGACCACCGGCTCGGTTTGGGCTTACACCGCCCAGCAAAACGCTCCAACGACCGGCCAGTGGACCACGCTTGGCGGTTATGCTTCCTAGGAGGTCGTTTTCTTCGCCGCTGATGTGGCGGGGCGTACGGCCTTTTCCCCGATCCTCGGGCTCACTGGGACAGCCGAAATCCTTTGAACCGCACGCATCTTGTTGAGCACGTCCAATGCTGCCACCTTGTACGACTCGGCCAACGTCGGGTAGTTGAAGACCGCGTCCACCAGATAGTCGACCGTGCCACCGCACCCCATCACGGCCTGTCCAATGTGGACGAGCTCGGTGGCGTTGGTGCCGAAGACGTGCACGCCGAGCAGCTTGCGGTCGTCGTTGGAGACCAGGATCTTCAACATTCCGTACGAGTCACCGATAATCGCGCCACGCGCGAGCTCCCGGTAGCGGGCCACCCCGACCTCGAACGGAATCGACGACTCGGTCAGCTCATCCTCGGTCTTGCCGACGAAACTGATCTCCGGGATCGAGTAGATGCCGATCGGATAAAGGTCCGAAAGGTGGTCCACCGGCTCGCCGAAACCGTGGTGCGCGGCTACCCGGCCCTGCTCCATGCTGGTGGCCGCGAGAGCCGGGAAACCAATCACGTCACCGACCGCGTAAATGTGGCCGACCTCGGTCTGGAAGTTCTCGTTGACGGTGATCCGGCCGCGCTTGTCAGCGGCCAACCCGGCCGCTTCCAGGTTGAGCTCGTCGGTGACGCCCTGCCGGCCGGCCGAATACATCACGGTGTCGGCGAGCAGTTTCTTGCCGCTTTCCAAATGCGTGAGCGTCATGTCCTCATGGCGTTCCACCGCGGCCACCGTCTCGCGGAACCGGAAGGTCACCGCCAGATCGCGCAAGTGGTATTTGAGCGCCTCGACGACCTCCAGGTCGCAGAAGTCGAGCATTCGCTCGCGGGACTCGACCACGGTGACCTTCGAGCCCAGAGCGGCGAACATCGAGGCGTACTCGATGCCGATCACCCCGGCGCCGACCACCACCAGCGAGCGCGGAATGCGGTCGATCCGCAGGATCTGGTCGGCGTCCACCACCGTACGACCATCGAAGTCCACAGTGGACGGTCGAGCCGGTTTGGTGCCGACCGCGATGACAATTCGCTCCGCCGACACCTTGCGTTCGTCCGACCCGTCGTCCTGCCGGATGGCCACCGTGTGGTCGTCCAGGAAACGCGCCGACCCGGGCAGCAGCGCCACCCGGTTGCGCGAGAGCTGGCTGCGGATCACGTCGATCTCACGGCTGATCACGTGCTGCGTACGGGCCGCCAGGTCGCCGAACGTGATGTCGTCCTTGACCCGGTAGCTCTGGCCGTACAGTTCCCGCTGGTTGAGGCCGGTGAGATAGAGAACCGCCTCACGCAGTGTCTTGGACGGGATGGTCCCGGTGTTGATGCAAACCCCGCCGACCATGTGCCGGCGGTCCACGATGGCCACCCGGCCACCCAGCTTCGCGCCGGCGATCGCGGCCTTCTGGCCACTCGGCCCAGAACCAAGCACCAGCAGGTCGAAGTCATACATTCCGCAGGCCCCCTCGTCGTCAACGCCCAGAGTCTATGGCTGCCGTGCCTCCCGCGGGTGGGCAGCGAGAGAGCCTGCGTGAACGGGCGGAAAGAACTGCGGAAACGCGAGAAAGGGGCCCAACAAAGCTTTACCTCGTGGACCTTTCTTGTCATTATTTGCCGGTACAAGTCGGACACCCCGGCAACCCGAAAGGACAAGTATTTGCATTGTGCTTGCAAGCGGCGGCGGCACGGGAGAAAGTCTGTCCGACCCTTTGTCACAAAATCACATCCGTCGCGGTCACCAGCCGTCGCGGCGATCTGAGTCCGATGCGGGCCCGACGGAAGGAATCACATCCGGATGCGTCAACAACACCTGATCGCCACCGCGGCGGTGGGTGCCGCGGTGGCGCTGTGCGTGCCATTCGGCGCCACGGCGGCCTCGGCGGCTCCCAGCGGGCGAGCTGCCATCAGCGACTCGCAGCCCGACTGGGTGCAGCACTCCGCACCCACCGGCACTGTCGACCAGAACCAGCAGTTGAGCGTGAAGCTCTACCTGGCCGGTCAGAACCAGGCCGGCCTCGCCGCCGCGGCCCGCGCGGTCAGCGACCCGGCCAGCCCGCAATATCGCCATTACCTGTCGCCTGAGCAATACCGGGCGCAGTACGCCCCGAGCGACAACAGCCTCGCCGCGGTCAGGCAGTTCCTCGCCGCGAACAACCTGCACGCCGGCGCGGTGCCGGACAACCGCCTCTACATCAGCGCGACCGGCTCAGTCGCGGACGTGCAGAAGGCCTTCGGTACGTCCGTACGCCAGTACCAGAAGGACGGCCAGACCATCCGGGCCGCCGCCACCCAGACCACCGTCCCGGCGAGCCTGTCCGGCGTGGTGACCGCGGTGTCCGGCATCGCCAGCGTCGGCAACACCATGAAGAACGACCACACGGTCGAGGGAGGTACGACGACGCAGCCCCAGCGGGCCGCGACCCGGTCGGCCAAGGCCAGCCCGGACGCACCGCCGCCGCCCGCCTTCGTGCCGGCGCCGCCCTGCTCGGACTACTTCGCGCAGAAACCCGGCACCGGCCTGCCGACCGCCTACGGCCAAGTGCCGCCGTACGTGACGTGCGGCTACACCCCCGCGCAACTGCAGGGCGCGTACGGGCTGACCCGGTCCGTCCAGCACGGCTTCGACGGCCGCGGTGTGACGGTCGCGATCGTCGACGCGTACGCGGCGCCGACCATCCTCGCCGACGCCAACAAATACGCCACCGACCACGGTCAGCCGGCGTTCCACGGGAACCAGTTCAAGCAGACGCTGCCGCCCTCGTTCTCGTACGGTTACGACGACAAGGTGAACGGCGACCAGTGCGGTGAGCAGGGTTGGTACGGCGAGGAAACCCTCGACGTGGAGGCCGTGCACGCGGTCGCGCCGGGCGCCAACGTCAACTTCGTGGCCAGCGCGAGCTGCAACGACAGTGACTTCCTGGACGCGCTGAACAAGATCGTCGACAAGAAGCTCGCCAACATCGTCTCCAACTCGTGGAGCAGCATCGGCGAGAACGAGGACCCCGATCTCCTGCAGGCGTACCAGCAGGTCTTCTTCCAGGGTGCCCTGCAGGGCGTTGGTTTCTACTTCTCCACCGGTGACGACGGCGACGACTCGACGGTCTCCGACGACCACCAGCCGGAGATCAACTTCCCGGCGTCCGACCCGCTGGTGACGGCGGTCGGTGGCACTTCGCTGGCGGTCACCAAGTCCAACGGCTACGGCGGCGAGACCGGCTGGTCGACCTTCTCCACCACGCTGACCAACGGTCAGTGGGCGACCCCGTTGGCTGGCACGATCTCCGGCGCGGCCGGCGGCGGCACCAGCAAGGTGTTCACCCAGCCGTGGTACCAGCAGGGTGTGGTGCCGGGTTCGATCTCGAAGAAATACAGCAGCACCCCGGCCCGTACCATTCCGGACATCGCCGCGGTGGCGGACGCCAACACCGGTTTCCGGGTCGGCGAGACGCAGACCTTCCTGGACGGTTCGGTGAAGTACGCCGAATACCGGATCGGTGGCACCAGCCTCTCGGCTCCGCTGACCGCCGGCATCATGGCGCTTGCCGACCAGGTTTCCGGGCGCCCGCACGGTTTCGTGAACCCGGCGCTCTACAAGCTGGCCGGCACTGGCGCGCTGCACGACGTGCGCGGCAACCTGTCCATCCCGGCGGTCGCCCGGGTGAACTACAACAACAGCGTCGACGCGAGCGCGGGCACCTCGACCGTCCTGCGTACGTTCAACGTGAAGACGAGCATCTGGGTCCGGTCCGGTTATGACGACGTGACCGGCGTGGGCACCCCGAACGGCGAGGCATTCCTGGCCACCCTCGGGTTCCAGCACTAATCCTGGCAACGAAAAATGGGCCCCTCCACCCGGAGGGGCCCATTTTTGCTTTCCTAGAACGCTTTCAGCTGTGCCTTGACTTCTGCCTTCAGCACCTTGCCCACTTTCGAGCGGGGCAGGTCTGCCCAGATCTCCACTTGTTTGGGGGCTTTCACGCTGCCGATCCGGGCCTTCACGAAGGCGCGTACGTCCTCGGTGGACACACTCTGCCAAGGGTGCAACTGGATCACCGCGGTCACCCGCTCGCCCCATTTTTCGTCCGGCAGGCCGACAACCGCGCAGTCTCGTACGGCCGGGTGCTCCATCAGCGTCTGCTCCACCTCGGCCGAGTAGACGTTGAAGCCACCGGTGATGATCATGTCCTTGGCCCGGTCGACAATGAAAAGGTAGTTGTCCTCGGTGAGATAGCCGATATCCCCGGTGTGATGCCAGCCGTGCCGGCCGACTTCCTCGGTGGCTTCCGGATTCTTGTAGTAGCCGGCCATCACCAGTGAACTCCGTACCACGATCTCGCCGCGCTGGCCGGCCGCCAACTGCTTTCCGTCGTCGTTCACGATCGCCACCTGTACGAGCGGGCTCGGCCGGCCGGCGGACGCGAACCGCTCGGTCGCCGGCGTGCCGTCCGGATGGAAATGGTCGGCCGGCGCCATCGTGGAAATCATCATCGGCGCCTCGGTCTGACCGAACAGCTGCCCCATCACCGGACCGACACGCACCAGCGCCTCGGCCAGCCGGGCCGCCGACATGGGCGCCGCGCCGTACCAAAGACATCGCAACGAACTGAGGTCCGCGTACGGCAGATCAGGTTGCCCGAGAAGCATGTAGATCAGTGTCGGCGGCAGGAAAGTGTGCGTGACCGAGTGACTTTTCACCAGTTCCAGGAAAACTTTCAGGTCCGGAGCTCGCATGATGATGATTTGGCCGCCGGAAGCCAGAATCGGGAAGCACAGCACTCCGGCCGCGTGCGTCAGCGGGGCCAGCGCGAGATAGACCGGACGGTCCCCTATCGGGTAGCTCATGAGCGTCAACGCGGTCATCGTTTCGATGTTCCGCCCGGTCAGCATCACACCCTTCGGCTTGCCGGTGGTGCCGCCGGTACCCACGATCATCGCGGTGTCGTCGACCGCCTCCCGTTGCCATGGCCCGGCCGGCAGCCCGGCCACCCACTGGTCGAAGTGGATCGCCGTCGGCAGGTCCTGGTCGAGACAGACCAGTGTCTTCACTTGGGGCAGTAGCGGGAAAATCCGTTCGACCAGTGGCGCGAAGGACGCCTGGAAGATCAGGCAGCTGCAGTCGAAGAAATCCAGCAGTTCGCGGTTCTCGTCGGCCTCGTTGCGCGGATTGATCGGGCACCACACCGCGCCGGCCCGAGAAATCCCGAAAACACACGAAAACGCGAGCGGATCGTTGGCCGACAGGATGGCCACCTTCTCGCCCGGTCGCACCCCGGACCGGTCCAGCGCCCGCGCGATTCCCCACGACAGGTCCTGCACTTGCGCGTACGACAGCGTCTGGCTATCGGTTGTCAGGCAAGGTAGATCCGGGCCGAGCGAGGCCCCTTTGTCCAGGTAGTCGGTCAAACGCACGGCGCCGCCCTCGGTTTTGGCTACCAGCCGGCAGCAGGCTCCCCATGCCGGGAACCCGCCGCCGGTCCGCTAGTTGACAGTGAGTTCGGGCTCCAGAACCAACCCGAAATTCTTCAGCACTCCGAGCAACTCCCGGTGCCCAAATGCCTGGCAGGCCGAGGCCAGGCCGGTCCGCCGAGGCGCCTGCTGCAGCAGCGAATATGCCGCGTACGCCTGCAAAAGACCGGTCTGCTTGTAGTTGCTGTTCCCGTGGATCACGCAATGTGCGCGACCGAGCGGGCCGGACGCGTACACCGAGTCCAGCGAGGTGTTGACCCGCGGGTTCTCCCGTGGCGGCATGCCCGCCTGGACGGAAGCGGCGACCTCGGCCAGGGCCGCGTCCTGCTGGTCGGCGGGCAGGGTTTTGATCTGTTCCTCCACCAGATTCACCGTCGCGACGACCCCCTCCATCACCGCACGGTCGAAAACCCCGCCGACGACCTTGCAGGACGCCACTCGCGGGTCGTTCTTGAACCACACCGGATGACTCGTGCCGCCCCACGGCACCGCCAGCGCGGTCGCGTGCTGGCCGGGCACGTTCACCTCGAACTTGGACCGCGGATCCCATTTCCGCAGCTGGTTGTTCTCCAGGTAGAACCAGTCCGCCTTGAGGATCGTGAAGATCGTCTGGGTCGACGCGTACGTCGGAAAACCCTTCCACAGCACCAGAATGTCGAGGGTGTCCAGGCCTGGCGTCTCCAGGCAGATGTTCGCCGCGATCTCGCCGGTGGTGTACATCTGGGCGATGCCAGGGGAAAGCAGCAGGCCTTTCGCGGCGAACTGAGCACCGAACTGCTCCTGGGCGGCGAGCACCCAGTCCTGTTCGCCGGTGGTGTCGAGGTAATGCGTACCAGCGTTCAGGCAGGCCTGCGCGACTTCCGGGCCATGCTTGATGAACGGGCCGACCATGTTGCTGACGACCTTGGCGCCGCTGAAAAGTTCGGTCAGCGCGTCCACGTCGTGCTCGACCTCGACCACCTCGTGCTCGACATCCTCGATGCCCGGAACCTTGTCCAGCACCTCCTGGACGCGCTTCGCGTCCCGACCGGCGGCCACGAACGGGACATGCAACTCGCGCAGGTATTCGCAGACCAGCCGGCCGGTGTAGCCGGAGGCGCCGTAAACGACAACTGGTTTGTCAGTCATGGGAGTGCCTTTCTCGTACGTTCAAGGAAAAGTCGGTCACATGCCCATGCCGCCGTCGACCGGCAGCCCCGCGCCGGTGATGAACCGGGCCGCGTCCGAGGCAAGGAAGACCACCGCGTCGGCCATGTCCGCCGGCTCGCCGAGCCGACCCTGCGGAGTCAGGTCGATCACCGCGCCGACCGCCGCCTCGACGGTCGGATAGAGCCCGAGCGTCACCATGTCCTGAGCGAGCTGCATGCCCATCACGGTCGGCACCAGACCCGGATAAACACAGTTGACCCGTACGCCATAGCCGAGCTTGCCGGACTCCTGCGCGGCCACCCGGGTGAGCCGGTCGACCGCCGACTTGGTGGCGGAATAGCCGGCTATTCCTGGGAAAGCGATGGTCGCGGCGACCGACGCGATGTTCACCACCGCGCCGCCGTTGCCGGCCGCGCCGCCCGGTTTCATGGTCCGGAAAGCGTGCTTGATACCCAACGCGGTGCCGACAACGTTGACGTCCAACATCTTTCGTACGTCCGCGGAGTCGATGTCGATCAACAGCCCGGAAATCTCCACTCCGGCGTTGTTGATGACAATGTCCAGCCCACCGAGCTCGCCGATGGTCGCGGTGATCGCCGACTCCCAACTCGCGTCGTCGGTCACGTCCAACGGCACGAAAGCCGCCGTCGCACCGGAATCCCGCAGTTTGCCAGCGGTTTCCTTGCCGGTGTCCTCCTGGATGTCGGCCACCGCCACCGCCGCGCCGGCCGCCGCCAACGCCTCCGCCATGCTCGCCCCGAGGCCTCGTCCGCCACCGGTCACCAACGCCTTGCGTCCGGTCAGGTCGTACACGCTCATCCGACTCCGCCTCCCAGAGATGGTTCGGGCCCCCGTCCGGGGCCGTTCCGGACCCGATCGGCGCCCGGTGACTCGGGTCACACGCTAGGCAACATCTTGACACTCGTCAAGACTTTCTTGGACGACTGTCAAGACTCCGCCCGTACGGGTAGGGTGCCGGGTTAGACTTGACGCGATGGACGTGGGCTGACCGGGAGATTCGTGATGACGCAGGTGGCGAAGGCAAGCAGGGCGAAGACCCCGCGCCGGCCGCCGGTGGACAAGTTCACCGAGCGCCGCGGCCAGCTCGCCGCGTCCGCGCTCAAGACCCTGTCCGAGCTCGGCTATGCCCGTACGAGCCTGCGCGAGATCGCGCAGAACTCCGAGTTCTCGCACGGGGTGCTGCACTACTACTTCACGGACAAGGTCGACCTGATCACCTTTTGCGTCCGTGAATACAAAATCGAGTGCGCTACCCGCTACGACGACCTCGTCGCCGCCGCCACCTCAGCCAGCGAGCTGCGCACCGGTTTCGCCGCCGCGATGGCCGAAACGCTGTGCGAAGAACCGCACATGCACCGGCTTTGGTACGACCTGCGCAACCAGAGCCTTTTCGAGGAGAGTTTTCGCAAGGACGCGCTGGAAATCGACCAGGTTCTGCAGGACATGATCTGGCGAATCGTCAGCCGCTATGCCGAACTCGCCAGCACGCCTTTGACGGTCACGCCCCGCACCGCATATGCCATGTTCGACGGCGTCTTCCAACTGGCCCTGCTCCACCAGCTCGCCGGCCACGAAGATGCCGCCGGCAATCTCCAGGATGACGTCGTACGCGTCCTGGACAGCCTGTTCCTCGTCTCCTAGTTTCTCCCGCCACCTTTCGGTGCATCTCCAGGCCCGACGTTATGGCAGCTTGCCATATAGCGGATCGCAGCATACGATCAGGGCGCGATCCGTTCTGCGGAGAACCGCAAGATGACGGGCACCGCTTGCCCTGGTAATTCCACCTCTAGAAGGAGAAATTCAATGTCCGCCGAGACCGACACCAGCCAGATCCAGGACCTGCTGCGCCAGCTGACCGCGGCATGGAACAAGGGGGACGCCACCGCGTACGCCGCCCTGTTCGCCGAAAACGCCGACTACATCAGCTGGCTGGGCACTCGCGACAGCGGGCGCGCGGCCATTGAGGCCAGCCATAGTTTTCTCTTTAACGGCCCACTCAAAGGCGTCAAGATGCCCAGCGACGGCGCCGACGCTTCGCTCGATATCCGTTATCTGACACCAGATGTCGCCTTGGTAATTGCCGACGGCGGCAAGCCGGACCACGCACCCGTGACCTCAGTGGTGACCCTCACGGCCGTACGTGCAAACACCGGCTGGCGATTTGCTTTCTTTCAGAACACCCGGAAAACCGCAGTGCCCGCCACATAACCCTCACGTCGAGTAACCGCGCGTCAGCCCTTCGGGCGCAACCGCAGGCCGAACATTCCGCCGTCGACGTTGAGAAGAGTTCCGGTGGTCGACCCGGAAAGGGGCGACGCCAAGTAGCAAATAGCGTGCGCGACTTCCTCGGCCGAGACCAACCGTCCCATCGGCTGCCGGGCTGCCAAAGCGGCCCGCTCAGCTGCCGGATCGGCCGCCGAGTCCAACAACCGGCCCACCCAGGGAGTGTCCGCGGTTCCAGGCGCGACGGCGTTCACTCGTACGCCGTCGGCCACCGCGTCGGCCGCCATCGCCAACGTCAGTGCCGCCAACGCACCTTTGGAAGCGCTGTAAAGCGCGCGTTGCGGAATCCCAGCCACCGCGGCAATAGACGATGTCACCACGACAGCCGCTCGATCGGAATCCCGCAGGGCCGGCAAAGCGGCTCGGACCGTACGCGCCACGCCGAGCACGTTCACGTCGAAAACCCGATGCCATTCGTCATCGGAGTTGTCCTCGACGGTGCCCTGGGCACCGATGCCAGCATTGGCCACCACCACGTCCAGGCGTCCGAACCGCTGCACCGCCAATGCGACCGCGGCGCGTACGGCAGCGTCGTCCCGTACGTCACATTTGAGGCCCAGCAACGGTTCGGGCACCTCGTCGGAGAGGTCCAGGCAAGCCACCTGAGCGCCGCGACTGGCCAACAGCACGGCGGTGGCCAGCCCGATGCCGGACGCTCCGCCAGTGACTATCGCGGCCGTGCCGGCGAAATCGGCGCCGGTCAGTGCGCCGGCCATCATGCTGTCGAATTCGTCGCTCACTGCGCCCTCCACTCTGGACCATCCGGAAAACTGAACCGGGCCACCGAATCCGGATGCATTTGCGCCCCGATCCCCGGACTGTCCGGCGCCACATAGCGGCCACCGCTGACCCGGGCCGGCACCTGGAAATGCTCGTGCAGGTGGTCCGCCCACTCCAGCGGCCGGCTGTCATGAGTGCCGGACACCGCCACATAGTCAAACATGGCCAGATGTTGGACCAGCTCGGACAGCCCCACTCCGCCGGCATGGGGACACACTGGGACGCCGAACTTGGCTGCCAGCAACAAGATCGCCAGGTTCTCGTTCACGCCACCGACCCGGCAGGCGTCGATCTGTACGACATCGAGCGCCTCGGCCTGCAGGAGCTGCTTGAAAACCACCCGGTTCTGGACGTGCTCACCGGTAGCCACCGGGATCGGCGCCACCCCGCGGCGGATCGCCGCGTGGCCGAGAATGTCGTCCGGCGAGGTGGGTTCCTCGATCCAGGCCGGCCGGAAGTCGCGCAGCTCGTTCATCCAGGTGATCGCCTCGGCCACATCCCAGCGCTGGTTGGCGTCGGTGGCTACCCCGATGTCCGGCCCGACCACCTCACGGGCGAGCGCCATCCGGCGCTTGTCGTCGTCCAGGTTGTCGCCAACTTTCAGTTTGATCTGACCGAAACCGGCGTCCACCGCGGCCCGAGCGAGGCGGGCCAGCTTCTCGTCCGAATAGCCCAGCCAGCCCGGGGTCGTCGTGTACGCCGGGTGACCTTCGGTTCGCAGCAACGCCTCCCGCTCCGCCCGACCAGAGCTTTTCCCCCGTAGCAGCTCAACTGCCTCATCCGGGGTCAACGCGTCGGTCAGATAGCGGAAATCGACCAGCTCGACCAGCTCTTGGGGGCTGAGATCGGCCAAATACTTCCATAGCGGTTTGCCGGCTCGCCGGCAAGCGAGGTCCCAGACGGCGTTGACCAGGCACCCGATCGCCATGTGCATGACGCCCTTTTCCGGGCCCAGCCAGCGAAGTTGCGAGTCGTAAACCAGAGCGCGGGAAAATCCGCCCAGGTCGTCGCACAGCTCGTCCACGTCCCGGCCGACGATGTACGGCGACAGCGACTCGACTGCCGCGGCCACCACGTCGTTACCGCGGCCGATGGTGAAGACCAGGCTGTACGCGACCGGGTCGGCCTCGGTGTGCAGCGTCAAATACGCGGCGGAGTAGTCCGGGTCCGGGTTCATCGCGTCCGACCCGTCCAACTCCCGGGAAGTGGGGAACCGCACGTCCGAAACGGTGAGGGCGCTGATACGCGGCATAGGAGAACCCCTTGGTGTCCAGGCAGGAACATCTTGCGAACGACCCTAGCAAACTCGCCAGATTTCCTATAGGAAATTCCCTGATGGCCTAGCGCACACTCGGGAGGAGGCCACGTGTCAGTCGGTGCTGGTGGCGACAACCAGCCTGCGCAACGCCTTTTCCAGGTGTCGGCGCATGGCCTTCTCGGCCGCTTCCGGCCGGCCGCCGACAATCGCCTTCACCACTGCACGGTGCTCGGCCACCGCCTGCGACCCGATGCCGCTGGAGTAGTAGAGCCGGAAGGTGTGCAGGTGACAGTGGGTACGCTCCAGCGCCAGCCGAAGCGGTTCGTTGCCCGACAGTTGGGCAACCAGGTCGTGGAAACGAGAGTCATGCATGGTCAGCGACTTGAAAGTGTCGTATTCGCCGCTTTCCGGCACGTCCGCGCCGCTGTCCATCTCGGCTTCCAACGCGGCGACGCCGGCGTCGTTCACCCGCTCGGCCGCATGCGCGGCGGCCCACGGCTCGATCAGCAGCCGGAAGTCGTACAAGGCGGTCAGCTCCTGGGTGGTCAGCAACGGAGTGGCCCGATAGCCACGCAGCGGCTGCTTCACCACCAGGCCGTCCGACTCCAGCCGGGCCAGCGCCTCCCGCAGCGGCGTCGGCGACACCTGCAGGTCGCGAGCCAGCCCGTCGATGGACATCCGCGCGCCAGGCTCGACGATATGGTCCATGATCAACGCTTTCACGGATTCATAGACGTCGTCGGAAAGCACGTTTCGCTGCGGGAGCCGTACGCTCGCGCGGTCCGCCGGTACGGATGTCATGTCAGCCGGCCCCCTTCTCGGTCGCTGGCACCAGCCGGAGCCGGTGCCGAGACTTATAGCCTATTCGATGTAGGAAATGAGATCAGCATGACGCATCTCGCCGAACAGCGCCGCGTTCTGGGCCACAGCACAGTATCTGTCACCAGGCTGGGGCTGGGCTGTGCGGCGCTCGGCGGACTTTTCCAGCATGTCGCCGAGTCCGGCGCGCAGGCCACCATCGCCACCGCGTTGTCCTCGGGCATCGGCTATCTCGACACCGCGCCGCAGTACGGGCACGGGGTGTCGGAGCGACGGTTGGGCCGTGCGCTCGCTGGCCGGGACCGTGACTCGTACGTGCTGTCCACCAAGGTCGGCCGGCTCGTGCACCCGCGGCCAGGCGGACCGACCGGCATCTTCGCCGACGGCGAACCGGCCGACCTGGTCTTCGACTTCAGCGCCGCCGGAATTTCCCGATCTTTGGAGGCCAGCCTGGACAGACTCGGGCTGGACCGCGTCGACATCGCGTATATCCACGACCCGGACGACCACGAAGAGGCCGCCCTGGACACCGCGTACGGGCGCCTGCACGAACTCCGGGAGCAGGGCGTGGTCGGTGCGATCGGGGTCGGCATGAATCAGTCGCGGATCCCGACCAGGTTCGTCCGGGAAACCGACATCGACGCGGTCCTGCTGGCCGGCCGCTGGACGCTGCTGGACCAGAGCGGCGCCGCGGACCTGCTGCCGGCGTGCGTCGAGCGAGGCGTCAGCGTGGTCATCGGCGGTGTTTTCAACTCCGGCGTACTGGCTGATCCGCAGGCACAGGCGCGGTACGACTACGGCGTTGCGCCGCGGCCAGTGGTGGACAGGGCGCTGCGGATGCAGGAGGTCTGCGAGCGGCACGGGGTGCCCTTGAAGGCGGCCGCGCTGGCCTTCGCCGCCTCCCATCCGGCGGTCGCGACCGTCCTGCTGGGCGCTCGCAGTGCCGACGAGGTCGCCGACGGTGTCGACATGTTCGAACGGGACGTGCCGGCCGCGCTGTGGGACGAGCTGGTCCATGCTGGATTGCTCGACAGCGCGTACAAACCCGGAGCGCTCACTTGACAGGCACGCCCGCGACCCAGAAGATGAAACACCCTATAGGATCTTCGGTCAGCTGGCGAGGTTTCGTATGCACCGATCACGCTTTACCGCCCTTCTCGCCGTCGCGGCGGTGGCCTGCGCCGGCCTGTTGACCGGCTGCGGCAGCGGCTCCGGCAGCATCGCGGGCGCGAAGGTGGGGATCGATTTTCCGCGCTCGGACTCGGACTTCTGGAACTCCTACAACAGTTTCGTGCCGCAGAAGGCAGCCGGCCTCGGCGTCTCACTGCTGCCGCCGACCAACTCCGGGAACGACATCGGCAAGCTGGTCGCGAACGTCCAGTCGCTGGTGACCCGGGGCGCCAAGGCGATCGTGATGGCGCCACAGGACACCGGTGCCATCAAGTCCACTTTGGACAGTCTGGACACCAAGAAGATCCCGGTGGTGTCGGTGGACACCCGGCCAGACGCTGGCAAGGTTTTCATGGTCGTACGGGCCGACAACAAGGCGTACGGCCAGAAAGCCTGCACGTACCTTGGCGAAACCCTGCACGGCGCCGGAAACGTGGTGGAATTCCAGGGCGACCTCGCGTCCATCAACGGCCGCGACCGGTCCGAAGCCTTCGCCACCTGCATGAAGCAGAACTACCCGAAGATCGTGGTGCACGAGGTGCCCACCCAGTGGCTGGCGGACAAGGCCTCGGCGGGCCTGCAGACCGTGCTGAGCCAGACCAACAACAACATCCAGGGCATCTACATGCAGGCCGGTGGCGTGTTCCTGGCGCCCACGATCGCGCTGCTCAAACAGAAAGGTCTGCTGAAGAAGGCCGGCACTCCCGGGCATATCCAGATCGTGTCGAATGACGGCATCAAGCAGGAGCTGAGCGGCATCGCCAGCGGGGACATCGACGCGACAGTGTCGCAGCCAGCTGACACGTACGCGTATTACGGCCTCTATTACGCGAAGGCGGCACTGGCCGGCAGGACCTTCAAGCCCGGTCCGACCGATCACGGCAGCACGATCATCCAGCTGCCGAACGGTTTGGAGGACCAGTTGCCAGCACCACTGGTCACCCTGACTCCGCAGAAAATTGGCTCGTACCAGACGATCGCCTCGACGGACAAGAGCCTGTGGGCGAACCAGTAACCCCGATCGCGCAGGCGCGCGGAGTCACCAAACGCTTCGGTACGACGGTCGCTCTGGACGACGTGTCGCTGTCGATCGTGCCCGGCGAGACCCACGCGCTGGTCGGCCGCAACGGCGCCGGCAAGTCCACTTTGGTGTCGCTGCTGACCGGCCTGACCGGCGCGGACTCCGGAACCGTGCTTTTCAACGGAGAAGCCGCGCCGGCGATCTCGGATCGAGATGGCTGGCGGCAGCGAGTGGCCTGTGTTTACCAACACTCGACCATCATCAAAACGCTCAGCGTGGCCGAAAACCTGTTTCTCAACCGGCAAAGCGAGCGCGGCCCGATTTCCTGGCCAGGACTGCGCAGACGGGCCGCTGAGCTGCTTGAGTCGTACGAGGTGGACGTGAACCCCGAGCAGCTGGCGGGGGACCTGACCGTCGAGCAGCGGCAGATGGTGGAGGTCGCCCGGGCGCTCAGCCACGGCGCCCGGTTTGTCGTCATGGACGAGCCGACCGCGCAGCTGGACGCCGGCGGGATCGCCCGACTGTTCCGCAAAGTGCGGGCGCTGCAGGAGCGCGGCGTGACCTTCTGCTACATCTCGCATCACCTGGAGGAGATTTACCAGCTCTGCCAACGGGTCACCGTGCTTCGCGACGCCCGGCACATCATCACCGCGCCGGTCGACGAGCTGGACACCGACGCGCTGGTCGCCGCCATGACCGGCCCGGAGGCGGCCGCCAGCCACCTGCTGGGCGAGACTTCCAGCCGTACCCGCAAATCCGGCCCGCCAGCGCTGGCCGTACGCGAGCTGACACTGGCCGGCTCGTACGAATCGGTGTCGTTTTCGGTCGCCCCAGGGGAAATCGTGGGAGTCGCCGGCTCGGCCAGCAGCGGCGCGGTGGCGCTCGCGGAGACCCTGGCCGGCATGCGATCGCCCACGTCCGGTGTCGTGGAGGCCGCCGGCCAGCGCGTACGAGCGGGCAGCGTGCCGGACGCGCTGAAGGCCGGCATCGGCTTCGTACCGCAGGATCGCCGCGCCACCGGTTTCGTACCGGAGCTGTCGATGGCCGAAAACGCCACCATGACCGTGCCCCGGCGGCTCGGCCGGGCCGGTTTCCTTTCCCCGCGCCGAAAAGCGGCGCTGGCGAACGAAGCCGTACGAACGCTGGACATCAAGACGCCGTCGATCACTACCCCGCTCTACGGCCTTTCCGGCGGCAACCAACAAAAAGTCGTGATGGCCCGAGCACTGGCCAGTGAACCCTGCGCCCTGGTCCTCATCGGCCCCACCGCCGGGGTGGATATTCGCGCCAAGGAAACACTTCTGGCCGCCATTGACGCCGCGGCCGCGGCCGGCGCGGGCGCTTTGATCGTCTCCGACGAGCTGGACGACCTGCGCGGCTGCGACCGAGTGCTGGTGATGTTCGCCGGCCGGCTGACCGCGGAACAGAGCAAGGGCTGGCAGGACGCCGACCTCGTGGCCGGAATGGAAGGTACGCGTGACGACCGTTAGTAATGAGGTGCCGATAGCCCGTCGCGCCAACGCGATCATCTGGGTCAACCGGTTACGCGAGATGGCGATGATCCCAGTCATCGTCGTGCTGATGATCGTCGGCTTCATCATCGCGCCGGACACGTTCCTCAGTGTCGAGAACCTGATGAACGTCCTTCAGCAACAGAGCGAGCTTTCGCTGCTCGTCCTGGCCGAGGCGTGCATCCTCATCACCGGCCGTTTCGACCTCTCGCTGGAATCCACCATTGGTCTGGCACCCGCACTCGGCCTGCTCGTACCGATGTATTTTGGCTTGCCGACGGTCTGGGCGGTCCCAATCTGCCTGGGCGTCGGCATTCTGATCGGCGTCTTCAACGGAACCCTGGTGGTCCGTTTCGGGCTGAACGCGTTCATTGTCACGCTCGGCATGCTGATCGTGCTGCGCGGTCTGCAGACCGGTACAAGCGCCGGCAAGAGCCTTTTCCAGGAACCGGCGTCTTTTTCTTACCTGGGCTCGGCGAGCTGGTTCGGCATTCCAGTCTCCATCCTGGTCTGCATCGCGGCGTACGCGATTGGCATCGTCACACTGCGGTATTTCCGTGCCGGACGGGCGCTGTACGCGATCGGCGGCAACGTCGACGCGGCCCGCGCAGCGGGCATTCGTACCGGCCGCACAGTATGGGGCGTCTATGCGATAGGTGGGTTTCTGGCCGCCCTCGCTGGCGTGATGATGGCCGGCCGGCTCGGGTCGGTGGCCGCCAGCCAGGGCAACGGGATGATCTTCACGGTGTTCGCCGCGGCGGTGATCGGTGGCATCAGCCTCAACGGTGGGCGGGGCACCCTGTTCGGCGCCCTGTGTGGGGTCATCGTCCTCGGACTGATCCAGAACATCCTGCTGCTGGCCGGCGTCGATCCGCTGTGGAATCCGGCCATCAACGGCGCGATCATCCTGGTCGCCCTGATCCTGACCCGCCTCACCAGTGGGAAGTCGCAGAACTGAGATGGTGGTCGACGCGCATCATCATCTGTGGGATCTGGACGTACGGGATCAGGAGTGGATCACCGGCGCGGCGATGGCACCGATCCGGCGGAGTTTCGGGATTCAGGACCTGAAGCCGCTGGCCGCGAAGGCCGGCGTCGATGCGACGGTGGTCGTCCAGACCGTGTCGGTGGCGGAAGAGACACCTGAGCTGTTGGCGATCGCCGCCGAGGAGGCGCTGCTAGCGGCAGTGGTGGGATGGGTGGACCTCACCGCGGACGGTGTGGCCGAGCGGCTGGCGGAGCTGCGGGAGCTGCCTGGCGGGGAGTTCCTCAAGGGGATCCGGCATCAGGTGCAGGGCGAGCCCGACCCCCGGTGGCTCTGCCGTGAGGACGTACGCCGGGGCCTGCGCGCGGTGGGCGCGGCGGGGCTCGCGTACGAGCTGCTGACGTTGCCTTCGCAGCTGGCGGCCGCCACCGAGACGGTGACGGCGCTGGAGGACGTGCGGTTCGTCCTGGATCACTGTTCGAAGCCACCGGTAGCGACTGGCGAGATCGAGCCGTGGGCTTCGCTCATCCGCGATCTGGCCCGCCGGCCCAACATCACCTCCAAGCTCTCCGGGCTGGTCACCGAGGCCGACTGGGCCCGCTGGACGCTCGACGACCTGCGCCCGTACGCGGACGTGGTGCTGGCCGCCTTCGGGCCGGACCGGCTGATGGCCGGCTCGGACTGGCCGGTGTGCACGCTGGCCGGCTCGTACGAACGCGTGCTGGCCACCGCTGACGACCTGATCAAAGACCTCTCGCCAACCGAACAACACACGGTCCGGGCCGGCACCGCGCAGCGTGTGTACGGGCTCACCGGGTGACCGGGTTTCGCAAGCTGGGAGACCGGTTGCGGCCCGCATTCCGGCCATAACGGGAGGCCTGGGACGGGAGTCCTTGACGTAGGTCACATGGCGGACCTAGGGTCACGAGAAATCGTTTACTCACGTTGGTTTACTTACTCCGGGTTAACAAAGGGATGACCGTGACATCAGGTTTCGTGGGCGGAGGTCTGGGCCAGCTGTCGGTGCGTACGACCGCGCGAACCCGCTCCATCAGCGCCGAGAACGTCACCGGCGAAAAGGGCCGCGGCGCGATGGCGACCGAGGGCACCGGCTCGCACGCGGCCTCCGACCTTGGCCGCGGCTGGAAAGTCTCGCCGAGCGTGAAGATCGCCGCCGGCCAGACGTACACCATCGCCGACATCACCGGTCCGGGCGTTATCCAGCACATGTGGCTCACCACCCACTACAAGGCGTGGCGGCGCACGATTCTGCGGTTTTACTGGGACGGCGAGGCCACCCCCGCGGTGGAGGTGCCACTGGGTGATTTCTTCTGCAACGGCTGGAGCGAGTTCAGCCAGGTCAGCTCGCTGCCGATCGCGGTCAACCCGAACGGCGGTTTCAACAGCTACTGGGAAATGCCGTTCCGGACGGCCGCCAAGATCACCCTGGAAAACGTCGGCGACGACGAGGTGGTGCTTTATTACCAGGTCGATTACAGCGAAACCGAGGTGCCGGAGCAGGCCAGCTATTTCCACGCCCAGTGGCGGCGGAACAATCCGCTGCCGTACGGCGAAGTGCACACCATCCTGGAAGGCGTCCAAGGTGCCGGGCATTACGTCGGGACGTACCTTGCCTGGGGCGTCAACAACAACGGCTGGTGGGGCGAGGGCGAGATCAAGTTCTACCTGGACGGCGACCAGGAATTCCCGACCATCTGCGGCACCGGCACCGAGGACTACTTCGGCGGTGCCTGGGATTTCGAGCTCCCGGAAATCGGCTACCAGGTTTTCACCACACCGTTCCTCGGGCTGAACCAGGTCATCAAGCCGGACGGGCTCTATCAGAGCCAACAGCGTTTTGGCATGTATCGCTGGCATGTTCCGGACCCGATCCGGTTCGCGCAGGACATCAAGGTGACCATCCAGGCGTTGGGCTGGCGCGGCCCGAGTGGCAAATACCTGCCGCTGCAGGACGACATCGCCTCCACCGCGTTCTGGTATCAGGCGGAGCCGGCCGGCGCCAACCCGGCTACCCCGCACCGTGACCACATTGAGGTCATCTAGCATTTCTGGAGGCCACATGGCCAACGGCATCTCCCGCCGCACCCTGCTGAAGGCGGGAATCGGCACGGCCGCCGCAGCGACGGCCGGCGCTGCGGCGCTGGCCGGCTGCGGGCGTACGACCGCGGGCAGCTCCGAACCGCTGGAGTTCTGGAACTTCTACACGCCGAACCCGTTGCGTACGCCCACGTCCATCGCCCAGGGCGGCTGGTTCGACACGTTCATCGCGGACTGGAACAAGAAGAACAAACAGCAGGTCAAGCCGATTTTCATCCCGAACTACACCGGTACGAACAAGGTGCAGACCTCGTTCGCGGCCGGCAGCGGGCCGGACATCTTCCTGATGAGCCCCGGCGATTTCCTGCGCTACTACAACGGTGGCGTGTTGCAGGACCTCACGCCGTACATGACCAAGGAAGCGATCGCCGACTTCCTGCCCGGAGCGCTGGACACTCGTACGGTCGACGGCCATGTTTACGCGCTGCCGATGGAACAGGAACCGTTGGCCATCTATTACAGCGAAAAGGTCTGGGAGGACGCCCACCTCTCCGAAGGGGACATCCCGAAGACCTGGGACGCGATGCTGGAGTTGGCCGCGAAACTGGAAACCAAGGATCGAGCCGGGCTGGTTTTCGAGCCGGGCCAGGGTTATTTCCAGAACTTCACCTGGTATCCGTGGATGTGGCAGGGCGGCGCGGACGCGGTCGGCGGCGACGGGAAGTCGGCTTTCGACACCAAAGGGGCGATCCAGGCCCTGCAGCTGTTCCAGGACGGTGTCGTCAAGGGAGTGTCGCCGCGTACCAACCCGGCCGCCGGCGACCTGCCAGCAGCGCTCGACAAGGGCCAGGCCGCGATGTGGCAGAGCGGTATCTGGAATGTCGCGGACTTTCGCTTGCGGCTACCCAAAACGAGATACGGCATCTTCCGGTTGCCGACCCCGTCGGGTGGCCGGTACGCCACCATCGCCGGCGGATGGGCCTTCGTGGCCAACAAGAACGGCCGCAATCCGGAGGCCGCCGCGAAGTTCTGCGTGGAGGCGGTCGGCTCGATGGACCCGGCCTCGGTCAAGCGCGTCGCGGACTGGTGCACGGTGGCCAAAAGCGATATCTCGCCGCGAAAGTCGGCGCTGGACCTGGGCACCGCCCGAGGCGGCTACAGCACGCCGATCATGAAACAGTTCAAGGACGACATCTATCCTGGTACGCGCGGTGAACCGCGCTATCCACCGGTCATCTACAAGGCGATCTCCGACGCGATCCAGAACACCATGCTGGCTGGCCACAAAGCGGCCGACGAAGCCGAAATCGCCGGCGCGTCCATCGACGCTTACCTGAAGTCCTATGAGGGGGCGAAAATCCTGTGACCGCACCTACCTCGGCCAGAACAGCCTCCAAGACGGCGTCCAGCGAGCTGCCCGCGACCGCGGCCAAAAGCCCGAAGCTCAACCGGCGGCAGCGCGAAGGCTGGGCCGCCGCGCTTTTCCTGGCCCCGGATGTCATCGGCCTGACCATCTTCATCGGACTGCCGATGGTGCTGTCGTTCGTCCTGAGCCTTTTCCAGGTCAGCGGCTTCGGCCAGTACACGTTCATCGGTTTCGCCAACTACCAACGGATTTTCGCCGACCCGGTGTTCTACTCGAGCCTGCGTACGACCCTCATCTACGTGGTCTGCCTGGTCCCTGGCGGCTTCGTCGCCAGCCTGCTGTTGGCGTTGTTGGTTCGACAGAAACTGCCCGGCGTAGGCTTCTTCCGGACGGCCTATTTCCTGCCGTTCTCGATCAGCATTGTCGTAGTGGCACTGATCTGGCGTTTCATGCTCGACGACCAGGTCGGCGTGGTGAACCAGGTGCTCGGCTGGGTCGGTATCCCGCCGCAGTCCTGGCTGGGCAACCCACAGCTGGCCCTGGGCACCGCGGTGGTGGTCACCATCTGGGTGCAGATGGGTTACTACATGGTCATCCTGCTCGGCGGCCTGCAGGACATTCCCACCGAGTTCTACGAAGCGGCCCGAATCGACGGCGCGAGCGCGTGGGCGAATTTCCGGCACATCACCTGGCCACTGCTGAAGCCGACCAGTTTCTTCGTACTCCTGACTTCCACGGTGGCCGCCCTCACCGGCGCTTTCGACATGATCTACGTACTCACCAAAGGTGGCCCGGCGAACAGCACGAACGTGCTGATCTTCTATATCTACCAACAGGCTTTCCAGTACGGCGAATACGGCTACGCGGCCGCTATCGGCACTTTCCTGGTGCTGATCATGCTGGCCTGTTCGACGGCCATCTTCGTGACCACCCGGGGAGGGCGTTTCAGCTATGGCGACTGAGCGAATCGTGCCGGCCCGGCGGCGGATGCGGCCGGCCACCATGTTCCAGTTGGTCGCCGCGATCGCGGTCGCCGTCTTCGCGCTTTTCCCGTTGCTGTGGCTGTTCACCGGCGGGTTCAAGACCCAGACCGAGGCCAGCACCGGCGCTTTCTGGCCGTCCCACCCGACCCTGGACAACTTCGTCTTCATCTTCACCCAGGTGCCGTTCCTGCGTTATCTGCTGAACAGCTTCTTCGTCTCGGCGATTGTCACCGTGGTCGCGCTGTTCTTCCACTCGATGGCCGCGTACGCGCTCGCCAGGCTCCGATTCCGCGGCCGGGACACGGTCTTCATGCTGGTCTTCGCGACCCTTCTGGTGACCGCGCCGGTCATTCTGGTGCCGCTGTTCGTGGTCGTACGAGAGCTGCACATGTTGAACAACTACGCCGGCCTGATCGTGCCGGCGCTGTTCAACGCCTTCGGTATCTTCCTGCTCCGGCAGTACTACATCACCATCCCGAAGGAGCTGGAAGAAGCCGCGATCGTGGACGGCTGCGGCTACTGGCGGGTGTACTGGAACATGATCCTGCCGCTGTCCCGGCCCATCCTCGCGGCGCTCACGGTGTTCTTCTTCCTGGCCAACTGGAACGCCTTCGTATGGCCGCTGATCGTGCTCGCCGACGACAAGTACTTCACCGTGCAGGTCGGGTTGCAGCTGCTCCAGGACCAGGTCACCGTCGGCGGCGGCGCCAACTGGTCGTACCTGCTGGCCGGCTCGACGCTGACCGCGCTGCCGACCATGATCCTGTTCTTCTTCCTGCAGCGCCGGCTGGTGGAGTCGATCAAGACCTCAGGCCTCAAGGGCTGACTTTGACCAACGGCTTGCCGGCGGGTTTCCCCGTCCGCGTCAGATTGTCAGGACGAGCTTGCCACTGACCCGCCCGGATTCGCCGAGTTCGTGGGCCTTGGCAACGTCATCCAGCGGGAAAGTCTGCTCGACTTGCACCCGCAGCTGCTTCGCCTCGACAAGCTCGACAAGGCCGAGGAGACCGACGCGGTCGGGCTCGACCAGAATGTTCGTCGTCCGCACACCCCGCACGGCGGCAGCGGTTTCAACGCGTTCAGCAACGCCGCCGGGTACGCCAATCAGCAGACCGCCTTCCTTGATTGCCGACAGCCAGCGCAAGTCGCTTTCTTCACCAACCAAGCCGAAAAAGACATCTACGTCGGATGTTGTGGCGGTCTTGTCGTGATAGTCGATCGGCTCGTCGACGCCGAGTTCGCGGAGGAAATCGTGCTTGCCGGCGCTCGCCGTGCCGATGACGTACGCGCCCCGAGCCTTGGCGATCTGCACCGCGAGGTGTCCGACTCCACCCGCGGCGGCGTCGATGAACACCCGCTGCTCGCTCTGAACCGCGCCGATGTCGACCAGCCCCTGCCATGCCGTAAGCCCGGCCAGCGGAAGTGCGGCTGCTTCGACGTGTGACAGTTCTGCCGGTTTGCGGACGAAATGGCGAGAAGGGGCGGTGACGTACTCGGCGTAGGCATTGGCCGGTCGCGGAAACCAGGGCATGCCGAGGACTTCGTCACCTTTGCCGACCCCGCTGGCACCGAACCCGGTTTCCTCAACCACGCCGGCGACATCCCAGCCCACCGTGAACGGTGGCGTGCCGAGGAACCCGCCACCGGCCCGTACTTTCCAGTCCACCGGATTGATTCCAGCGGCCACCACCCGCACCAGGACCTCGGTAGGCCCAGGTTCCGGGCGCGCTGCTTCGCTGACCTGCAGCACCTCCGGTCCACCGAGGACCTGCTGAGTCACGATACGCATCAAAAGCTCCTTCTTCCGTCATCCTGAGGTCTCTATGCTGGCCAGAGGTAGTCACTCTTGGCTAGAAGGCACTTCTCGGTAAAGTAGGTACCTGATGGAAACCACCGTTGAGCAGGGCGGGCCGTGGAACGTCTACCTGCGAAACTGTCCCTGCCGTGACGTCCTGGACCTGGTGGCCAACAAATGGACGGCGTTGATGCTGGGGGCGCTCGCCCGTCATTCGCACCGGTTCGGCGAGTTGCGTCGCGCGGTGGACGGCATCAGCCAGAAGATGCTGACCCAGAATCTGCGTCAGCTGGAACGGGACGGACTCGTCAGCCGGACGGTGCACCCGACCACGCCACCGACTGTCGAGTACGCCCTCACCGACATGGGCACCGAGGTCGCCGCATACTTGACAGCGCTCAGCACCTGGTCACAGACCAATTTCGACCGCATCCTCGCATCTCGGGAACATTACGACGAGCAGACCGCACAGCTCAGTCGGTAGCTCGGCTCACCCAGCCCGAAGTCAGTCGCGAATGAGAGTGGTCGCGACAGGCACTCCCGCCAGAAATACAACGCTCGGGACATTTGCCCCTATTAGCTCCTCGAATTATTTGCTTTCTTTCGGCACTGTTCACTTCGCGTGTATCTGCCTGTGTCTTGCCTCGGACCCGACGGCCAGTCAAGATATCCGACGGAACGCGAATCGTGGTAAATCTTACGTCATGAAAAGGTAAAGAAGTCGTGGAGGTTCCGTCGGTGGCGCGCTGCCCAACCCGGTGTTCGCTCTGACCGCCCGCCGCTGGGGCTGGCCGGTAGCGTTGCTGGCCGCCCTGGTGGTGTTCGTGGCTGCCTTCCTGGTCGCCCGCGCGGTCGCGTCCGGCCCGGCGCAACCTTCGAACGTGCTGACGGTCTCCCGGAGCGGCTGCGGGCAGGGCTGGAACGCTCCGCAAGCCGGCGACCAGACACTCTACGTACACAACGTCGACAGCCTGAGCGCCGAAGCGGACATCGTGGACACCGCCAACGGCGCGATCTATGCCGAGGCCGAGGGCCTCGGACCGGCGACCACCCGGCCGCTGCGGGTGTCGCTGCCGGCCGGCGCGTACGCGCTGCGCTGTGTCGTCGAGGACAACGACCCGATCACCGGCCCGACAGTCAGGATCGCCGGCGCCGCGAAGGCCGCGAGCGTGGGCGTCAAGCCGGTCACCCAGAACGACCTGGTCGGTCCCGTACGCGACTACCAACGGCTCGTCCTGGCCGGCATCGGCACGCTCGTACAGAATACTGGCGCCCTCAAACAGGCGGTGGCCAGTGGCGACCGGAACGCGGCGCAGGCCTGGTGGCTGACGGCCCACCTCGCGTACCAGCGCCTCGGCGCCGCGTACGACGCCTTCGGTGACCTGGACGGCTCGATAAACGGCACCACGGCCGGACTGGCCGGCGGGGTGGCGGACGCGGGCTTCACCGGTTTCCACCGGATCGAGTACGGGCTGTGGCACAACGCGCCGATGGCCTCGCTGGCCCCGTTCGCCGACCAGCTGCTGAAGGACACCCAGAGCCTGCAGTCCCAGTTCGCCGACGCACAGGTCGATCCGCGCGACCTCGGGCTGCGTACGCACGAAATCCTGGAGGACGCGCTGCGGTTCGAGCTGACCGGCAAGACCGACGAGGGCAGTGCCAGCATGCTGGCCAGCGCGGCCGCCGACCTGGACGGCACCCGGATGGTGCTCGGCGTGCTGCGGCCGGTGCTGCAGGGCCGGTACGCCGACCTGCCGGCCCTGGACGCGTCCCTTAACCGGCTGCAGAAGGCGCTGGATGCCGGTCGTACGGGAGCGGCATGGAAGTCGGTCAACGACCTCTCCACGGCACAGCGGGAGGCCGTCAACGGCGCTCTCGGCGACGCCCTGGAGCGGCTGGCCCCGATCGCGGTCATCTGCGACTCGCGGAGGACCTCATGAGCGGCCCACAGATTCCCCGCCGGCGGCTGATCGCCGGTGCGCTCGGCGGCGCCGGCCTCGCCGCCGCGGCGGGTGCCGCGGTCGGACTGGATGCCGGCTTCGGCAGTCGTACGACCGCACCGGCCGCTGAGCCAGCCGGCCTCGCGTCAGTGCCTTTCCACGGCGTCACCCAGGCCGGCATCGTCACCTCGCAACAGCGCCAAGGCGCGATCGTCTCCTTTGACTCCACTGTGGACAGTCGAGACGACCTGGTCGAGCTTTTCAAGACAATCACCGAGCGGGCGCGTTTCCTGACCACCGGCGGAACGCCCTTCGACGCCGGGATTTCGGCTCCACCGAACGACTCCGGCGTGCTCGGACCGGACGTACTGCCGGACCGGCTGACCGTCACCGTCGGCGTCGGGTCGTCCCTTTTCGACCAGCGCTACGGTCTCGCCGCCCAGAAACCGGCTCGACTGAAGCCGATGACGATGTTTCCCAACGACGATCTGACCCCAGCCCTGTGCCACGGCGACATTTCCGTCCAGCTCTGCGCCGACAATGCCGACACGGTCGTACACGCCCTGCGTGACCTTGCCCGGCACACTCGCGGCGGAATGCAGATCCGCTGGCGCGCCGACGGATTCATGTCACCATCTCGGCCGGATGGCTCACCGCGGAACCTGATGGGTTTCAAGGACGGCACAGCCAATCCGAGCACCGCTGACATTTCGCTGATGAAAAAGCTTGTCTGGGTCGGAAAAACCGCCACCGAGCCAGCCTGGGTCAGCGGCGGCAGCTACCAGGTCGTCCGGCTGATCCGGATGTTGGTGGAATTCTGGGACCGGGTGGCGATTTCCGAGCAGGAGAACATGTTCGGTCGGCGCCGGGACACCGGCGCGCCGCTGGACGGCAACCACGAACTCGACAACCCGAATTTCGCCGCCGACCCGATCGGCTCGGCGATCCCGCTGACCAGCCACATCCGGCGGGCCAATCCGCGGACCCCGCAAACCGACGCCAGCCGCATGCTGCGCCGGCCGTACAACTACGACAACGGTGTCGACTCCGTGGGCAACCTGGACATGGGGCTGCTTTTCATCTGCTATCAGCAAGATCTGGTGCGGCAGTTCGAGGCCGTACAGACCAGGCTCGCCGACGAGCCGCTGGTCGACTACATCTCCCCGTACGGCGGCGGCTATTTCTATGTGCTGCCAGGCGTACGGGACAGCACCGACTACCTGGGGCGGAGCATGTTCTCGGTCCGATCAGAGGGGTAAATCCGCACATGATCAAGAAAATGCAGGTGCTACGAAAACGCCACCCGGTGGCGATCGCGGTGGCCGGCGCCTCGGCGCTGCTGCTCGCGGCCACCGGCGGGGCGGCCTATGCGCAGGTGACCGGCAGCTCGGTCACCCAGGCACAGCTGGCCAGCCAGACGCGGACCGCGACGCCTATCAAGCACGTGGTGGTGATCTTCGACGAGAACATCTCGTTCGACCACTACTTCGGCACGTACCCGCACGCCACCAACGAAAACGGCACGCCGTTCCGCGCCAAGTGGGACACCCCGCGGGTCAACGGGCTGAGCAGTTCGCTGCTCAACCACAACCCGAACCTCTACAACCCCAAACGGCTGTCGCCGTCGCAGGCGATGACCTGCGACCAGAACCACAACTACAAGAACGAGCAGCAGGCGTACAACGGCGGCAAGGCCGACCAGTTCGTCCAGCACACCGAGACCGACAAGTGCACCGGCCAGCCGATCCTGTTCGGTGAGCCGGGCCTGGTGATGGACTACTACGACGGCAACACCGTCACCGGTCTGTGGAACTACGCGCAGAACTATGCGATGAGCGACAACTCGTTCAACAGCGTCTACGGCCCGTCCTCGCCCGGCGCGGTGAACCTGATCTCCGGTCAGACCCACGGCATCTACGCGGTGGACTCGGTGACTGGCGCGAAGGTCAGCGACGCGTACACGGTGCAGTCGCCGGACGCGAACGGCGTCGGCACCATGACCAACGACCCCGACCCGGCCTTCGACAACTGCTCGGACAGCAACCACACCAGCAAGAACGCGCTGGGCGTGATGACCGGTCCGAACGTCGGCGACCTGCTGAACAAGAAGAAGGTCAGCTGGGGCTGGTTCCAGGGCGGCTTCCGGCCAACCGGCACCGCCAACGGCTACTCAGTGTGCGGCGCCACCCACACCAACGTTGGCGGCAACTCCGTCGTCGACTACAGCGCGCACCACGAGCCGTTCCAGTACTACCAGTCGACCTCGAATCCCCAGCACCTGCCGCCGTCGTCGGTGGCCGCGATCGGCAGCACCGACCAGGCGAACCACCAGTACGACCTGAGCGACTTCGACCAGGCTGTCGCGTCCCGCCACCTGCCGGCCGTGAGCTTCCTGAAGGCCGGCGAATACCAGGACGGCCACGCCGGCTACTCCGACCCGCTGGACGAGCAGGCCTTCGTCGTACGGGAGATCAACCAGCTGCAGAAGTCCCCGGACTGGAAGTCCACCGCCGTCGTCGTCGCGTACGACGACTCCGACGGTTGGTACGACCACGTCACCCCGCCGCTGGTGAACGGCTCCAAGGACCCGAACCTGGACCAGGCCGCCTGCCAGGGCAAGCCGGTCGGCAACGACCAGCAGGACCGCTGCGGCTACGGCCCCCGCACCCCGCTCCTGGTGATCTCGCCCTACAGCCGTACGAACGCGGTTGACCACCGGCTCACCGACCAGACCTCGATCCTGAAGTTCGTCGAGGACAACTGGAACGTCGGCCGCGTCGGCGGCGGCTCCTACGACGCCAAGGCCACCAGCCTCGCCGCGAACTGGGGCGGAATGTTCAACTTCTACCAGTGGCCGAACACCCGACCACTGATCCTCGACCCCAAGACCGGCGCCGTCGTCCGGCACTAGATCACGTCTCCCTCTCAGGCCCCGAGTCCCGCACACCGCTGCGGACTCGGGGCCCGAGTTTTTTTGTCCCTTCGTACGGGTGGGTGCGGCGCGAAACTGTCGTACGTGTCTGTTTTTCTTTCCCCCTCCCTTTGAACGGGCGGGGGGTGGGTCGAGAGGCGGACCTTAATTTTTAGTTGAACATCGGTCCTCAAACCCACCCCCCACCCGTCACTGGGTGGGGGCGATTTTTCGGGGTCGGTACGACAGTTTCGCGCCGCACTGGGATGCTGGGCGGCCGAGGAATACAAGCGATTCGCAGACCTGCGCTGGAAATCCGGGCAAATCTTCACGACACGGTCGCCTTTGTGGAGCTTCAGGCAGGGCTGCCTTCCCGAACAGGCAATGGCACACCTGTGTCACGCGCTTCTTACCGACCGCAGGAAGAAGGAGCCGCCGCCCACCTGGGCGACGGGCTCACGTCCATACAGGGAGAAGACAATGCCTCGTTATCTCGTTGAGCGCACATTCCAGGACGGCCTCGCCATCCCAATGACCGCGGACGGCGCCAAGGCCTGCCGGACTATCGTGGACACCAATACGAAGCAGGATGTCACCTGGGTGCATTCGTACGTTACCACCGACAAAACCACGACTTTCTGTATTTACGACGCGCCATCGCCGGAGGCGATCCGAGCAGCGGCCGACAATAACGGAATTCCGGTCGATCGGATCACCGAGGTGCGCGTGCTCGACCCCTATTTCTACGTCTGACACCGGACAACACGCGGACAATCAAGATCGCTGTTGTCGATGACGATGGACGCGAGAGTGGCTGGGCGGCAGGTGGCCAGATAGAGCATCTGGCCACGGACGTAGCGCTGGTTGGCGGGGGCGTCCGGATGGGGGTTCGAGCCGTCCCTGCCGGCCATCCGGGCGAAAGAAGCCGCGAACTGGACGTCGAGGAAGATGCTGTAATCCCAGTATCCGGCCAGTTCCGGGCGATGCAGGAAAATGCCGTCGAACACCAACACAGCGTCCGGGGCCGCCTGTTCCACCGGTACCTCGACAGGTCGGTCCGCGACGTGGTCGAACATGGCACGTCGATATTTCCGGTCGCCGCCAGTGGACAGCGGATCAAGCAGTGCCGCGTGCAAAGCCGGATAGTCGTACGAATCGCGGAAATAGCCCTCCGGGCTGGTCCGTCCACGCCGGTACCGAACGGAACGCGGTTGGTGAAAACCGTCCACACCGGCCCGGATGACCGGCCGCCCGGAAATCGCGTCCGCGAGTTCTCCGGCGAAGACTGTCTTGCCGGCGCCGTCGACACCATCGACGCCGACCTTCACCACACCTTCGTGCGGCAACGCGGCCACCTGCTCCGCCACAGACCTGATCACATTCATGCGTACAGTCTTGGACAAAGCCCCTCGCAAACCCTGGACGCAAACTACGGCTTGCCGAGACAGAGGACGTAGTTGTTCCCGTCTTCGCGGTGGGTGAAGACGGTGACCGTGGTCGCCTTCGGGCACTTGGCCGAGTCGGTGGTGTCCTCCAGACGGTCCTCCACCTTCAGGGCACCAGACGCATTGCACTGGGCCAGCATCAGGGTGCTGTTGGCGGTACGCCGGACGCAGTCGCCTTTTTCGATCAGTGGGGTCGCCATGTCCGGAATGATCAGGAAAGCGGCTCCGACGCCGCAGGCGCCGAGCACCACCAGCACGACCGCGACGATCGCGATGATCCACCAGAGTTTCCCGGACTTTCGCCGCGGCGGAGCGGGCATCGGCATGCCGGGTGGGACAGGGCCCGGGGGAGCCACTGCGTATCCGCCGGCTGAGTACGGGCTGGGGGCGGCGGACGCTGGGATGGCCGGCTGCTGGCCGGTCATCCCGGTGCCGGGATGCGACATGCCGCCGTGCGGTGCCATCCCCGGTCCGGCCTTGGTCAGCGGGCCGGCCTGGCCGCCGGGACGCGCCCAGGGCGACGGCGGCGGACCGGCTGGTACGGGACCGCCGGGCATCGGCGGCGGCATCGGACCTGGGGGGACCGGCCCAGACGGTAACTGGCCGTGCGGCGGTTGGGCACCAGGCATCGGAGGCGGGGGCATCGGCGGTGGCGGCATCGGACGACCAGGCGGCGGTCCGGGGGCCGGGCGGTAGCCACCACGCTGCGGCAACATCGTGGTCTGCGGCATGGTGCTCGGTGGCATCGGACCAGGCGGCAAGGCGTTGGGAGGCAGATTCGGCTCCGGCACCCGGCTGCCACGCAATTCCGGCGGTTTGGGGCCGAGCCGCTTGGGCTTGGCCTCCGCTGTGGGCATTTCACCGGCCGTCGCCGCCGAGGCTGATGCTGCGGGCTTTTCGGTCGGCTCCAGGCCAGTGGCCCCGGCCGGCGGTTTGTCCAGCCCTAGCGGCGCCACGGCAGCCGTGCCATCAGGCTCACTGGTCGTACTCGCAGGCTCCGACAACGCCGTGGGTTCAGCGCTCGTACGCGCCGGATCGACGGGCTCAGCGCGCGTACGACCAACCTCAGAGACTTGGGTGTTGGCCGCTGCCCGGGCCGCTTCGCTGCGGGCCACCCGAAGCAGTGCCGGGTCGATCGCCTGGGTCTCGCCCTCGTCGGCCTCCCCCAAGGACCCCTCGGCCGCGGCGGCGTCGGTGGCCGGCGCCACCGGCCAGCTCTCGGCCGGCGACGAGCCCGCATCACCGGGCCGGGACGGGGTCCCGGCCGACGGCCGCGATTCGGTGTCGCCTGCGTCGGGCACCTCGACTCCTCCCTGCTGTGGGCGGGTCCACCGGCATGATGGCCAAGCCCTTACGGGCAACGGTATCGAGTCACCCAAGCAGGCCCTCGGCCGGTTGGCGATGTCCCTACTGCCGGGTCATCACAAAAAGAAACGCGCACCGGCGGCAGATGCCGGTGCGCGTGCGATCGGTGGCTGTACATGACACCGATCTGGAGGGCGTCCCGCCGATCGGGGGACAGACGGAACGCCCGGTCTTATGAGAAGTCGCGGTTGGCGATCGCCAGTAGTTCCTCGCGCATCGAGGGCGAGGTGGCCGAGGCGATGGCGCTGTTGATCGCGCGGTTGCGACGGGCGACAGCCCGGTTCTGGCGGTACTTACGAACGATGCTCTCCACGGTGTAACCCTCTCGTAGGCGTCTTTGGCTACCCGCTAATTACACCGCTCATCCGCCTAGATTTCCAGCGATTCGAAGGTGAGTACGCTCACTCACCCACGATCTGTTCACCATCTGTCCTCCTGAAGCACGCAACGCCCCGGTGCTTGCGGCTAGCACAAGCAACGAGGCGTTGCGGACGTACGGGCAGGACACTAGCTCCAGAGCAGGAGCGTCTGCGGGTCGTCCAGGACACGGGCGATGTCGGCCAGGAAGAGCGACCCGAGCTCGCCGTCGATCATCCGGTGGTCGAAGGACAGCGACAGCTGCATGACCTGCCGCGCCTTCACCTCGCCGTCGTGCACCCACGGCATCAGCTTGACCGCGCCGATCGCGAGGATCGCCGCCTCGCCCGGGTTGATGATCGGCGTACCAGCGTCCACGCCGAACACGCCGACATTGCTGATCGTGATCGACCCACCGGCCATCTCCGCCGGCGGTGTCCGGCCTTCCTTGGCGACCGCGACCAGCCTGTTCAGCGCCGCGCACAGCTCGGGCAGTGTCATCGCGTCGGCGTCCTTGACGTTCGGCACGATCAGCCCGCGCGGAGTAGCCGCCGCGATCCCGAGGTTCACGTAGTGCTTGATGACGATCTCGCCGGCGGCCGCGTCGAACACGCCATTGACGTCCGGATGCCGGCGGATCGCCGCGAGCACCGCCCTGGCGACCACCAGCAGCGGGCTGACCCGCAGCCCGTCGAACTCGCGCGCCTTCTTCAGCCGCTCGACCAGCTCCATCGTGCGGGTCACGTCGACCGCCATGAACTCGGTGACGTGTGGGGCGGTGAACGCGCTGCTGACCATCGCCTCCGCGGTCAACTTACGGACGCCCTTGACTGGCCGCCGCTCCTCCCGCGGCCCGACCGCGACCCGTACGGCCGCTGGTGGCGCTGGTACGGGAACCGGCTCGGTGGCGACCTCGGCGGCCCGTTGTACGTCGTCCCTGGTCACCGTGCCGTGCGGTCCGGTGGCCCGGATAGTGGCGAGGTCGACGCCGAGGTCACGGGCGAGCCGTCGTACGGGCGGCTTGGCTCGTACCGGCGCGCTCGCGGCCGCGGCGGCTCGTTCGAAGGCCCGGCCGACCTCCAGCCCGCCGTGCCGAACAGGCTTGGCGACCGAGTCCGGAATGGTGGGGAGCAGCGGCAGCTCCGGCCCGTCCACCGGCACCTGCGGTGCCGCTTGCTTGCGCGGCCGGCGGCTGGCGCTGACCGCCTTCGGCCCATAGCCGACCAGCAGAGCGGTTTTGCCCTCGTCCGGGTCGTCACCGTTCTTCGCGGCCGGAGCGGCCGTCGGTGCGGCCGTCGGCGCGGCCGACACCTCGGCCGACGCAGTGCCGGGCTCGGTCTCGATCCGGATGATCGTGGAACCGACATCCACCGTCGTACCCGGCTCGAACATCACCTCGGCGACCACGCCCGCATACGGCGACGGGATCTCGACCGCCGCCTTCGCGGTCTCCACCTCGACGATCGGCTGGTTGAGCACGATCGTCTCGCCGGGCTTGACCAGCCACTGCAGGATCTCGCCCTCGGTCAGGCCTTCGCCCAGGTCGGGAAGCTTGAATTCTTTCACGCTCGACAAATCAGGCTCCTCAATGCGCCAAGCAGCGGTCGACGGCATCCAGCACCCGGTCCAGGTCGGGCAGGTAGTGCTCTTCGACCCGGGCCGGCGGGTACGGGGTGTCGAAGCCGGTGGCTCGCAGGACCGGCGCTTCCAGCGAGTAGAAGCACTCCTCCTGTACGCGGGCGGCCAGCTCGGAACCGAGGCCGAGCGTGCCGGGAGCCTCGTGCACCACGACCATCCGGCCGGTTTTGCGTACCGAGGTGAAGATCGGGTCCATGTCCAGCGGCGACAGCGACCGCAGGTCGATGACCTCCAGCGACGGACCACTCTCGCTGGCTGCGGCCGCAGCGGCGTCCATAGCGACCCGGACCATCGGCCCGTACGCGACAACCGTGCAGTCGGTGCCCTCACGCAGCACCCGGGACGCGTGCAACGGGAAGGCACCCTCGACCGAGATTTCCGGGTCGACTTCGCCCTTCTCGTGATAGCGCCGCTTGGGCTCCAGGAAGATCACCGGGTCGTCGGACGCGATGGCCTGCCGAATCATCACGTTGGCCTCGGCCGGGCTCGAACAGGCGACCACCTTCAAGCCCGCGGTGTGCGCGAAATACGCCTCCGGGGACTCGCTGTGGTGTTCCACCGCTCCAATGCCACCGCCGAACGGCAGCCGGATGGTGACCGGCAGGGTCAGCCGGCCGGCCGAGCGGTAGTGCATCTTGGCCAGCTGCGACACGATCTGGTCGTACGCGGGATAGACGAAGCCGTCGAACTGGATCTCACAGACCGGCCGGTAGCCGCGCAGCGCCAGGCCGATGGCGGTGCCGATAATCCCGGACTCGGCCAGTGGGGTGTCGATCACCCGGTCCTCACCGAAGTCCTTCTGCAGACCGTCGGTGACCCGGAAGACGCCACCGAGACGGCCGATGTCCTCGCCCATCAGGATGACCTTCGGGTCGTCTTCCATGGCCGTACGCAGGCCGGCGTTTATCGCTTTCCCCAGCGTCATCGTGCGGGTCATCGGTGTCCTCCAGCCGGTGCGTCGGCGAAGCTGTCCAGGTAGCGGGTGAAGGTGGCGCGCTGCGCGTCCAGCTCCGGCGAACCGTGCGGGTAGACGTGGTCGAAGATGCTGTCCGGCGCCGGCTCTGGCATCGACAGGCAGTCCGCGCGCAGCTTGGCGGCGAGCGCGTCGGCGTCGGCCTTGACCGAGTCGAAGTAGTCGTTGTCGGCGACCTGTTGGCGGATCAGGAACGACTTCATCCGGGCGATCGGGTCCTTCAGCTTCCAGGACTCCACCTCGCTCGCGATCCGGTATTTGGTCGGGTCGTCGTTGGTGGTGTGAGCGCCCATCCGGTACGTGTACGCCTCGATCAGGCTCGGTCCCTCGCCACCGCGGGCCTTGTTCAGTGCGTCCTGGGTGACCGCGTACGTGGCGAGCACGTCGTTGCCGTCCACCCGTACGCCCGGGAAGCCGAACCCGCTGGCCCGCTGGTAGAGCGGCACCCGGGTCTGGCGCTCCAGCGGCTCGGAGATCGCGTACTGGTTGTTCTGGCAGAAGAAGACCACTGGCGCGGTGAAGACACTCGACCAGATGAAGGCCTCGTTCACGTCGCCCTGACTGGTGGCGCCGTCGCCGAAGTAGACGATCGCGGCCTCGTCCTTGGCCGGGTCGTCACCGCCCACCCGGCCGTCCTTGGCGATGCCCATCGCATAGCCGGTCGCGTGCAGGGTCTGCGCGCCGATCACGATCGTGTACAGCTGGAAGTTGTGGTCGGCCGGATCCCAGCCGCCCTGGTCGTTGCCCCGGAACGTACCGAGGATGCGGACCGGGTCGACGCCGCGGCACCACGCCACGCCGTGCTCGCGGTAGGTCGGGAAGGCCATGTCCTGCGGCCGTAGAGCCCGACCGGAGCCGATCTGGGCGGCCTCCTGGCCCAGCAGCGAGGCCCAGATGCCCAGCTCGCCCTGCCGCTGTAAGGCGGTGGCTTCGAAGTCGACCCTGCGGATCAGTTCCATATCGCGATAGAGGTCGCGATAGTCCTGGTCGGTGAGCTGCAGGTGATAGTCCGGATGCTCGACTCGCTCACCCTCCGGGGTGAGCAGTTGCACGAGCCGGGGATCGCCCCCTGACATGCCTGACATGCCTTCTCCTCGTCATGAACCGCCCGGCACGGGATCGCCGTACGCGGGTGCGGACCCTTCGGTGCGCTCGGGGTGAGAACACCGTTTTCGGCGTGTCGCGACCGGGGTTACCGTGCCGCGACAACGCGTGACTGCCTTGTCGCTTACCCTGTTTCCCAGCATGTCAGACTGAGCTGCGGCTGGTGAGGTAGAGGACACCGGAAACACGTCCCGTGCAGGGACAAGTCGGTCATCCGGGGGAGGTGGCCTCGGCCGATCGGACGGTGCGTTCGAATCGTTCGCGCGGTGCCGGACTCGCGAAACAGTCCGTACGGTCAGTTTTGTATGCAGGCGAAGGCGCGCCGACTGCCGTTCCCACGGCAGCTGAACGCGGCTGGAGGGGGCTGATGTCGTGGCGGGGACAGCGGATCGGCTGACGCCGCGCCCCATCCGTCGCGGCCCGTTGGCCGGACGTGGGCCGCTCGCGGGCATCGCCGGGCTGTCGGCGATCGCGACCGGCGCGAGCGCCGTCCTGATCGGCCTCGGCACTTCGCAGCTGAACTTCCCGCTCGTCTCCAGTACCCCGTGGGTGAGCGCCGCCGGCGGCGACTCGGTGCCAGCCGCGCCGCCCGGCACCGGCCCAGGTGGGTCGGGCGGGACCAGTGGCACCGGCAGCCAGCCGGGCCGTCCCGGAGTGCCCGGTGGCCAGACCGGCATCGTCATCATCAACCCGATCGGTCCGCGGCCCGGCGGTCCCGGCGCCGGACCGGTGCCACCCGGTGGCCCGGCCAACCAGCCGCCGGTCGCCCAGGTGCCCGGCCGTGGAGTGCCGACCGGCGACTGGCCGTCGTCGCCGAGCTTCCCCGTCCCGCCCGGTGACAACGGCTTCGACATCGATCTCGGCTTCATCAAGATCCACATTCCGGTGCCGTTCGCCCAGCCCGCCAGCCGTACGACCAACGCCAGTCCGCAACTGGCCAGGCCCGCCACCGACCCGGCGCTGACGCCGGCACTGGACCCGTCGCTTGACCCCGCTGTCGATCCTTCGCTTGACCCGGCGGCTGGGCCGTTGCCGTATCCGGTGGTCCTGCCGTCCAACGCCTGCGACCAGCCGCCCATCCCGGCCCAACGGCCGGGCTCCGACGGGCCGACGCCGGACCCCAGTGGCTCCCCGACCGGTTCACCGAGCGCGACGCTGCCCGGTGGCGTCCGATCGCCTGGGTCGGGCCCGCTGCCGACCGGCGCCCCCGATCCGTACGCCGGCCGGCACCGCAAGCCGGTCGACGGCCGGCACCGCACGCCGGACCAGCCGCCGTCGATCTCCTTCGGGCAGCCGACCCCGCCAACTGGTTCCTGGGGCACGCCACCAACCACTGGGACCGGCTCCACCACCCCGCCGCCGGCGGACCCGCCGCCGAGCCCGCCCTCGGGTGGCTCCACCGATCCGAACGGTTCCAGCACCCCGCCGGCCGGTGGCTCGGGCGGCTCAGGTTCGTCGGACCCGAGCCCGTCCGGCACTTCTGGTTCGGGCGACTCGGGTGCTGGCTCCGGCGATTCCGGCGGCAACACGCCCGCCCCACCCAGCTCCGGCTCGTAACCCGCGGCGGCTCGTACGCTGCCGCCGTGAACGCGTCTCTCATCTTGGAACTGGTCGGCATCTTCGCCTTCGCGCTGTCCGGCGCGTCGCTGGCCGTCGAACGGGACTTCGACCTGGTCGGGATGGCCGTCCTCGCCGAGACCACCGCGTTGGGCGGTGGGGTGCTGCGGGACGTACTGCTGGGCACCACCCCCGCCGCCTTCTCCCAGCCGGCGTACCTCGTGACACCGCTCGTCGCGACCGCGGTGGTCTTCGTCTGGCACCGCCGACTCGAACGGGTCGCACGGTTCGTACTGGTGGTCGACGCCGCCGGAGTCGGCCTTTTCTGCGTGGTGGGCACCCAAAAGGCGCTGCTGTTCGGGCTGGCCGGGCTGCCGGCAGTGATCCTCGGCGCCACCAGCGCGGTCGGCGGTGGCGTACTCCGCGACCTGCTGGCCCGGCAGGACCCGACCGTACTGCGCAAGGACAGCCAGATGTACGCCATCCCGGCCCTGCTCGGCGCCACTGTCATCGCCCTCGGCCAGTGGGCGCGAATCGACACTCCCACCCTCGCCGTCGGCGCCGCCGCGGTCACCTTCGCCCTGCGAATGCTCGCCCTGCGCTACAACTGGCGCGCCCCACACCCCCGGCGCTGACCCGAATTCACGTTTGCGGGCTTTACCCAGTGCGGCGCGAAAATGTCAGCCCCACCGGGAAGACTCGAATTCGGGGGCGGCATTTTCGGAAATCGCTGGGCCTGCTGACGGAGAAGTCGCCGAACGCCACCGAAATCAGATCACTCGACGCCCCCGCGGCACGCGGTGTCATTCTCGGAACGAGACCGATTCAGTGCCACTCCCCAAAACCCAGGTGCGGCGCGAAAATGTCGTACGTGTCTGTTTTTCTTTCCCCCTCCCTTTGAACGGGCGGGGGGTGGGTCGAGAGGTGGACCTTAATTTTTAGTTGAACATTGGTCCTCAAACCCACCCCCCACCCGTCACTGGGTGGGGGCAAATCTGCCGGAGGGGTACGACAGTTTCGCGCCGCACCCTAGATAGCAGCCCCGTCGAAGGCGAGTTGGCTCTCGGAGTTCGGTGCTGGTGTTGAGTGCGGCACAATGTCCCGCACTCGATGGTGAGTGCGGGACATTGTGCCTCACTCGATGAGCCAGGTTGGTCCAGTGGCACGAAAAGTGCGGCGGGTGCCACCGAAATCGCGTTATTCGACACCTCAGTAGAGCGGTTTTGGTGGCACTCGGCGAGCGACACCCATTTGGGTGGCACTCACGAGCCGCCGGAAGCGAATCCGCCGGGTCGGCGATTTAGCGGCGGGTCAGCACCTGGTACGCGTCCTGGGCGGTGGCGTAAGCGGTGAGCTCCCCGCGGATCGGCCCCACCACGTATTCGCGGACCGCGGCGACCACGCCCTCGCGAAGTCGCTGGACGACCCGGGCCTGCGCGCGGCGGGCGCCGCTGCGGACCATCGAGCGGGTGATCAGTGCCAACAACACGCCGAGCAGCAAACCACCGCCGAGCAGCGCGGCCGGCAGGATCACCCGGAGCATGGCCGGCACCGCCGCCAGCAGGTGCGGCTGGACGGCGTTCACGATGAGGTCGGCACCGCCGGCCACCGCGACCAGCGCGAGCAGCCACTGGGCCAGCCACATCGCCCGCCACCAGCCGGGCCGCTGGTCCAGACCCAGGTCGGTGTCGCTGAGCACTAGATCCAGGGCGGGTTGTACGGCGTCGGCGTGTACGCGGGTGGCGCGCGAAACGGTCGGGTGCCAGGCCGGTGGCATCGTCTCGGTCAGCCGGTCGGACAGTCCGCGCAGAGCGCCGTCGACCTCGGCCCGGCCGATCGCGCGCGGCACCACGACCCCGCCGCTGGCGCCGGCGCGGCCGTTGCCGTGTTCACGTTCGGCGGCCGAGCGCGGGTCCGGCCGGAGCCGGCCGACCAGCCGGGCGAAGGTCCAGCCGGTGTAGCGGCCGGCCCGCCACAGGTAGCTGCCGTGCACCTCCTCGGCCAGTGCCGGGATGCCGGCGGCCTGCGCGAGGTCGTCCACGATCGCGTTCTGGTTCGCCCGGTCGACCTCTTCCGGCACGGGCGGGCCGGACAGTGACGCGAGCGCCACCGACACCCGGTCCAGGTCGGCGGAGATCCGGTCCACCGCGGTCCGCCGTTCGGCGATCGCAGCGGCGAAGAGCTTGCGTACGTCGTCCAGGCCAGCGCCGGTACGAGCGGACACCGGCAGCAGCGCGACCTCGCCCAGCCCGTCCTCATGCAGCAGCCGGCGTACGTCCTGAAGACAAGCGCCAACGTCCGCCGGCTCCAGCGTGTCGACCTGGTTCAGCAGCACGACGGTGGCTTGTTCGTGGTTCGCCATCTCCCGCAGGTAACGCTGGTGGATTGCGGCATCGGCGTATTTCTGCGGATCCAGCACCCAGACCAGCAGGTCGACCAGGCCAATCATCCGGTCCACCTCGAGGCGGTGGGTCACGTTGGTCGAGTCGTGGTCGGGCAGGTCAAGCAGCACCAGCCCGCGCAGCTCGGCCTGCTCGTCGCCGTCCAGCACGGACTCCCGGACCACCTGGTTGCGCGCCGCGATGGAGAGCCAGTCGAGCAGCTCTTTGGCGCCATCGGGTCCCCAGATGCAGGCGTGCGGCAGCGAGGTGGTCGGCCGGCGCACGCCGACGGCCGACAGCTCCAGCCCGCTCAGCGCGTTGAACAGCGACGACTTGCCGCTCCCGGTGGCGCCGACCAACGCGACCACGGTGTGCATGGTGGACAGCCCGAGCCGCTCACCGGAACGCTCCAGCAGCCGGTGGCCGGGCGCGAGGAAGGTGTCGTCGACCCGGTCGGCGCCCGACTCCAGCAGCCGGCGCAGCGCGTCCAGCCGGTTGGACACGGTCGCCAGACGCTGCGCGGACTCCCGCTCCAGCGCCCCGTTCAGCTCGGGCGATTCGGTCACTGTCACGTCCGGGTCCGTACTGATCGCGGATTCGTCGGCGGCTCCCGGCGGGCCGGCGCGGCGGCATGCCGCTGCGACCAGTGGTCCCGAGAGGCGGCCCGGCTCGGCCGGGGCCGGTCCCGGCCGCCGGCCGCGATCCGCGCCTCGTCCACCCCGGCGGCCGCGTCCCGCAGCCGCTCGCCGGTCCGCTCGCCGACACCCGCTTCGGTCAGCCGCGCCTCGTACCGGCGCCGCTCGCCCTCCATAAGAGCACCGACACTCTGCAACAAGGCGGACCTGGCACGGCTCGCCAGCCGACGCGCGTCCGCGTCTTCGAAAGTCCGTCTTACGGCTGAGACCAGCTCCTGCGAGGCCGAGGCGTTCGAGCGTCGGTGCGATTCCGGCAACCCGTCGACCAGCTGACCGACCGGCAACACGGCGGCCGTCATCACCACCAGGGCAGCGGCTGAGGATGCGTACGCGGTGGACTTGGCCGCACCCTTGCCGCCAGACACCACGGTCTGATCAAGCACGGTCTGCTGCCATTCGGTGACTACCTGCCGGGCCATCGCGCCGAACCCACTGGACGCCCTGGCCAGGCCCGGGCCGCTGGCCAGCAGCGCGGCACCGGCGGGTCGGGAGCTCCACCGCTGCGACGCCGCCTCGGCGGCGTGCTCGGCGGCCTGTTCCAGTGCCGCGGTCAGTGCGCCGGCGATCGCCCGGCTGAGCCCCTGGCCGGGCAGCGAACGACCGGACAACGCGGCCGCCAGCTGATTGCGGAAGCGGCCGTCGCGGGCCCGGATCGTACGGGCCAGCTCGCCGGTGCTGACGAACTCCTGCCAGCGGGCCAGCACCTCGCCGTGCAGGATGTCGCCGCCCTCAATGGTCCGGGAGAGCTGCTCGGACTCGCGCGCGTACGCGCCGTTGATGTCTTCTCGCAGGTCCTGCGCCGCCGCGTCCTGCGCCACGGCGTGCCGGACCAGCGCAGTGGCCCGCGGCCGCAGGCTGGCGAGTGCGCCGTCCAGGGTCTTGGTCGAGATCGCCGTCCACTGCTCACCGTCGGAGGCGAGCTCAGCCAGCCAGGCCTTGACCGGCGCCACCGCCTCGGCCGGCAGCAGCCGCTCCGCCAGCGCGCTGTGCGGCACGACCAGCAGCGGAGCGTTGCCGAGGCCTTCCTTGCGGAGCATCTGGCTCAGGTGCTGCTCGATCTCCTCGGCGCCGACCGGCAGCCGGTCCAGGACGACCGCCACGCTGGTGCCGCGCGACTCTGCCGTACGCAACGCGTCCCACGGCACCGCGTCGGCATACCGACTGGAGGTGGTGACGAAGATCCACAGGTCGGCGGCGGCCAGCAGCTCACCGGCCAGATCCCGGTTGGCGTCCACCACCGAGTCCAGGTCGGGCGCGTCCAGCAGCGCGATCCCCGGCGTCAGCGCGGCGGACGTGACGACCGCCAGCTGGGAGACCTCCTGGCGGTCCTGCCGGGTCGGGTCGGCGATCCGGCGCAGCCGGGGCAGGATCCGGTCATCGGAGAACCAGCGCACGTCGTCGGGATGGCAGACCAGCACCGGCGACCGAGTGGTCGGGCGCAGCACTCCGGCCGGGCTGAGCTGCTTGCCGGCCAGGCTGTTCACCAGCGTCGACTTGCCGGACCCGGTGGAACCGCCGACCACCGCGAGCAGTGGCGCGTCGGCTCGCTGCAACCGCGGCAGCAGGTAGTCCTCGGCCTGGTTGATCAGCGCCGTACGCCCCTTGCGCGCCGCTGGCGCACCGGGCAGGTCAAGCGGGAACCGGGTGCTGGTGACGACGCGTAGGAGCTGCTCGACGGTCTCGAGCAGCTTCGAGGCCCCGGCGACCGGGGTAGTGCGGTCGGACAGCACCCCTCCAGCCTGCCTCGCGCCTGCCCACGACACAATCTGCCTCTCCGGCTTGCGCATACTCACTCGCCGAGGTTCGTCCCGGCGGGATCGCCACCGCCAAGGCCCGTACGACCATCCGGTGATCCGGGCCACTGCCGCTGGTTATCCCCTGGAACGTCCAGTGTGGACGGAGCATACCGTCCACAGGATCGGTCGTGATGACGTTATCGCCCTCCGCCGCGACCGCGCGGACAAACCGGAATTTCACCCCGAATGGCCGGTTCTTTTCTGTTGTTTTGTCCGATAAATTCGCTTGCCTGCCTACCGACGCAGCTCAGCGGTGCAGCATTTCGCACTGCCGCCGGCCTTGCGCAGTTCGGAGTCGGCGACCGGTACGGGCTGATAGCCGAGGCCGGCGAGTCGGTCGATCAGATCGATGGCACTGGCCGAAAGGACGACGTGCCGGCCGTCGCTGACCGCGTTCAGGCCAAAAGCCAGCGCGTCCGCCTCGGTCGCCACCAGCGCGTTCGGGAATCGCCGGGCGAGCAGATCCTGCGACTGTGCCCCGAACGCGGCCGGGTAGTAACAGATTGTCTCGTCATCCAGCACGAAAAGCGCGGTGTCCAGGTGATAGAACCGCGGGTCAACCAACTCCAACGACACCACTTCACGGCCGAGCACGGCGGCGGCCTCGGTGTGCGCACGCCGGTCCGTACGAAACCCGTAGCCGGCCAGGACCAGGTCGGGGCCGGGCAGGTACGTGAAGTCGCCCTCACCTTCGTTGGTGAAGGTGCCGGGCCGGACCGCCGGCCAACCGTGTCGCTCGTACCAGTCCAGGTGCGCCGGCCGCTCGTCGGCGCGTTGCGGGAAGGTGAAACGGGCACCGTAGAAGACGCCACCGACGCTGAACCCGCCGTTCGCGGCGAACACCATGTCCGGCAGGCCAGGCCGCTCCGGCAGCAGGTGCACGGTATGCCCGAGCAGCTCGTACGTGCGACGCAACTGATCCCACTGGGCGATCGCCAGCTCGGTGTCGACCCCGATCGCCGGGTCCATCCAGGCGTTGATCGCGTACGTGACGGTGAAATACGTCGGGCGGCACATCAGGTACGTCCGCGGGGTCGCCACCCGCGCGGGGACGGCGGCCGGCTGGTAGCCGACCGCTGGCGACACCGGGGTCCGTGGGCCGGCGACTGGGAGAGCGGAGAGACGTGTCTGCACAATGATCAGTTTCGGCTACCCTCGGCGTTCGAGACAGCCGTTGTTATTGCCCTGGAGGAGCGGTTCGTTGCAGATCGATGCCATTGACCGCAAGATTCTTGCGTCGCTCTGCGAGGACGCCCGCCGCTCGTACGCGGAGATCGGCATCATGGTGTCGCTCTCGGCTCCGGCAGTGAAGCGGCGGGTCGACCGGATGCGCGCCGAGGGGGTCATCACCGGCTTCACCGCACTGGTGGCGCCGGCCGCGCTGGGCGGTACGACCGAGGCCTTCGTCGAGCTGTTCTGCGCCGGCCGTACGTCCCCGGCCGAGATCCGCCGGGCGGCGCTGCGGCATCCCGAGGTGGTAGCCGCCTACACGGTGTCCGGCGACGCCGACGCCATCCTGCACCTGCGGGTCAGTGACATCTCCCAACTGGAGGAAGCGCTGGAGGGACTGCGCGCGGAAAGGTTCGTGAACTCGACCAAGAGCACGATCATCCTGTCCCGGTTGATGGAACGGCCGAGCGGATCGGCCACCCTGTCCGCGACCGAACCAGCCGAACCGGTCAGCTGACCCATCCGGACCGGCGGTCGGCGCGAATATGCTGGTGAGGGGTGCAATCGGGGTCCAGAACCGGACTTCTGGCCGCAATCGGGCCCCGATTGCCTCGTACTTCGGTATTACCCAGTGATGGCTACCTCAGTAGCTAGCCGGCCTTTCCTACGGTGCCGTAACCTACACCTACGTTCCCGTAAGTTAGCGCCCCGCAAGCGCCATCCTGTCCGTCAGTGGGCCACCCCCATGACCCCGGAGGAAACTGTGACGATCTCGGCTGACCGTGCGAAAGACCCGAAGCTCCAGTCGGATCTGCTGTACGACCTGGAGCCGGTGGTCGAACAGAACCTCGAACGCCACCTGAAGCTTGCCAAGAGCTGGAACCCGCACGACTACGTGCCGTGGAGCCAGGGCCGCGACTTCGCTTTCCTGGGCGGCGAGGACTGGCAGCCCGAGGACTCGGCGCTGGACGAGACCGCCAAGACCGCCATGATCGTCAACCTGCTGACCGAGGACAACCTGCCGTCGTACCACCGGGAGATCGCCACCCGGTTCGGCCGGGACGGCGCCTGGGGCGAGTGGGTTGGCCGCTGGACCGCCGAGGAAGGCCGGCACGGCATCGCGCTACGCGACTACCTGGTGGTCACCCGCGGCGTCGACCCGGTCAAGCTCGAAGAACTGCGGATGGCGCACATGATCGCCGGCTACGACTCCGGCGACAAGACGATGCTGGAGGCCGTCGCTTACGTCTCCTTCCAGGAACTCGCGACCCGGGTCTCGCACCGCAACACCGGCCGCGCCGCCGGCTGCCCGATCGCCGACCAGCTGCTGTCCCGGATTTCGGTCGACGAGAACCTGCACATGGTCTTCTACCGGAACCTGGTCAAGGCCGCCTTCGACCGGGCGCCCAACGAAACCATGCAGGCCGTACGCGACGAGGTCGTGAACTTCGAGATGCCCGGCTCCACCATGGACAACTTCGCCCGCCAGGCAGTGGCCATCGCCAAGGCCGGCATTTATGACCTGCGGCTGCACCACGACGAGGTGGTGATGCCGATCCTGCGGTTCTGGAAGATCTTCGAGCGTGAGGACCTGACCGGCGAAGGCGCGAAGGCTCGCGAGGAGCTGTCGGCGTTCATGACCACGCTGGACGGTCAGGCGAAGAAGTTCGAGGAGCAGCGCGACCGAATGCGCGAGCGCGCCGCCCGCAAGGCCGCCGCCAAGTAGCTCCCGCCCCTTCACCCCACGTTACATCTCACCCCGCTGAGAGTTACGGGTTGGTGGGGAGCCGTGACTCGGCGGCGGTTCGCAGTTGCTTGCCCAGCACGGATTTCCGGTAGCTGTAGGTGGCATAGATGACCAGCCCGATCAGGAACCAGCCGATGAAGCGGAACCACGTGAGCGGCGCGAGGTAGACGGTCAGCCAGATCGCACCGACGATGCCGATCGCCGGCACCACCGGCATTCCCGGGCAGCGGAACGTACGCTCCAGGTCCGGCCGGCGATAGCGCAGCACGATGACCGCCGCGCAGACGACCACGAAGGCCAGCAGAATCCCGATATTCGTCAGCTCGGCAGCTTCCTTGATGGGGGTCACACCGGCGATCAGGGCGGCCGCGGCGCCGACGATCCAGGTCACTCGGACCGGTACGCGTCGGCGCGCACTGACCTTGGAGAACCAGCGCGGCAACAGGCCGTCCCGGCTCATCGCGAACCAGATCCGGGTCACCGCGAACATGAACGTGAACATCACCGTGACGATGCCCAGGATCGCGCCGAGCGAGATTATCGAGGCCAGGCCTGGCAAACCAGCGTCCTGGAAAGCGTGCGCGAACGCGGCCTGCGGCGCGATTTTCCGGTAGTACACCATTCCGGTCAGCACCAGGCACACCAGCACGTAGAGCACCATGCAAATCGCGAACGAGATCATCATCGCTTTGGGCAGGTGTTTACGGGCATCCGCTGATTCCTCAGCGGCGGAACTGAGCGCGTCATAACCGAAGACCGCGAAGAAAACCACCGCCGCACCAGCGAAAACGCCACTCCATCCGTACGGCAGGAAAGGGATGTAGTTGTGCGTGTTCACATAGAAAACCCCGACGCCGATAATCACCAGAACCAGCGCGACCTTGATCCAGACCAGCACGGTTTCCACCCAGGCTGCGGACCTGATCCCGCGCGTCAACAGAAAAGCGATCAGCAAGCAGAGAATCATCGCGACCAGGTCGACCGCGTGGCCGGGACCGGTGCCCGGCGCGCCCAGCATCCAGGCCGGCAGGTGAACGCCGATCTGACCGAGCAGATTGCCGACATAGCCGGAAACCCCGATCGCCACCACCGCCACGATCGCGGTGTATTCCAGCAGGAGATCCCAACCGATAAACCAGCCGACGATTTCGCCCAGCACCGCATAGCCGTACGTGTAGGCCGTGCCCGCTCGCGGGATCAACGCGGTGAACTCGGCATAGGCCAACGCGGCGGCGAGGCTCACCACCCCGGCGATCAAGAACGAGAACAGCACGCCCGGCCCGGCCGTCGTACTGGCGACCGCGCCGGCCAGCGCGAAGATGCCGGCGCCAATGATCGCGCCGATGCCCAACGCGACCAGCTGCCAGAGGCCGAGCACCGGGGCCAGCTGGCCGCCCTCGGTCTCCGGTTCGATCGCGTCCACGGGCTTACGTCGGAAAATGCCGGTCGGAGCAGTCGAGAAGAGGCTCATTACGGCAGGTTAAGCCTCAAAATGCCGGGCCAATGGCGCGCGACTTCACCAAAGTTTCTTGGTGTCCCCAACCGGCCACACCGGACCCGCGGTCAGTCGGTGGCTGGGGCCTTGGGTTTGGGTGGCCAGAGGGTGGTGCAGACCGTCCAGATCCCCCAGATGGCGGTGATGACGGTCAGCCGGGAGATCCAACCCGACAGCTCTGCCGTACGAGCGGGTGCGCCAATGATCAGAACGGCCAGCTCGAGCAGGCCGCAGCTGATGGCCCACGCGACCGCGGCACGGCGGAAGTCCTGCCATTCGAAAATGACCCGCTCCCGGCCGTATTTCGGGTTCTTCACCGGCGGTGGGCCACCTGCGAAGCGATGCGCGAACCGCTGGTCGGTCCACCGGATCATCCGATGCCCGAAGGCCACCGAGAAGCCGATGTAAGCGGCCGCGAGGCCGTGCGCGAGAGTGGCGGTGGTGCCGCGTGACAGGTCCAGGACGGTGACCGCGAGAAGCCCCAGGTCGACGAGCGGGACACAGACCAGCAGGACCGCACTGGCCTTGGGTTTGCGGAGCAGGTAGCGCACGGCCAGGCCGCCGAGCAGAAACACCCAGAAGCCGACCTCGCCGGCGATGATGGCAGCAACGATCATGCTTCCAGCGTCCCGCCCAGGACCGTCGATCGCGTCGGCGTGACTGCCGATCCCGGCGTACATCCTTTGACGGACCGCGACCCGGCCGACGGCCTGAGGCAGCTTCCCAACAGCAGTGGTGTGATGGGTACGTGCAGGTAGCCTCGCTGTTCAACCGCCGCGACACGCTGATCGCGGTGGCCGGCGTGACCGGTGGCGGAGTGCTCTTCTCCTTGCACGCGTACAGCTCCCCGCCGGAGTTCCCGAAGATCCTGCCGGTGCAGTTCATGCTGGTCACGCTGGCGATCATCGGGATAGCCGAGCTGTTCCGGCGATCCGCGCCGGTGCTCTGCCTGGCGGTGGGTACGGCTGCCTTCCTGGCCGACCTCGCGGCCGGACCGTCGCTGGCGGTGCCGCTGATCTTCACCGATGTGCTCTACGCGGCGACCGTGTACGGGCCGCGCAAACTCAGCCGTCCCCTGCTCGTCGGCGTCAGCGCTCTCACCGTGTTGGCCGCCGCGGTGACGCTGGTGTTCACCCACGACCCGTCGGCCGCCGTGCTGATCCCGCTGCAGCTCGGACTCGTGCTGGTGGTGCCGGTGCTGACCGGCTTCGACATTCGCCGGCACCGGGACCTCGCGGCCGCCGAGCGGGGCCGGTCGCACGAGCTGGCCCGGCTGGCCGAGCTGGACCGGCAGGCCGCGATCACCGCCGAGCGCTCCCGGATGGCCCGCGAGCTGCACGACGTGATCGCCAACCACCTGTCGGCGATTTCCATCCAGTCGACCGCGGCGCTCTCGGTGCCGGGCCTGGACACCGAGGCGGTCCGCGAGGTGCTCCGGGTGATCCGGCGCAGCAGCAACGACGGGCTGGCCGAGATGAAGGAGATGGTCTACCTGCTGCGGGACTCCGACAGCGCGGCCTCCTTGGCGCCGACCCCACGGATCGACGACGTGCGGAAACTGCTGGATCAGGCGCGTACGGCCGGCGTCGAGGCGACTCTGAAGGTCACTGGTGAGAGCCGGGTGCTGCCGGTGGCGATTGACCTCGCCGCTTACCGGATCGTCCAGGAGTCGCTGACCAACGCGGTCAAGCACGGCAGCGGGACGGCGGCCGTACGCCTGGACTATCGGGCGGAGTCGCTGGTCATCGCCGTCGAAAGCCCGCTGGGCGGCCCGCTCGCGAAGGCGCCGGGCGGCGGGGCCGGGCTGGTCGGGATGGCCGAGCGGGCAGCGGCCGTGGGCGGGGACTTCACCGCCGGCGCGGACGGCGGCTGCTGGCGCGTACGAGCCGAACTCCCGGAGGGGACCCGATGACGATCCGGGTGGTGGTGGCCGACGACCAGCCGGCGGTCCGGGCCGGGCTGGTGATGATCCTGAACGCGGCCGCCGGCCTGCAGGTGGTCGGCCAGGCGAGCGACGGCGAGCAGGCCGTGGCGCTCGGGCGTGAGCTGCGGCCGGACGTGCTGGTGATGGACATCCAGATGCCCCGGCTGGACGGGATCTCGGCGACCCGGGAGCTGACCGGCGTCTGTGACGTCCTCATCCTGACGACCTTCGACATCGACGAGTACGTGTTCGGCGCGCTCCGGGCCGGCGCGGCCGGCTTCCTGTTGAAGAACTCCGACGCGGACCAGCTGGTCTCAGCCGTACGACTGGTGGCCAGCGGCGACGGGCTGATCGCGCCCTCGGTCACCCGCCGGCTGATCTCGGCGTTCGCGCAGGTCTCCGCCCCCGCCGAGCTGGCCGCCGGGGCCGACCTGGACTCGCTGACGGCCCGCGAACGGGAGGTCCTGGACTGCATTGGCCGCGGCCTGTCCAACCAGGACATCTCGGTTGAGCTGGCGATGGCCGAGCCGACCACCAAAACGCACGTCAGCCGCATCCTGGCCAAACTCGGGCTGCGCAGTCGCGTACAGGCGGCGATCGTGGCCCGCTCCCACCACGGTTAGGACTACAGGGCTTCTTGTGCGGATGAGAGTCGAGATCCAAACGGCGTCTGAAGTAGCCCTCTAGTCCTAGGACGTACGCGGCTGCGGCAGATCGCCGTCCGGCAGCACGATCGGCCTCGGGTCGACCGGCTCCAGCTCCGCTCCCGGCGGGGTGCTCTTCATCGTTTCCCTGACGGCGGACGCCACTTCCGGGCCGCCGGCTCGCTCCAGGAACCGCAGCAGCTCGACTGGGAAAGGCAGCACCAGCGTCGAGTTCTTCTCGGCAGCCACCTCGACCACGGTTTCCAGCAGCCGCAGCTGCAAGGCGGCCGGGTTCGCGGACATCACCTTCGCCGCCTCGGACAGCTTCGCGGAGGCCTGGAACTCGCCGTCCGCGGTGATGATCCGGGCCCGCCGCTCCCGCTCCGCCTCGGCCTGCCGGGACATCGACCGCTTCATCGACTCCGGCAGCGCCACGTCCTTGATCTCCACCCGGTCGATGTTGACGCCCCACGCGAGCGCCGGGTTGTCGATCATCATTTCCAGGCCCTCGTTGAGTTTTTCCCGGTTCGAGAGCAGATCGTCCAGCTCGCTCTTGCCGATGATCGAGCGCAGCGAGGTCTGGGCGACCTGCAGGATCGCGAACCGGTAGTCCTGCACGTTCACCGCGGCCAACACCGGATCGATGACGTTGAAGTAGACGACCGCGTCCACCCTGACGGTCACGTTGTCCTTGGTGATGCCGTCCTGCGCAGGCACCGGCATGGTGATGATCTGCATGTTGACCTTCTGCAGCCGGTCCACTGCCGGGATCATCAGCGCGAGGCCCGGACCGCGGACGGCCGGTCGCACCCGCCCGAAACGGAACACCAGACCCCGCTCGTACTGCTTGACGACCCGCGCACCAGCGCTCAGCCCGAGCACCACGGCCACACCGAACCCGATCAGAATTCCGAAGATCATTTCCGGCTCCTCTGCTGTCTTTGATCGTACGCCCGAGGTACGTCCATGGAACCGACGAATTTTCAGCCCTGGCGGTGGATCCGCCACCAGCGGCGATGCCCCGGCTGCGTACGCATGCCGGCCTCCGAAACGCGAACAACGGGGTAGCCGGCGGCGTCCCAAGCCTTCGTGCCGCCGGCCAGGCACAGCACGTCCCTGCCCTGTCCGGCGAGCAGTCGCGCGGCCCGCCAGGACCTGTTTCCCAGTGTGCAAACGGTGACCAGCTGTCCCGCTGGCAGGTCCGCCAGCCGTACGGGCAGGTCGTCCAGCGGGATGTTCAGCGCGCCTGGCACATGGCCATGCGCATATTCATCCGGCGTTCGTACGTCCACGAACGCATCGCCGGCGAGCCAGACGGCATGCGCCACCGAAACGTCGACACGTTCGGCCGATCCGTTCATCGCCGCCAGCCTATTCCCGGCCGGACATTTGTCACGACCTATGAGGTAACTGGCCTCCCAAGCGCGATGATCGTTCGCTGTGAGCACGAATACGAGCAGTTCAGAGCCCGTACGGCCGAGTGTGAGCGTGGCCGCCCGGCTGGATCGGCTGCCGATCCTGCGGACCCACCGGGTGCTGACCGCGGTGATCGGTATCGGACTTTTCTTCGACGCGTACGAGAACTTCCTCGCCGGCACCATCGCGAAAGTGCTGCAGAAGGACTTCGCGCTCGGCGGCACCGAGCTGAAGCTGGTGCTGGCGTCCGCTTTCATCGGCCAGTTCCTCGGCGCGATCGTGCTCGGCCGGCTGGCCGACCGGATCGGCCGGCGCCGGGCCTTCCTGATCAACCTGGCCATCTACTCCGGATTCTCGCTGCTCGGCGCGCTGTCGCCGAACGCCACCTGGCTGATTGTCAGTCGATTCTGCGCCGGGTTGGGAATTGGCGCGGAGTACGCGCTGGCCGACTCGTACTTGTCCGACATGCTGCCGCCCGGCAAGCGTGGCCGGTTCATTTCGTGGGCTTACACGGTGTCCTTCTGCGGAGTGCCGGCGGTGGGTTTTCTGGCTCTGTGGCTGGTGCCACAGGCGCCACTGGGCATCGCCGGCTGGCGCTGGCTGTTCGTGCTGGGCGCGCTCGGCTCCGCGGTCGTGTGGTTTTTGCGCCGCCGCCTGACAGAATCGCCGCGCTGGCTGGAAATCGCTGGCCGCCAGGCGCAAGCCGAGGAAATCGTGACACGAATGGAAGCCGAGGCAGCCGACCCACTGCCCGAGCCCGATCCGGATCTGCGGCCGGCTGAACCCCAAGCCGTACCCATCAGCCGGCTCTTCAGCCCGCGGTATTTGCGTCGTACGGTGATGTTGTGGGTGCTGTCCGCGCTCGAGGTCTTCGGTTATTACGGTTTCGGAACACTCGCGCCCCTTATCCTGGCCGCCCGCGGCTACGGCATTATCGCGAGCATCGGCTACACCGCCCTGTCTTATTTGGGGTATCCGCTCGGTTCGCTGTTGTCGGTGCCAATCGTCGAGCGGGTGGAACGCAAATACCTGGTGATGGGATCGGCCGCCCTGATGGCCGTTTTCGGCCTCGGTTTCGGACTTTCCGGACAGCCAGCGGTGATTGTCGCCTTCGGTTTCCTCTACACGCTGGCGAGCAACGTTTTTTCCAACGCATACCACGTATATCTGTCCGAGCTCTACCCGACCGCCATGCGTGGCACGGCGGCTGGAACGGCGTACTCGCTGTCGAAGATCGTCACTGGCGCGCTGCCCTTCATTTTGTTGCCGGTGCTGACCTCCGGTGGTGCCGGCTGGGTTTTCACCGTGGTGGCGGTTGCTATGGTGCTGTTGATCATCAACGTCGGAGTGCTCGGCACCCGTACCACCGGAAGGTCCGTCGACAGTGTCACCTGATCGTGTGATCCACCTTCTCCCGTTACGCACGTATCGGTCGCAGGCCGGCCCGATCACCGCGGACTCGCTGCCCACGCAGGGATTCGTGCACTGCTCACCGGACGAGCGAACGATGCTCCAGGTGGCGAACCGTTTCTACGCCGACGCGGCCGAGCCGATGGTCGCGCTGGTGCTGGACACCGCCAAAATCTCCGCACCGGTACGTCTCGAGGCCGCCGACCCGCCGTCCCCCGACGACACTCCCGGGCTGCTTTTCCCGCATGTGTACGGAACCATCGACCGCGACGCGGTCGTCGAGGTCCGCTACGCCCGGCGGGACGTGACCGGCACGTATGTGTCGCTGGACTCGCGGTCGGCGACCGCTGAGGCGCTGGATCTGTTGCCTCACCCCGAAGGCGGTTGGTACGGCGAGACCTGGCGAACTACTGCGACGTACCAGCCGGACGGTTATCCGGGGCCGCGATCCAGCGCCACCGGGATCTACTACCTGCTGGCGCCGGGCGAGTTCTCGGCATGGCACCGGGTGCGGTCGGACGAGGTGTGGCTGTGGCATTTGGGCCTGCCGCTGCGATTGACGCTGGGCGGCACCGACGAGCGTCCGGCCGAACCGGAATCCCGCATTCTGGGTGGTGAGCTGGTCGCCGGCCAACGCCCACAACTGCTGGTGCCGGCCGGTCACTGGCAGTCCGCCGAGCCGATCGAGGACGGCACGGCCAACGAGGTGCTGGTCAGTTGCGTGGTCTCGCCAGGCTTCGACTTCGCCGATTTTTCCGTCCCCGACCTGGGATAACTCAACCGTCCGAGACGCTCACCGACCAGTCGCCGGCGGAGTCGGTGACCGCGGCACACAGGAGTGCCTTTCTCGACGGGTGCGCGGCGCGCTGGCGGCTGGCCGTTAGCCGGCTTTCTGGTCGGCTACTCGGTCGGCGGCACCGGCCGTTCGGACGGGTTGAAAGCACTGGTCAGGGGTCCGCTTTCGGACGTTCGGAGCGGTCCGGCGCGGTAAACTTGCCCGTATGAGCACCCAGGCGGCCATCTCGGATCGAGATCTCATCGCCGCGTGGGGTCAGGTCATCGACGGGTTCGCGCGTACGCACCAACTGCTGATGGCCGAGTTCACCGAGGAGTTCGGGTTCCCGGCCGGCTGGTTCGAGGTGCTGATGCGGCTGCTGGGGGCGAACGACGAGCGCGGCCTCCCGATGACCCGGCTGGCCCGCGAGGCTTCGCTCACCAGTGGCGGGTTCACCAAGCTGGCAGACCGCCTGGAGAACGCGGGGTTGCTCGTACGCAGGGACTGCCCGAGTGACCGCCGGATGACATATGCGCAGCTCACGCCCGCTGGGCGGGATGTCGCCGAGCGGGCGCAGGCCGCGCATGCGGACGGCCTTCGGCGCTACGTCGTCGAGGTTTTGGGCGAAGACGACACCCGCAAGCTCTCGCTGCTGCTGTCGACCCTCGGCGCCGCGCACACCAGCTGCTGACCAGAAGCGGTCGTACGCCCTTGACCCTGCCGTCAGTCCCGGTTACCTTCGCGAGAAATCGATTTCTCGTGTTCGTACGGCAGGAGCCAGCCATGACCTCCACCGACCATGAACCACAGGCCGCCCCAGCCGCCCTCAGCCGGCGGGTCTTTCTCACACTCGGTGCGATGGGCGTCGGCGCGATGTCGTTGCCCGAACGGGCCGCCGCGGCGCTGAACATCAGCCCGCAGAACCTGGTCGAGGTGCCGGCGGACAAGAACCTGTCGAGCGAGTTCGTGGCGGCTCTGACCGCCCGGGGTGTCCCGACCAGGGTGACCGATCCGGCCGCGATGGCCAAGGTCGGGATGCCGGTCAGCGGGGTCTGCACGGGCCAGGTCTACCTGGCCGGCGACGGCCAGCTGTGGCTCTGGGACGTGGACAGCCAGTCGTACTACCGGCCGGGTGGCGCGACCGGCGACGGGCCGCATTACGCACACCCGCTGACCGCCACGAACCCGTTCCGGAACGGATTCGCTGTCCAGGTTTCCGAGGCTGGGCAACAAAAAATTCGCCCGTTGGATGCCAGCGGTTTCACCGAGGTCGGGTTCGTCGGGCAATATCCGGTCGGTACGGTCGAATATCGCGATGCCGGCAGTTCCCTCGCGGTCACTCTGCAAGCCCGGTCACCGTTCGTACCCACCTCGGTCGCCGACTCCAGCATTCCAGCCACCTACGTGACTTACACACTGCGCAACACCGGTCACCATCCGATCAGCGCCACTCTCGCCGGCTGGTTGGACTCGCCGGTCTGCCTGGGCGCGCGGCTGCAGCAGGCGGTCAAGCTGCGCAGCGCTGCGTTCACCGCCGGATCGGCGCGCGGGGTGGAATTCTCCGGCGCGGACGGCGGCGACGGCGGCCCGATCCAGGACGACATCGTTTTCGAGGACTGGGAACGCGACACGTACGCGCCATGGACCGCCGAAGGCACCGCATTTGGTCCCGGCCCGGTCACCGAAGCGGAATGCCCGGACTATTTCAAGCGATTCGGCGCACTGAATATCACCGGCAGTCGATTCGTCACCTCGCACGACTTCCGTACGGCCAAGGGCGACATCGATCTCGCCGACCGCGCTACCGGCAAACTGACCAGCCCGGACTTCACCATTTCCCGGCGATATCTCACGGTGAACGTCGGCGGCGGCTCCTGGGCCGGTGACACCTGCGTGAACGTGGTCGTCGACGGGCAAGTCGTCGCGAGCTTCACCGGGAACAACGCCGAGCCGCTCACCGTCAAGGCCGCCGATGTGCACAAACACCAGGGAAAAACGGCCCACATCGAAATCGTCGACCAACGTACCGGCGGCTGGGCGCATATCAACTGCGACCGGATCACCTTCACCGACAAGCCGTTGCTCGCGTACGAAGACCTGCCCGATGGTGGCACTTTCGCTTTGGCCGCACTGGATCCGGCCGCGCACGTGGTGCCGTCCATCGCGGGCGCGACCTCATTGGATGCGATCTTCGCCGGCAAGCCCGGCCCGCCGGAGGTGCCGGCCGACGACCAGACCATCACCGGCGCGGTCAGCGTGCCGGTGACCCTACGGCCTGGCCAGTCGAAATCGGTCACCTTCGTGTTGTCGTGGTTCTTCCCACGGTTGAGCCAGAACTACGCCGGCGTGCAGTCGTACTCGAGTCTGCGCAAGCACTACAAAAACACCTTCTCATCAGCTCGCCAGGTGGCTGGCGTGCCGGTTTCCCAGCAGATAGAGCAAACCGACGACTGGGTGAAGACCTGGTACGCGGACTCGACGCTGCCGCACTGGTTCCTGGAGCGTACGTTCGCGCCGGCCTCCACCCTCGGCACACTCACCTGCCAGTATTTCGACAGCGGCCGGTTCTACGCGGACGAGGGAATTTACTGCTGCGTCGGGACCTGCGAGCACGTCTGGGCGTACGCACACAGTGTGGCGCGGTTGTTCCCGGAACTGGAGCGGTCGGCCCGCGAGCTGGGCGATCTCGGTCCAGGTTTCAACACCACCACCGGGCAGATGGGGTTCCGGCAGGAGCAGGATCTGAACTGGGCCGCCGACGGTCAGGCCGCCACCATCCTGCGGATCTATCGCGAACATCAGATGTCCGAGGACAGCGGCTTTCTGCGCCGACTCTGGCCGAAAACCAAGCTCGCGATCCAGTTCATGATCGGCCAGGACGGCACAGCTCCGGACGGCGTGCTGGAAGGCCGCCAGGGCAACACCGACGACCAGGACTGGTACGGCAAAATTCCATGGATCAGCGGCCTTTACGTGGCGATGCTGCAGGCCGCCGCGGCGATGGCCAGCGAGATGGCCGACCCGGTTTTCGCCGCCACCTGCCGGAACATCGCCGCGCAGGGGACCACCCATCTGGGCACCGACATGTGGAGTGACCAGTACGGCTATTTCTACTCGCCGGTGGATTCAGCTCACCCGAACAACCTCAACTCCAACCGAGGGTGCTACATCGACCAGCTGCACGGCCAAAACTATGCCTTGCAGCTCGGCCTTCCGCGGGTTTTCGACAAAGCGAAAACCGACATCGCGCTGAAGAACATCTTCAAGAACAACTTCCTGCCCGACCCAGCGGACTGGGTGAAAACCCATGGACTGTACGGAAACCCGCGCGTCTACACGATGCCCGGCGAGGCCGGCACGCTGATGGGCACCTGGCCGTACGGCGACACCGAGGTCTCCGGGCTGGTCGGCTACCTGGACGAGGTGTGGACCGGACAGGAATACCAGTTGGCGGCGCACCTGATCGCCGAGGGGCACGTCACCGAAGGTTTGACCGTCACCCGGGCGATTTATGACCGGTACGCGGCGGCCAAGCGCAACCCGTACAACGAAGTCGAGTGCTCCGATCATTATGCCCGGGCCATGAACAGCCACGCCGTCTATCTCGCCGCCTGCGGCTACAGCTATCACGGGCCGGCCGGAAAGCTTGGTTTCGCACCGAAAATCGGTCCGGAAAACTTCGCCGGCGCATTTACCACGGCAGCCGGCTGGGGCCTTTATCGGCAGACTCGCCGGCCGCACGAGCAAACCAGCACCATCGAGCTAAGGTACGGAAAACTCACCCTCCGGTCCTTCGCCACCGAGCTGGCGTCGACCTGCGGATCAGTAGCGATCAGCGTGCTGCGACACGGTCGGCGGCTGCGCACGGTGGACGGTCGGCTGAGCACCACCGACGGACAGACCACGCTCACTTTCTCCGAAGCCGTCCAGCTGGTCGCCGGTGACCAGCTGATCGTCATCTACCTGACCCGATAGCCGCAAAGTCGGCCGCGATGACTTATCGCGGGATCGCGGCCGAACCACTGCACTGGGCCGTTCCCCTGGTGCCAGTGACAGGCTGTCGCACCGATCGCGTACGGTCGTGCCCAAGCTGGCGCGATGCCACCAGGATCGCGGCCGGCCATGGCGCGATGCCGGCCCGCTCGACCAGCCGGGCACACGGTGTCGTCGCTGTACGAAGAGCGTCCACCGTGCAAGCATCACTACCGCCCAACCGCGAATCTGCGAAGGTGGGCGGGACGATCGTCAAGGCGGAACAGCGAACCATGAGCGAGGTCACCGGCCGGCGGCAGCAGCACCGCCAGGAGATGTTGGCCGACATCGTCACCACCACCCGTGCCCTCGTGGTGGCCGACGGACCGGGCGCGGTGACGATTGCCGCCGTGGCCAGTCAGATCGGCGTCACACCACCCGCGCTTTACCGCTACGCGGACGGCCGCGACGGCCTGCTCGGGCTGGTTCGCGAGGCGGTCGCGGCCGAACTCACGGCCGAGTTGCTGAAGGCCCAGTCAGCGTCCGGCGCACAGCCGGCGGCCCAGGTGGTCGCCGTCTGCCGTCAGCTGCGGACCTGGGCGCTGCGCCACCGACCGGAGTTCGCCCTGATGTTCGCCAGCATGAGCCCGCTGCCGACCGACCAGTATCCGGCCGCCACCCGGCTGGCCCGGGTGTTCGAGGAAGCCGTCATGCGGCTGTGGGCGACCCAGCCCTTCCCGGTCCCGGCCGACGACACCCTGCCACCGCAGCTGCGTACCGGCCTGGTCGGCTACCGCGAGCGGCTGGTCACCCGGGCCGTCGAAGCTGGCATCCCGATCTCGGTGGCCGACCTGTCCGTCGCCGCCACCGCCGCGCTGCTCGACTACTGGATGCGCGTCTACGGGCTGATCATGATGGAGGTCAACGGCCACCTCCAGCACGCCATCGACGACGGCCAACCACTGCTGGACGCCCTCCTCAGCCAACTCGTCGGCACCTCGTACGCCTCCCAGTAGCTCCAGCCTTTCCCCGCGTTTTGACCGCATCGACGAGGGGGCGGGGAATTATCCGCCACGGGTACGACAACCTGCGGAGGCCGCGCTGTTTTGTCGTACGCGCGTGCTCTCATTACCCCCGCCCTTTCTGGGGTGGGGGGTGGGTTAGAGGGAAATTTTGCACTGATTTTTCGGTTTTCGTCTGTTTTGTCGGGCCGTAACGATCCCAAGATGTGATGCATCTGTTTCTTTCAACGCAACCGGTATTGCGGCTAACGTAATACGTACGACGGTTGTGGAGGTGGCGGATGAAGATCGGCGATTACCTGTTGGCCGAGCTCGCCGGGCGCGGGGTCCGGCATTTGTTCGGGGTGCCCGGGGACTACAGCCTGGCGTTCCTCGACCAGGTTCTGGCGCATCCGGAGGTCACGTGGGTCGGCAACTGCAATGAGCTGAACGCCGGCTACGCCGCGGATGGGTACGCGCGGATCAGCGGGCTCGGGGCGCTCTCTCTCACGTACGGCGTGGGAGAGCTGTCCGCGATCAACGCGGTGGCCGGCGCGTACGCCGAACGGGTGCCGCTGGTCGTGCTCGGCAGCCTGCCCGCGCGGCGCACCCTGGACGCCGGCCGGGTCGTGCACCACGGCCTTGGCGACGCCGACTGGCGCCGGGTGATTCGCGCGTACGGCGAGGTCACGGCCGCGCAGACGGTCCTCACGCCGGACAACGCGGTGGTTGAGCTGACGCGCGCGCTGGACATCGCGATGACCGAGCGTCGGCCGGTCTATATCGGCATCCCGTCGGATGTGCCGATGCTCGACCTGCCGTCCGCCGCGCCCGCGCTGGCCGAGATTCGCGGCCTCACCTCCTCGCCCGGCGAGCTGGCCGCTTTCGCCACCGCCGCTGGCAAACTGGCGGCCAAAGCGCGCCGGCCGGTGATCCTGCTCGGTCACGAGCTGGCCCGGTTGGGGCTCACGGACGAGGTCCAACGGCTTGGGCTGCCGGTCGCGGTGACCGCCATCGGCAAGGGGCAACTCGACGAGCAGGCGGTCGACTGGATCGGCACCTACCTCGGGCCCGCGAGCGGTCCCGGCATCCGGGAGGCGGTCGAGGAATCGGACTGTCTGCTGGCCCTCGGAGTGGTTTTCTCGGACACCGAGACGGCCGGGTTCTCGGCCGTCCTGCCGGAGTCGGCGATGATCGTCGTACGGCCGGAAAACGCCACTGTGGCGGGCAAGCCTTTTGGTCCGGTGGCCGCCGCCGACGCTTTGCGTGCGCTGGCCCAGCTTTTCGGCACTCGTACGCACTCAACGACCGTCACCACCCGCGAACGCGCGGCGGACACTGACAAACTCACCCAGGATCCACTGTGGACAGAGGTAGCCGCGGCGATTCAGCCCGGAGACGTCGTCGTGGTCGATCAGGGCACGCCGTCGTTCGGGATGCTGGACCACCGGCTGCCCAGCGGGGTCAGCTACTTGGCCGGCACGTTGTGGGGATCGATCGGCTATTCGCTGCCCGCCGCGCTCGGCGCCGCGGTGGCCGCGCCGGACCGGCGGGTGCTGCTGCTGATCGGCGACGGTTCGCTGCAGCTGACCGCGCAGGAGCTCAGCACCATGGCCCGACAGCACGCGAACATCACTGTCGTGCTGGTCAACAACGCCGGCTACACCATCGAACGCGCCATCAACGGGCCGGCCGCGGTCTATAACGACATCGCGCACTGGGACCACACCGCACTCGTACGCGCCTTGTGCGGCCCAAACGTGCAGGTCAGGCCCGCGCGTACAGTCGGAGAGCTCCGTACCGCACTAGCCGCGGGCAACGGCTTGCGAGTCATCGAGGCCTACACCGACCCCCTCGACGTGCCCTCCCTGCTCGGCCGCTTCGTGGCCGCCGTAGGAGCCGCTCAGCACTGAACCCTCCCCATACAATCCCCACAATGAGCACCGAGCCGGCGAAGCAGCGGACCCGCAGCCCGATTTCCAAGGCGCTGGCGGTGTGCCTCGTGGTGGCCGACAGCACCGAGCCGCTCCGACTCGCTGACCTGGCCCAACGCACCGGGATGCTGCCGCCGACCGCGCTGCGGACGGTCGCGGAGCTGGTTGAGGCGGGGTGGGTGGCCCGGGACGGCTCGGATCGCTACCTGCTCGGGCCGGCGCTGCTCAAGCTGGCCCGGTCGCCGCTGCACGCCACTTCGCTGGCGGCGATGTCCCGGGTCGCGCTGCGCTGGCTGGCCGATCGGCTCGGGCTGATGGCCAACCTGCAGGTGCTGGAGAACTTCGACACCCGGATCGTTGCGGAGATCCGGTCCGTACGATATGCCCGGCTGGTCGATCGGGAAGGCGAGCGATGGCCGGCACATTCCACGGTCGCCGGGATTGTTCTGCTTTCCCAGCTGGTCGAGCCCGAACGCCGTCGCTATCTGACCGAGCTGAAATCCGCCGAGTCGCCGGAAGCCGCGGCGGCGCTCGCTGAGCTGTTGAGCAGCGTACGAGCACAGGTCACGCATTTCGACGACACCGTCGACCCGCTGCTCGCCGCGATGGCCTGCCCGATCGTCACCCCCGACGAGGCTTGTCACGGCGCGATCAGCATTGTCGGCGTACGCGCCGAAATGGCCGACCCGGACCTGCGCGACCGCTGCGAGGTCCGGCTCCGCACCGCCTGCGACGCACTCGCCCAGGCGATCAACAACCCGGACGTATCACTCCAGGGGCTGCTCTCCTGACCGCTACGGCTGGATGGTCGGAAGGTAGACGCGGTTGCCCCGGGCGGCGAATTCGACGGATTTCTCGGTCATTCCAGCGGCGATCGCGGCTTCGTCCGTCAGACCGTGTTCGTCGGCATAACGGCGTACGTCCTGGGTGATTTTCATGGCGCAGAATTTTGGCCCGCACATGGAACAGAAATGCGCCGTCTTGGCCGGCTCGGCGGGCAGCGTCTGGTCGTGGAAGGACCGCGCGGTATCCGGGTCCAGCGCCAGGTTGAACTGGTCGATCCAGCGGAATTCGAAGCGGGCCTTGGAAAGCGCGTCGTCCCGCTGCTGCGCGTGCGGGTGTTGCTTGGCGAGGTCAGCTGCATGGGCGGCGATCTTGTACGTGATCACGCCGGTCTTCACGTCATCGCGGTCCGGCAGTCCAAGGTGTTCTTTCGGCGTCACGTAACACAACATCGCGGTGCCGGCCTGGGCGATCATAGCCGCACCAATCGCGGAGGTGATGTGGTCGTACGCCGGCGCGATGTCGGTCGCCAACGGTCCAAGGGTGTAGAACGGCGCCTCGCCGCAGAGTTCCTCCTCCAATCGTACGTTTTCCACGATCTTGTGCATGGGCACGTGTCCAGGGCCTTCGATCATCACCTGCACGTCTTTTGCCCGGGCGATCGCGGTGAGCTCGCCCAAGGTCCGCAACTCGGCGAACTGGGCCGCGTCATTGGCATCCGCGATCGAACCCGGGCGCAGGCCGTCGCCGAGCGAGAAAGTCACGTCGTACGACCGGAAAATGTCACAGAGCTCGTCGAAATGCCTGTAGAGGAAGCTTTCCCGGTGATGGGCGAGGCACCAGGCGGCCATGATCGAACCGCCGCGGGACACGATCCCGGTGACCCGTTTTGCCGTCAGCGGAACATATCTGAGCAGCACGCCAGCGTGCACGGTCATGTAGTCGACGCCCTGCTCGCACTGCTCCAGAACGGTGTCGCGGTAGATCTCCCAGGACAGCTCGGTCGGATCGCCGTCGACTTTTTCCAGCGCCTGGTAGATCGGCACGGTTCCGATCGGCACCGGCGAGTTGCGCAGCAACCATTCCCGGGTTTCGTGAATGCGCTTTCCGGTCGAGAGGTCCATCACCGTGTCGGCACCCCAGCGGATCGCCCACACCAGCTTGTCGACCTCCTCGGCGATCGAGGAAGTCACCGCCGAGTTGCCGATGTTCGCGTTGATTTTGACCAGGAACTTCTTGCCGATGATCGCCGGCTCGGACTCCGGATGCCGGCGGTTGACCGGAATGACCGCCCGCCCGGCCGCGACTTCTTCACGTACCAGCTCGGGTTCGACGCCTTCGCGCAGCGCGCAGAAACGCATTTCCTCGGTGAGAACACCGGCTCTGGCGTAAGCCAACTGAGTGAGCGCACCACCCACCGGCCGGCGGTTCGCGATCCAGTCGGCCCGCTTTTCCCGCAGTCCACTGTGGACATCGATGGTCGCCGAATCATCTGTGTACGGCCCGGAAGTGTCGTAGACATCCAGATGATCGCCGTCGGTGAGCTCGATTCTGCGGACCGGAACCTGGAGATCTCCCAAGTAGACCTTATGCGAGCCGATGATCGGCCCGGTGGTCACGGCAGGGCTGACCCGTGCGTCGAGAGAGGTCATCGCCACATCCTTCCTACGCCGGCATTACCCGGTCAGGTTCGGGCGGTCGGCGGCACCGGGGTCTGTCGACTCCAGCCGCCCTCTCAGCCCGCTTCGGCGCGAGCTCCCGCGATGCTCTTCAGTTTTGTTGTCGGGGCCGAGGTTAACCGGGCGACCCGGCAATAATCAAGGGCCGCCCGGAAACCGTTATGCCGCTCGTACGAGCCGACGGGTTTCCCGCTCGACGCGGGACCGCGTTGGCTGAACCGACTCGTAGACCTGCTCGTACCGAGCCACTGTCTCGTCGATGCCATGTTGCGCGACCAACCGGCGGCCGGCGGCTCCCATCCGGGTCGCGGTGGCCGGATCGTCAATCAACTCGCGCACCCTCGCGGCCAGTTCGTCGACGTCTCCCGGCTCGAAAAGCCAACCTGTTTTCCCGGGACGTACCAGATGCGGCAACGCCATCGCGTTCGCCGCCACGACTGGTTTACCGGCGGCCATTGCTTCCATCGTGACCAGACTCTGCAACTCGGCGGTGCTGGGCATGCAGAAAACATCGCATCGAGCGTACGCGGCGGTCAGCTCGTCATCGCTGACAAAGCCGTGGAAAGTCACTCGGCTGGCGAGGCCGAGCCGGTCACTTAGCGCTTCCCATTCTGAGCGGCAGCCGCCGTCTCCCACTACCTCCAGTCGTACGTCCGGACGCTCCATCCGGGCCAATGCCCGCAAGAGATCGGGCACCCGCTTCTCTTCGTCCAGCCGGCCAACGAAAAGGATGGTTGGCTCGACGGAGGTGCCGCCGGACGGCTTGAAATGGTCGAGATCGATCCCGCACGAAATCGGGACGACCGGCTGACCCAGGTGGTGGTCGGTCAGCAGCTGAGCCGCCCGCGGAGTCGGCGTGGTCACCGCGTTTGCCTTGCGTAGGAAGCGATTCAGGTCGCTCCAAGCCAGCTTGCTGAGCGATGACCTGGTCCATTTCGGCATCCGGGTGTAGCCGAAAGCGTTGTCCGGCACGAAATGGTTGGTCGCCACCAGCGGCACCTGCCGACGCCGGGCCACTTTCGCCAACACCCGCCCCATCACGAAATGCGCCTGAACGTGAATGACATCCGGCCGCAGCTCGTCGATCAGCGCATCCACTGGGCCGGCGATTTGCCACGGCAGGCAAGTGCTCAGAGTCGGGTGGATAGGCGTGAGATAAGCCGGAAAACGGTGTACGGTGACGCCCGGTAAGGCCGGCAGCGGCACGTCCGGCTGAATTGTCTGCGGGCAGATTACGTGCACGTCGTGACCACGAGCGGCCAGCCCCATCGCCAGCCGGGCACCGAAATTCGCCGCGCCATTGATGTCCGGCGGGAAGGTGTCGGCGCCGATGAGAATGCGGCGCGGCGGGACGGCGGTCACAAGTGTCTCCTGTTCGTAGTGAGCGGACACCGGTTCGATGGCGACCCGGTTCCGGGCGAGCAGAACAATGCCGGCCACCGCGGTCGCCGCGGCCAGGATTTCCAGCGCCAGCACACCGGAAGTCGGTGCTGGCGTCTCGCCCAGCAGAGCCGCGCCAAGGCCGATCGACACCAGTGGGTCGAAAACCGTGACGGCCGCGATCACCACATCGGACGCACCACTGGAATATGCCTGCTGGACCAGATACGCACCGACCGTGACGGCCACCCCGATCCCGACAGCGGTCCCCAGCAACACCGGAATCCGTTGCGCGGCGAAGAATTCCTGAGCGCCGGCCCGTACAAGTGTCGAGACCAGGCCAAAAGCCATGCCGCCGCCGACCGCGCTGGACAGGCACCGGATCCGGCCGTTGGTCCGCCAGGCGATCGTGGCGGCCACCGCGACCAGCAAACCGATCAGGCCGATGGCGATGCTCTCCGCGTACCGTACGGTCGTACCGCCGACCGGCTGTTGCGCCGACACCACAACGAAAATCCCGATGCCACCGGCAACCGCGAGAGCGCCGGCGATCGCTGACCGGCTGGGCCGCCGACCGGTCGCCCTGGCGTTGAGGACGGTGGTCAGCGCGGGCGCCAGCGCGCCGATCGGCTGGACCACCGCGAGCGGGGCCAGCGCCAACGCGACCAGGTGCAGGCCGGTGCCGGCGCCGAGCATCGCGCTGCCGGACAGCCATTGCCGGTTGCGCAGCATCGCCGCGATGGTGCCCAGGCCCACCCGTTCGGACGGGCCGCTCGCTCGTACGCCTCGATGCTGCAGTCTCGCCGCCAGCGCGAGGAAAACCGCGGCCACCGCGGCGAACGAGATCGCCAATGCGATCATTTAAGGCCACCGTCCACTGTGGACACAGCGGCTCGGCCGGTGGCCAGGATGCCGATCGCGATGGTGGCCAGCAGACCGAAGTCGACCACCAACAAAACCCGCTCGACCAGACCGCTGATCATCAGGTTGCCGAACTTCTGCGGATACAGGTCCGGCAGATGAGTGAGGAGAAGGGCCAGCACACTCATCGAGCCAGCCGCGCACATAACTCGTAAGCGCTGCGCGAGGGGCCGGAGCTTTTCCTTGCTGGCCAACGCAGAAGCCACTCCCAGCCCGGCCAGCGGCAGGCTGATGAAGGCAATAAGGGAGAGATAGCGGTGAACCGCGCCGGTCACCGTCAGATCGGCCAGCAGCCGGTCCGTGGGGAAAGTGGGAAGCAGGACCAAGCCCGCACACCACAGTCCCATCAGCGCGTACGTCAGCTTGGACACCCGCAAACGGGAATATCGCAGCCCGACCATCAGCCCGACCGACCCGAATGCGGTCATGACCGCGCTGAAGTTGAACAACCCGCCGGCGCCATGTAGGTAGACGTAATCGCTGACGGTGTCTCGGATCGGGCTGAGCGCCGCCGGCGCCACCATGTGCAGGTAGCCCACCGACAGGACCGCCAGCAGGAGTGCGGCCACGCCAGCAAGCACCGGGAACGCCGGGCTGACTGGCGCTCGTACGGCGGACTCACTCTGCTGCGCAGCCTTGCTGAGCGCGTACGAGTCGTTGAAGTCGCTGGTGACGGCCATACCGAGAATCCTGGCCGGTCGGACCCCACGCTGTCGTGATCCGTTAGTCGCGACCTGACCCTATACATTGAGCGTAAGGGCCTATGTCTTAAGTACTACGGCCAAATCCCTAGGGGAGCCTCAGGGTGGGGTTTTGGGCCCGGCCCTAATGTACGACCTTGAGCGCGGCGATGCCGCTGCCGCTGCGATAGTAATGCGATGGAGGGCGGCATAGATCTCGCGTATGTACGGGCACACGGCGGCACCTTGAGCCGGCTGATCGAGCACCAGCGGATCCGGATGACTCCGGTGCCTGGCGGTGATATCTGCGTGGCCCAACGACTGACTCTCGATGACGGAGCGGATCTTTTCGCCAAGACGCTGGAAAACGCGCCACCAGGCCTGTTCGCGGCCGAGGCCGCCGGACTGCGCTGGCTGGCTGAGCCGCGGGCCGTACCGGTGCCGGAGGTGATCGCGGTGGCGGACGATTTGCTGGTACTTGAATGGATTCCGCCCGGCCGTCCCACGGCCGAGTCCGCGGCCACGTTCGGGCGGCAGCTGGCCCAGTTGCATGCGGCCGGCGCGGACTCTTTCGGCGCACCGTGGCCCGGTTATGTCGGGTCGCTGCCGGTGAGCAACGAACCAGCCGACGACTGGCCGACGTTCTATGCGCAGCGGCGGATCCAACCGGCGCTGCGGCTCGCCGTCGACCGGCACCGGATCGGCCCGGCGGACGTGGCGTCAGTGGAGAAACTGCTCGACCGACTGGCCGAGGTGGCCGGACCGGCCGAGCCACCCGCCCGTATCCACGGCGACCTGTGGGCCGGCAACGTCCACTGTGGACAGGACGGCACCATCTGGCTGATCGACCCGGCAGCGTACGGCGGCCACCGCGAAACCGATCTCGCCATGCTGACGCTTTTCAGCCCGCCGCACCTGGACCGCGTCCTTTCCGCGTACGCGGAACAGCGCCCGCTGGCCGACGGCTGGCGGGATCGGCTGGCGCTGCACCAGATTCACCCGCTGGTCGTGCACGCGGCGCTTTTCGGGGGTGGGTACGGTGCTCGGGCAGGGGAGCACGCCCGCCTGTATCTGTAGACGGAGGCTTGGAATGGACGAGGCAGCGCGCAAGAACCTGGGCGACATTCTGGACCCGGGCTGGGCCAAGGCGCTGGACCCGGTGGCCGACCGGATCACCGCGATGGGCGACTTCCTGCGCGCCGAGATCGCCGCTGGTCGGCAATATCTGCCCGCCGGCAAGCACGTTCTTCGCGCGTTCACGCAGCCCTTCGACGACGTACGCGTGCTGATCGTCGGCCAGGACCCGTACCCGACCCCCGGCCACGCCATCGGCCTGAGTTTCTCGGTGGCCCCGGACGTACGCCCGATCCCGCGCAGCCTGCAGAACATCTACCGCGAATACGGCGAGGACCTGGAGCTGCCGCGGCCGTCCAACGGCGACCTGTCTCCCTGGGCCGACCACGGCGTCCTGCTGCTCAACCGGTCGCTCACGGTCGCACCCGGCGACTCCGGCTCGCACCGCGGCAAAGGCTGGGAAGAAGTCACCGAGCAGGCCATCCGGGCGCTCGCCGGCCGCGGCCGGCCGATGGTCGCGATCCTGTGGGGCCGCGACGCCCGCAACCTGCGCCCACTGATGCCCGGTGTGCCCTGCGTCGAGTCCGCCCACCCGTCCCCGATGTCCGCCGACCGCGGCTTCTTCGGCTCCCGCCCGTTCTCCCGCGCGAACGCCATGCTGGCCGAACAGGGCAGCGAGCCAGTGGACTGGCGGCTGCCCTAATGGGCTCGACTTTTCTCGCTCACCCCCGCCCACATGACCGGTACGGCGCGAAACTGTCGTACCCCTCCGGCAGATTTGCCCCCACCCAGTGACGGGTGGGGGGCGGGTTCGAGGACCAATATTCAACTAAAAATTACAGTTTTCCTCTCGACCCACCCCCCGCCCGTTCAAAGGGAGGGGGAAAGAAAAACAGACACCTACGACAATTTCGCGCACCATCGGCGTGTCGGGGTTAGCGGCGCGGCGGGCGGGTGACCTTGGTGAAGTCGGGGCGCAGCGGGGCGAAGGTGCGGTGCCGCGCGGCCCCTACCCACAGCCCGGTGCCATATGCGAGATCGTCCAGGCGCCGGGCCAGCACATATCGGACCGGGTCCAGCGGTGGGCGGTCCCGGATCCACGCGGCGACGCCCTCGCCGACCGCCACCGCCAGCGCGATCCGCCGGGCCCGGCGCGACACCAGGGCGGCGGCCAGCGTGACTGGCCACGCGTGCCGGGTGAGCAGCGAGGCCACCTGCCAGCCGCTGGCGAGGGTGCCACCGCGGACGAGGCTGTACGCGGTGGAGCCGGCGTCCTCCAGAGCCGGCACGTCCTCGCGCAGCCGGACGGCGAACTTGCTGGCGGCGACCGCGGTGACGCCGAGCGCGGCCACCATGGCCCGCCAGTCGCCAGTCAGGGCCAGCGCCCACGCGCCCGCTGACCAGCGGTCCATCACCAGCGGCGCGACCGCGGATCCGTGTCGCAGAGCCAAAGGCGCGGCCCCGGTGCCGTAGTAGGCACGCGTGCGCAGCCACTCGACCGGCTGGGTGCGGTGCTCGTGCGCGACCTGCGCGGCCGGCTCGTAGCGGACCCGCCAGCCGGACTCGACCAGCCGCCACACCAGGTCGACGTCCTCGGCGACCCGCATGGTCTCGTCGAAGCCGGCGCCGAAGGCATCGCGTCGTACCACCAGGGCAGCACTCGGGACGTACGGCACCCGACTGCGGGGAAACACCGACGCCTCGGCCGGGCCGCGATCCAGCGAACCAGCGACCCGCTCGTAGCGGTCCAACCACGACTCGCCGCCCATCGGCACGATGCGCGGCGCCGCCGCCGCGACCAACGGGTCGGCGAAATGCGCCAGCAGCGGCTCCAGCCAGCCGGCGAGCGGAGCGCAGTCAGAGTCCAGAAACGCGACCAGTCTGGTCTCCGCGCTCAGAAACCCGGCATTTCGGGCCGCGGACGGGCCCTTCGACGTCCGGTGCCGGACCAGCCGGGCGCCATGCGTACGAGCGATCCGGGCAATCGCCAGCTGGTCGCGTGACCCGTCGTCGACGACCACCAGCTCCGGAGCGGGAGTCACCGTCGCCCGTACCTGGGTCAGCAACCGATCCACCCCGGCCGGACGGTCCTTGACCGGTACGACGACAGTGATTCGCTCCGGCTCGGCCGGCGCCGGCCGCGGATGGGCCACCCCGGTGGCCAGCAACCGGTCCGCGAGCCGCGCCGAAAGGTCATCGCTGACAACAAAAGCCCCGTCGGCCAGGATGCCGGCGGCGGTCCGTGACAGGGTCAGGATCCGCAGTGGCATACCACCGATCAGCACCCGGCCGCCAGGCTGCACCCGCACTCCGGGGTCGAGCTGGATCGCGAAACCCTTCGGCAGCCGGACCGCCTCGGGTGCGGCGCCCACTCCCGGCCGGCTCATCCGATGAAGCCGCCATCGACGTGCAGGACACTCCCGGTGACCGCCGACGAGGCCGGCGAGCAGAGCCACGCCACCGCCGCCGCGACCTCGGCCGGTTCCAGAATCCGGTCGGTGAGCTGGTGCGCGGCGAACTCCTCGACCGAGCCGAGGTGATAGATCGCGGCGGTGGCGTCCAACATGTCCGTACGGGTGGACCCGGGCGCCACCGCGGACGCGAGCACTCCGGTGCCGCGCAGGTCGGCGGCCAGCCCGCGGATCAGGCCGACCACCGCGTGCTTGGCAGCGCAGTACGTGGCGAGGTGCCACAGCCCGCGCTCGCTGGCCGCCGACGCGATCGCGACGAACCGCCCGGACCGTGGCACCGGTCGCTCCAGCAGCGCCGGGATGGCGGCCCGCGCCAGGTTGTGAACGCCGCGTACGCCCACGTCGAAGAGCGCGTCGTAGGTCGCGTCGGGCAGCTCCCACATCGGTACGCCACCGGCGAGCACCGCGGCGCCGGCGACGGCCGCGTCCAGTCCACCAAACCTGGTCACGGCCTGGCTGACGACCGCGGCCAACGCCTGCGGATCGCGTACGTCCGCGACGACCGGCAACACGGCATCGCCGTACGGCTCGACGACCTCCTCGAGGTCATCGCGGCTCGCCATCGCATATGGCAGCGTCGGATTGTTGGCGCACACGTCGACGGCGACCACCGCCCAGCCGGACTTCGCGAGGTCATGCACCACCGCCGCACCGATCCCGCGGGCCGCGCCAGTCACCACCGCCACCCGGGTCGTCACGTCAACTTCCCCCGCTCGTCGGGCGTCCACCGGCGAACCGCCTCCACCAGTCGAACGACCAGATCATCCAGCAGTTCCCGGCCTTCGGGCGCGCTGGCGCCGGTCGGGTCGCCCAACACCCCGTTCGGGCTGAGCGCCCGCACGCCGTGGGCACGCAGCTGCGGCATCAGCTCAGCGATCGGCGTGGTGTTGCCCGGCGCAGCCCCGGACCGCACCGCTGCCGGGTCGATGTGCAGCAACAACGACGTTTCGGTGCGGCCAGCGTGTGCGTCGCCGGACGGCGTCACGCACGGCCACCAGGCGACATCGCGGCCCTCGTACCGCAGCAGCTGGACGGCTCCCACCAGCGCGCCGGCGTTGCCGCCATGGCCGTTGACCAGCACCAACCGGTCCGCCCAGCGGCACGCCGATCGGCCGTACTCGACCAGCAGCGCCCGCAAGGTGGCCGTACCGATCGAGATGGTGCCAGGGAAATCCTCGTGCTCGCCGCTCGCGCCGTAACCGACCGGCGGCGCGAGCAGGCCGTCGACCGACCCGGCGGCGGCATCCACGACCGCGGTGGCGACTCTCGTGTCGGTGTCCAACGGCAGGTGCGGGCCATGCTGTTCCAGCGAACCGACCGGCACCAACAGCAGGCCGGCCCGGTCGATTTCGTTCCACCGCAACGACTGCAACCTCATGAGTGATTTCCGTTGGTACGGACAAAAGACAGCGCTGCCATCCGGGACCCAGCTGGGTCGATGCCAGCCCACCAGACACCCTGTCGTACGACCGCCACCGCGACCCGATCCGTCACTCACGCCCCTCCGTCCAGTCAGACCTCCGACGCTATGGAGCCGGATCGTCACACGCAACCCACCTGGCGGTTGGGAAAGCGGTCTTACCGAGCTCGTTGGGTGAGGAAAACGCAGGCCAGGACGAGGAGGCCGATCACCAGGGCCAGCGGACCGACGGTCTCGTGCAGCAACAACACCGACCAACCGAGCGTCAGCACCGGTTGCAGCGCCTGCACCTGGCCGATTCGGGCGACTCCGCCGCGGGCGAGGCCGGCGTACCAGAAGAAGAAGCCGAGAAACATCGACGCCACAGTCACATAACCGAAGGCAAGCCAGCTGCCGGCCGTCGCTTGTTCGGTGCCACCACGCGAGAAGACAACCGTCGCCACCGGCACTGTGACCGGCAACGAGATGAGCAATGCCCAGCAAATCGTTTGCGCGCCACCAAGATCCCGGGCCAGCGCGCCGCCCTCGGCATATCCGAGTCCACATAGGACGACCGCGGCGAGCAGCCAGAGGTCCGGCAGCGCGAGGCCGCCGCCGAATCCGCCGGACACCCCGACAAACACCAGCACGGCAAGGAAACTCGCGCTGGCCGCCAGCCAGAACCGTACCGATGGGCGCTCCCCGCCGCGGACGACCGCGAAAACCGCCGTCGCGGCTGGCAACGCGGCGATCACGATGGCGCCGTGCGACGCGGTCTCCTGGGTGAGCGCGATCGAGGTGAGCAGCGGAAACCCGACCACCACCCCGATCGCGACGACGACCAGCCGGCCGAGTTGAGCGGCGCTGGGCCAGCGGGCACGGGTGGCGGTCAGGTAGCCGGCGGCTAGTACGCCCGCGCCGGCGGCCCGCCCAAAGGCCACGAACCACGGGTCCAGGCCGACGACTGCCAGCCGGGTGGCCGGCAGGGAGAAGCTGAACAGCACCACTCCGAGAGCGCCGAGGAACAGTCCAGCCGTTACTCGACTGGGAGCAGTAACGTTATCCTTCACCGTCATGGATAACGATAACGCTGAGGCCGCCGTTATCCGCGCGATGCGCGTCACACTCGCCGCGGCGCAGCCTGGCGAGCGGTTGCCGTCCGTACGCTCCCTCATGGCGCGGTTGCGGGTCTCGCCAGTCACCGTCCAACACGCGATGCGACGGTTGGCCGCCGAGGGCGCCATCGAGGTCCGCCCTGGTCAGGGCACATTCGCCGCCCCAGCGGCGACCGTACCGGAAAGCCCGGACCTGCGGTGGCAGTCGGTCGCTCTCGGCCCGCGCGCGGACGGCGACGAAGCCCTGCCCGACCTGCTCGCCGTGCCGCCACTGGACACCATCGCGCTGTCCGGCGGCTATCTGGACCCGGCGCTGCAACCGATCGCGGCGCTCGGAGCCGCGCTGGGCCGGGCGGCCCGGCGACCCGCTTCCTGGGCGCGCGGGCGGTCGGACGTGCCGGACGACCTGCGCGGCTGGTTCGCCCGGCAGGCCGGCGGCGCCTTCCAACCCGGCGACGTCGTCGTCTGCCCGGGCGGCCAAGCAGCGCTGTCGACCGCCTTCCGGGCACTCGCGAGGCCCGGAGACACCGTGCTGGTGGAATCGCCGACGTATTTGGGCGCGATCGCGGTCGCCCGCAGCGCCGGCATGCGAGTGGTCCCGGTTCCAGCGGACGCCGACGGCGTACGGCCGGACCTGCTCGCCGACGCCTTCGAGCGGACCGGATCACGGCTGTTCTACTGCCAGCCGCTGTACGCCAACCCGCACGGCGGCGTTTTGTCAGTGCGGCGCCGCGGCCTGGTACTGGACATCGTCGCCGCGGCCGGCGCCTTCCTGCTGGAGGACGACTGGGCTCGTGACCTGGCCATCGACGGCACCCCGGCACTGCCGTTGGCCAGCGAGGACGTGCACGGACACGTCGTCTACCTGCGGTCGCTGACCAAGTCGGCCGCCCCGGGCCTACGAATCGCCGGCATCGCCGCCCGCGGCGCGGCCGGTGCCCGGCTGCGGACCGCTTGCGTACGCGACGACCTCTTCGTTTCCGGTCCTTTGCTGGAGGCTTCGATGGATTTCCTGTCGTCGCCGGCCTTCCAGCGGCACCTCCGCGCACTGCGCCCGGCCCTGGCCGCCCGCCGAGAGGCGATGGTCGCCGGCCTGCGGGCGCACCTGCCGTCCTTGACACCCGCCGTCGTACCCGCCGGTGGCCTGCACTTATGGACCCGACTTCCGGACAACCTCGACGACCGGTCGGTGGTCGCCGCGGCCGCCCGCCAAGGCGTCGCCGTGCACGCCGGCCGGCCCTGGTACGTGGACGACCCGCCTGCCCCACACCTGCGACTGACCTTCGGCTCAGCCGCACCGGCGGTCGTGTCCGAAGGCGTCCGCAGACTCGCCGTCGCCATCCACGGCTGAGGGGTTCCCGTAGGCCTGCCGAGTGGCACTGAATCGGCCAACTCTTCATAGGGTGCGGCGCGAAACTGTCGTACCCCTCCGGCAAATTTGCCCCCACCCAGTGACGGGTGGGGGGCGGGTTCGAGGACCAACGTTCAAATAAAAATCAAGGTCCACCTCTCAACCCACCCCCCGCCCGTTCAAAGGGAGGGGGAAAGAAAAACAGACACCTACGACAATTTCGCGCCGCACCTGCCGTTTCTCCGGTGATTTGGTGCCGAATAGGGCCTCTGCTGACCGAACTGTCACGGTCGCCTGAACGGCGTCACTCCGCTTGCGGATCCCGCCGCCTCGGAACGGTGGCCGTCGGGTCGGCCCGATAGCCGAGTTGGTGCAGCACCGCGCGCAGGTAGTCGCGCATCTGGTCCACGGTCACCTCGACCGGATTCACCATCAGCCGGTAGAAAAGCGTGCCGGCGACAGTGTCCTGGAAGAGCTCCGGATCGGTGTCGGCTGGCAGCCGGCCGGCGTCTCGCTCGCGTTCCACCACGACGGCGAAAATCGCGCGGCGCGGCTCGATATAGGCCTCCCAGTACGTTCCGAACAGCCGTGGATTGTCCGGCAGGGTGCCCAGCAGCCGGGCGAGCAGGTTTCGCGCGCCCGGCTGGGCCATCGCCAGTGCCCAGGCCTCGACCAGCTCCTCGACGGACAGGCTGGCGAGCTCGGCGAGTCGCGGCGCCGCGATCGTACGGGCCGTTTCCACCGCTTTGATGAGCAACTCTTCCTTGTTCGCGAAGCGCCGGTAGACGGTCAGCCGCGCGACCCCGGCCCGCTTCGCGACCTGCTCGATGCTGGCGCCGTCGGCACCCCGCTCGATCAGCAGCTCCAGCGCCGCCTGCAGGATCGCCGTGTCGTTGTCCGGGTCGCGCGGCCGACCGCCGGCACGTTTGGCTTCGCTCATCGCGCTTGCACCACCTCGGTCAACCACCCCTTCAGGGCCGCCTCGTCCGGCTCGCCGCGCCAACCAACGTGAGCATCCGGCCGTACCAGGATCGCATCGGTGAGCCCCTCGGCCGCCGGCCATACGGGCACGACGTCCGGTCCGAGCAGTTCGCGGGCCACCGGCAGCAGTCGGTCCGCGGCGGCTTTGTCGCTGGTCAAAAGTGCCCACGCGCCACCCATCACGCCCTGGTGCAGGGTCGTACGGCGGCCGTCCTCGCCCACGCAGGCGATGTCCGGCACTCGGTCTCCGGCGATCGGGCTGCGGCCCGGGCCGGGTTTGCCGGCGAAACGGCCGACACGCCCAGCCCCGAGCGGACCGCCGCGGTAGGAAACGGTCAGACCGGAGGCTGCCCGCCACAGGGCGGTTCGTACCAGCGGCACGAAGAGCAGCGGGGCCGCCACGGTCCGCAGAGCCCGGGTCCATCGGGTGTTCGCGGCGAGCACCCGAGTGCCTGACGTGGTGAATCGCAGCACGCCCTCGGCCACCGGCCGACGTTCCAGCTCGTACGTGTCGAGCAGCCCGTCGGCGGCCCGTCCGGAGATCACCTGCGCGAGCTTCCAGGCCAGGTTCTCGGCGTCGCCCATGCCGGTGTTCATGCCCTGACCGCCGGTCGGGCTGTGCAGGTGAGCGGCGTCGCCAGCCAGGAACACCCGGCCGAACCGGTAATGGTCGACCAGCCGCTCCTGGATCCGGAAGATCGAGGTCCACACAATTGACTTCACCGAGTCTTCCGGGACGCCGATCAGCGGACACACCAGATCCCGCAACACTTCCCGCGCGGTGGCCTCGGCGTCCTCGCGGTCTTCGTCCAGCCGTACGAACAGCCGCCAGATGTCGCCCGGCAGCGGCATCCCCACGAACTCCTGGTGACCTCGGCTGACCATCACCGAGCCGGTCCGCGTCATCGGCCAGTCCGCCCGTACGTCCGCGAGCAGCACCTTCTCCAACACCGGGTTCCCGGGGAACCCCACTCCGGTCAGCTTCCGGACGATCGAGTGCCCGCCGTCGCAGCCGGCCAGCCAGTCCGCCCGTACGCTCTCCTGCCCGCCGCCGCTCTCCACCGCGGCGGTCACGCTGGCGGCATTCGGCTCGAAGCTGAGCAGTCGGTGACCCCACTCGACCTTCACCCCGTGTTCGGCCAGCCGCTCCCGCAGCTCCTGCTCGATGAACGTCTGCGGAGTAAGCATGGTGGGCCGCTGCCCTTTTTTTCCGGGTGCCCAGATCGGAATCTCCAGCGGCCGGTTGTCACCCGCATAGAGGGTCGTCCCGCGCGCTGGAATCGCCCGTTCCGGCAGGTCACGCAGGGCGTCAAGGCGGGCCAGTACCTCGGCGCCGCGCGGCTGCAGGCTAAGCGCCCGGGAGCTGGTGGCCGGGGCCGCCGCCGCGTCGATGACCCGCACGCCAATGCCGCGCTGAGCCAGCCCGCAAGCCAACGTGAGGCCAGTCGGTCCAGCACCCACAACCAGAACCGTGGTGTCCATGATCCACCTCCAGGGCAGTTAGTAAACAGTGCTGTACTGTTTATAAACCTGCCCGGGTCGCGCCGCAACGTGAACAGGGTCACCTGGTCGACACCAACCTCGCGGCCCCTGGGCGCCAAACTGTGCCACTCGACGAACGCCGCACTTTCCGCGCCACTGGACAGCCACCAGGCTCATCGAGTGCAGCACAATGTCCCGCACTCGACATCGAGTGCGGGGTTTTGTGCGGCACTCGACGACCAAAACCACGCCAGACCCAGGTGCGGCGCGAAACTGTCGTACCCCTCCGGCAGATTTGCCCCCACCCAGTGACGGGTGGGGGGCGGGTTCGAGGACCAATGTTCAACCAAAAATTAAGGTCCACCTCTCAACCCACCCCCCGCCCGTTCAAAGGGAGGGGGAAAGAAAAACAGACACCTACGACAATTTCGCGCCGCACCCCTGCCCAGATTCCGCGAACTCGACGTTTTGTTGAATCCGCCGGCGGGTCGGCAGCGAAACGTCGAGTTTCGCGGAGAGGTAAGCGGGCTGGTCAGCGGATGGTGTTGCCGGCGTCGACTTTCAGTTCGGTGCCGGTGACGTAGCGGGCGTCGTCGGAGGCGAGGTAAGCCACCGCGGCGGACACGTCAGAAGTCTCGACCACCTCGACGTCGAGGGTGTTCGAGAAGATCGGACCGAGCGCGGGGTGCCGGTCGATCATCGGCTGCAGGTTGGCGAAGGCGGCCGACATGCCGGTCTGAACTCCGGCGGGGTGGATGGTGTTCACCCGGATCCGGTGCTCGGCCCACTCGTTGGCGAGGCAGCGCGCCAACCCGACGATGCCGGTTTTCGCGGCCACGTACGGCGCGAGGAACGGCTGGCCCTTCAGCCCGGCGGTGGAGCTGATGATGATCATTGAGCCACCGCCGGCCGCGATCAGGTGCGGTGCGGCCGCCACACAGGTGTTCCACACGCCGGTCAGGTTGATGTCGATAACGTCCCGCCACACCTCGGGCGTGATGGTGTCCCATTCCCACACCCCGGCGACGCCGGCGTTGGCCACCGCGATGTCCAGGCGTCCGAGCATCCCGACCGCGTCCGCGACGGCGTCCGCGAGCGCTTTTGCGTCCCGTACGTCCACAACTGCCGGCACCACCCGCCGACCCAGTTCCTCGACGGCCGCTACCGTCTCGTCCAAATCCTCCTTGCCAGCCATGGCATATCCCAGGCTCGGCACCGACCCGCAGAAGTCGACCGCGACGATGTCCGCGCCCTGCGAGGCGAGTTTCAGCGCGTGGCTGCGACCCTGCCCGCGAGCCGCTCCGGTGATGAGCGCGACTTTCCCGTCCAGCTCTGCCATGTCCGCGTCCCTTCGATCTTTTTCCCCGTTTTACGCGGATCCGGACTCAGGAAGCCGTCGATTGCCCGATGAGGCGGTCAGGTTGGCCTCAAAACCCGCGAGCGGGCTTTCGTCACACCAGGAATCCGGTGGGCGACGGCCGATCGTCACCGGCACCGGCTGGCCGCGGACCGGTCCGCGGTGTGAGTGGTCCGCACCGGACGGTGGCTTACTGTCCACTGTGGACAGTGCGGTTTCGCCGTATCCCTGCACACATTCGGGATCAGGTCCGTCCAACGGCAGGCCGGTGAAGAACTTCGCCGCCATGCAACCGCCGCGGCACGAGTCGTAGTGTTGGCATTTCGTGCAGGCACCACCGGTCTGCGGCTGCCGCAGCTCGGTGAACAGCTCCGATTCTCGCCAGACCGTGGGAAAACCTCCGGCGGATCGGACGTTGCCGGCCAGGAATGCCTCATGAATAGCGAAAGGACAGGCGTAGACATCGCCGATCGGGTCGATCAGGCAGACCACCCGACCGGCACCGCAGAGGTTCAATCCGGGCAGTGGTTCGCCGAAGGCGGAGAGGTGGAAGAACGAGTCCCCGGTGAGTACGCCTTCACCGTTTGCCAGCAACCAGTCATAAAGTTCACGCTGCTGTACGGCCGTGGGATGCAGCTGGTCCCATACGTCGGCGCCGCGGCCGGACGGCCGCAGCCGGGTGATCCGCAGCTGGGCACCGTACGCGTCAGCGAGCGCCTTGAATGCGTCCAGCTGCGGCACGTTTTCCCGGGTCATCACCACCGAGATCTTGAAATTCCGCATGCCGGCGTCGGCGAGATTCCGCATTGCCCGCAAGGCCATCTCGTACGAGCCGGTGCCACGGACCGCGTCATTCACCTCGGCGGTCGCGCCATCCAACGAAATCTGTACGTCGACATAGTCGTTGGCAGCCAGCCGCTGGGCGACCTCCGGCGAGATTTTCACGCCGTTGGTGGAAAACTTCACTCCCACATGGCGTTCGACCGCGTAGTCGAGCAGCTCGAAGAAATCCGCTCGTACGGTCGGTTCACCGCCGCCGATGTTGACGTAGAAGACCTGCATCCGCTCCAGGTCATCGATGATCGCCTTGCATTGCGCCGTGCTCAGCTCCCGCGGATCCCGCCGGCCGGACGCGGAAAGGCAGTGCACACACGCGAGATTGCACGCGTACGTGAGTTCCCACGTCAGGCAGATCGGGGCGTCCAACCCGCGCTCGAAAAGCTCCACCAGCCGGGTCGGCTGGGCCACTGCGGTCATGCCGCCTCCCGCGGGCAAATCATGTTCGTCCGGGCCAGTGCGGCCAGCGCTTTCTGGTACGTGGGCAGCGAAGTCTCGCCGATCCCGGCCGCGACGCAAGCCGACCGCGCGGTCGGATGGTCGGCCAGCGATCGTAGGATCGTGACCACGATCTGGTTCTTCAGGAACGACAGCTTGCGGTTGCCGAAGTGGTAGAGCATCGCCCCGAACGGCTCCGGCCGCAGCGCCACCTGACGGTGCAGCGACCACGCCTGGTCGAGGTCGAACCCGGTCTCCACGGCCGATCTCTAGTAGACGCCGCACATGCCGTCGATGGAGATCTCCTCGACCAGCACTTCCTCGACCTCCACTTCGGCCGCCGGGGCGGCCGGAGCCACCTCGGTCTCCACAGACGCCTCGCTGGTCACCGGCATGAGCCCTCCCGAAGTCGGCGGATCTTGCCTTGACGCTAAACACTGCGGCCGGCGCGGCACAAGACCTCGGAGGTGGGAGTGACAGCGAGTAGTTAGATGAGGCCCAGTTTGCTGGCCGCGTAGACGGCTTCGGCGCGCCGCGACACGCCGAGTTTGCGCATCACGTTGGAGACGTGGAATTTCACCGTCGTCTCGGAAATGAAGAGCTTCTTGCCAATGTCCACATTGGACATGCCATGCGCGAGCAGGCGGAGCACCTCCAGCTCCCGGTCGGTCAGGCTCCGGCCACGCTCCTCGTTTCCGCCTGAATGCAGGGATTTCACCACCACGGCGGCCGCGTGCGCGTCGAAGGCGCTCTCGCCGCGATGGACGGCGCGTACCGAGCTGACCAGCTCGGTCGGGTCCACGTCCTTGACGACGTAGCCCTTCGCACCAGCCTGAATGGAGGCCACCACGAGACGCTCGTCGATGAAGGTCGTCAGGACGAGTACGCCGATGGTCGGATGAGCGGCCACGATGTGCCGGCACAGGGACAGACCCTCAGAGTCACTGCCAGTGGACAGTTTCAGGTCGAGCAGCACGATGTCCGGCTCGGTCTTGTTGATCAGCGCCAACGCTTCCGGCGCGCTGGCCGCCTCGGCCACGATGGACAGCCCGGGCTCCCGTTCCAGCATCGACCGCAGGCCCTGCCGGACGATCGCGTGGTCGTCGACCAGCGCGATCCGGATCTGCTCAGTCATCGCCGTCTCCCTCGATTGGTACGGGCACCTCGACCTGCACGCGTACGCCTCCCATCCTGGCCCGGGTGAACCGCAGTACGCCGCCAAGTTCGCCGACTCTGGCGGCGATGTTCGCGAGGCCGCGGTGATAGCCGTCGGAGCTGCCGGTGGCCTGCTGGCGGACCACCCGGCGGAGCACCTCGGGGGAGCCGTTGCCGTCGTCGGACACCGACAGCTGAACTCCCTGCGGCTGATAGACCAACCGTACGACCGCATGGGCGGCGCCGGAATGGACGACGGTGTTGAAGACGCACTCGCTGGCGATCCGAAAGAGCGACCGCTCAGCCGCGGCGGGCAGCACCAGCGGCCGGCCCTCCACCTTCACCGCCACGTCCACGTCGGCGCCGCTGTGCAGCACTTCCAGCCGGGTGAGCAGGCCAGCCAGGTCTCGTTCGGAGTCCTCCTCGCCGGCCGACAGCGTCGCGATCGCCGACCGCAGCTGCTCCACCGCGGTCTGGCTGAGCTGCTTGGCCCGGTCCAGCTGGGCTCGTACGGGCGAATCGGCCGGCACCTCGGAACGGCACCACTCGACCGCCATGCCGGCGGAGAGTACGTGCTGGGCCACCCGGTCGTGCAGTTCGCGGGCCAGCCAACGGCGCTCCTCGTCGACCGCCCGTTGCTGGTTCGCCGCGAGCAGCCGGTCCTGCGCCTCCCGCAGCTCGCGGTTGCCGCGGGCCAGCTCAGCGGTCTGCCGGGCGGCCTCCCGGTAGAGCCGTTCGGTACGCCTGCGCAACGCTTCACTGTGCGAGAGCAGGTCCGCCGCACGCAGCGACACGACGGTCTGGTTCGCCAGCACGGACAGCACCGCGAGGTCCGTGCGGTCCACCAGCTCCCGGCCGCCGTTGCTCGGGAAGGTCCAGGCGGCCAGCACGCCCTGCACATGGTCCTCAAGCACCATCGGCACCAGCACGGTGATCTGGTCGCCGTCCTCCACCACCGGACGCAGCTCGTCACCATGCCGCAGCAGCTGCCAGACCCGGTCCCGCTGGGCCGCCGGCAGCCGGCCGCGGTCCACGAAAAGCTCGCCAGCCGGGTCCCGGCCGAGGAACCGCGGCGCCGCCTCGGGCAACGCGCGGTCCGCGAGCGCGAGCACCACCCAGGTCGCCGACAGGTGCTCCGCGGTCGCGCTGACCACCGCCCGGCAGAGGTCCTCGGTGCCACGGCCGGTCGCCACCAAGGCGCTGGAGATGGTTTCCATGGACGCCAGCGAACGGTTCAGGTGCTCGGCCGCGGAACGGTATTCGGCGTAGAAACTCGGCTTCGACGACCGGATGCCGGTCAGGTCGGCGATACCGACGGGCGGTGGTTCGGGTAACGGTCCTGACGGCACGACGCGGACCCCTGTCACAGTGCCGCGGCGAAGAGCGCCGTCACATCGCCGGCCGACGCCTCCCGCGGGTTCGTGGACAGGCATACGTCCTTGAGGGTGCCGCTGACAAGCCCCGGAAAATCCGCTTCGGTGACGCCCAACTCGGCGAGTCCGCGCGGCACGCCGAGGCGATCGGCCATCGCCCGTACGTGATCAGCCACCCGGTAAGCGACCTCCGCGGTGTCCATCCCGGTCACGTCCAGCCCCAATGCCTGCGCCACCTCCCGATAGCGGCCGCAAGTCGCGTTGAAACGGATGACGTGCGGCAGCAGGATGCCGTTGAGCGTGCCGTGCGGCAGGTCCAGCGCACCGCCGACCTGGTGGGCCATCGCGTGGGCGGCGCCCAGGATCGCGTTGGTGAAGGCCAGCCCCGCGCTCAGGCTCGCCTGCGCCATGGCCGTACGGGCGTCCGCGTCCGACCTGGAGTCGACCAGCCGCTCAAGGTGCTGGCTGACCAGCCGTACCGCCTGCAGCGCGTGCAGGTCCGTCAGGCCGCTGGCGGCCTTCGACACGTAGGCCTCGATGCCGTGTGTGAGCGCGTCCAGGCCGGTGGTGGCGGCCAGCTCCGGGGCCATCGTGGTGAGCAGCCGCGGGTCGGTGAGCGAGATGTCCGGCACCAGCGACCGGCCGACCAGGATCTCCTTGCGACGGGCGGTGGTGTCGGTGATGACGCAGAACTGCGACACGTCCGCGCCCGTACCAGCCGTAGACGGGATCATCAGCAACGGCGGGATCGGCCGGTCGATCTGGTCGACCCCGGCGTAGTCCAGGATCTGGCCACCATTCGCGGACAACACCGCGATGGCCTTCGCCGCGTCGATCACCGAGCCGCCGCCAATGCCGACGATGACATCGCAGCCGGACGCGCTATAGGCCTCATGACCAGCGGCGATCTCGTGGTCCTTGGGGTTCGGGGTGACGCCTGACCAGCAGCTGTACGGCAGCCCCGCGGCGCCCAGCTGGGCGGCCAGCGCGGCCGGCCAGCCGGCTTCGATCAGCCCGGGATCGGTCACCACGAACACCCGCCGGGCGCCGAGCCGGCGAGCCGCGTACCCGGCCTCGGACAGCGCGCCCTCACCGAACACCAGCTCGGGCACCAGGAACTTCCAGAAACCAGTGTCCGGCGGCGCGCTCGTACGATCCGGCAACCAGATGGTCACGGTGTCCCCTCGGGATGTCACCCGTGCGGCCTTGGGAGGCAAGGCTTTGCCGTGATGGTAGCCGGAACGGGAACCGCGAGCTGACTGACCGGTCAGCAAACCGCCGACGGGAAGGCGTCGGCGTAAGAACGAAGGTCCACAGCAGGCGTTTTGACCGAAGTGGCGGCGAGCACCGCGTGTACGACCGCGCGGGTAACGCAATCGCCAGCCGCCTCCATCAGCTCGTACATCCGCTCCGGATCGGGCGCCGGGAGGGCGGTGGTCGAGAGAGTGAAGAGCGTGTCGCCGTCAACCATCGTGTGCACCGGCCGAAGGGCCCTGGCCAGGCCGTCGTGCCCGATGCCAGCGATCTTCGCGCAGTGGGCTTTGGTCAGAGTCAGATCCGTGCCGATCACGCCGATCGTGGTCGCGAGCGGAGCCTTCCGGCTGCCGCCGTGCGCGCCCAGCTCAGCCCTCGTACGGGCCGCCGCGAGGTCGTTCTCGTCCGGCTTACGCAGGGCGAACTCGCCGTCCAGACCGAAACGGGCGCCGTAGAGCTCGCCGGTCCGGGCGTCCACCGCCGAGCCGACCGCGTTCACCACCACCATCGCCGCCACCGTCGCACCTGACGACAGTCGAGCGCTGGCCGATCCGACGCCGCCCTTCAACGCGCCGACAACCGCGCCCGTACCAGCGCCGACGCACCCCATCGGGACCGCGTCCGCGCTGACGTTCTGGTACGCGGCGAGGCCGAAGTCCGGGCCGGGCCGCTGGCGGGCATCGCCGCCGCGGCCGAGGTCGAAGATCACCGCCGCCGGCACGATCGGCACCACGCCGACGCCGACCGGGAAGCCGATGCCGGCGTCACCGAGCGCGTCGGCCACCCCACAGGCGGACGCGAGGCCGTACGCGCTGCCGCCAGTGAGGACGACGGCGTGGGCGCGTTCCACGACGTTGCGCGGATCCAACGCGTCCGTGTCGCGGGTGCCGGGGGCGCCGCCTCGTACGTCCACACCGGCCACCGCGCCCTCGGGCGGCGCCAGCACGACGGTCGTACCAGTCAGCCAGCCGTCGCCGGTCCGTTCGTGGTGGCCGACCCGTAGGCCCGCGACATCGGTGAGGGAATTCGTCGGCCCGACTCTCATCGGTTCAGCGTAATAGCCTTGCCGACGCTGTTAGATTCGCCACGAAAACCGCACCTGCGGCCGGTATTTCCTGGCCCTGCCGCAGGTGAGGAAGCATTTTCCGGTCATCTGTCGCCGTCCGGACATCGGCTCTAGTCTCGGGGAATGACGGCCGTGGAAAACCCTGCCAGCACCATTCCGGGCACCGGCCTCGTCGATAAATTTGGGCGCATTGCTACCGATTTGCGTATTTCGCTGACGGATCGCTGCAATCTTCGCTGCGCTTATTGCATGCCGGCCGAAGGGCTGGATTGGCTGCCCAAACCGGAATTGCTCACGGACGAGGAAATCGTCCGGCTGGCCCGCATCGGGGTCACCATGCTGGGGATCCGGGAAATCCGGTTCACCGGTGGCGAGCCGTTGTTGCGTCGCGGTTTGGTGAGCATTCTCGATCAGGTCACCTCGTTGGAACCACGGCCCAGGACGATGTTGACCACTAACGCGATTGGGCTGGCCCGGCTGGCCCAGCCGCTCGCGGACGCCGGCCTGAACCGGATCAACGTCTCTCTTGACACCTTGCGAGCGGACCGGTTCTCCCAGATCACCCGCCGGCACCGGCTCGACGACGTGTTGGCCGGCGTACACGCGGCGAACGCGGCCGGGCTGCGGCCAGTCAAGATCAACACCGTCCTGCTGCGCGACCTCAACGACGATGAGGCTCCTGAGCTGCTGGCGTTCGCCGTCGAGCACGGCCTGGAGCTGCGATTCATCGAGCAGATGCCGCTGGACGCCCAACACGCGTGGCGGCGCGAGGAAATGGTCACCAGCCAGGAGATCCTGGATCGACTGTCGACCCGCTTCACCCTCACGCCGGACCCGAGCGAGCGCGGCGGGTCGCCGGCGGAGACGTGGTTGGTGGACGGCGGGCCGGTCAAGGTTGGCGTGATCGCGTCGGTGACCCGGCCGTTCTGCGGTGCCTGCGACCGAACCCGGCTGACCGCCGACGGGCAGATCCGCAACTGCCTGTTCGCGCGGTCCGAGAACGATCTGCGGACGCCGCTAAGATCGGGGGCAAGCGATGCCGAGCTGGCCGACCGCTGGCGCGCGGCAATGTGGGGGAAACTGCCCGGCCACGGGATCAACGACCCGAGTTTCCTGCAGCCGGACCGCCCAATGTCGGCGATCGGTGGATAGCTCGTCACTTTCAGTAGTCAGATTGTTCTGGGGAGTACGTCAGTGGAAGTAACGTCGGTCACGGTTCGGTATTTCGCCGCCGCCCGCGCCGCCGCCGGCACCGAAGCCGAGCTGGTCGAGACCGCGCCGCACAGCACCGTCGCCCAGTTGGTCCGCCAACTTGCCGACCAGCACGGCGAAAAGCTCGCCGACGTGCTGGAACGCTGCTCATATCTGGTGGACGGGATCGCCGCCTCCGACCGGGCCGTACGACTGCCCGGTGGCGGCACCGTCGACATCCTGCCGCCTTTCGCGGGCGGCTGATCAACCCTCTTACACCGCTGACCGCACCCCCCGGCATAGCCGTCGGAATGCACAATGGGTCACGATCCACTGAGTGCATTGACCGATAAAGCGTGATCCGCGGAGGTTCAACGATGAGCCAGTACGGCGGGCCAGCCAGTGGCCCACCAGATGCCAATAGCAATCCCAATCCGTACGCGTTGCCGGCCAGCGGCCCGCCAGGGGGAAACCCGTACGGCCCACCGCCCGGCTACCCGTACGGCGGAGGGCTCTTCCCACCGCCGGAACCGCCGAAGAAGAAGATGTCCGGTGGCGCGATCACCGGGATCGTGATTGGCGCCGTGGTGTTGCTCCTGCTGGTCGCCGGTGGTGTGGTCGGTGGCATCTACTACTTCAACAACCAGGGCAAGACGAGTGCGACAGCGGCCGGCCCGCCCTCGGCGAAGGCTTCCGGGTCCGCCCAGCCCACTGCCGAGCCCAGTGCCGGATCGTCGCCGTCGGGCGCGGTGCCCGGCGGCGGCACGCCGGCCAGCCAGAACATTCAGGTCGGCCAGTGCGTACGCCAGGCCCGGAGCATCGACGGGCGGCCGTCCGCGCTGCCGGCCGACTGCACCCAGCCGCAGACCTTGCTGGTGGTGGCCCGGTTCGACGCGACCACCAACAGCAATGTGTGCCGGAGCAGCGGGAAGAAATTCAACCTCGCCTTCACCCACTCCGATCGCGTACGGGCCAACAGCTACGTGCTCTGCCTGAAGAACCAGTCGTAAATCAGCGGCATTCCAGGGTGACAGTCGCCTGGTGCCGGACCGGGAAGTTCACCGAGTTGGCGATGAAACACAGCCGATGGGCGGCGTCGTGCAGCTCGGTGGCCTTGCCCAGCATGCTCTCCTGGGTCACCATGACCCGTGGCCGCAGGAGAACTTCGGTGAAGGCCGCGCTGCCCTTGCCGTCCATTCGCATGATGCCGCTGGCACTGTCCTCGTACGAGCTGACCACCACCGCGGCCCGTGAGCATTCGGCCAGATAGCTGAGCATGTGACATTCCGAGAGCGCGGCCACCAGCAGCTGCTCGGGATTCCACCGGTCACGATCGCCACGAAAGACCGGGTCAGCGGAGCCTTCGATGGGCAGCGGCGCGGACGCCCAGACCTCGTTCTCCCGGCCATAGCGCCGATAGCCGGTGGTTCCCTCGCCACGGTTGCCGGTCCAGATCAGCTCGATCGCATAGCCATGTTCTCTCGCCACCTGAGCACTCCGATCTGAAGTTGTCGGCAGAGCACCTCCCGATCCTCGCGTGGCCAGCCGGAAACCTCAACGCCAACAGCGTCGGCGATACCGCCATCTAAGGTCTTCTAGGGAATACCCAATACTTCCCTAGACGTCCCACGACACCTTGGTTCGCCACCGGATTCCACCGGCGGTATCGTGCAGCAGTGCTGTGACCAGCACAAATGTGACAAAAGTCAAGGGGGTTTCAGATGGGCTTTGGGGAACCGTACGGCGGACCGCCGCAGCCACCGCCGCGGCGCGGGATGGGCGGGGGCGCCATCGCCGGCATCATCATCGGCGGCATCCTGCTGCTGCTCTGCGGCGGCGGAGTCGGCGCCGGCATCACGTATTTCGCGACCGGATCGAACAACCGCTCCACCAGCGGCGGGAGCGGCGGCAACACGTCCCGGCAGATGCCCAGCGGCAGGCCGACCGGCTCGGCCGCCAACTCGTCCGTCCCGGTCAGCATCCGCGACCTCAAGGTCGGGCAGTGCATGAAGTTCGGTTCGGACGTGGAAAGCCAGCCCGAATACCAGGAAGGCGCGCCGGTGCAGTGCAGCGAGCCGAACTCCTGGCGGGTCATCCAGCGCCTCGACGGCACTACGGACTCGACGCCATGCAAATCCGCCAATGGCTTCGGCAGCTACGCCAGCTCCGACGACGTACCAGTCAAGTACGTCCTGTGTGTGGAGGCCAACGACCACTGATCGGCGCGACACGCCGATAGTGGCCTCTAGCGATTTCTAGGGAATCCCCTAGAGGGGCCGATACGGTGCGAGAGATGGACCCCATCCGCAATCCGTACGCGCCCGGGGCCGGCCAGCGGCCACCGGAGCTGGCTGGCCGAGACCGCGAGCTGGACCAGTTCGGCGTGGTCCTGGAACGGGTCGAGCGCCGCCGGCCCGAGCGCAGCCTGGTGCTGACCGGGCTGCGTGGCGTCGGCAAGACCGTGCTGCTCAACGCCCTCCGCTCGGCCGCGCTGGATCGCCGGTGGGGGACCGGCAAGCTGGAGGCCCGGCCAGAGGTGTCGCTGCGCCGGCCGCTGTCCGCCGCGCTGCACGCGGCCGCCCGCGAGCTGGCACCTCGCCATCGCGCACCCGAGCGGGTCGAGGAGTTTCTGGCCGTACTCAAGGCTTTCGCGTTGCGTTCCAACCCGGCGGACGCGAAGATCCGGGACCGCTGGCAGCCCGGCATCGACGTGCCGGCCGCGGTCGGCCGGGCCGACTCCGGTGACATGGAAATCGACCTGTTGGAGTTGTTCACCGACGCCGGCGCGTTGGCCGCCGACGTTGGCGCGGGCGTCGCGTTGTTCATCGACGAAATGCAGGATCTGTCCACAGTAGATGTTTCGGCACTGTGCGCGGCCTGCCACGAACTTTCCCAGAACGGCGCGCCTTTGGTCGTCGTCGGCGCCGGGCTGCCGCACCTGCCAAGCGTGTTGTCCGCGTCCAAGTCCTATTCCGAGCGACTCTTTCGGTACGTCCGGATCGACCGGCTGGATCGTACGGCCGCCGACCATGCGCTGATCGCGCCGGCCAAGCGCGAGGACGCCAGCTGGACCGACGAAGCCTTGGACGCGATGCACGAGATTTCCGGCGGCTATCCATATTTCGTGCAGGCGTACGGGAAAGCGGCCTGGGACCACGCGCCGGCCTCACCGATCACGGCTGAGGACGTGTCGGTGGCGGCACCGGAAGCCGACGCCGAACTCGCGGTCGGGTTCTTCGGCTCCCGGTACGAGCGGGCCACCCCGGCCGAGCGGGAATACCTGCGGACGATGGCGACCGTGGGGGAGCACACGGCCGGCGAGGCCGTCCCGACCGCGGACCTCGCGACTTCGTTGGGACGTAAGCCTTCCAGCCTGTCCCCGGCCCGCGACGGGCTGATCAAGAAAGGGCTGATCTACTCCGCGGAGCGGGGCAGCATCGCCTTCACCGTCCCGCATTTCGGCCGCTGGCTGCGCAGCCGCCCGTCTGAATAGCTACTGCCGGTCAGCGAGAAGCTTCTCGGTGCCGACCAGTCGTACGCAGGTGGCCAGCGCGTCGATCGCCGCCTCGACCTCGGCCAGCTCCGGGAAGGTCGGCGCGATCCGGATCAGCTGGTCCTGCGGGTCGTCGCCGTGCGGGTGCGTCGCGCCAGCCGGAGTGAGCGCGATGCCGGCTTCCTTCGCCTTCGCGACCACCGCGGCAGCGCACCCAGCCGGCACCCGCAGAAGGATGAAGTAGCCGCCGGCCGGGCTGGTCCACGACGCGAGGCCAGTGCCGCTCAGCTCGGTGGACAAGATCTTGTCCACCGCGTCGAACTTCGGCCGGATCAGAGCCGCGTGCTGGCGCATGTGCTCGCGGAGCCCGTCCGCGTCTTTCAGGAACCGTACGTGCCGGAGCTGGTTGATCTTGTCCGGGCCGATGCTGCGCTTGACGGTGTGGCTCAGCCACCACTTGACGTTGGCGGCGGAGGCCCCGAAGAAACCAACACCGCTGCCGGCGAAGGTGATCTTCGAGGTGGAGCCGAAGACGAACGCCCGGTCCGGGTTGCCACTCTGGGCGCACGAGGCGAGCAGGTCGGCGATCTCGGCAGGTTTGTCGGTGAGGTGGTGCACCGCGTACGCGTTGTCCCAGAAGATGCGGAAATCCGGGGCCGCGGTGGGCATCGCGGCGAGCCGGCGGACCGTCTCGGCGGAGTAGACGGTGCCGTCCGGGTTGCTGTATTTGGGCACGCACCAGATGCCCTTGATCCGGGCGTCGTCGGCGGCCAGCCGCTCGACCACGTCCATGTCCGGACCGGTCTCGGTCATCGGCACCGGGATCATCGTGATGCCGTAGCGCTCGCAGATCCCGAAGTGCCGGTCGTAGCCCGGAACCGGGCACAGGAACGCGATTTCCGGCTCGTCAGCCCATCGACGCTCGCCACCCGGAAGCACGCTGAGCTGCGCGAACACAACCGCGTCATGCATCAGCTCCAGGCTGGAGTTGCCGGCCGCCAGCAGCTGCTCGACCGGCACCTGCAGGGCTTGGCTGAAGATCGCCCGCAGCTCGGCCAGACCGTTCAACCCGCCGTAGTTGCGCAGATCCGTGCCGTCGGCCGACACCACCGGCGCTCGTACGTCCAGCAGCTCGTTGGCGAGGTCCAGCTGGCGTGGCGACGGCTTGCCCCGGGTGAGATCCAGCTTCAGACCACGGCCCACCAGGGCCGCGAAATCCTCGCGAGCGCGGTCACGCTGGGCGGTCAGCTCTTGGATGGTCAACGCTGGAGCGGTCACCGGAGTCCCTTTCACCGTGAAGCGTGGTCGTAGGCCACGCTGACAGCCTAATGACCAGCCAGCGGGCTACTGGTGCCGGGAAGCTGTACGGGCGGTGCCTCGGGCACGTTCGGCAGCTCCGCCTCCAACAGCCGCAGGGTGCGCGGGACGATCAGGAAGCGGCCGACGACGAACCACAGCGCGACCAGGACGAACAGTGGAACCTGGGAAGTGAAGGACGACTGCACGACCGCGCTGGCCGGCCGGCTGTAGATGATCACCACCTGCAACACCGCGTCGACCAGGAAGACCAGGCCCAGGCTGGCGGTCATCGCCCGATACAGCCCGCGGAACTGCCGCGAGTGCTGCCAGGCCAGTTCGAAGGCCTCGGCACGGATCGGATCGCCTTGGGAAGCAACCGGTTTGAGGGCCGTACGCATGATCGGCCGCTGCGCCCAGGTGGTCGCGAGGATGACAGCTCCCGCGATGGCGATGTAGATCGCCGGCCGGGCCAGCACGAACCGCGCGTCGCCACTGACTGAGGTCAGCACCACGCTGGCAGCGACCTCCAGCAGCACGCCCACCGCGAAGCCGTCCAGCCTGCTCGCGGTCTTGTGTCGTACGCGCGTCACCACCAGGTCGCCGATGACGATCACTCCAGAGACAACCGCGCCCGCAACCATGCTCGGGACGTTGCCGAAACCGGCGAGATAGCAGCCGACGATGGTCGCGGTCGCCACGCCGGCCGCGATCACGGCCAGCCTCCAGCGGAACTCGCCGGTCTCGATCCGGCCGCCGATCGCCTTGCCGGTCAGCAGGGTGCCACCGATCGTCAGCGCTACCGCGGCGGGCACGCCGAGCGGCGCGAGGACCACCAGGACCAGGGTCGGTAGGAGCAGGTCGATCGCCGCGTTCACGATCAGGATCGCGAAGTAGAGGACCTTGCGGCCAGTGCTGATGTCAGGCATTTGAGGCCTCCGGAGCGCCGTAGCTCGCCGACCGCAGGATCGCTTCGCCAGCGGTGACGCGCATGTCCGCGTGATAGCCGGCCACCGCATCGGTGACGGTGTTGTCATTCAGTACGTGGGAAACCAGCAGGGCCGCGTCGCCGAACGCGGTGTTGGCGCCCTCGCCGTGAGCCGGCGACATCGCGTGGATGGCATCGCCAAGGAACGCGACCGGCACGCCGGCGTGCGCCGGGATTTCGGGGATCTCCGGCATCGCGCGCAGCGGGGTCAGGAAGGTATCCGCCACGATCGCTTCCGGTAGCACCGTGGTCGTACGAGGGTCCCAACCGGCCGTCTGCTCCTGAGCGAATCGGACCAGCTCAGCCGGGGACGAGCCACCCGGCGGAAAGTCGTCCGACCGGCCCATCAGCACCCACATGACGTACGGCTGGGAAGCGGTGGGCGGGTCGTACGCGCAAAGGGCCAGCACTGTGGAGCCCTCGACGACTCCGCAGAATCTGCCGTGCAGGATCGCCGGGGCCGCCCATGGCCGGTTCGCGGCGGTCAGGGGAGCACGCCCGAAGATCGCCGAAATGCCCAGCGGCAGCGGGTCACGGCCGGGCAGCAATTCCCGCCGCACCGCCGAACTGACGCCGTCGGCCGCGATGATCAGGTCGGCCGTACCGACATCCGCGATCGACGTGACCGGCCGACCGAACCGGATCCGGTCCGCGACACCCTGGGCGAGCACCCGCCGGACCGTGCCGCGGTCGATCGCGCCCGGCGCTCCTGGCGCGTCGTGCCGAGCCAGCAGGTCCAATGCGGGGGTGTAGAGGTAGACCGCCGGGTCGCTCTGCCGGTGCAGCGACTGCTCGTACGCGTCGAAGCGTTCGCTCGACAGGCAGGCCCGCAGCCCGTCGTGCCCGGTCTCGTTGACGTTGATCCGGTATCCCTGGCCGAAGTCGTGTATCCCGTCCTGTGCCTCCAGCACCTCGACGTCCACGCCGGCCTTTCGCAGACCGTTGGCCACACAAAGCCCGCCAAGGCCGGCTCCCACCACGACCACTCGCATCTCAGCCCCTTCCAGTTACCTTAGCCAATTAACTTCTTAGCTACCAAGATAATGGGAGAGTAAGGTATGTTGTGCTCATGGCGCAAGTGACTCCCGAACAGCGTGACGCTGGCGCGATGGTGGGCGCCGAGTTCGCGACCGCGATGGTGGTGTTCCACGAGGCCGTCGGCAAACTGCTCGGGCTCAGCCCGGTCGAGCGCAAATGCCTCGACACCCTCCGCCGACTGGGCCCGGTGACCGCCGGCGCGATCGGGGAACACACCGGCCTGACCACCGGCGCTGTCACCGGATTGGTGGATCGACTGGAAAAGGCCGGTCACGTCGTACGCGAGCGCGATCCGCACGACCGCCGCAAGGTCGTCGTGAAATTGGTGCCGAACGAGCGAAACGCCGCACTGATGGCCACCGCGTTCGGGCCGTTCATCGAAGACATGACTGAGCTCGGGTCGAAATACAACCAGGACGAGGTGCTCGCGATCGCCGACTGGATTCGGCGTACGACCGACATCCTGGTGGCCAACACCCGGCGGATCACGACCATGGACGCGCCGTGATTCAGCCCGTACGGTTAGTCACATTTCACCCCGACCCGCTCTTCCATCGGACCCTCGGGTGAAGTAATATCGAACACATGTTCGAAGAAGAACTTGACGCACTCCAGTCCCGGGACGATTCCAAGGTGGCGGCCAGCGTTGAGCGGCTGCTGGCGGCTGACACCGGCATCGCGTTCGGCGCCGATCCGACCCAGCTGACCTATCGGCAGCTGGTCGACCTCTGCTGGTCGTACGAGTGGTCCATCGCCCGGATCGAGGCCTGCCAGCTGGCCGTCATCGCCGAGCAGCTGCGGCGGGCTCTGTCGGCCGGCGCCAGTCAGGTGGAGGCCCAGCAGCGATGTGCCCTCGACGTCCAGGGCGCCCTGCATATCTCGCAGCGGGCGGCTCGGTCGCTGGTGGCCACTGCCCAGGAGATCTGTGACCATCCGGGCTCGCACGCCGGCCGGCCGGTGGCTCCGGCCGAGCCAGTGGCTACCTGACCAACACCTGAAGGCTCGGCAGGCCGGTGGCGCCGCCGGGGAAGGAGTCGGCGATCTGGATGGTCTGCACCTCGCCGGTCGCGTCGGTGGCCCGCGCCCACAGCGTCTGCTGCCCACGCGCGCCGGGCGTCCAGTCCCACACCCACTGCCGCCAGGTCTGGTTGTTCGGCACCGGCGCGAGCCGGGCCGGCTGCCACTCGCCCTGCTCGCCGAGCCGCACCTCGACCATGGAGATGCCGCGGTTCTGCGCCCAGGCCACCCCGGCGACCTTCACTGACTGACCCAGCTGCAACTCGTCGTTCGCCGGTGGCACGTCGATCCGGCACATGGTCTTGATCGGCGCGGCCGGCGCCCATTCGCGCTGGATCCAGTACGCCTGCGGCCCAGCGGCGAAGGTGGTCAGCTCCATGTCCACGATCCACTTGGTGCCGGACACGTAGCCGTACAAACCCGGCACGATCATCCGGACCGGGAAGCCGTGCGCGACCGGCAGCGGATCGCCGTTCATGCCGACCGCGAGCATCGCGTTCGGCGTGGTCATCACGGCTTCCAGCGGGGTGCCGCAGGTCCAGCCGTCGGCCGAGGTGGTGAACACCTGGTCGGCACCGGGATGGACACCGGCCTCCTTGAGGAGGTCGGCCAGCGGTGCGCCGAGCCATTTTGCCTCGCCGATCAGATTCCCGCCGACCTCGTTGGACACGCACGTCAGGGTGATGTCGCGCTCGATCATCGGCCGTTTCAGCAGCTCGGCGAAGCTGATCTTCAGCTCTCGGTCCACCATCCCGTGGATCCGCAGCTCCCAGGTGGCTGGATCGACGCGAGGCGTCACCAAGGCGGTGTCGATCCGATAGAAAGAGGGGTTCGGGGTGGTGAAAGACGCGAGGCCGGGGATGTTCAGGTCGACCCCGTCGGGCAGCCGCGGAGCCTTACTCGCCGGCATCGGCAGCTTCAGGGTGGCGATGTCCTTGGACACATCGCCGCGGGTGTTCAGCAGGACGCCACCGAGCCCGCCGCCGACCACGGCGACGCCCAGCGAGGCGCCGGCCGCGTAGAGGAAGCGCCGCCGGTCCTCGTCGAACCGCCGGTCCCGCATCTTCAGCATCATCCGGACGTTGGTCCGGGCCTGCTCCACGTCGAACTCCGGCTCGGCCAGTTCCACCAGCCGGGGAACCAACATCCGCAGCACGATCGCACCGGCCGCCGCGCCAATCGCGGACGGCGCGATGTCCAGTTGGGAGGCATCCGGCGCGGTCATCGCGGCCACCACGCCCACCAGCCCGAACACACCGACGCCAATCATGCCGACGGTCAACCAGCGATACGCCACCACGCCGACCGCGGCGGCGAACAGCGCCAGCACGAGGACCATGCCGACTTCCAGTGCCAGCTTGTCGTACACGTAGAAAGTGCTGGTGGCGAACTCTTTCAGCCACTCAGGAGTGATCCGCACGAAGCCCTGGCCCACCGCCGTCAGCGGTGCGGAGGTCGGCCCGGTCACCACCGCCACAAGCTCGCCGACACCGAGCGCCACCCCGGCCGCCAGCAGACCGAGCGCCATCTTCAGCAGCAGACGCAGCCGCGGCCCGATCCGCGCCGGAGGCAGCTTGTCAGTGCTCTGGGGATGCTTACCGCCCGTATCCGCCGAACTGGACCGCGGGTCCGTACGAGTGGGCACCGAAACACGACCGATCTAGGCGATTGATTGGCGTACAACTCCATGACAGCACGCCGAGGCGAACACCTCCACGTGCCCAGACCTCCATCGTGCCCGGCACCAGCAACTCCGGGCAGCACACGCCCGCGGACGTCACCAATTCGTTCGATTTCTCCGCCGTACGCGGGTGCCGTTCTTTACGCCTCACCGACCCGCGCTGGTCGCCCAAACTGTCGGACGCCACCCGGATCGTGGAATTCGGGGGCGCCACAATCTGGTCAGAGGGACTTTCAGATCAGGCCGAGTTGACCCATTCCTCGGTGCCGTCGGCGAAGACCTGCCGCTTCCAGACCGGGATCTGCGCCTTGACCTCGTCGACCAGCCGGGCACAGGCGGCGAAGGCGTCGCCCCGGTGGGCACACGCGACCGCGGCCACCAGTGCCGCGTCGCCGATCTTCAGCAACCCCACCCGGTGACTGACGGCGACCGCGAGCACCGCCGGCTCGGCGGCGATCCGGCCGGCCACCGCGGCCAGCAGCTCGCTGGCACTGGGATGGCAGGTGTATTCCAGCTCGGCCACCGACCGGCCACCGTCGTGATCTCGTACGACACCGACGAAGGACACCACCGCGCCAGCCTGCGAGTCGCCAACGGCCGCCTCGTGCGCGGCCACGTCCAGCGGCTGGTCAGAGACCTCCGCGATGGTCACTGGCATCAGTGATCGCCTCCATGGATCTGGTCGACGGTGTGCGCGAGGATCGGTCCGAGTACCACCAGCCCGTCCTTCGCGGCGCCCTTCGACCCGGCCAGATTGACCACCAGCGTACGACCGGCGATGCCGGCCACCCCACGGGACAGGATCGCGTGCGGCACCCGGTCGGCCGTACGGTGCCGGAGCGCCTCGGCGATGCCCGGTACCTCGCGGTCCAGCAGCGGCCGGGTCATCTCGGGGGTGAAATCGGTCGGCGTACACCCGGTGCCGCCGGAGGTGAGCACCACGTTCACACCGTCGGCGATCGCGGCCCGGAGCGCCTTTGCGACCGGTTCACCATCAGGCACGACCACCGGCTCACCGACCTCGGCGCCAAGCTCGCGCAGGCCTTCGACCAGCAACGGACCGGAAGTGTCGGCGTACACGCCAGCGGCGGCCCGGTTGGACGCCACGACCACCCGCGCGGTGAAACTCATCGGTCCGCCGGCCGGCGCCACTGACCGGTCTTGCCGCCGGTCTTGAGCTCGACCCGGACCGCGTCGATGGTCGCCGCCGGATCGACGGCCTTGATCATGTCGATCAGCGCCAGCCCGGCCACGGTGACCGCGGTCAGCGCCTCCATCTCGACACCGGTCCGATCGGCGGTTCGTACGGTCGCGCTGATCCCCACCTCAGCCGCCGCCGGCGTCAACTCGACGCTCACGCCGTGGATCGCGATTGGATGGCACAGCGGGATCAAATCCGGGGTGCGCTTGGTAGCCATGATGCCGGCGATCCGGGCCGTCGCCAGCGCGTCGCCCTTGGGCAGCTGACCTGCGGCGATCAGCTCGATCACGGCGGTGGTCGTACGCACCACCCCGGTCGCGGTGGCGGTGCGCACGGTGACGTCCTTCGCGGACACGTCCACCATCCGCGCCGCCCCGCTGGCGTCCACATGACTCAGCTCGCTCATCACTCGAAGCGTACGGCCCCGCCTCTTCGCGGCGTCGGCGAGAGGCTGCCGCATCGCCACCGTGGTCGCGAGACGTGGTTGTGAGGGTTTACCTGGAAGCGGTGGGATCATCGCCGCTGAGCGTGGGCGGTTCCAGCTATCGCATAGAGCGCGCGCTTACCCGCGCGGTGACTTACGTGACGTCTAAAACCCACGTACCCACCCCCGCCCTTTGAAGGGCGGGGGCTCAAAATTTCACGTTGGTACGACAGTTTCGCGCCGCACCCTATGTAGACCTGCACAATCGGAATCCGATTGTGCAGCTTTAGTTCGAGTTGCGGCGGATCAGGAAGACGACCAGGAAAACGATGCCGACGACCACGATGAGGCAGCAGACCACGCCGCCACCGATCAGGCCGATGCCGCTGCCGCTGCTGCGACTCCGGTATTTCGTCAGCACGCCGCCGGCCGCCACCGCCTCGCTCACGCCGGGAGTGGCGTGTGCCCAGGCCACCGTTGGCAGCACCAGCGCCACGATCGCCCCCGACAACGCCACCGAGAGGCGTCCCACCCACTGTGTCATTCGCTTCATGCCCGCGATCATCACACAGCCTGTCCACAGCCGCACAGCTAGGGCGCCGAGGCCATTTCATTACTCTAACTTTACCAACCGTTATGCCGGGTAGATCTCGATTTCAGCAGCCTTGACAGACGCCCACACCACCGTGCCAGGCAACAGGTCCAGCTCGGCGATGGCAGCCGCGGTCACGTCGGCGGTGGCTGGTACGTCGCCGCTCAGCTCCACGCGTACTCCATCGGCAGTCGGTTCGAGACCGACCACGGTGGCCTGCCAGACGTTGCGCGGACTGCCGTCAGGCCGCTCGCGGTAGAGCGCCACCGCCGCCGGCCGGAAGCAGCCGAAGACCTCAGCGGCCTCGATCGCCGAGTGCGCCACCAGCTCCGCGCCACTGGGCAGCAGAATCCGGCCACCACTGGACCGGCCGCGGACAAGGTTGAGGCCCACCAGCCGGGCCACGTAGTCGGTACGGGGACGGCGGGACACGTCGGCCGGCGTGCCGACCTGCACGACCGCGCCGTCCTCGATCACCACCAGCCGGTCGGCCAGCACGATCGCGTCCAGCGGGTCGTGGGTGACCACGATTGCCGGTTGGTCGAAGGAGGTCAGATGCCGACGCAGTTCCCCGCGCACCTGCACCCGCGTACGAGCGTCGAGCGCCGACAACGGCTCGTCCAGCAGCAACAACCCGGGCCGGGTCGCCAGCGCTCGCGCCAACGCGACCCGCTGCGCCTGGCCGCCGGACAGGCTCCGGGGTTTGGCGGCCGCGTACGCAGCAACACCGACCCGGTCCAGCCAGTGCGCCGCATCCCGGCGGGCCTCGGCCTTGGGTACGCCCTGGCTGCGCGGCCCGAAGGCCACGTTGTCCACCGCGCTCAGATGCGGAAAAAGCAGGTAGTCCTGGAAAACCACGCCGATCCGCCGGCGGTGGGGCGGCAGTCGTACGCCCGCGTCGACGTCTTCGAGAACCTCGCCATCGAGCCGCACTTGGCCCGCATCCAACCGGAGCAGGCCGGCGATCGCCCGCAGCCCCGTCGACTTACCGGCGCCATTGGGCCCCAGCAGCGCGACCACTTCGCCGGCCGCGACCTCGATGGCCAGCCGCAGCTGGAAGTCGCCGCGGCCGACTCCGATGTCGGCGGTGAGCGTCACAGCTGACTCACCCACCGCTCCCGGAGCAGGCCCAACACCAGGATGGACACCGCGAGCAGGACAACCGACAGCAGCACGGCCGCGTCCGGGTTGGTTTCCAGCTCCTCGTACACGGCCAGTGGCATCGTCTGGGTCGTACCGGTGAGGTTGCCGGCGAAGGTGATGGTGGCGCCGAACTCGCCCAGCGCCCGTGCCCACGCCAGTACGGCGCCGGCCGCGATCCCGGGTGCGACCAGCGGCAACGTCACGCGTACGAACACCCGCCACGGACTCGCGCCCAGGGTCGCGGCGGCATCCTCGTAGCGGCGGTCGGCGGCTCGCAGCGCGCCTTCCACCGACAGCACCAGGAACGGCAGCGCGACGAACGACTGCGCCACCACGACAGCGGCGGAGGTGAAGGGCAGCGAGAAGCCGGTCCAGTCGTAAAGCGGACGGCCCAGCAGGCCGGTACGACCGAAAACGGTGAACAACGCGACACCACCGACCACCGGCGGCAGCACCAGCGGCACCGTGACCAGCGCCCGCAGCACGCTCCGGCCCGGCCAGCCGGGACGCGCCAGCAACCACGCCAGCGGGACGCCGACCACCATGCAGATGGCGGTGGAAAGGGTGGCGGTCACCACGGAGAGCTGCAGCGCGGCCAGCACCTCGGAGTTGACCAGCAACCGCGGAGCCTGCGACCACGGCGCTCGTACGACCAAGCCGACCAGCGGGAACACCAGAAAGGCGATCGCCACGATCGCCGGAATGAGCAGCAGACGTGGAGCGGCGGCGGCGCTCAGGGCGCCGCCGCCAGCTCGCGACTTCTTACGCCGCGCCAAAGCCGGCCGCGGCGAGCACCTGCCGACCGGCCGGCGACAGCACGTACGCCACGAAGGCCTTCGCCGTCGAGGCGTCCTTTGACGCCTTGAGGGAGCAGATCGGGTACGTGGTGACCTTGCTGGCCGACTCGGGGAAGGTGATGCCTTCCACCTTCGGACCACCGGACAGCACATCGGTCTTATAGACCATCGCCGCGTCCGCCTCACCCAGCGCGACCTTCTGCAGCACCGCCTTCACGTCGGTGCCACGGTCGACTGGCTTCGGCGTGATATGCGCGGCGTCGAAGACCTGCTTCGCCAGCGCACCACACGGCACGCTCTCCGCGCACAACACCGTCTTCTTGGTGGAGTCCGCGAAGTCCTTCAGGCCGGTGATGTGCGCCGGGTTTCCCTTGGGCACCACGATTTCCAGCGTGTTGGTCAGGAACGGCTGCGAGGCACCATCGTTGTCGTTCGCCTTCACCACGGTGTCCATGGTCGCCTTGCTGGCGGACGCGAACACGTCGGCCGGGGCACCTTGGGTGATCTGGGTGGCCAGCGTCGAGGAGGCGCCGAAGTTGAAGGTCACCTGGTCGCCCGGGTTGGCCTTCTCGAAGTTCTTGCCGATGGTGCCGAACGACTCGGTCAGCGACGCGGCCGCGAAGACCGTGATCTTGTGCGTGGACGGGGTGCTCGCCGACGGGTTCGCGCCGGTCGTACCGCCACCACCGCAAGCGGCCGTCGCGGCGACCAGTGCGACCGTTGCCAGCAGGCCCGATGCCCGCCGGACCAGGGGGCCCTTGACCCTCATGTCACCAGCTCTCTTGATGTGTCCGGAATTTCGACGACCACCTGGGTCGCCTTGATCGATGCCACCGCCAGCACGCCCGGCTCCAGGCCCAGGTCCTCGACGGCCTCCCGGGACATCAGCGACACCACCCGGAACGGGCCGCACTGCAGGTCCACCTGAGCCATCACGCCGTCCACGATCACCCTGGTCACCAGGCCGGTGAGGGTGTTGCGGGCGCTGCGCGCGGGGAGCGACACATCGGGGCTGTGAGCGTGTTTCTGGGCGAAGGCGGCGAGGTCTCGGCCGTCCACCACCAACCTGCCATTCTCGGCCCGCTTGGTGGGGAAGCGGCCAGCTTCGGCCCAGCGGCGGACGGTGTCATCGCTGACACCCAACAGGCTGGCTACTTCTGAGATCCGGAACTGCGGCACAGGGGATACCCTACGACCCGCAGGTGCGGCTGCAAACCACCCTATCGGCCCGGCGCGGAGTCAGGCGACCGTACTCCCGGGCGGTAGGTCACCGGGCAGCTCCAGCAGGGTGACCGTGCCGTCCGGCGCGAGGCCGCCCATCAGCAGGAACTCGCTTTCGAAGCCGCCGATCCGCTTGGCCGGCAGGTTCACCGCGCCGACCACCGCACGGCCGAGCAGTTCGTCCCGCGAATAGTTCGTGACCTGCGCACTCGTACGCAGGACACCCACGTGCGGGCCGAAGTCGACGGTCAATCGCCAGGCGGGTTTGCGAGCCTTCGGAAAGTCGTCGACCGCCAGCACCCGCCCGACCCGCAGGTCAACCGAGAAGAAGGTGCCGAGGTCGATCTCCGGCTTCGCCGGCAACTTCTCCGGATCGTACGGCCGCCCATCACTGTCAATCACATGCTGCGCCACGCCTTCATCCTGCCTCGCGGCCAAGAACTGTCGGCCATCGAGCGGATCATCGAATTCGGGGGCGGCAAAATTCGGTTAAGAGGTCGAGCGCGCGCGTACGTGCAGGCGCTCGCCCTGCGGCCCAAACAGGCTCAGGACCTCCGCCGGCTCCGGCCCGGGATTGCCGAACCAGTGCGGCACGTGCGTGTCGAAGTCCACCACCTCGCCCGGAGTGAGCACTAGATCGTGCTCGCCGAGCATCAGCCGCAACCGGCCGGAGAGGATATAGAGCCACTCGTAGCCTTCGTGGACCTTCAGCTCGGGCGTCGGTTCCAGTGGCTGCGGCGGGATGATCATCTTGTACGCCTGCAGACCGCCCGGACGCCTGGTCAACGGCAGGATCGTCATGCCGTGGCGGGTGATCGGCCTGGAGTGGATCCGCGGATCGCCGGTGGGCGGCGCGTCGACCAGCTCGTCCAGCGGCACCTGATGGGCCCTGGCCAACGGCAACAACAATTCCAAAGTGGGCCGGCGCTGGCCGGACTCCAACCGGGACAGCGTGCTGACCGAGATCCCGGTGGTCGTCGACAACTGGGCCAACGTGACCGCCCGCTGCTGGCGTAAGGCCCGCAGCCGGGGTCCAACGCTCTGCAAGACCCCGTCCAAAGCTGGTTCGTCGTCTTCCATGCCTCTATTTGCCACTTTGGCAACTATGTTTGTCAAGTCGGCAGGGTCCGACGCATAGTCCTGCGCATGGAGACGAAGACGTACGACGTAGTAGTCATTGGCGGCGGCGCGGCCGGCCTGAGCGGTGCGCTGACGCTGGCCCGAGCCCGTCGCTCGGTGCTGGTGGTCGACGGTGGCGAGCCGCGGAACGCGCCGGCCGCGCACATCCACAACTACCTGGGCCGCGAGAGCACCCCGCCAGCCGAGCTGTTGGCGATTGGGCGTACCGAGGTGACCGGCTACGGCGCCGAGGTGATCAACGAGACGGCCACCGATGCCATCGCGGTAGCCGGCGGTTTCGAGGTCTCGCTGGCCGGCGGTGCCGTCGTACGAGCGCGCCGGCTGCTGGTGACCACCGGCCTGGTGGACGAGCTGCCGGAGGTGCCTGGGCTGGCCGAGCGTTGGGGCCGCGAGGTGCTGCACTGCCCGTACTGCCACGGCTGGGAGGTCCGCGACCAGCGGATCGGGGTGCTGGCGACCGGTCCGGCCGCGGTGCACCAGGCGTTGCTGTTCCGGCAATGGAGCGATGACGTGATCCTCTTCCAGCACACTGCTGCGCCGCCCAGTGCGGCCGAACGCGAGGAGCTGGCCGCCCGCGGCATCGCGCTGGTGGAAGGCGAGGTCGCGGCGGTGGAGGTGGCTGCCGACCAGCTGACCGGCGTACGACTGCGGTCCGGTGAGGTCATCGGGCGACAGGCCATCGTGGTCGCGCCACGCTTCACCGCCCGCGCCGGCGTGTTGTCCTCGTTGGGGCTGCAGCCCACCGAGCTGCTGATGGGCAGCTCCATCGCCGCCGACCCGACCGGTGCGACCGCGGTCCCCGGTGTCTGGGTGGCCGGGAACGTCGCCAACCTGATGGCCCAGGTCATCGTCTCGGCCGCGGCCGGCCTGAGCGCCGGTGCCGCGATCAACGCGGACCTCGTCGCGCAGGACACTCGGGCCGCGGTCGCCGCGTACCGGGACCCGTTCACGGCCGCTCGCGAGAGGGAGGTGTGCGCGCAGGTCCTGGCGCCGACACGGGCTGTGAAACAGGTCGCGCACCACAAGAATTGACTGTCGCGAAACCGGGCTGACACGTTGACGGCCGACGATTGTTCGCATGACCACTCAGTTGAACATCGTACCGGTGGCCGCCCCGGAAGCCGGATTCATGATCGGTCTGGAGCGGTACGCCGACGGGCGCGCCGTGCTGCACGCCGTACCGGTCTCCGACAAAACCAACACCGCCGTCTGCGGCGCCCGAGTCCGGGTCCGCCGGCGCGGCGGCCTCGGCCTGCGCCCCAGGCTCGGCTGCCGCACCTGCGCTCGGCACGCCGCCACCCTCCGCCAGGCCTCATAGCCCGGCCCTCGGACAAACAAAAACCCGGCGGAGTAGGCCGCCGGGTTTTTGCTGTTTCATCTCTCAGGTAGGGCGCCGTTGCCCTCCTGGGTCTTTGTTACGCGCGAGCCATCCGGCGACGCCGGGTAGCGGCCAGCAGGCCACCGCCGAGCAGTGCGAACAGCGAACCGAGGCCGGCCAGCAGGCCGACCGGAGTGCCGGTCACCGGCAGGGTGGCACCGTTGGCGCCCTCGACCGGGGTGGTGTTGCCCACCGGCGAAACCGGAGTGCCCGGGGTGCCGGGGTTCCCTGGGTTGCCCGGGTTTCCGGGGTTGCCTGGGTTGCCGCCGCAGTCAGCGGTCGCGTCGCCGAGGATGGCGATCGCGTTGCCGCAGCCGGTCACCGGGATGGTGATCGGGATGGTGATGACGCCGCCACCACCGCTGGTGCCGCCACCGGGCGGGGTCGGGCCGACCGGGGTGAGGACCTCGCAGGACGCGGTGGCCCGGCCGAGGATCGCGACCGCGCTGCCGCAGACCGACACCGGAGCATTGACCGGCGCGTTGACCTCGTTGCCGCCACCGGCCGAGCCGCCACCATTAGTGCCACCGGGGGTGCCGGGAGCGGGGGTACCGGGCTTGACGTCGCAGCCAGCACCGGCCGTACCGAGTGCCGCGACCGCGTTGCCGCAGACCGACACCGGAGCATTGACCGGCGCGTTGACCTGGTTGCCGCCACCGACCGAACTGCCACCGCTGGTGTTGCCCGGGGTGCCCGGAGCCGACGTGCCGGTGGTGATGTCGCAGCCAGCACCGGCCTTGCCCAGCGCCGCGACCGCGTTGCCGCAGACCGACACCGGAGCGTTGACCGGGGCGTTGACCTGGTTGCCGCCACCGACTGAACTGCCACCGCTGGTGCTGCCGCTGCCACCCATGCCCGGCTTGCCGGAGGTGACCTCACAGCCGGCTGCCGCGTTGCCGATGACCGAGACCGCGTTGCCGCAGGCGTTCACTGGCGCGTTGACCGGAGCCTGCACCTGGTTGCCGCCACCGACCGAACCGGCGCCGCTGGTCTTGCTTCCGGAACCACCGCCCCACGTACCACCGGTGGAACCGCCGACCTCACAGCCGGCGAAAGCGTGGCCCAGTACGGAGACCGCGTTGCCGCAGGCGGTGACCGGCGCGTTCACCGGAGCCTGCACCTGGTTGCCACCGAGCACCGAGCCGGCGCCGTTGGTGGTCGCGTTGGCAGTGGGAGCGGAACCGCTGCCACCCCATGGGCCGGAGCCGCCACCGCTGGAGCCACCGCTGACCTCGCAGCCCGCGTACGCGGTGCCCAGCACGGCGACCGCGTTGCCGCAGACGGTGACCGGCGCGTTGACCGGGGCCTGCACCTGGTTCCCGCCACCGACCGAGCCGGCGCCGCTGGTCTTGCCGGACGCGCTCGGGCCACTGCCCGCGCCGCCCTTCACGTCGCAGCCCGACGCCGCGAGGCCCAGCACCGCGATCGAGTTCCCGCAGACCGTGACCGGCGCGTTGACCGGAGCCTGCACCTGGTTCCCGCCGGCGATCGAGCCAGCGCCATTCGTCTTGCCGGACGCCGTGGGACCGCCGGAGCCGCCGGGCACGTCACAGCCGGCCGCCGCCACGCCAAGCACCGCGATGGCGTTGCCGCAGATGGTGACCGGCGCATTGACCGGCGCCTGCACCTGGTTGCCGCCCAGGACCGAGTGGCTGCCGTTGGTCGAGCCAGTGGCGGTGCCGTGGCCAGCGGTGGTCTGCTGGTTCAGCGGGTGCGGAGCACCGTGACCACCGGCGAACGCGTCGCCGCCGATCGCGTTGTCGGTGATGGTGATCGGCACGTTGATCGGCGCCTGCGCGACGTTGCCGCCGCCCACCGAGCCCGCGCCATCGGTCTGCGCGGCCGCGGCCGGAGCACCGCCACCGTTCGCGCCGCCACCGTTGCCGGCGAGCGCGATCCCAGCCACCGCCACCGCGTTGTGGCTGACCGTGATGGGCGCGTTGATCGGCGCCTGGACGATGTTTCCACCCAGGATCGAGTGGCTGCCGTTGGTCTGCGCGGCGGCCGCGGAGCTGCCGGCGGCACCGTGGGTGTCACCCGCGGAGTGCGCGAGGCCCAGCACCGCGATCGCGTTGTTGGCGACGGCGACCGGGGCGTTCACCGGAGCCTGTACGAGGTTGCCGCCGAGCAGCGAGCCAGCGCCGCTGGTCTTGCCGGCAGCCTTGGACGCGTTGCGCTGCGGCTGGGCGTGCGCCTTGGTGGTCAGCGCCTTGCCGATGCCGGCGGTCGCGTTCTGCAGGCCGGAAACCGGCAGGTTCACCGGGGCGACCCCGGTGGTCCCGCCGGACAGAGCGTGGGTCGCGGACGTTATGCCCAGCGCCGGGGCGGACTTGCCGAGGGTGTCGGAAGCGTGTGCGGCGGTGGCGCCCATGACGACGAATCCACCGGTCAGCACAAGGCCCTGAAGGGAACGACGTAACCAGATGTTCACAGATCTCTCCTCTGAGATCGGTTTACAGATGACATTTCTCGGCATCGAACGCGAGCACGGCGACCGTGCTCAGGGCGTACGCGTCCCTGCGTCGCCACTACGTTCTGGATGCCGCCGTTAGTCCGGCGAAACCGACGGCTTCTTGGAGCCGCTCGGCAACGGCAGGGTGAGCGCCTGGGCGCCGACCCTGGCCGGGACCAGGTCAGCCGGCGGGACACCGCCGGCGCTGGTCGCGATTCCGGTCGGGACGGAGAATCCCGCCGGGCCCACGCCGCTGATCACGGCGCAGGGCAGTTCGTCCGACTTCCCACCGGGCCAGAACGGCGCGGCCGGGAGATTGCCGGTGGACAGCGTGTGCAGCGTTGGGTACGACTTGCCGTGCCCCGACTGGTGCGCTGCTTTGCGTTGGATCTCGGTGGCCCACTCGGACCGTGCTCCGGGCGCGAGGGCGGCCGGCGGCCGGACCGCGATCGGGGCAGCGGGCGCCGCGGTCACCGGCGGCGGCAGGATGCCGCCCAACGGTGGCGGCGGCCAGCCGAGCGGTCCCTGGCCGGGCAACGGCAGGGTGGGCTTGCGAACCCCGAGCCCGGGCAGCAGGTGGACGATCGGTCCAGTGATCGGCGAACGGCCGATCGCGGACTTGGGACCCAACACCGCGTCGATCAGCTGACCGGTTGGCCGTACGACGGACCGGTCGATGTCGTGCACCACCGCCGCGGTGACCCGGGTGGCGACCGTACGGGCGGCCGAGACCGGCCGGTCCGTCGGCGTCGCGGGGACCGGCCGAAGGTGCAGCGCCGACCGATGCTCGGCCAACGCGGCCTGATGCGCCCGCTCGGCGCGTTTCACCGCGTCGACCGCCTGACTGACAGTCACATTCTGGTCAGGTGTCAGACCAGTTTGACTGGCCCGGGTGGTGTCGATCGGCGCATCGGTCGTACTGGCCTGAGCCGCGGTAGCACCCGCGAACAACCACGCACAGACCGCGAGAGCGGCGAGCAGCGACAGCTGGAGCACTATGCGGATTGATCGGGGCATAGCGGGCACGCTGGCATCACTTTCGATGCCGGTGGCTCCGTTGCCGTGGATCACGCACGCCCCGATCGCTTAACCAGTAGTGCCTCTGGACTCACTCCCTGTGAGTGCACGAGGAAGCTATCAAGGGCACGGGTGACCCGCCAAACACGCCGGGTAAGCCCGGGAGTGTCGCGTCCAGCGAATCCGCCGTAAGCGTGTCAGAGATGACCGAATTACGCCAGTTTGAATCGCCCTAAATAAGGGCATTCCGCCGAAACGGAAAATTATGCGCGAAGGTGATAGACCCACGCCGGCGGGAGGTTGCTCAGAACGAACTCGCGGTCCGTTTGGTGGCTTTCCATACGATCTGCCACCACTGCTTCGACCCGCACCATCCGGACGTACTCGGGCTCGCGGCTCGTCAGGAGTTTCAGCCGTCGCAACGCTGCGTACGTGAAGAATGACAGTCTTGCCTGCGGCTGCAGCGCCTTGAGAAGAATGTCGAGAATGCCGGAAACGGTCTCGGCGTCGAAGTTGGTGAAAGGCAGTCCGGAGACGGCCGCGTGATAGCCATCCGGAAGATCAACATCCTGCACCAGGCCGGGCAGGATGCGGACCCTGTCCGCTACTCGCCGTAGTTGCGGGTCGGTCTTCAACAGCTCGGTCATCCAGTCCACGAACCGCGGGTTCGCCTCCACCAGATCGAGCGTGTCGCCGGGCCGCATCCGCAACGCGATCTGCCGAGTGACCGCCCCGGTCCCCGGCCCCACCTCCAGCAGCCGCCGCGGCCCGTCCGCCGGGCAGGTGTGCAGATGCCTGCTCAGCGCCCGCGCCAACGTCTTCCCGCTGGGCGCGATCGCGCCGGTGGTGTGGAAGTTGTGAACGAACTCGGACGCGAAGACGGTGGCGTTGCGCACCGCACCCGTGGCCCGCTTCGGCTGGCCCTCACCCGGCGTAGTCGACATGCCCCCAACGTACCGACCTATCCGTACGCCCGTACGCGGCAGTGACGCTGTTCAACCCGCTCCCACCCCGCAGTCGAGGCCGCTGGAGTCGGCCCACGCCAAACGGCCCGCTCGCCTGGATTCAGGATTTCCTCGTACAAATCCCGTACGAACAAAGACAACAGGACCCGGGCGACGTTGCCCGGGTCCTGCTGTTTTCTAGCCGTACTTATTCAGTTATCCACCGAGGACGGGCAGCGCCGGCATCGCCGGCAAGGTGCCCAGGCCCGGCAGCGTGCCCGTGGTCGGCAGTGCCGGCAGGGCGCCCGTGGTGGGCAGTGCCGGCAGGGCGCCAAGGCCGCTGGTGGGAGTGACGTCCGAGCTGCCAGCCGGAGCGTCCGACGTGGTGCCGTTCAGCGAAGGCACGTCCGGCAGCGACGGGATCAGCGGCGCGCCGCCGATGCCCGGCAGGCCGGTCGCCTGGGCGGCGTGCCCGGGAGTCGGGTCCTGGTGCAGGAACGTGATGCCATCACCGATGAACCAGTCGTGCGAGTTCTCGTCCAGCTTGAAGCCCGGGAACCCGCTGTGGTTGGTCGTCGGGTCCGAGTTCACGAAGGAGGTGTCCACATTCTGGACGCCGTTCCCGGTGAGGATCATCAGCCCGTTGCCGTCGATCGGCAGGTCCCAGTTGCCGGCGAGCTTGGTGTCGTTGGCACCGTTGCCGACGTTCACCGCGTCGCTGTTGCCGTTCTGCGAACCATGCCCGGTGGCGCCCGCGACGCCAGCGGCGTCGATCGGGGTACGGACGTTGTGCCCGATCAGGGTGCTGTCCAGGCCGTACCCGCCGTCGCCGACATGCGCCTGGGTGGCGTTGCCGTTCTGCGAGCCGTCACCGTTGAACAGGGCCACGCCCTGGCCGTCGATCGGCGCGTTGGCGTTGTCGGTCAGCCCGAGGCTCGCGCCGTTCACGGTGGGAGCGTCGACCTGGGTGTCGTTCGCGTTCTGCGAGCCGTTGCCGCCCTCGATCGCGACGCCGGAGCCGTTCAGCGGAACTTCCCAGTTCCCGAACGCCCGCAGCGCGGAGCCGAAGCCGGACGACTTGCCGTCCGCGGTCAGCAGCCCGCCATCAGCGGTGTAGACCTGCGACGAGCTGCCGTTCTGGGCACCGTTGCCCTGCAGGCCGCCGACGCCCTGGCCAACCACTGGCGTACGAGCGTTGTCCGCGACCCGGACGACCGAGCCGGGGTTGTCCGCCGCGGCCAGCTGGCTCACATTGGAGTTCTGCGAGCCGTTGCCGGTCACGCCACCGTCGCCCTGACCGATGATCGGCAGGTTGACGTTGCGGAACAGCGAGATCGCCGATCCCCAGCCGTACGACTGCCAGCCGTGCAGCTGACCGGGTCCACCGGCGTTCTGCTGCTTGACCGTGCCGTTCTGCGAGCCGTTGCCGACCACACCGGCCTGGCCAGCGCCGTCGGCGGCCAGGTTCGCGTTGTCGGCGGCACCGATGAAGGAGCCCGGGTTCTCGGCCACGTCGCTCTGCGAGACGTACTGGTTCTGCGCGCCGTTGGCGATGTCGCCGGCCTGGCCGGCACCCGCGGCGAGCAGGTTGATGTTGCGGAAGACCTGCACGGCCGAGCCCCAGCCGTACGCGTCGCCGGCCTTGGCGGTAGCGCCGTGGCCCGACTCGTTGTGCTGCTTCAGGCCGCCGTTCTGGACGCCGTTGCCGATGATGCCGGCCTGGCCGGCACCGACGCCGAGCAGGTTGGCGTTGTCCGCCGCGCTGATGAACGAGCCCGGTCCGTGCTGCTCGTCGCTCTGCCCGACGGTCATGTTCTGCGAGCCGTTGCCGATGTCGCCGGCCTGGCCCGCGCCGTCCACGCGTCCGTCGAAGTTCCGGAAGCCCTGCACGAACGAGCCCCACCCGGCCGCGCCTGCCGGCCCGGTCGACCCCTCAGCGGTGGAGTGGTTCGTCTGCTTGACGTCGCCGTTCTGCGCGCCGTTGCCGACCACGCCGGCCTGACCCGCGCCGTCACCGTGGACGAGCGCGTTGTCGGCGATGCTGAGCACCGAGCCGCTGCCGTCGCAGGTGGTGTCCCGCTGGCTGCGGTCACCGTTCTGCGCGCCGTTGGCGATGTCGCCGGCCTGACCCGCGCCGGAGACCTCCAGGATCAGGTTCTTGGCACCGGTGACGGTGGAGCCACCGCTGCCACCCGGCATCCACGGGCCGCTGCCACCGGACGGGCCACTGCCGCCGGCCGACATCGGCATCGCGGCGCTGTCAGTGCCGTTCCACTGCTTGACGTTGCCGTTCTGGACGCCGTTCGCGACGACTCCGGCCTGGCCCGCGCCAGCGCCTTCGAGGATCGCGTTGTCCACCACGGAGACGGCCGAGCCGGTTCCGCCGGTGGCCTTGTCCGTCTGCCACACGTCGCCGTTCTGCGACCCGTTGCCGACCACGCCGGCCTGGCCGGCGCCGTCCACCGGGATCCGCCAGTTGCGGGCGCCGGTGACAACCGAGCCGTTCGCGTTCGGCGCGGACGACGTGGTGTTCTGCTGGGTCACGTCGCCGTTCTGCGCGACGTTCGCGATGTCGCCGGCCTGGCCGGAGCCGGTGACCGGGGTGTTCGCGTTGTCGACGAGCGTGACGATCGAGTTGGACGAGGTGAGGATGTCGCTCTGCTTGACGTCACCGTTCTGGGTGACGTTGTGCGAGTCGAAGGACATCCCGCTGGCGTTGGCCGGCAGGTTCACGTCGCCACCACCGGTCAGGATCGACCCGGTGCTGTAGTCGGCGAGGCTCTGGTCGACGGTGCCGTTCTGCGTGACGTTGCCGTTGTCGACCGTGATGCCCTGGCCGTTCAGCGGCACGTTCCAGCCGTCGATCAGCCGGTACGAGGAGCCCTTGGCGTCGGTGCCGGCGACCTGGGTCACGTCACCGTTCTGGGCGTGGTTGCCGCTGTGCAGCGCCAGCCCGTTCGCCGAGATCGGCGAGTTCACCACGCCGAAGACGCCGGAGCCGCCGCCTTCGCCCTGCGTGACGTTGCTGTTCTGCACGTCGTTGCCGGCGTCGATGGTGCCCGCGTTGGCGGCCAGCGGAACGTTCCACGCGCCGAACAGCCGGGTGCCGCCGTCGGTGGTCGTGCCCTGCGTGACGGCACCTTGCTGGACGCCACGACCGGAGTCGATGGCGAGCGCGGTGGCGTGCAGCGGGGTGTTCCAGTCGCCCAGTACGCCCGAGGACGGGTGTCCGCCCACGTACGCGTCAGGCGAGGTGCCAGCGTCGATGATCTCGATCTCGTGACCGGTCTGGGTCGGTACTACGACGTACCCACTGAGCATCCCGAGCATGCCGGGGATGCCACCGTCCACGTGGTTAGCGGCGTCCATGACCCCGCTGCCCACGGCCAGGCCAACCGGCAGGCCGCCGGTCCCGGGGGCGATCAGCTGACCGTCCCGTGCCTTCACCGGGTGCGCGTTCTGGGTCTGCACGTACTGGATGCCCTGGGCCAGCTCCGGAGCCTTGGAGCCAATGCTGGTGATGCCACCAGTGAGCTGAGTCGGCGTCGGGGCGCTCCCGAGAGCGTCCAGCCCGGCCACGCCCGGCATTCCGGACAGGCCCGGCAGACCCGGCAGGCCGGGCACCGCGGGCAGAGCCGGCAGGCTGGAGACCGGGAGGCCGGTGGTCGGCAGGCCCAGACCGGCCGGCGCGGACTGGGTGTGCATCGGCATCCCGGTCGGCAGCGGCAGGTTGGGCACCACGCCGGTCCCAGTCGGCAACGCCGGCAGGGCGGACACCGGCAGCATTGCCAGCGGGTTCATCGGCAGCGCTGGCAGCGCGACCGGCATACCCGACAGGAAGGGCAGTCCACCGCTGGGCAGCGACGGGACGGCCGCGGTCGGCAGGCCGGTCGGCAGCGCCATGCCAGCGAGCGGCAGCGCAGCCAGGCCAGCCACCGGCAGCGCCGGGATCCCGCCGGTGGTCAGCGCACCGGTCGGCAGGGCGCCGATCGGCAGCGCCGGCAGCGCGCCCGTCGGCAGACCGGTCGGGAGCGCCGGAAGAGCGTCCGTCGGGAGGCCGGCGGGGAGCGTGGGCAGCCCGGTCGGCAGCGCTGGCAGCGCTCCGAGCGGCAGGCCCAGCGGGCTGGTGCCGTTGCTCAGCAGTACGCCCTGAACCGGCACCAGCATGCCGGAGTCGGTTGGGACGACCGTCGAGACGAGCGGCAGGTCCTGCGGGCGAAGAACGCCCAGCGGTCCGCGGACCGGCAGGCTGTTGATCGGCAGGCCGCCCAGCGGCGACCCGGCGAGCCCGGAGATCGGGTTGGCCGGCGCCGGCGCGCTGATCGGGACCGGCTGGCCGGCCCGCGAGATGGCGTCCTGCGCTGCTGGCGGGACGTACTGGCTGTTGCTCGGCGCGGTGGTCGCCGCGGCGGGCTTGGCGTGGTGGGGAGTAGTGGCGTGCGTGCTCGGCTGGGTGTGACGCATCGGCGTCACCTGCCCCTGCGGAGCGACCACGTGAACAGTGTTGCTGACCAGATCGGTGGCTGGGGCGATGGAGTCGGTCAAACCACCGAGCGCGACAGGTGAAACCTGCTGCTGCACGGAGGGACCACTCGCTGTGCCGTCATGCCCGCTCGCGCCCAGTTCGGACGCGTGCGCGGCTCCGGCGCCCACCACAACAAATCCGGCAGTCAGAATCGCCGCTTCGAGCGATCGACGTACCCACTTGTTCATGGAGTGCTGAACCCTTCTCTCACTGTGTCTTGGACCGGAAGAACTTCTTGACCGGAATGCGACCCCAAGACGTGCCGCACCCACGCCCGTGCGGCGGCGACGATCAGTTGGGAGATCGCGTTTTGTGAGAGGGCGGAGCTAGTCGGGCGAGACCGACGGGTCGAGCGCGGTGTTACGCACTCGCCAGGAACCGGCCGGGCGGGTCGCCGCCAGGCCGGTGGGGGCCGGCACGGTCACCCGTGCGGCCGGGATCGCCGCGGCGGCCGAGCCGCCCGCGACGTGCGCGGTGCCAGCAGGAGCGGAGGCGAGGTCCGGGAGACCGGCGGTGCCGGCCGGGACCGGGTGCCGCGGCAGTGCGATGGGCGCGGTGCCCACCGAGTGCGGACGGACCAGTTTGATGATCGCCGGAAGGCCGGCGGGATGCCGCGGGACGGTCGTCGCGACCGTCTGGGCGAAGCCGCTCGTACGAGCGGTGACGTGCACCGCGGCGACCAGCCGGGAAGACCCGAGGCCAAGCGCCGGAAGGGCGTCGGTGACCAGTCGTACGGCTGAGCCGATCGGCTCGACAACGCTGCCAACGGTGGCCGCGACCGCGGTCAGCGGCCGCTCGATGGTGCCGGCCACCGGAGCACTGGCCTGCGACACCACGTCGGTGGCCGGGGCGGTGTCGGTGGTGGCGGGTGCATTCAGGGTCTGGCTAAGGCCAGTGATCGGCGCGGCCGCCGGGTCCGCGCCAGTGGCGGCGCGGCTGGAGGCGGTGAGCACGTCCGTACGAGCGTTGCCTGGATCGGTCGACGCGGCATGCGCCGCGACCGAGGTGAGCAGTGCCAGCGCGATCCAGCCGCCGACCGCGAGACCGATCAGCAGGCCAAGACGGCGCAGGAGTGCTGCAGAGGGGCAGCCCAGAACGGAGCCGGCACGGCTCTGATCCAGTGCGACCACGCTGTCCACATGACTCCCTGTGCTGACGATGCGTCGGAACGTATCCCGAAGATCACCCGAATACAACCCAGATCCGCGCGTGTCGGGCGTGGCGTCGAGAAGCAGACATTTCGGCCGTACGACTTGAATCGTCCCATGACACTGCGTGACCTGCGGCTATGTCTCACCCGGCAGTGGCGGACAGCCGACCTGCTGTCATGTCAGCTGGTTTTCGGCCTTGGGCGTGTCGCGCTTACGCCCGGAATCGGGTCGCTTGTCCGGTCTCCGGGGCGCCCCGCAACGCCGGTTCGAGAGATCCCGAACCGGCGCCGTTCGCACTGGTCAGCCGCCAGTGGACATGTCCACGAAACGGCTGAAGTGGCCCTGGAACGCGACCGTGATGGTGTCGGTCGGGCCGTTACGGTGTTTGGCCACGATGAAGTCGGCCTCGCCGGCTCGCGGCGACTCCTTCTCGTAGTAGTCGTCGCGGTGCAGCAGGATCACCATGTCCGCGTCCTGCTCGATGGAGTTGTGCACGGCCACCCCGTCGGCGATGAAGTTGTGCCCGTCGAGCACGGTCGCGTCGAACACCGGCTGGTCGCCGACGCTGGTGATCGACACGATCTCGTCCCAATAGATGTCGTTGGTCGCGAGCATCTCCAACCCGGCGTCATCCAGCGCGGCGGCGACCTCACGCAGCCGCTGACTGCTCGGGCCGTGTGTCCACACTTTCTGGCGGACCTTGGTGTCCGTGCCGCCGGTCAGATCGTTGCCGGTCAGATCATTGCCGCCGGAACGCTCGTCCAGCAGGCCTCGCACGCGATCCCAGACCTGCGCTGGCCCGGTGTCCGGGCGGGCAGCGACAGCTCGTGCCGCCAGCTCGCGGCGGCACCGATCGGCTTCGGCCGAGCGAGCGCCGAACACCCCGATGCCGCGCAGGAACCGCAGCTGATCGTCGGGGTCACCGATCACCACGTGATAGCTGACCCGGTAACCGGGCTTGGCGATCGGCTTGACCATCGCCTTTCGGATGCTCGTACGCACGCCATATCGCAGCAACAGCCGCGCCACGTCGTCCGCCAGCCGCCGGCTCGGAGTGCCGAAGTAGACGCTCGCCTGGCCGGTCCGGTCGTCCCACCAGACGCAGCCGTCGGTCGCCCACAAATGTCGGAGGAAAACCGCGACCTGCGCCTTGGGCAGTGCGAACATGGTGTCCGGCAGGAACTTGCGATCGCCCCGTACGCCGAACAGGCCGAGCTGATCGAGCCAGCTGGCCACCGGGTTGGGCAGCCCGCGCCGCAACCGGTCCGGCGCCGACAGCCGCACGGTGACCCGGCGAGCCGCCGGATGGTCCTCGGTGACCACGGCGCTGCCGAAATGCCGTGCCGCCCTGGTGACCACCGCCCGGTTGGCCGGGTCGACGCTGGCATACCGGATCGGCTGGCCGCGCAGGAACGTGCCGTCGCCGATCAGATGCGCCAGCATCAGCAGCTCCGGCTCTGCCCACGCCTGGGTCCGCAATGGCGCTGGCACGTGCCGAGGCACGCCGACCCGCATCCCGGGGGCCAGGTCGCCGAGCGCCCGCCAACCGCCATAGCTCAGGAACGGGTGGTTCGCGGTCGCCAGCACCTCGCGGCCAGAAGCCAGCCGCAGCTCGTACGTCTCCTTCACACCGCTGGAGAAGGCGTGGGTCATCGTCCGCGGCACATATCGCAGCGACGGGTCCAGCGCCCACACCGGAATGTTCTTCTGACCACTGGCCATCAGCTCGCCGATGGTGATCTCGGCACCGGTGTCCGCCCGCATCACCCGGGTGCCGGCCGGCAGGCAGCCGGACTCACGCAGGTCGGACAGCTGAGGGCGTTTGTCCGTACGCTGCTCCGGACCACGGTTCAGCTGCGAGACCGCGATGACCGGGACCTCCAGCTCCTTAGCCATCAGCTTCAGGCCACGGGACAGCTCGGAAACCTCCTGCTGCCGGCTCTCCACCCGTTTGGGCGAGCTCATCAGCTGCAGATAGTCGACCAGGATGAACCTCAGGTCATGGCGCTGTTTGAGGCGGCGGGCCTTGGCCCGGATCTCCATCAACGTCATGTTCGGCGAGTCGTCGATGTAGAGCGGCGCTTCGGAGATCTCGCCCATCTGCCGGGCCAGCTTGGTCCAGTCGTCCTCGGAGAGCTGGCCGGACCGCAGGTTGTGCAGCGGCACCCGGGCCTCCGCGGACAGCAGCCGCATCACGATCTCGATCTTGGACATCTCCAGCGAGAAGATGCACGAGGTCAAGTGATTGCGCACTGAGCAAGATCTGACCCAGTCAAGGCCAGCTGTCGACTTACCCAAACCCGGCCGGCCGGCGACGATGATGAGCTGGCCGGGGTGGAAGCCGTTGGTGAGGCGGTCCAGGTCGACGAAACCGGTCGGCACGCCGCTCATCACGTCGCCATGCGCGCCGATGGCCTCGATCTCGTCCATCGCAGGTTGCAGCAACTCCTCCAGGACCGTGTAGTCCTCGGAGGTACGCCGCTCGGTCACCTCGTAGACGGCCTGCTGGGCCAGGTCCACCACGTCGTCGACGTCCCGGCCGGAGCCGACGGTGCCGGAGTAGCCCAGCTGGGCGATTCGGGTGCCGGCCTCGATCAGCCGGCGCAGCACCGCCCGCTCGGCCACGATCCGAGCGTAGTAACCGGCGTTGGCCGCGGTCGGCACGCTGGAGATCAGAGTGTGCAGGTAGCCAACCCCGCCGATCCGGGTCAGCTCACCGGACTCGGTCAGCGCGGCCGAGACGGTGATCGGGTCAGCCGGCTCACCGCGGCCGTACAGGTCGAGGATGATCTCGAAGATGATCGCGTGCGCCGGCCGGTAGAAGTCGTTGTCGCGCAGGATCTCGATGACGTCCGCGATGGCGTCCTTGCTGAGCAGCATGCCGCCCAGCACGCTCTGCTCGGCGGCCACGTCCTGCGGCGGGGTCCGGTCGAACTCCGGCACCCCGGGCATCTGCGAGGACAGCTGCGGCCGCTCGTCATCGGACCGTCCGGCTGGAGCCGCCGCCTGCACCGACACTCGGATGCTCCTTACCCCTTGCAAATCCCCGATGACACGCCCGAAACCACACGAGCGACTGGCCGCTCGCCCGCTCTCCCAGCCGGGCGCGAGGCCACCGAGGTCACCGAGGCGACCGGGTCGCGGACACGATAATTCTATCGTACATACGTACGAGAATGGCCGCTGGCCGCGAAGCGTGGACCGGCACCTCTCCGGCTGGATGAGGCGGAGCCGCCGACGTTACGGGGTACGCAGCCGTGGAGCGAACCGCCCTGTGGAGCATTCGGTGGGCAGCCTGTGGACAACTACCCACCAGCCTGTGTACAGCGTGTGTGCCTGATTGTGGACAACCTGTGAATGATCGCGAACAGACACGCCCTGGGCAGGTCAAACAAGATCCACGGCCTGGGGACAGAAGAAAGATTTCCACGCCGTGGCCGCCGCCACCGAGCCGGTTGAGGCGGATCGATACGCTCTGGGCAACACCGACAGACAGGTAACCGCGATGCTCATCGTGACAACCAATGACCTTCCCGGCTTCACCATCACCCGGGTGCTGGGGGAGGTGTTCGGCGTGACCGTACGCAGCCTGAACGCCGGCACCAGCTTCACCGCCGGATTCCGGTCCATCGGCGGTGGCGAGGTCCCGGAGATGACCAACCTGGTCCTACAGGGCCGCAACGAGGCGATGAACCGGCTGATCTACGAAGCCCGCCGGCGGGGCGCGAACGCCATCCTCGCGATGCGGTTCGACACCGGCGAGCTGGCCGGCCGATGGAACGAGGTCTGCGCGTACGGCACGGCAGCCTGGGTGGAACCGGTCACCGACGACGCTCGCGCCCAGTACGCGGCGATGGTGGCGGCCGGTCAGGTGCCACCCGGCCCGCTCGGCGGACCGTCCGCGCCGCCGCTGCCGGGCCAGCCGCAAACGGCCTAGGGCGTGTCTCCTAATTCCAGGTGGATGAGGGCCGAGATCCAAGCGTTGGCTGCCGGTGCCGGGCGGTCAGGAGACACGCCCTAGTCCTCGGCCAGTACGGCCCGCAGCTCGGCCAGGCTGGCGTTACCGCCGGTGCACACGATCCCCACCTGGGCACCGGCGAACCGCTCGCGTACGTGCAGGAGACCGGCCAGCGGCGCCAGGTCTACGCCGCCACTTACGGCCGGCCGCCGGATCCGCCGGCCACCGCCGCGCTGCTGGCCGCGCTGGCAGCGACCAAGCCAGACGGAGACGGTGGTTCCGCCGAGGACGGACCGCGCAGGTCCGTACGCTGACAGCATGACCGGCCTGTACATCGCCATCGGCGTGATCGCCGTCCTCGTGCTCGCCTGGATCCTGCTCAGGTCAAGCAAGTCCAGCCGGTCGGCCCGGCCCCCAGCTCGCGAATTGCAGGACCTGCCCATCGACTCGGCCGCGCTTACCGCGATCTACGCCAGCCTCGGCGCGAACAAGCGCGTCCTCGCGATCAAGCAGCTCCGGCAGGCCACCGGCCTCGGGCTGGCGGACGCCAAGTATCTGACCGAGGCGATCGCTGCCGGGCACCGCCCACCCGAGCGCGGGATAGGGCTGGCCCAGCCGAGCCTCGCCGACCGAGCCCGCGGACTGCGCCGCCAGGGCCGTGAAGCGGACGCGATCCGGCTCGTCCGAGACGAGACCGGAATGGGCGACCCCGAGGCGGCCAAGTTCGTCCGGTCTCTCGACTGACCAGTCGACTTTAAAACCCTGCTTCTTCGGCGATCGGTATGTGTTAAACCAAGAGTTCATGACTCGTTACCGACCGAGAACACTCCTGGTCAGCGGCCTGCGACGGTCCGTCGACCATCGCCTTTCCGGGCAAACCCGACTGCCCCGATGATCGCGCGAGGGTCCCCCGAACGGCCCTCTCTCAAGAGGCAAAATCGCTGGGTCGCACCAGTCGAAAGGGCCGCCAATGGAGCTCGTCCCACCAGTCACCCCGGCGCGCCCCGACCGGCCGCCGGCCCATCGCCGCGTCGACCAGCCGGAGGTCGGGCTCGCTGGTACGGCCCTGGGGCTGCAACGTACGGCCGGCAATGCCGCCGTCGCGGGCCTGCTCACCAAGCGTCGGCCCGCCGTCCAACGCGCCGCGACCCAGGTGCAGCGCGAAGGCATGGTCGAGGCGACCACGGTCAAGCACACCGTCAACCTCCCGGACTGGAAGATCGGCGAGAAAGACGCCGGCTATGCCAAATTCGGGCTGGCCGCCGGCGGATCGTACGACTTGGAATACACCCCCTCCAGCGGTGGCGGCGAAGCAGCGGCCCACGAAGGTGGCGAGCACGCGGCCGCGGAACACGCTGGCGGGGAACACGCCGGCGGTGAAGGCGCGGCCCCACATGAGGGCGGCACGAAGCTGAAGCCAGCGGCCGGCGCGTCGGCCAGCCCCGAAGGGCTCAAATACCAGGCCGAGGTCACCGCCGAGTTCGAGAAGGAAACCAGCGGGATCTTCGCCGGCTGCACCCCGAAGGCGAAACTCGGCGGCGAGGGCAACGCCGACAAGGGCAAGCTCGGCATCGAGTTCTCCATGGAGGGCGACACCTTCGAGCCGAAGTTCGCCTTCAACCTGATGGAGCGAGAAGGCGCGGAGGTGAAGTTCCTCAATCTCGAGGCCGGCGTCGACTGGAAGATGAAGGAGCGCTACTACACCACCGCCGACGGCACCAAGATCAAGGTCACCCCAAAGCTCACGCTCAAGGGCTCCATCGAGCCGGAGTACAAGAAGATCTTCGAGAAGCTTGCGGAGGAAGCGGCCGAGGTCATCACCGGCGAGGTGCTGATCGCCGGCAGCATGATCCTGGTCGGAGTGGCCACTATCGCGGCCTTCTGGGCGACGATCGACGACGGGACGGACGAGGCCAAGGCCATCGACGCCGCCGGCCAGGGCCGGGACGAGCTGGTGGCCGGCTTCGTCGCCGGCGCGACCGGGAAACAGCTGTCCGGCAGCCAGTACACCGCGGAAGGTCTCAAGCGCGGGACCGAATGGCGGGCGAAGGTGATCAGCGGCGACAACGCGAAGGGCCTGCCGGTGCCGGCCGCGGTGATGGACGAGAAGGCCGGCGAACAACAGGACAAGATCCACAAGACCGCCTGGGACGCGGCCAACAAGTACCTGCACACCGAGCTGGTGAAGCGTTATTGGGAGATCCACTACATGCAGAAGAAGCTGCCGTGGGGTGAGATCGAAACGACTTACCTGATGTTGATGGAGGGCCAGAAATTCGGCCGGCCGCAGCCGCAGGAGGGTCGTACGGACGAGGGCGCGTCCAGCCTCGCCCACTAGTGTCCCGCGCCCAAGTTCCTTACTCGGGTCAGACGGGTGGTCCAAAATACGCCGGCAGGGTGCCGGCCGGCGGTGCCTGCGACGGCACTCTCCGGGCAGCGACCATCGCCGCGTACTGAGCACGCGCGTCCTCGCTGACCGGGTCCACCCAGACCGCGGTTCCCACCACCCAGTCAAGGCCGTCGGACGGTGCGTCGAACCGGATCGACACGACCGCATTCGCCCCGTATCGCGCCGCGTCATGGTGCAGGTCCTGGAAAGCTTTCGCGCGATTGCTAGTGAGTGACGCGATGCCAGTGGACACATATACCGATCTGCCCATCACCGGGCCGAAAACCATCCGGATCTGGTAGCCGGGCACCTCCGGCGTGGTCACGATCAGCATGAGGCTCCTTCCCGTTCTCATAGCCGAAAACCCGGGCTGCCAACAGGCGGCCCGGGTTTCTGGTGTGACTGTCGCTTACTCCGCGACGACCTCGAGGGTCAGGGTGGTCTCGACCTCGGGGTGAATGCGGACGTGCACGTCGTGCTTGCCGGTGGCCTTGATAGTCCGGGCCAGCTCGACCTTGCGGCGGTCCAGGTCCGGGCCGCCGGCCGACTTGACCGCGTCCACCACGTCGGCGGAGGTGATCGAGCCGAACAGTCGGCCGCCCTTGCCGGCGCGGGCGATCAGCTTGACGTCCAGGCCGTCCAGCCGCGCCCGAATCTCCTTGGCGTGGCCGAGGTCCTGGACCTCACGGGCACCGCGGGCCCGCTTGATGCTGGCGACCTGCTTCTCGCCGCCCTTGGTCCAGTAGATCGCGAGCCGGCGGGGAACCAGGTAGTTGCGGCCGTAGCCGTCCTTGACCTCGACGATGTCGCCGGGCGCACCAAGACCGGTCACGTCGGAAGTGAGGATGAGCTTCACAGTCTCTCCCCTTCCTTAACGGGCCGTGCTGGAGTACGGCAGCAAGGCCATCTCCCGCGCGTTCTTGATCGCCTTCGCGACCTGCCGCTGCTGCTGGCTGGTCACGCCGGTGACCCGGCGGGCCCGGATCTTGCCGCGGTCGGAAATGAACTTCCGCAGCAGAGCCGTGTCCTTGTAGTCGATATAACTAATCTTGTCCTTGTCGAGCGGATTCGCCTTTTTCTTCGGCTTCCGCACCGGGGGCTTGGCCATACGTTCCTCTTTCACCATGCTCCGGCCGCGGGACTGGCCCGCGACCGGGAAAAGTCAGCTGTCTGTTTAGAAGGGCGGTTCTTCGGAGTAACCGCCGCCGCCACCGCCACCGGCCGGAGCCGCCGCCGGTGTGGCCGAGGCCCACGGGTCGTCGCCGCCGCCACTGGGCCGGGACTGCCCGCCGCCACCGCCGGAGCCGTAGCCACCGGTCGACCCACCACCCGAACCGGACCGACTGGTCTTGCTCACCTTGGTCGTCGCGTACTTGAGCGAGGGGCCGATCTCCTCGACCTCGCACTCCACCACGGTGCGCTTCTCACCCTGGGCCGTCTCGTACGACCGCTGCTTCAGCCGGCCCTGCACGATGACCCGGGTGCCCCGGCCGAGTGACTCGGCCACATTTTCGGCCGCCTGACGCCAGATCGAGCAGCGTAGGAACAGCGCGTCGCCGTCCTTCCACTCGTTGGTCTGCCGGTCGAAAATCCGCGGCGTGGACGCGACGGTGAAGTTCGCCACGGCCGCGCCACTGGGGGTGAACCGCAGCTCGGGGTCCTCTGTCAGGTTCCCGACGACGGTGATGACTGTTTCGCCTGCCATGTCATGTCCTCCTCATGCGCGCGCTCGTCTTCGCGTCGATGCGATCGACGATCCCTGTCGGGTACGACAGTTTGGCCGGGCATCGCCGGTCGATCACTGCCGGCCCCGCCGGAAACCGCGCGCGGACAGCTATCGCAGTTCCGGCCGGAGCACCTTGGTGCGCAGCACGGATTCGGTCAGGTTGAGCTGCCGGTCCAGCTCGGCCACCGCGGCCGGCTCGGACTGCAGGTCGATAACGGCGTAGATGCCTTCGGTCTTCTTGTTGATCTCGTACGACAGCCGACGGCGGCCCCAGATGTCGACCTTCTCCACGGTGCCGCCGTCGTTCTTGACGACGGTGAGGAACTGGTCGAGCGAAGGGGCCACAGTGCGCTCGTCCAACTCGGGATCGAGGATGACCATGACTTCGTAGTGACGCGCCAGCGTACCCACCTCCTGTGGTCTCAACGGCCACGGTCCATCCGCGGCAGGAGGGTATTAGCGTCGGTCGCCGTCCACCAGGAGGCAGACAGCTAACCGGACGATCGTAACAGTGGCTCTAGCAGGGTGTTTAACCGGTCGGCTAGAGGTGTTCCGGACTAGTGAGTGAGAGCGCGCATCCGGCCGCGGGCGCCCATCATGGTCCGGATCACCGCGGAGCCGACGCCGGCCACCACGACTCCGGCGACGAGCACCAGCAGGGTCAGCGGGCCAGGAGTGTCGCTGGTGGAGCGACCGGTCGCGGTCGGGTCGTTGGGGGTCGAACCCGCTCCAGCGACGTTTCCGGACGGGGTGCTGTTGCCATCGGCACCGTTGGGCAGCGCGGGCTGCTGCAGCGGGCGGGCAGCCGGGTTGGTCGGCAGACCGGTGAGGCCGGGCGGCAGCAGTGCCGGCGGCTGGCCCTGCGGGGCGCCACCATGGGGCAGCGAAGGCGCCTGGACGCCACCGCCAGTCGAAGAGCCGGTGCTGCCGGTGCCTGGAGTCGAACCACCACTGGCCGGCGGCGCCGACGCGGGCGGCGTGCTCGGCTGGGTCGGCTGCTTCACCATCGGAGCGACCATCACCTGCGACGCCGCGCCGCTGTTGATCAGTGCGCTGGCGGCGCTCATCGAATACGACTGCTGGTCGACCGACTGGCTGAAGCTGAAGGTGGCGGTGCCGCCGGAGCCGATTGTCTTGCGCTGGTCGCCAACCGACACCGTGACCGGGCCGTTCAGCAGGCCGTTCATCGAGTTCTTGACCACCAGCTGGCCACCGGACGGGACGGTGAACTGGGCGGAGCTGAACTTCATGTTGCACGCCAGGATGGTCAGGCAGCCGCCGCTCACGGTCGCGGTCGGGTTGTCCGCAGCCTGCGCCGGAGTGCCACCCAGCAGAAGGGTCCCGCCGCCGATCAGGCCGAGGGCCGCCGCGGCAACCACGCGACGCGACATCCGAGACGACTTCTTTGTCATCGACACGCCGTATTCTCCCATTCCCACCGAAGCTCGCCATCCAGTCCAACGACTGACCGTACCGGATGGTAGCGGGTCCCCGCCCCCCTCCGCGCGCCCCTCACCCCAACCACCTCCACCTCGCCGCCCTTTTCCGCGCATTTATATACGTTTATTCCCTCCACAACGACACTTTCAGGCCACCCCCAACCCAAAACCCCCCGCGCATACCCGCATTTCCGTCCGATAGCCAGACTTCACCCCACGCGTGACGCCCCCCTTAGACAGGACCGAGCCCCGCGCACCCCACCCCGCGCCGGACCGTCCTTTCACACGAAAGTTGGCCAACTTAGACGGAACCCAACCCGTCCCACCCCGTGCGCAAACCACCACCTTCACCATCAAGTTGGCCCACTTCGACGGACCCAGCCCCGTTCGGCGCCATCGGCCGCCAGGCCGATGTTGTCGCCCCTCCGGCAGGGGCGCCGGTCCTCAGACCCTGCGGGTTTTGCAGGGTCTGAGGACCGGCTCTCGTAGCCGTAGTCGACGGCGCCCGCGCCGAAGGCGCCAGAAACATCGGGCGGATCGGCAGTAAGCACGGGGAAACCCCACCCCGACACCGCCCTTTGGTGTCGGGGTGGGGTTTCCCGTGCCTGGTAGACGAGACGCCGCACCCACACAGAAAACACCCTTAACCAAGGCACTCACCTCCGCAGCAAACACCCTTAACCAAGGCGCTCACGACCGCGGCAAACACCGAACCAGGGGCCCCCAGCACACACCGCCCTCAACCCCGACAACATCCATCACCAAAACCCACCCCGCAGCCCAAGCCCCCAAACCCAAGCCGCAACCAAACGGCCGCTCACTCGCCAAAGCCCCCCAGTCGCTCGTACTCACCAAAGCCCAACCCCACCAAGGCCCAGATCTGTCAGACCACCCCTCTAGGCTCCTCCGCATGGGACTTCCACCTATTGGGGCACATGTGGGGCCGGAGGATCCGCTGGCTGAGGCGGCTGCCCGGAAGGCCGACGCGGTGCAGTTCTTCCTGTCTGATCCGCAGGGGTGGCAGAAGCCGATCCCGCGCGCGGACGCGGACGCGCTGCGGTCCACCGACATCGCGGTGTATGTGCATGCTCCGTACATGATCAATCTGGCCAGTACGAACAACCGGATCCGGATTCCGTCCCGCGGCCTGGTCGCCGACCACGCGAAGGCGGCCGCGGAGCTGGGCGCGGCCGGATTGATCGTGCATGGCGGGCATGTCACCAAGGACACCGATCCGGCGGTCGGGGTCGAGAACTGGCGGAAGGCGTTCGCCAAGGCGGCCGAGACTGGCGGCTTCGGGTTGCCGATCCTGATCGAGAACACCGCTGGCGGCGACAACGCGATCGCCCGGCGGTTCGACCGGTTGGCGATGCTGTGGGACGCGATCGGAGAATATGAGCCGGGCTTCTGCCTGGACACTTGCCACGCGCACGCTGGCGGCGAGGACCTGGACGGTGTGGTGGACCGGGTGAAGGCGATCACTGGCCGGATCGACCTGGTGCACGCCAACAACTCCAAGGACGCGTTCGACTCCGGCCGGGACCGGCACGAGAACTTCGCCGCCGGCACCATCTCAGCGCAGGCGATCGCCGCTGTCGTACGGGCCGCCGGTGCTCCGGTGATCTGTGAGACGCCCGGCGGGGTGGACGGCCAAGCCGCCGATATCGCATATTTGCGCGACCATCTCATCAGCGGATGAGCCTGGGCAGGCTGGGCCTGGGCAGGCTGGGCCGCGAGCTGTTCCTGGTATGCCTGGGCGCTCTGTTGGTCAGCGCTGTGCTGACCTGGCCGACGCTGTTGCATCCGGCCAGCACCGTGCCGGCCGACCTGGGCGACCCGCTGGCCCAGTCGTATGTGGTGGCCTGGGGCGGGCACGCGTTGCTGACCAACCCGGCAGGGCTCTGGGATGCCAGTAACTTCTTCCCCGAGCACATGACGTTGGCCTATTCCGACTCGATGCTCGGGTATGCGCCGTTCGGGCTGATCGGGTCCGGCCCAGCCGCCGCGCTGGTTCGCTACAACCTGCTGTTCTGGCTGGTCGCGGCCCTCGCCTCGGTGAGCGCGTACGCGCTGGCCCGGCAGCTAGGTTCCCGGGTGCCGGGCGCGCTGGTGGCCGGGTTGGCTTTCGCGTACGCACCCTGGCGGCTGGCCCACGCCGGCCACCTGAACGTGCTCTCCAGCGGCGGGATCGTGCTGGCGCTGGCGCTGCTGGCGCGTGGCTTCGGCTATTCGTTCAGCCGCGGCTACCAGCCCGAGCGGGTCCGGCCGGGCTGGATCATCGCCGGTTGGCTGGTGGCCTGTTGGCAGGTCACCATCGGGTACGCGATCGGCTTGCCCTTCGTCTACCTGCTGCTGCTCTGCTGCCTGGTCGCGGCGGCCCGCTGGTTGTTGGCCGGCCGCGCCCGACCGGCGCTGGGCCGACCACTGCTGTGGTGCACGCTCGGGGGCGGCCTGCTGTTCGCCGCCGTGGTGGTCGTGATGGCCCGGCCGTATCTGGCGGTGACCACCGCCTTCCCGTCGGCCGTACGAACGGTCGCCGAACTTCAGCTCTTCTCCCCGTCGCCGGTGGGCTTCTTCACCGCGCCGACCACTTCGTGGCTCTGGGGCAACGCCACCAGCTCGGTCTATAAGACCTTCGTGGCGCCGGCTGAGATGGCGCTCTTCCCGGGGCTTGTCGTACTTGTCCTCGCCTTTGCCGGGCTGAGCTACAGCGCCTGGCGCGGCCGGCAGCGGATCTGGCTGGGCATCGGTCTCGCGGTCGGCACTCTGCTCTGCCTGGGCACGAACTTCTTCGGTGGCGCGGTGACTTACCTGCCGCTGCTGGTGCTGCCGGGCTGGGACGGCATGCGCACCCCGGGCCGGCTGATCCTCTGGGTGATGCTGCTGCTCGGGCTGCTCGCGGCTGGCTTCCTCACCCAGGTCCAGAACGATCTCGAGGCCCGCTGGGCGGACCGGTCGGGGCTCGGCGCCCGCTGGCGTGCGGCCGCGCTGGTGGTGCCGGCGCTGCTGGTGGCGATCGAAGGCGTCAACACCCTCGACCACCCGGCTCCGGAGCCGCCGCCAGCCCAACTGCAGGCCGCCGCCGGGCCGATGCTGATGCTGCCCAGCGACTCCTGGTGGGACAGCAGGGCCATGTGGTGGAACACCGCCGGCTTCCAGCGGATGGTCAATGGCGCTGCGTCCTTCAGTCCGCCGTCGACCGACGAGATCCGCAACTCCGCAAAGTCCTTCCCCGACGCCGGCAGCGTCGACTACCTCCGCAAGGCCGGCATTCGTACGGTCGTGCTCGTGCCGGACAGCACGTATGGGACCCCATGGCAGCAGGCGTCCGGCAAGCCGATCGACGGGCTCGGCATCAAGCGGACGTACGCCGGCACCGCCATCATCTACACGCTCTGACCGAGCCTGTGGTGCTAGGGCGTGTCTCCTCATTCCAGGTGGATGAGGGTCGAGATCCAAGCGTCGTCCTGCGAGTGCCGGGCGGTCGCGCTCATACCTTTGTTGTATGGGTGTGATCGTCCGGTGCTCGCAGGACGACGCTTGGGCTCGGCCCTCGCCGCCTGGGATGAGGAGACACGCCCTAGGCCGTTCTGGTGATCGCCAACCCGTCATCCTGCTCTTCGTACGACTCGACCACGTCGTTGAGCACCCCGCCGTCCGGGTCCGGGTCGCGCTCGGACCGGACCACGTCCCGCCACGGCTCCAGCACTTCCAGTACGACGAACCCGCACAGCATCACCACGCTGGCCCAGCGGGCCATCGAAGCCAGCAGGAACAGCGACTCGGGTAGCTCGGTCTTGCCGCCCGAAGCCCGGATCAGCGTCTGGTAAAAAGCCACGAAATAGCACAGCTCGCTGGCCTGCCAGACCAGGAAGGCGCCCCATTTCGGACGGGCCAGCACCAGCAGCGGGATCAGCCACAACACATACTGCTGCGACCAGACCTTGCCGGTGAGCAGGAAGCCGGCCACCACCAGGAACGCCAGCTGACTGAGCCGAGGTGGCGTTGGCGCGGCGAAAATCAGCACCGCGATGGCCCCGCACCACAGCACGAAGACGAGCCCGCTGATGGTGTTGAGGGTGCCGACGTTGTTCGCGATGCCGGCCAGCGGGCCGGTGTTGTCGCCGGTCAGGTTGGCGCCGACATACCAGAAGGTGCCCCAGTCGACGGCCCGCTGCTCGGAGAACCGGTAGAACTGGCTCCAGGCCGGCACCCCGGCCGCGAAGATCACCGGCAGGTTGACCGCCAGCCAGGCCAGCACCGCGCAGCCCGCGGTGGTCAGGAACGGCCTGATCTTGCGATGTCGTAGGCAGAGCAGAAAAAGCGGGCCGAGGATGAACAGCGGGTAGAACTTGGCCGCCGCCGCCAGCCCGAGCAGGACCCCAGCCCAGGCCGGGTTTCTTCGCGCCCAGGCGTAGAGCCCCAGCGTGCACAGTGCGACCACGAGCATGTCCCAGTTCACGAAGGCGGTGACCACCATCGCCGGCGCGGCCGCGAGCATCGCCGCGTCGAACGGACGTCGGCTGCGCATCCGTACGACCGCCCACACTGCCAGCACCGCGAAAATTGCTAACAACAGGGCGTTGACCTGGTAGAACATGGTGAACTGGGAGCCCTGGGTGCTGGGGATCAGGGCGGTCACCAGCCACACCGGCAACGCGGCCAGCAGCATCATGGCACCCGTCAGCACCGGATACTCCACATACTGCAGGGTGTCGTTCGGGTCGTCGGTCCGCTTCTGTACGTATGGGATGCGGTGCTTGTCGAGCCCTTCCGAGCCGTAGAGCGCCAACACGTCGGTGTAGCAGCCGCGGACGTACTGGTTGTTGTTCGTCCACCGGCCGTCCGCGCAGGGCTCCTTCTGCAGCCAGGCAAGCGCCAGCACGGCCAGCGTGATCGCCAGCACCACCCGCATCGGGGTCCAGAACCGCGGCCGGCCGGACTCGCCGGCATGCTGGCCGAGCGGGCCGCCGAGCAGGCCCGACATGCCGGCCACGAACCGGTCGGTACGCGATGGAGCGACCACCGTGGTGCCGCTGTCGGTGTCGCTGCCGGTATCGCTGGCCTCACTCACGCCGAAGATCCCCCGCTCGTACGAAAGAACCCCCGCCGGGTGGGCGGGGGTTCTGAGAACTCACTGATCCGTGCCACCTGGAAATCCTGGCACTCCGTGGCTGGGCCGTCCTGTCGGGCCCACCGACGGGATCCCACCGCCCGGGCCACCAGGGTTCGGCGACGGCGACCCGGACGGATTCAGGCTCGGGTTGGCCGTCGGGGTGGGCGGCGCCAGATGGCCGTTGCCCATGCTGTCGTCGCCGATGTACTTCGGGTCCGGCAACGCCTCGACGTCCTGGCCCTTCAGGGCGCCGTTCATGGTCCCCTGCCAGACCAGATACGGCAGGCCGGAGCCATAGACGATGTTGCCCGCGCTGTTGACAATGGGCCCGTCATTCCCAGCACGGCCCACCCACACGGCGGTGGCCAGTTGCGGCGTGAACCCGCACATCCAGGCGTGCGCGTTCTGGTCGGTGTTCTTGTACTGGGCCGTGCCGGTCTTGCCGGCGGCGATCCGCCCGTCGTCAAGCGGGCCATGCGGCGCCGACGCGACCACCGTCTGCATGGCGAAGGTGGCATCGGCCGCCACGTCCGCGCTGAATGCCTGGGTGGTCTTGGGCGTGCCCTGGTAGACCATGCCACCGCTGCTCTGCTTGACGGTCTGCACGAAATACGCGTCGGCGTGCACGCCCTTGGCGGCGAAGGTGGCGAAACCGTCAGCCTGGTCAAGGACCGAAATGCTGAGCTGTCCGAGGGCGACGTCCCGGATAGCCGGGTCTGTCAGGTCGGCGATCGGCTTGTCGTTGATAGTGCGGATCCCCGACGCGGCCGCCCGGTCCAGGACCTTGGAAGCCCCGACCTTCTTGGTGACGGCGTAGAACGTCGTGTTCAGCGACATCTTCGTCGCCTCGATCAGCGTGCAGTTGCCGCAGGACTCGCCGTCGGAGTTCTTCACCGGCTTGGGCTCGTTGGGGAAGGTCTGGTTGTCCGAGCCGTTCCACACCGACTTGATGCTGATCCCCTGGCTGATCGCCTCAGCTAGCGCGTACGCCTTGAACGAGGAGCCTGGTGGGTGGGAGTGGACAGCGGCGTCGAACCCGCCGAAGCCACCCTCGCCGCCGTAATAAGCCTTGACCTGCCCGGTGCCGGGCTGGACCGACACAGCCGCGGCGCCGAGCACCTTGGGCTGGTCGGAAAACACCGTCGTCCGCGAGCCGACCATGGCGTTCTGAGCCTGTAGCGAGATGGTGCTGACGATCTGCAGACCGCCGGTCTCCAACTGCTGTTCGTTGATGCCGTGCTGAGCGAGCTCGGCGGCGATCCGCTGGACGATGATGCCCTTCCAGCCGTCCAGACCCGATGACACGCCGTAGCCGTTCTTGCGGGGCAGCGTCGTCGGATAGGCAGTCGAGTCGCGCTCGGACTTGCTGATCTTGCCGAGAGTGACCAGGCCGTCCATCACGTAATCCCAACGCTTGCGCGCCGCGTCCGGGTGCAGCCCGGGGTCGTACCCGCCGTCGGGCTGCTTGACCAGGCCGGCGAGCAGCGCGCCCTGGGCGTACGACAGCTGGCTGGCATTGATCCCGAAGAACGCCTGCGACGCGGTCTGAATGCCGTACGAGCCGCGGCCAAAGAAGATCGTGTTCAGGTAGAACCCCATGATCTGGTCTTTGGAGTACTTCTGGTCGGCCTTGGTGGCCAACACGATTTCCTTGAGCTTGCGGGTGACCGTCTGCTCGTTGGTCAGATAGGTGTTCTTCACGTACTGCTGGGTGATCGTTGAACCACCCTGCACGTCGCCGCCGGTCAAGGTGGACCACAGCGCGCGCAGGATGCCGGTCGGGGAGATGCCGCTGTTCTCGTAGAAAGTCCGGTCCTCGGCCGACACCATCGCGAACTGCATCGGCTTAGAGATCTGGCTGATGTCGACGTCCGTACGATTCTGGGCGCCAATCCTGGCCAGGACCGTCTTGCCGTCGTCGTAGTAGATCGTCGAGACCTGCTTGTTCGGGATCTGGTTCGGCAGCGGCACCTGGACCGCCGCAAAGCCGGCGCCGACACCGCCGAAGAGCAGCAGGAGCACCACGAAGCTGGCGATCAGCGCGATCCGGCGCCGCCGCTTGCGCTTGCGCGGGTCCTTCTTCTTCTTGCCGCCGCGACCAGGGTCATTGCCGTTGCCACCCGGCTTGCGAGGCCCACCGGGTCCACCGGGTCCGCCAGGACGGCCCGGTCCACCTGGGCCGCTGCCCCCCGGGCCGGCAGGGCCGCTGCCGTAGACGGTGCCCCGCGAGGAGTCACCGGACCGGGGCGGTAGCCCGGCCGGCGGTCGGCCGTACGTGCCGCCACCACCGACGCTGGCCGAGCCGACCCGGGCGCTGCCGCTGGAGCGCCCCGCGGCTGGCCGTGGCGGGGGATTGCCGCTGGATGAGTTGATTCGCGGAGTTCCGCCGCTGGAGCCGACGCTCGACGAGCCACGCACCGAGGCGCGGCCCGGTTGGCTGCTGTCGGTGCCGCGTGGCGGCACCGATGCCGAGCCGTAGGTCGACTCGCGTCGGCTGCGGGTGGGGTCGGCTGGGCCGCCCGGACCGGAACCGACACTGGCTGATCCGCGAATGGGCTTCGGAGAGTCCATGGCCCCACGATGCGACAGGACGGCTCCAATCTCCAAACCGCCGGCATGTCACCGGGCGGGAAACCGACGCCCGCTCGGTGGGCCGATGGAGGGAGGCTCTAGCCGTCCCTGCCTGCGCGGCGCACCGTTGCGCGGGTGGACTCTTCGTCCGACGTACCGAGGCCATCATGGCCGAGGGTGAACTTCACCACGAGATGATTCCAAAAACAGCCCCGGCAGACCTCAACAACGTACACGTCGAACGCATCGTGGATCGTCGCGAGTGTCGCCAGCTCCGCGGAAGCACGGGCCTGACCAGCCGAACTGCGTAGTTCGTCACCGTAAATATAGTTAACATGCCAAAGGTTTTCGCGGCGACAAACCGGACAATGAACATCAGACATCTCACCGTGATACTTAGCGGCACTTACCAGATAGGGCGACGCATCACAGACTTCGCTGGTGCCGACCCGGCCGGAGTAGACCTCGCGCAACAGCGCACGGCGCTGAAGTGCGTAGTCAACAACCAGTCGTCGGGTCCTCACGGGGGCGAGACTACGCCGGGACCACCCCGTTCGTCCGGTGATCAAATTCTCAGCGCCCATAACGGCCTGGGGGAGCTTGCACGCGTACGGACCGGGTCAACCCACAGTGGATTCACAGCGTTCCGGTGGGTCTCGTTTCGATGTATCGTCTCGATATATCGCGCGTCCGAGGGGGGTTGCCGTGCTGGAACTGGCCATCCTCGGGGTGCTGCACCGAAGTCCCATGCACGGGTACGAACTTCGTAAACAGCTCTCGGTGCTGCTCGGTCCGTTCCGGGCCGCCATTTCGTACGGATCGCTTTACCCGAGCCTGCGCCGGATGCAGTGCGCCGGCTGGATCTCCGAGCGCCAGCCTGATCCGGCCGACGAGCCGCCACCGCTGACCGGTCGCCGCGGTCGGGTGGTCTACACGCTTACCGCGGACGGCAAGGCACGGTTCGCCGGCCTACTGGCCGCGGTTGGCCCGGAGACGTACGACGACGCGGCATTCGGAGTGCACTTCGCGTTCTTCTCCCGAACGGACGCGGCGACCAGGCTGCGCATCCTGGAGGGCCGCCGGCGCCGCGTCGAGGAGCGCCGGGACACCCTCCGGGACGCGCTGGCCCGGACGGTGGACCGGATCGACGCGTACACCCTCGAGCTCCAGCGGCACGGCCTGGAGTCGGTGGACCGGGAGGTGCGCTGGCTGGAGGAACTGATCGCCACCGAGCGGGCCGGCCGGCCGCCGCGGATCACCAAGACTGACAACGAATAACAGGAGGGCTCCAAACATGGGATCGGTACGGGTCGCCATTGTCGGCGTGGGAAACTGCGCCTCCTCGCTGGTGCAGGGCGTGCAGTATTACCGGGACGCGGACCCCGGTGGCCGGGTGCCCGGGCTGATGCACGTGGTGTTCGGCGACTACCACGTTAATGACGTGGAGTTCGTCGCCGCTTTCGACGTGGACGCGAAGAAAGTCGGCCATGATCTCGCGGACGCGATCCTCGCCAGCGAGAACAACACCATCAAACTCGCGGACGTGCCACCGACCGGTGTCACCGTGCAGCGCGGGCCAACCATGGACGGGCTGGGAAAGTACTACCAGCAGACAATCACCGAAGCCGATGGCGATCCGGTCGACGTGGTCGGGAGACTGCGTGAATGCGGCGCGGACGTCCTGGTTTCCTATCTCCCGGTGGGATCCGAGCAGGCCGACCGCTTCTACGCCCAGTGCGCGATCGACGCGGGCGTCGCGTTTGTCAACGCCCTCCCGGTTTTCATCGCGTCGGACCCCGTGTGGGCGGCGAAGTTCACCGAGGCCGGCGTACCGATCATCGGTGACGACATCAAGTCCCAGGTCGGTGCCACCATCACCCATCGGGTGCTGGCGAAACTGTTCGAGGACCGCGGGGTGGTGCTGGATCGTACGATGCAGCTCAACGTCGGCGGCAACATGGACTTCATGAACATGTTGGAGCGGGAGCGGCTGGAATCCAAGAAGGTCTCCAAAACTCAGTCGGTCACCTCGCAGTTGTCCCACGACCTCGGCGCCGGCAACGTCCACATCGGACCGTCTGACTACGTGCAGTGGCTGGACGACCGTAAATGGGCATATGTACGCCTGGAAGGCCGCGCTTTCGGGGACGTCCCGTTGAATCTGGAATACAAGCTGGAAGTTTGGGATTCACCGAACTCGGCCGGCATCATCATCGACGCCATTCGGGCCGCCAAGATCGCGAAGGATCGCGGGGTCGGCGGCCCGCTGCTCTCGGCGGCCAGCTATTTCATGAAATCGCCACCGGAGCAGTATTCCGACTCGCAGGCACGGGACGCGGTCGAGCAGTTCATCCGCGGCGAGGTGGAGCGCTAAACCAGCCGGCGGTAGCCGGAGTCGATCCGCTGGACCGCCACGTGGAACGGCTCCGGCGGCTGGCCACGCCGGTGCGGCCACCAGCGGGCGATGACGACCGACGTGACCGGGCCGAGCTGCTCCGCCGGCACGTCGGCTGGGTCCAGGTATGCGGCCTCGGTGATCTCATCCGGCACTCGGGTCAGCGGGTCGACACCGTCGTCGACCGGCTCGGCGACGAAGAACGCGCCGACGCTGTTTCGCCGTACCGACGGCCTGACCAGCAGGTAACTGCAGACCAGCGGACCGGCGACGGTCTGGATCCCGGCCTCCTCGTCCACCTCCCGGACCACCGTCTGCTCCAGCAGCTCGCCAGGCTCCTGACCGCCGCCGGGGCACTCCCACCGCTCGCCGCTGGCCCGGCTCTGCCGTACCAGCAGGAGCCGGTCCTGCTCGGGCGTACGACCGCGTCGCAGCACCAAGCCGCTGGCCACCATCGACGTCCGCCAGCCTGTCGAAACCGCCGTTTCTCCCACGGTCGGCGATGCTGCCAGAAATCACCCGCCCGGTGGTGGACTCTCGGACAGTTTTCAGTGATACCTGAGATGTCGTCGCGGATCGCTCTCGCGGGCGAATCGGCGGAGTGCGCCGCTCGCCTAGGCTGACTGGATGGCAACCACGGCAGTCACCGACTTGCGGGCGATCCTCGCTCGCGGTGACTTCCAGCGGTTGCTAGCCGTCCGGTTCGCCACCCAGGTCGCGGACGGGGTTTTCCAGGCCAGTCTCGCCGGGTCGGTGCTGTTCAACCCGGATCGACAGGCGGACGCACTGAAAGTAGCCCTCGGGTTCGCGATTCTGCTGCTGCCTTACTCGCTCGTGGGTCCGTTCGCCGGCGTCCTCATCGACCGTTTCCGGCGGCGGAACATCCTGGTGGTGGCGAGCCTGCTGCGTACGCTCATGATGCCGGTGGTCGCCGGCGTGGTGTGGTTCGGCGATCAGGGCATCCCGTTTTTCCTGTTCGCGCTGGTGATTCTCAGCGTCAACCGGTTCATGCTGTCCGCCCTGTCCGCCGCGGTACCGCACGTCACCGACCCGGACCGACTGGTCACCGCGAACTCGGTGTCCAGCACCGGTGGCACACTTTTCTTCGCGCTCGGCGGCGGCCTCGGCATCGCCCTGAAACACTTCACCGAGCGGGGCGATCACGGCTACGCGGTGGTGGCCGCTTCGGCGCTGCTCGGCTGCCTCATCGCGGCCCTGCTCGCGACCGGCTTCACATCGGACCAACTCGGTCCCGACGCACACGAACGAGCTCGCCGGGAAACCGTGTCGTCCGTCGTACGCGGGATGGCCGCCGGCATCCGGCACGTCGGCCAGCGGCGGAGCACCGGCTATCTGCTGCTGGCGATCACTGGCCACCGGGTGCTTTTCGGCGTACTGACGATCCTTACGTTGCTGCTGTGCCGCAACTACTTCCACAGCGGCCTCACCGGCGTCGCTTACGTCGGCGTCGCCATCGCGACCGGCTCGTTCATCGCCGCCGTCGTCACCCCATGGGCGACCCGCAAGATCGCTTCCCGGAGCTGGGTCACCCTGTTGCTGGTCGCCGCCGCAGCCGCCGAACTCGCCGGCGGCCTGCCCTTTCACCCTGCCGGCATGGTCGTCGGCGGCTTGCTGGTCGGCCTCGCCGGCCAGGGCATCAAAATCGTCACGGACACGTCGGTGCAGGTCGAATGCGAGGACGACTTTCGCGGCCGGGTCTTCAGCGCATACGACACGCTCTTCAACGTCGCGATGGTGGCCGGCCTGCTGATCGGCGCGATGACCCTGCCGGACACCGGAAAGTCCTACGCCGTGCTGGTCGGCGTCGCCCTCGGCTACGCGGTCGTCGGCGTCGCGTACAGCCTGCTGGCCTCCCGCTGGGACCGCCGGTTGCTTTCCCGTACGGACCCCAAACGCGCCTGATCGCGGTCCCCGCGAACACCAGGTGCGGCGCGAAACTGTCGTACCCCATCCGAAAAATCACCCCCACCCAGTGACGGGTGGGGGGTGGGTTTGAGGACCGATGTTCAACTAAAAATTAAGGTCTACCTCTCGACCCACCCCCCGCCCGTTCAAAGGGAGGGGGAAAGAAAAACAGACACCTACGACAGTTTCGCGCCGCACATGCCTCACGACTCTCGAAACCGAATCTGCTAGACGCGGCGTTTCCGGCGCCGACGTACGACGACGAAAATCAGCAGGGCCACCCCGGCCACCGCCACGATCGGCACCAGCCGCTGCATCAACGGTCCGCCGGCGGTGCCGAGCAGATCGATCGGCTCGACCATGGGCTCGTCCGCGAAGTCCCGACGCGGCGCCACGGCCGGTACGGACTCAGCGGTCTCGGCCGGACCGGCGACTGCGGTTGGCTCGGCGGTCTCGGCTGGCTTGGTCGCAGAGGCAGCCGGCGGTGGGGCGGCCGGCTCGTCGCCGAGCCGCTTCGCGAGCGCGTCCGCGAACTGCCCGAGCAGCCGGTCACTGACGTCCTTGATCAGCCCGCGACCGAACTGCGCCGGGCGGCCGGTCACGTTCAGATCGGTGGTCGACGTGGCCTTGGTGGCTTTACCGTCCTCGGTCAGGGTGACGGTGATGGTGGCGGCGGCCGTACCGTTTCCCTTGCTGTCCTTGCCGGACGCCTTGATGACTGCCTTGTGAGCCGCGTCGTCGATCTCCACAAACTCGCCGGTGCCCTTGTAGAGCAGCGAAATCGGACCCAGCTTGACCTTGACGTTGCCGGCGAACGACTTGCCGTCGACCTCGGTGAGGGTGGCGCCGGGCATGCAGGGCGCCACCTTCTCCGGGTCGGTCAGCGCTTTCCACACCACGTCTATGGGCGCCGGTACGGAGAATTCGTGTTCCAGCTCCACTGTGCAACCTCCCCGCGGCACCGCGGGCCGCAGACTCCTTGTCGGATGTGCTCCGCGACCAACCCTAACTGTCTCGCGGAACTAGCCTCCGGCAGCGGCCACCAACGCACGCCCGGTCAGCACTCTCGCGAGGTGCTGGCGGTAGTCGGCGTCCGCATTGCTGTCGGTGCCGGGCGAGGTGCCCTCAGCGGCGTGTTCGGCGGCCGCGCGGATGGATTCCACGGTCGCCGGCTGGCCAACCAACGCGTTCTCCACGGCAGTTGCTCGTACGGGAGTGGACGCCATGTTGGTGAGCCCCACGCGGGCCTGCGCGATGGTGTCGCCCTCTACTCGTACGGCAGCACCGACCGCCACGATCGACCAGGCCTGCGCCACCCGGTTGAATTTCTCGTAGTGCGCCCCCCAACCGGTCAGCTTCGGCAGCCGGATCTCCACCAGGATCTCGTCGGCGGCGAGCGCGGTGGTGAAGTAGTCGACGAAGAACTCGGCGGCTGGCACCGTCCGGCGCCCGTCCGGGCCGGCGATGACCATTTCGGCCTCCACCGCGAGCGCGGGTGCGAGCAGGTCACCGGCCGGGTCCGCGTGCGCCAGCGCACCACCGAAAGTGCCGCGGTGGCGGACCTGCGGGTCAGCGACGGTGGCGGTAGCCGCCCCAATCAACCGAGCGTGCTCGGCGATCAGTGGGCTGCGGTCGACCTCGTAATGGGTGGTCATCGCACCAACCACCAGCGCGTCGCCATCCTCCCGAATACCGCGCAGCTCCTCGATCTTTCCGAGGTCCACCACCATTTCCGGTGCGGCGAGGCGCATCCGTAGCACCGGCAGCAGGCTCTGCCCGCCACCGAGCACCTTCGCGTCCTCACCGGCCGCCACCAGGGCCTGCACCGCTTCGTCCACAGTGGACGGTGCGACGTACTCGAATGCCGCCGGGATCACCGGGCACCTCCACTCGCGTCGATCGACCCGAGGCCGCCACCGGCCGCTGACTGTCCACTATGGACAGCTGCCCACACTCGCATCGGTGTCAACGGCATCTCGATATCGGAGACACCCAGGTGGCGGGTCGCGTCCAATACGGAGTTGACCACCGCCGGGGTGGATGCGATGGTGCCTGCCTCGCCCACTCCCTTGACACCTAACGGATTCGTGGTCGCCGGGGTTTCCGTACGGTCAGTATCAAAATGCGGGAGGTCGGCGGCCGACGGCAGCAGATAGTCGGCGAACGTGCCGGTGGTGAGCGTGCCGTTTTCGTCGTACGTGGCACCTTCGTAGAGCGCCTGCGCGATGCCCTGCGCGAGACCGCCGTGCACCTGTCCCTCTACGATCAGCGGATTGACCACTTTGCCCACGTCGTCCACACAAACGTACTTGCGAATGCGGACCCTGCCGGTTTCGGTGTCGACCTCGGTGGCACAGAAATGGGTGCCATGTGGAAAAGAGAAGTTCTCCGGATCGAAGGTGGCATCGGAGTCCAGCGACGGTTCCATACCCTCCGGGAAATTGTGCGACAGGAAGGTGGCGAACGCGACTTCCTGGATCTGCACCCCGGCGTCGGTGCCGCGAACGCTGAACCTGCCGGCGTCGAATTCGACGTCGTCCTCGGACGCCTCCAGCAGGTGCGCGGCCACTCGTTTGGCCTTGGCGACGACTTTTTCGCACGCCTTGACCAAAGCGATGCCGCCGACCGGCAATGACCGGGAACCGTACGTGTCGAGGCCCTTGGGGGAGGACTGCGTGTCGCCATGCAACACTTCGATGTCCTCGAACGGAACGCCCAACTGGTCCGCGGCGATCTGACTCCATGCCGTCTCGTGGCCTTGGCCGTGTGGCGACGAACCAGTGACCACCTCCACCTTGCCAGTGGCCAACATTCGTACGCTCGCGTGCTCCCAACCACCGGCACCGGCGCCCAGAGCGCCCAACAGCCGGGACGGCGCGAGCCCGCACATTTCGGTGAACGTGGAAATCCCGATACCCAACTGCACCGGGTCTTTCGCTTCCCGGCGGCGCCGCTGCTCGGCACGCAACCCGTCGTAGTCGAAGATCTCCTTCGCCTTTTCGGTCGCCGCCTCGTAGTTTCCCGAGTCGTACGTCAGGCCGCCGGCGTTCGTATACGGGAATTCGGTGTTCTTGATCCAGTTCTGTTCGCGCAGTTCCAGCGGTTCCCGGCCGAGTTCCACCGCGAGCTCGTCGACGATCCGCTCGATCGCGAAAGTGGCCTCCGGGCGGCCAGCACCTCTGTACGCGTCTGTCGGCGTCTTGTTGGTCATCACGTCCGTACATGTGAACAAATAAGCCGGGATCTTGTAGATGGCTGGGAAAATAAAGCAGCCGAAGACCGGCACGGCAGGGGTGAACAGGCCGAAATACGCGCCCATGTCAGCGATCAACTCGGCCCTTAGCGCGGTGATCGTGCCATCCCGCTTCGCCGCGATGGTGATGTCCTGGATCTGATCCCGGCCGTGGTGCGCGGAAACCAGCGACTCGGACCTGGTCTCGGTCCATTTCACCGGCCGGCCGAGCCGGCGGGACACCAGCACGGACAGGACTTCCTCCGGCGTGACCTGCAGCTTGCCGCCAAAACCGCCGCCCACGTCCGGCGCGATGACCCGCAGTTTGCTTTCCGACAGGCCCAAAGTCACCGACATCATGGTTTTGAGAATGTGTGGGACCTGGGTCGACGACCACACGGTCAGCTGTTCGCTGGTCGGGTCGACGACCACAGAACGCGGCTCCATGAAAGCCGGAATCAACCGCTGCTGGCGGAAACGGCGTTTCACCACGATCTGGTCAGGATCGGCTTCGGCGGCCGCGATCGCCACGGTGGCGTCGCCACCGCTGCCGGCCGCAGCCGCGTCGAACGGGAAGAAGGCCCACTTGTTGCTGCCCATTTCGGCGTGTACGAGCGGGGATCCCTCAGACAGCGCGGATTCCAGGTCCAGGACCGGCGTCAACGGTTCGTAGTCGATCTCCACCGCATCGGCCGCGTCGCGAGCGGCCACCGCCGTACGGGCCACCACGACGGCGACGATCTCGCCGGCGAACCGTACCGTGTCGACCGCGATCGACACGTGCCGCGGTGGCGTGTCATCGGCGTTTATTGGCCAGCCACAAGGCAGGCCGGACTGTTCTGCGTCCAGGTCAGCACCGGTGTAGACAGCGCTGACACCCGGCATCGCCCGAGCGGCCTCGACATGGGCGCCGGTGATGCGGGCGCTCGCGTACGGGCTGCGGACCATCGAAATGTGCTGCATGCCGGCCAGCACGAGATTGTCCGTCCAGCGGGTCCGGCCGGTGATCAGTCGGGCGTCTTCCTTGCGAGTACGGGCTTTTCCGACTTCGGGCTCGGCGACGGAAGTCATGACTGGCTCCCCGCGGGCTGCTCGGCCGGCGTCTGCGCGGCACGGACCTTGCCGGCCGCGTCCTGCACGGCTCGAACGATGTTTTGATAGCCCGTACAACGGCAGAGGTTTCCCTCCAGGCCGTGCCTGACGGCTTCCTCCGACGGATCCGGGTTCTCCGTCAGCAGGTCGATCGACTGCATGATCATGCCCGGGGTGCAGTAGCCGCACTGCAGCGCGTGGTTGTCGTGAAATGCCTGCTGGACCGGGTGCAGCTGGCCATCTTTGGCGAGGCCCTCGATGGTGGTGATGTCAGCGGCGTCGGCCTGGACCGCGAGCACCGAGCACGACTTCACGCTCTGGCCGTTCAGATGCACGGTGCAGGCTCCACAGTTGCTGGTGTCGCAGCCGATCACGGTGCCGGTCTTGCCCACCTGCTCGCGCAGGTAGTGCACCAGCAGCGTGCGCGGCTCGACATCGTCGGTGTAGCTGGTGCCGTCCACTGTGACGGTGATGCGCATTCCGGCCTCCAGTGCTGGACTCGCCGCCGCTGCCGCGGCGGTTCGGACACGGCCGGCCGAGTCACCCTCAGGGTGATCCGGCTCACCCCGAAGCCTGCCCCGCCCGGACTGCTCAGACAAGTGCCGATCACCCGGCCGGGAGCCGCGTTTCCGCAGGTGCGGAGACATTCCGCCGATTGTCCCTTGCCTGCGGAACAGAACCCGCCGATCGGACAGGTCACCCCACCCGGAGTCCCGGGGCTCGTGACCAACCGGCCCACTCACCTCACCCGCGACACGCCGAGTGGTGCGCGAAATTGTCGTAGGTGTCTGTTTTTCTTTCCCCCTCCCTTTGAACGGGCGGGGGGTGGGTCGAGAGGTGGACCTTAATTTTTAGTTGAACGTCGGTCCTCGAACCCGCCCCCCACCCGTCACTGGGTGGGGGCAAATCTGCCGGAGGGGTACGACAGTTTCGCGCCCCACCCACTTTTCGCGCTATCGAGTCCCGCACCGGCCCAGCGGCCGGAACTGCCGCCGTCAGCTGTGGATGGGGCCGCTGACTTCGGCGAGGCGCAGACCTTGGCCACCCCACTGCAGGGCGATCATTTCGGCGGCGATCGAGACAGCGGTTTCCTCCGGCGTACGAGCGCCGAGGTCCAGTCCGATCGGGGAGGCCAGCCGGTCCAGTTCCGTTTCGGTCAACCCGGCTTCGCGGAGGCGTTTGAGCCGGTCGTCGTGAGTGCGACGGGATCCCATCGCGCCGACGTACGCCAGCTCCAGCCGCAGGGCCACTTCCAGCACCGGTACGTCGAACTTCGGGTCGTGGGTGAGCACCGCGACCACCGTGCGGTTGTCCACTCGACCGGCGTCGGCCTCGGCCTTCAGGTAGCGGTGTGGCCAGTCGACGACCACCTCGTCGGCGTCCGGGAAGCGGGTGTTGGTAGCGAAAATCGGCCGCGCGTCGCAGACCGTGACGCGATATCCCAGGAACGAGCCCAGTTTCGCCATCGCGGAAGCGAAGTCGATCGCGCCGAAAACCAACATTCGGGGCGGTGGCTCGAAAGAGTTCACGAAGACCGACATGCCCTCACCGCGCCGCTGGCCGTCCGGGCCGTATTGCAGCGAGCCGGTACGGCCGGAGTTGAGCATGCCGCGAGCGTCGTCCAGGACCGCCGCGTCGGCCCGCTCGGAGCCGAGGCCGCCGGCGACCCGGTCGGGCCAGACGACCAACCGGCGGCCGAGCCACCGCGGATTCGGGTGGCGCACGACGGTCGCGACGGCCACCGGCTCTTCGGTACGGACGGACTCCACCACCCGCGACAACTCGGGGAAGGTGCCGGAATCGATCTTTTCCACATATACGTCAAGGATGCCACCGCAGGTCAGACCCACCGCGAAGGCATCGTCGTCGCTGACGCCATACCGCTGGAGCACCGGCTCCCCGTCGCCAAGCACCTCGTTCGCCAACTCGTAAACGGCTCCCTCGACGCAGCCGCCGGAGACGCTGCCGCTGGCGGTGCCATCGGTCCCGACCAGCATGGCAGCGCCGGCCGGGCGGGGCGCCGAGCGGAAGGTGGACACCACCGTTCCCAACCCCACCGACTCGCCCGCCTGCCAGCGTCGATAGAGCTCGTCCAGGACATCACGCATGCGGAACCTCCGTCCGGACGGACCCGGCTGGGGCGGCCGAATTCAGGACATGTGACCACAGCCGCCGCAAAGTAGCCAAACTGTGACCCGCTAACAACAGGTCAACATGCGGCAGCGCCGCCGCAATTCCCGACTGCACCGGAGCGTAACCCTGCCGGCCGGCGTGTGGGTTCACCCAGAACACCGCACGGGCCAGTCGGCGCAGCCGGGCCATCTGCTCGGCCAGCAGGTCGGTGTCTCCCCGCTCCCACACGTCCGAGAAGAGTACGACGACTGACTGGCGGGCGATCCCGCGTTGACCCCAGCGGTCCAGGAACGCACGCAGGGTTTCGCCGAGCCGGGTGCCGCCGTGGAAGTCCGGTACGGCCCGGCCGGCGGCGGCCAGCGCCGCCTCCGGGTCACGCAACCGCAACTGCCGGCTCACTCGGGTCAGCCGAGTGCCGACGGTGAAGACCTCGGTGCTGCCCGGACTGCGTCGGGCCACCGCGTGCGCGAACCGCAGCAGAGCGTCCGCGTACGGACTCATCGAACCTGAGACGTCGATCAACAGCACCACCCGGCGCGGCCGGTCACCCCGCCGTACGTGCCGGAGCCGAGCCGGTTCGCCGCCGGTGGCGAGCATCGCCCGGACCGTACGGCTGGCGTCCAGCCGGCCCCGCCGGGACGGCTTGGACCGCAGCGCCCGCCGGCGTGGCGGATCCAGCCGGAGGGTAGTCATCAACTGCCGCAGGTGATCACGTTCGGCAACGGTCAGCTCGGCGATGTCTCGGTGGTGCAGCACCTCGACATCACTGGCGAAGACCCGCAGCTCGTCGTCATCCGCCTCACCACCCTCCTTGCCGTCAGGCGGGTTGACCAGCGAAGCCATCCGGCTCCGCAGCGGCTGTGGGATGACCGGCCGGTCGGGTCCACCGGTCGTGACCAGCCGGCCGAACCAGGCGGCGAAGGCCGCGTCGTAACGGACCAGGTCATCCGGCTCACTACACAACGTGAGACGCCCTGCCCAGTAGAGGTCGACCGGTGACGACAGGTCAAGGTGCTCGACCGCGCTGGTGTACGCCTGCACTCGCTGCGGATCGGCGGCGAGGCCGGCGTGCCGGAGCGTACGAGCGAAGCCCACCAGGCCGCTCAGCGGATCGGCCATCGCGACTCAGGAAGCCAGCAGCGCGGCGAGGCCGGCGGCCTGCGCCCGGTCGGCGTCCTCGCGGTATTTGAGCACCGCGCCAAGCGTCACCGCGGCAGTCTCCACGTCGAGCTCGGACCGGCCGAGCGCCATCAGCGCCTCGGCCCAGTCCAGCGACTCGGCCACCCCGGGCGGCTTGAGCAGCTCCATCTCGCGGAGCCGTCGAACCGCCGTCGCCACCTGCTGGGCCAGCCGGGCGCTGACCCCGGGCAGCCGGCTGCGCAGGATCGCCACCTCGCGGGCCAGGTCCGGATGCTCCAGCCAGTGATAGAGGCAGCGCCGCTTCAGCGCGTCATGCACCTCGCGGGTGCGGTTCGAGGTGAGGACGGCCAGCGGTGGGCAGTCGGCTCGGATCTCACCCAGCTCCGGCACGCTCACCGCATGCTCGGACAGCACTTCCAGCAGGAAGGCCTCGAACTCGTCGTCGGCCCGGTCCACCTCATCGACCAGCAACACGCACGGGGACTCCTGCAACGCCCGCAGCAGTGGCCTGGCCAGCAGAAACCGCTCACTGTAAAGCGAGGCCTCGGCCGCTTCGGCGTCCAACTGACCGCTCGAGGCGGCCTCCAGGGCTCGCAGATGCAGCAGCTGACGCGGGAAGTCCCAGTCGTAGAGCGCCTGGGTGGCGTCGATGCCCTCGTGACACTGCAATCGGATCAGCGGCACGCCCAGGACCTGCGCCAACGCCTGCGCGAGCGAAGTCTTGCCAGTGCCCGGCTCGCCTTCGCAGAACAGCGGCCGGTGCATCCGCAGGGCCAGGAAGCCGGCGGTGGCGATGCCGTCGTCGGCCAGGTAACCGGTCTTTTCCAGCGCCGCGGCCAGCTCGGCCGGTGACCCGGGCCGGGTGGCGAGCTGATCCCAGGTTGCAGTGCTCATACCTGCGAGCGTACGGCGCCGGTTGCCTGGGCACTCCTACCCGAGCGGATCAGAGCATCAGCAGGACGAGGATGCCGGCTGGGATGTCGTACGCCACCCAGAACGGCACATACCAGCGCGGAATCCCCTTCACCCCGATGATCGGGCGCGCGGGGTGGTGCAGCAAATCCCAACAGCACCAACGCCAGCCCGAGCCAGACCCGGCCGAACGCGAGGCCAGTGACGGCGAGTGCCAGCCCCACCAAGCTCTCACACCAGGTTGCTGCCGAAGGTCTGCTTGTTCAGGTAGTTGCAGTATTCCTTGGCCGGAGCCGGCTCGACCGAGTGCTCGTCCACGCCGGCTTTTCCGGCCGCCTCGCGGGCTTTGGCCAGGGTCGCGTCCCACTGCGGATAGAGGTTGTTCTTCAAGTCGGTCAGTGTGGTCGCGATCAGCGTGATGTCGGGTGAGCTGAAGATCGCGTCCTTTTTCGCCTGCTCCACCTGCACAATGCCGAAGGCACGCTTCTGCTTTTCCAGGAACCCGTTCAACGACTGGCGATATCCCTCCAGTGTCGCCTTCGCCGCCGCCCGGTCAATCTCGTCCTGCGCCTTCATCTGGTCGGCCGTCGGTACGGTCGTGACATCCGATGCCGGCAGGTCGGCGGTCGTGCCGGCCGCCGAGATCCGGTGCCCGATCATGGCCGCTTCTCGCGCGATTTCCCCACGGCGTACGGCCGCGCTTGCCAGCATCTCGCCGAAAGCCGCGCCATCGGTGAACTTGTCCTGCTTGGCCTGCATAGCCGTCACCATGGCGTCCAATTTGGACAGTACGCCGTTGACGGCCTCCAAAGCAGCCGCGTTCTTGCCGTCTTTTTCCAGCGACCGTACGGCAGCCAGCGGATCGCCGGAAACCAGCGAGTCGTAAGACGACTTCTCCGCCGACAAGTCGCCAGGCCATTCGTACCGGGCGCCACCATCGGCGGAGCCGACTGGCCGGACGATCCGCTCGATCGCATGCGCGGCGCCTTCGTCATGGGACGCGTACGCGGCGAGGCAGCGCGCGATCTCGGTGCGATCACCGTTCGCGGCGACCACGGCCCGACGCAGCGCCCGCCAGTCCGGCAGCAATCGAGGGCTCACCACCGGCCGGTCCCAGCCGTGCGGATCCCGCGCCACCGCCGCGATAGTCGCGAAATCATCGTCCGACAGCTTCATTCCGGCCACATCGGTCTTTTCCTGCATGACCTTCGTGCCGCCGGTGACCAACCCGGTCACCGTGCCGAGCGGATTGCTCGAGAGATTCTGGCCGAGCTTGTCCAGGCTGGCGCCGAGGTCCGTCTCGGAGGTGGCGTGGCTCGCGTCGCCGGACGCCTTTGCGTCCGCGCCCACCGAAGTGGCCACCGCGTCCTTCTCCGAGTAGCTGACTTTTGGCCCACCCGCGACCGAAACGGCCGCGCCCCCGCCGGTGCTGCCGGCGAAGGTGTGGGACGTCCCGGATGCGTCGATGGTCGTCGACTCGTCATAGCTGTGGGTGTCGGTCAGTTCCAGTTTGGCCGGCCCGACGCCGGCCGAAGTGGTGCCACCGCTGGAAGATCCGGAACTCGTCGTCTTCGCGCCGACCAGCTCGGGATGGTCGGCGGCGAGCCGGCGCAGGCCGTCGATCGAACTGGTGTCGGCGATCTGGGCGAATCGCTGTTGGTACGAGGCATCCGCTGGATCCAGCGTAAAACTGACCGACTGCCCGGCACTGGTGCCTTCGGTGCCGCTGTAGCCGCCACTGGCCGCGCCGTACGAAACCGAGGCGCCAGCACCCACGCCGTCGCTGGAAAGCACGGTAATGGTGATGACGACTTTCCCACCTTTGTGGGCAACCGAGCGCTTGAGCGTACCGCCGTGGCTGATGCTGACGTCGGCTTTACCGCCTAGCCCTCCACTTTCGCTGGCGCCACCGCTGGCCCCACCGCTGACCTTACCCTCCACCGCCAGCTCGGCACTGTCGCCGTCACTCATTCCGGCCGCGCCGTCCGCCGACAGCAGCGACGCCTTCAGGCCGTTCAACATTGTTTTCGCCTCGTCCATGCTGCCGGCCGCGGCCAGCTGCAAGACCGAGAGCTCCTTGTGCACGCCACCGGAGCCGTTCGCCAGGGATCCCAGATATGCCTGGGTTTCCTGCTCGGCGAACACATGGACGAAGGTGCCGGTGACCGAGCCGGCGGCCGAACCCGTGACGCCGTACGAGCCTTTGTTGCCGGCCTCGGACTCCTTGTCCACGTTCCCGCTGAGGCTGAGTTTGACGCCGAGGCTGATAGTCAGGCTGATCTGGTATTGCGCTGGTTCCTTTGCAGCCACCTGCGTGACATTGACGACGAACTTGCCGTCCATGCCGACGCTCTGCCCAGTCTTCACGCCTTTGGCGTGCGTTTGGGAAAGATCCTGGCTGGCCGAGCCGTAACCGCCCACGCCGTCCTGGCCGGCGATCACACCAACGCCAACGGTCTTGGTGTTTTCGTTGCCCTTGATCAGGTTTCCCTGCGCGTCCTGGGTGCCGAATTTCGACGAGCTGCTCGAGCTCGTACCGACTTTCCCGTCCCCGCGGGTGTACGACGTGGTCGACTTGTTGCTGGCGACCGTGCTGTCGACCGTCTCGGTCTGCTCCGTCGTTTTCGTGTAACCGCCGGTGCCGATTTTGCTGCTGGTCGCGGTCGTCGACGTGCTGTTCAGTGGGCCTGCGGTCTCGGTCTTGTCGGTGTGGCCAGTCGCGTACGAGATATCTCCGCCGGACACGTCGATTTTCTTGCTGTCGCTGGTGGAAGAGGTATTCGTGGTGGTGCCGTCGGTGGTCGCGGTGGACTGCGAGTCCTTCTTGGACCAACCGGTGGAGTCGATCGTGGTCGTGGACCCGGAGGTGGTGGTGACCGCCTTGCCGTCGGCCACGCCAGTCGTGACGGTCTTGTCCGAGGACGTGAGGCCACTGTTGTCCAACCGCCACCCGCTGGAGGTGCTGTCGGTGCTGTCTGGCACCGAAACATTGGCCTTGCGCCGGACAAGCAGCTCGTTCAACGACTGGTCAGCGGTGCCCGGGGTGTTCAGTAGCAACAGGTCTTTCTCGGCCTGGCCGAGTTTTGCCTCCTGCTCAGCCTGCGTCGCCACCAAGGTTTGCTTGTCGGCCTTACCTTTCTCGGTGAGGTCGCCGGCGTCCTCCAGCTGCTGCAGCTCGGCCAGCTGGCCGTCGATTTTGTGATATTCGGCGAAAGCGCTGTCCCGCTCGGCCTGCAGGGTCGGCTGCAACATGACCGCGAGCGCTCGACTGTCCAAGGCCGGTGCCGGTGCCGGCGTCACCGGATCCCGCTGGACCGATGGCCGGGACAGCAGCCGGCTGGTCGCCCCGTTTCCAGCCGTCGCCTGCAAGGCCAGTACGCGATCAGTGACGGACGATTGCCGGGCCGGACGCCAATTTTCCTTGGGGCTTACCGGTCCGGATGCGGCCTCGGGCCTACTCCGGCGGCGGGTCATCGGTGACTTCCGCTGCTCATCGCCCGAGTCTCACCTCGGGGTCGGGCCGCTGACCAGCCTTAATATCGAAGAATGCCCTTTCGGTCCGGATAACCCGTGATGACCCTCACCTAAAGGCACACTGGGTGACCCTTTACTCGCCGATTCCCTGCTCGGCGGCCCACTGGCGCAGCTCGGCCTCGGCGTCCTCATGGGAGAGCGGCCCGCGGTCCAGCCTTACGTCCTTCAGGTGCTTCCAGGCCTTCCCGACGAGCGGGCCGGGCTGCAGGCCCAGCAACGCCATGATCGCGTTGCCGTCCAGGTCCGGTCGTACGCGATCCAGGTCCTCCTGGGCCCGCAGGACCGTGATCCGTTCCTCGAGCGCGTCGTAGTCGCGGGCCAGCCGCTCGGCCTTGCGCCGGTTACGGGTGGTGCAGTCGGATCGTACGAGCTTGTGCAGCCGGGGGAGCAGGTCCTGCGCGTCGGTGACATAGCGGCGTACGGCCGAGTCGGTCCACTCGCCGCGGCCAAAGCCGTGGAACCGCAGGTGCAGGAACACCAGGTTGGCGACCTGTTCGGTGGTCTCCTTGGAAAACCGCAGCGCCCGCAGCCGCTTGCGGACCATCTTGGCGCCGACCACCTCGTGGTGATGGAAGCTGACCTTCCCACCCGGCTCGGTCCGCCGGGTCGCCGGCTTGCCGATGTCGTGCAGCAACGCGGCGAGCCGCAGCACCAGATCCGGGCCGTCCTCTTCGAGATCAATGGCCTGCTTCAGCACGGTCAGGCTGTGCTCGTACACGTCCTTGTGCTGGGCGTGCTCGTCGATTTCCATCCGCATGCCAGGCAGCTCCGGCAGCACCCGCTCGGCCAGCCCGGTGTCCACCAGCAGCCGCAGCCCGATCACCGGGTCGGCGCCCATCACCAGTTTCACCAGCTCCTCGCGGACCCGCTCGGCGGTGATCCGGTCGATCTCCGAAGCCAGCCGCTCGATCGACGCCACCACCTCAGGCGCCGGCTCGAAGCCGAGCTGCGACACGAACCTGGCCGCCCGCAACATCCGCAGCGGGTCGTCCAGGAAGGAGTCGTCCGGCGCGCCCGGGGTTCGCAGCCGGCGGGCGGCGAGGTCGGCCAGCCCGTCGTACGGGTCAGTGAACTCGTGCTGCGGCACGCTGACCGCCATCGCGTTCACCGCGAAGTCCCGGCGGGACAGGTCGCCCTGCACCGTCGTCCCGTACGTGACCTGCGGGTTCCGCGACTGCCGGTCATACGACTCGGTGCGGAAGGTGGTGATCTCCAGTTGCAGGCCGTGTTTCGACACGCCGACGGTGCCGAACTCGATTCCGGTGGTCCAGATCGCCTCGGCCCAGCCGGTCACCAGCTCCAGCACCTTCTCCGGGTTGGCGTCGGTGCAGAAGTCCAGATCGTGCCCGAGCCGGCCGAGCAGGGCGTCTCGTACCGACCCGCCGACCAGGTAGAGCTGGTGGCCGGCGGCGGTGAACCGGCGGCCGATCTCGTCGGCGATCGGGGACACTCGCATCAGCTCGGTCACGGCGAGCTGCTGCGCGCGAGTGAGCCGGTGATCGGGGCGGGTCTGGTCGGGGGTGGACACGACCGGCCAGTTTAGCCGCCTCGGCCAGTGCTTCAGCAGGCCGACTCCCGATCTCGGTCGCGATATCCTGCCGGGATGACCACCCGCGAACGCCCACCCGGCTCCGGATCCCCATCCGGGTCGGCGGCGGCGTCCGCCCCAGGCCCATCCAGTGCTCCCGACAGCGCAGGCCCGCCGGCCGCGGCCGGCGGGTCGGAAAATCCCGAAAACGCTGGTACCGAAACCCGCCCGCACCGGCGGTCGCGGCGCGGTGGACGGCGCCGCCGCGGATCTCGCGGACGTGCTTCGACGGCGACTACGAACGCGGCCGACGGTACGGGCACAGAGCCCACTGGCGCCGCCGAGAACACGAGCGGGCAGCCAGACGGGCAGGCCGCTGAGTCAGCTGGTGGGTCAGCTGGTGGGTCAGCTACTGAGTCAGGTGCCAGGCCGGCCGGGGCGAGTCGGTCTCGGCGCGGCCGCCGGCGCGGCGGCCAACGGCACCGCAAACGCAAACCGGCCGACCCGGACGCCACCACAGGGACCGAAAGCAGCGCGAACACCGGCACTGACACGACCGAAACGACCGAGAAGCCGACCGAGTCGAAGCCGGAAGGCGGCCGCACCGGGCGGTCCCGCGGCCGGGGCAGGCAGCGCGGCGGCCAGCGACACGCCCGGCAACCGGCTGGTCAGCCAGCCGCCGGGAAGACCGGTGCGGCCGGCGGCCCACGGCACGGCCGGCGCCGGTTGGTACGGGTGGACGAGACCTCGGCCGGCGGACTGATCCTGGACGGGGACAGCCTGGCCGCGAGCGCGGCCCTGATCGGCAAGCTCGACCGGCGCGGCCGGCTGGTGTGGTCTCTGCCCAAAGGACACGTCGAGGCCGGCGAGACGTTCGAGCAGACCGCGGCGCGGGAAGTCCACGAGGAGACCGGGATCATCGGCTTCGTGCAACAGGCCCTGGGCACGGTGGAGTACTGGTTCGTCGCCGACGGCCGACGCATCCACAAGACCGTTCACCATTTCCTGCTCCGGGCCACCGGCGGGGAGTTGTCAGACGAGGACCGCGAGGTCACCGAGGTGGCGTGGGTGCCGCTTTCCGAACTGGATACCCGGCTCGCCTACCCGGACGAGCGGCGGTTGGCGGAGAAAGTGCACAAACTGCTAGACCGTCCGGCATGAGGCACAGCGCCCCCGACGACTCCGACGAGATGCCGCCCGGACGGGCACCGGACGACACCGGTCGGTGGCGCCGCCGGCGTACCGAAGGGCGCGCGGTCGGTACGGCCAAGGTCGGCAAGGCCGTCGGTGCCGTCTACCAGTCGTCGTGGGTGCGGGCCGGTGAGTACGCGAGCGCCGCCGACGTGGGCGCGATCCCGATCGTCTCGATCGTGGAGATCCCGCAGGCCGTCGCCGGCGGCCTGGACCAGACCGGCCTGCTCGACCTCGGTGGCCCGATCCCGGCCGTCGACGAGGTCCAGGCGCCGGCCGCGGAGGCCGCCGGAGTCGCCAAGAACTCCGCGATCATGGCGCTGGGCACCCTCGCCTCCCGGCTGGCCGGCCTGCTCCGCCAGGTCATCCTGACCGCCGCGATCGGGTCCGGGCTGGTCAGCAACGCGTACACGCAGGCCAACAACCTGCCCAACCAGGTCTACGAGCTGCTGATCGGCGGCGTGCTCGCCAGCGTGGTCGTACCGCTGCTGGTCAAGGCCCAGAAGACGGACGCGGACAAGGGCGAGGCTTTCATCCAGCGGCTGCTGACGATCACGGTGTCGCTGGGCACCCTCGTCACCGTGCTGGCCGTGCTCGCCGCCCCGCTGCTGACCAGGGCGGTCAACGACAACGCGGCAACGGCCCCGCTGACCACCGCCTTCGGCTACCTGATCCTGGTGGAGATCGTCTTCTACGCGATCGCGGCAGTGCTGGGGGCGATCCTGAACAGCCGCGGCAAGTTCGCCGCGACCGCCTGGGTGCCGGTGCTGAACAGCGTGATCGTGGTCCTCACGGCCGCCGTCTTCATCGCCTTGAACAGCGGCAAGACCCTCTCGCTGACGAACATCACCACCACCCAGATCGCAGTACTGGGCATCGGTACGACCCTCGGCATCGCCGTCCAGGCGATCGCCCTCTGGTTCCCGCTGCGCAAGCTGGGCTTTCGCTGGAAGTGGCGGTGGGACTGGCGGGGCGCTGGCCTCGGCGAGGCTCGTTCGCTGGCCGGTTGGCTGATGCTCTACGTGCTGTTCAGCCAGATCGGGCTGACCGTCGTACAACGGGTGGCCAGCCACGCGAGTGGGTCGGGTCCCGGCGGGCCGACCATCTACAACAACGCCTTCATGCTTTTCCAGCTGCCGCACGGGATCGTCGCGGTCAGCGTGATCACCGCGCTGCTGCCGCGGATGAGCCGGGCCGCGGTCGAAGGCCGGCTGCGGTCCATTGCCGACGACCTCTCGCTCGGCACCCGGCTGTCGTCCACTCTGCTCATCCCGGCGACCGGCATCATGCTCTTCCTCGGCCCGTCGCTGGGCGCACTGCTGTTCCGCTACGGCCAGACCTCCGACGTCGAAGCCACCCTGACCGGCCAGGTGTTCGCCTTCGCGGGCCTGGGCCTGCTGCCGTTCGCGATCAGCCAGATGCAGACCTTCGTCTTCTACGCGATGCGGGATGCCAAAACGGCCGCGCTGGTCAACGTGGCCGCGGTGGCCGTACGGGTGATCGGCGCGCTGGTCGTGCAATACCTGGTCACTCCCGCCTTCGCGCTGCAGGGCCTGATGATCGTCAACGGCATCTCGTACCTCGCCGCGATGGTGATCGGCGGCATGGTGCTGCGCGGCAAACTCGGCCGGCTGCATCTGGGCAAGACGCTGTCCACTGTCGTACGGGTAGCCATCGCCAGCACCCCGGCGATGCTGATCGCGCTGGTGATCCAGGTCTACATCAGCCACTTCTTCCCGGTCGGCCGCCTCGGCAACGGCCTCTCACTGTTCCTCGGCCTGACCATCGGCGGTGGCATCTACCTCGGGCTCGCCGTGCTGCTGCGAGTCCGGGAGATCCGGGACGTACTAGCCCAGATCCGTCGCCGAGTGGTCCGCAGGTAACCAGAAGTCTGCTCGTGGATTCGTGCCAGCTGCCCTCGCGGACCTCGTGGTACCGGCTCGGCCGGCCTTAGCGTGATCTTGGTCGAGCCGAACGGAGACGCGCATGCCCCACCCGTACCCGCCACGCCCGTACCCACCCCAGCCGTACCCTCCCAACCCGTATCCACAGCAGGCGTACCCACCGCGGCAGTACGCGCCCGGTCCCTATCAGGCACCGCCGTACGCGCCGCCGCCAGCGCCCCGCCGGCGAAATGGCTTCGTCCGGTTCTGCCGGTTCCTGCTGTGGATGATCCTGTGGACAGTCGCCCTCGGGGCCGCCGCGGTCGGCAGCTATCTGGGTGTCATGTACGCACTCGGCTAATTGGCTTGCTCGACTGGCGTAACTGGCCAAGGGTTACTGATCATGAGGACAGTGACCAAAGGCTTTGCGGATGTTCCCGGCGGATACCTCTATTACCAACAACACGGGCAGGGCCAAGACGTCCTGCTGCTTAACGCTGGCCTCACCGACCTGCGCATGTGGGACACGACGGTGGCCTGGCTCGCGGACATCGCTCGGGTGACCACCTTCGACTACCGCGACACCGGCCTGTCGGCGCAGTCCGACGGGCCTTTTAGCGAACTCGATGACATCGCGGCCGTACTGGACGCCGTCGGCGTCTCCCGCGCCACGCTTGTCGGCGTGTCCGACGGCGGCCGGCAAGCGCTGGCCTTCGCCCATCAGCATCCCGACCGGGTGGCCAAGGTCTGTGCGGTGGGTGCCTCCTTCGGCGAGTTCCCCGACCCGACCGCGGCCGAGGCCGCCGCCCGGGAAAAGATGCGAGCCCACTTCGCCAAGGTGGAGGAGCTGCTGCGTACCGAGGGCACCCGCGCCGCCGCGACCTGGGATGTCGATGGCTGGTGCCCGGCCCTCAACCCCGACGACCGGCGCCGGCTGATCGGTTGGGCCGTCGCCAACGACCGCATTTTGCTGATGGAGACGGCCCACGGCATGGAGCTCGACCCGCCGGTCAAGACCCGGTTCGCCGAGATCGTCCCGCCGATCGCCGTCTTCACCGGCGGCCGGGACTTCGACGGCACCCAACTGTGGGCGAGGCGGCTCGCGGACCAGGCCAAGGAAGCCACTCTGCTGGTCGTACCCGAAGCCGACCACTCGCCGATATTCTCGGTTCCGGAGCGCTTCGAGCGTTTCCTACGCGACGCCCTCGCCGCGTAACGCACGTCAGGAGGCATCCTCGATGGCCGACAGACCCGAGGTGCCGCCGCTGCGCCAGTTGCTGGGGGAGGACACCCCCAGCAACTGGGGGAAGTGGGGCCCGGCCGACGAGCTGGGTTCGCTGAACTACCTGGACGCGGCGCAGGTCCTGCGTGGGGTCCAGCACGTACACACCGGGGAGACCTTCACCCTGCAGATCCAGATGGGCTATCCGAAGCCGCCCGGCGACCCGCTGTGGCCCGGCCGTACGCCCATCGAACGCAAGAACGTGGTCGACGAGAGCTCCTGGACGCGCGGCGAGGCGCGCCAGATTCCCGGCGGCATGCACTACGCCGACGACACCGCCTTCCTTTATCTCCAGGGCTCCACGCAATACGACGCGCTCGGCCACGTCTGGTATGACGGGAAAATCTGGAACGGCTACGACGCCGAGAACACCGTCGGCGGGATGAAGAAGGCATCCGTCCTGCCGATTGGGGAGAAGGGCGTGGTCGGCCGCGGGGTGCTCATCGACATCGCCCGGCACCGCGACAAGGACGTACTGGATAAGGGCGAGACCTTCGACCACCAAGACCTGCTCGCCGCCGCCGAAAGCCAGGGCGTCACGATCGAGCCGCGCGACATCCTGCTGATCCGGACTGGCTGGATCGGCTGGTGGTATCGGACCACGCCAAAGGAGTTCTTCCACCACTACTGCGAGCCGGGCCTCACCTACTCCCGGGAGCTGGTCGAGTGGTTCCAGCGGATGGAGATCCCGAACCTGGTCACCGACACCATCGGCAACGAGGTCAGCGCCGAGCCGGCCACCGGGGTCGCCCTGCCGCTGCACAGCGCCCTGATGCGCAACCTCGGTGTCGCCTTCACCGAGATCTGCTGGCTGGACGACCTGGCCGCGGCCTGCGCTGCGGACAGTCGGTGGACCTTCCTCTACACCGCGGCCCCACTGAAAGTCGTCGAAGGCACCGGCGCCCCGGTCAACCCCGTCGTCATCCGCTAGCCGCGGCCCCGGCTGGCTGCTCGGTCAGTCGGTCGGGTGACTGGCTGCACAATCGGAATCCGATTGTCACCACCCCGGAGTTCACCCAGGTCAGCCTGCCACCGCTGGCACAATCGGATTCCGATTGTGCAGCCGTCGCTTCATGAAGCGCGCGCTTATCTCGCACGCGCGTTTACTTACGTAATGAAAACCCGCCACCCACCCCCCGCCCTTCTGAAAGGGCGGGGGCTCAAAATTTCACGTCGGTACGACAGTTTCGCGCCGCACCCTATGGAGAACCGCCAATCGGATTCCGATTGTGCGGGCCAGGGGCGGGTTAGCGGCGGCGGCTGACGCCGAAGACGGAGCGCATGATTTCGCGGCCGGCCGAAGAGGCGGCGGAGCGCATGAAGCTCTTGACCGCTGGGGAGCCAAGGAAGTCCGTCACCGCCCCCATCGCCTGCCCACCCGCGCCGCTGCTGGCCGGGGCCGGCCGTGGGGCAGGCGCGGTAATGGGCTGCTGGGCTGCCTCGGCTCGCTGGGTGGCCGCGCCTTGGGCGGTCTTGGCCATCAGCTTCTCGTACGCCGACTCCCGGTCAATGGCCTGCCCGTATTTGCCCTGCAGCGGCGACCCGGACACCGTGCTGTCCAGTACGGCCGGCTCGGCCGGGCCCATAAAGGACTGCGGTGCGGGCAGCCGGGTCCAGGCCACCGGGGTCGGCGCGCCACGCTCGGACAGCACCGTGACCACCGCCTCGCCGATGCCGAGGCCGGTGAGTACTTCCTCCAGGTCGTAGCCGGACTTGGGAAAGGTGGAGACGGTGGCCTTGAGCGCCTTGGCGTCCTCCGGCGTGTACGCGCGCAGGGCGTGCTGAACGCGGTTGCCCAGCTGCGCCAACACGTCCGACGGCACATCTTTTGGCGTCTGGGTGACGAAGAAGATGCCGACGCCCTTTGACCGGATCAGCCGGACGGTCTGGGTGATCGCGGTCAGGAAGTCCTTGGAGGCGTCCTTGAAAAGCAGGTGGGCCTCGTCGAAGAAGAAGACCAACTTCGGCTTGTCCACGTCGCCCACCTCTGGAAGGTCCGCGAACAGGTCGGCGAGGAACCACATCAGGAAGGTGGAGAACAGCGCCGGCTTGTCCTGGATGCTGGCCAGCTCCAGCACGCTGATGATCCCGCGACCGTCCGTGGCCGTACGAAGAAAGTCGTGGGTGTCGAACTCCGGCTCGCCAAAGAAGTCCTGCGCGCCGGAGTCGGCGAAGCCGATCAGCTCCCGAAGGATCACCCCAGCGGTGGCCTTGCTCAGCCCGCCCAGCTCCTTGAGCTGCTCAGCGCCCTCATCGGAGGTCAGGAACTGGATAACCGCGCGCAGGTCCTTCAAGTCCAACAGCGGCAGGCCGTGCTGGTCGGCGAAATGGAAGACCAGTCCGAGCGACGACTCCTGCACGTCGTTCAGACCCAGGACCTTGGACAGCAGGGTCGGACCGAAGGCCGTGACGGTCGCCCGTACGGGCACGCCCTTGCCGAGTCCGCCGAGCGCCAGGAACTCGGTTGGGTAACCAGTCGCCGTCCAGGTCTGCCCGACTTCGGTCGCCCGGGACCGCGTCCGGTCCGAATCGGCGCCGGGCGCCACTACCCCGGACAAGTCGCCCTTCACGTCGGCCAGAAAGACCGGAACACCGTTCGCGGACAGCTGTTCGGCCATCATCTGCAGCGTCTTGGTCTTGCCGGTGCCGGTCGCGCCGGCCACCAGGCCGTGCCGATTCACCATCGACAGCGGGATCCGCACCTTCGCGGCTGGCACGGCGGCACCGTCATCGCCGACCAACGCACCCAGCTCAATCGCTTCGCCAGCGAACGCGTACCCCTTCTGGACCCTGTCCGCGAGGTCGCCCTGAGAAGTCTTGCTCTGGTCCGCCATGAATGCGCTCCCCCCACCCGAACCCAAAAGGACGCTGGGAGCGTACCGAGCCTTCCGCGAACAGGCACCACGGTGAACACATGTATGCCGCGAATAATTGTTAGTGATCGAGCGCACAGAAAGAAACCGACCCGAACGGGCGGACATATTAGGGCAAATAAAATAATGCGACACGGCCACCCTGTAACAGATCTCACTTGGCCTGCGAATACGATCACGATGACCCCAAGATGCTTGAGGTCAAAGTGCACAACCCGTGCACGCACCTGGGAGACGGCACGCCGAGTCCTGTCCCCGCCGCCCAGGTGAAAGTACGAGCATTGGATGAATCGGACAGGAGCGGGGGAACCAACAAAGTTTCTCCGGAGTGATCCGGCGACAGTCGGAAAAACTCCTTGGGGTGAAGCCATCTAACGATGGCCGGGACGCCTTCCCTCCCGAACCCGACAGCTCACTTCGTAGGCGTGCCGGAAGGAACGCTCTTGCGTACGGTGCGATCTCACCGCCGTAGTCTCCCGCGTCCGCTGAAGAACAAGTGGCTCACCGCCTCTCTGGGTGTCGCCGCCGCCGGTCTGATGGCCGTTGGTGTGGTGGCAGCGCCCTCGGTGTTCGCGGCCGACCAGGCCAAAGTGATGGTCTGGAAGTACAACACCCCGTCGACCACCTCGCCAGGTTCGCTGGTCAACCTCGAGGGCTTCATCAAGACGCCGGAGGGCCAGCCGATCCCCAACGTGACAGCCACGCTGTCCCGTACCGAGGCTGACGGGCACTACCACGCCCTTCTCAGCGGCACCACGAACAGCCAGGGTGTTGTCACGTTCCAGCTGTACCCGGGCAACTCGGCCTACTGGATCCTCAGTTACGCCGGCGGCACGGTCAGCAGCGGCGGCGGGCAGCCCGCCAACCCGGCGCCGGCCACCACCAAGGCGGCCCCGAACAAGCCCGCACAGAACACGCCGGCCAACCCGAAGCCCGCTGACTCGGCATCCCCGAGCACCCCGGCCGAGTCGTCCGGCACCCCGTCGACCGATTCCGGCACGAATGGCAACGACGCCAACGGGAATGGCTCGACCAGCACCAACAACGGCAATGGCGCGGCCGGCGACAACCAGCCGGCCGCCTACACGCAGCCGGTCAGCAACACCAAGCAGGTGAGCAACAACGCTGACGCCACCCCGCCAGCCGCTCCCGCCGGGACCAGCCGGACCTTCGCTTCCAGCGTCTCGCCGGCCGTCGCGGTCTACGTTCAGGACAAGGGCCAGATGGTCGTCTCCACGGCCGCCCAGTACCGCGGTCGGCCGTACCAGTACGGTGCGGCGGGGCCCAACTCGTTCGACTGCTCAGGTTTCACCAAGTTCATCTACGCGAAGTTCGGTAAGTCACTTCCGCACAGCGCGACCAGCCAGGCCGGCTATGGCTCGTCGGTCAGCCGGAGTTCGATGAAGCCGGGCGACCTGATGCTGTTCGGCCGACCGGGCTCGTACTACCACGCCGCGATTTACGCTGGCGGGGGCAACATGTGGGACGCGCCGACCTCCGGTCAGACGGTGGGAAGCCACCGGATCTGGAGCAATGACTACACGGTTCGCCGCCTGGTCTCCTGAATCACAGCGATCGGCTGCCAACCGATCGCAGCTCTGGAACGTCTCATGAGGGGGCACGATCCCGGTTGGGGATCGTGCCCCTGTTACGTATGACCGATGACGTCCGATCAACAGACGTACAGGGAATGAATCCGTGTCAAGACGAGCGAGTGCTGGCAGCGAAGTGCGATCATGGGTCCCGGAACAGTCGAGCCGCTCCGAACCGGAGCAGCCGGCCGAGTCCGATGAAAGGTCCCCAGCGTCGCGGGCCCCGGCCGATCAGGGAGGGCCAGTGGAGGGGGAAGGCCCACGGGGGGCGACTGTCGCCGCGCTGGCGGCTGGACAGGTGCTCGCCGGGCGTTACCGGCTGGACAAGCACCTGGAAGATTCCACCACCGGGCGCGCACTCTGGCGCGCTACCGACCTGCTGCTCGCCCGCGGCGTGGCGGTCGAGGTCCAAGCCACCGTCGGCACCGACTCTGAACAGCTGCTTTCCACCGCCATGGCGATCTCCCGGATCCGCCATCCAGGCGTGGTGGCGATCTATGACGCGGTGGAGGAGAGCGACCGGGCGTACGTGGTCCGCGAGTGGGCCGCCGGCAGCCCGTTGCGAGGCCTCCTCAAGAACGGCCCGCTGGACACCCACCAGGCCGTCACACTGGCTCGCAGCGCCGCCGAAGGCCTCGCCGCCCTGCACGCGGCCGGCGCCGCCCACGGCAACCTGACGCCCAGCACGGTCATCGTCAACGGCAACTTCGAGTGCACCCTCACCGACCTCACGATGGCGCCGCCCAGCACCGCCGGCGAGGACGTCACCGCCGAGCCGGCGGCGGACGTACGAGCCGTCGGCGCGCTGCTCTATGCCGCGCTGACCGCCCGGTGGCCGTCCGCGAACGGCTCGACGCCCGAAGGGGTCACCCCAGCCGCCCGGATAGACGGCCGGCTGTGCACACCTCGGCAGGTGCGGGCCGGCATCCCGGCCCGGCTGGACGCGCTCGCCATGCAGCTGCTGGACCCGGACCAGCCGGCGCCGGCCGCGCAGGACCTCGCCACCGAACTGAACCAGGTCGAGTACGCGCAGGAGATGCGGCCGCTGGATGGTCTCACCGGCCAGCTGGCGCCGCTCACCGAACCACTGAACCGGCTGCGCGAGTCCCGGATCCGGCGGATGCCGCTGTGGGCCAAGCTCAGCATCCCGATTGGCGTGATGCTGGTCGTCCTCGCGGTGCTCGCCGTGCTGGTCGCGCGCGTACCGATGGCGCAGTCGCCCAACACCACGCCGGCCTCCAGCACCGCGAACGGCCCGTCCAGACCGCTGACCGCGGTGCGGCCGACCGATGCCACCATCATCGATCCGCAGGGCGACCACACCGAGCTGGCCGGCGCCGGCAAGACGATCGACGGCAGCCGCGACAGCGCTTGGCGGACCGCGACCTACAAGGGCAGCCCTGACTTCGGCGGCCTGAAGAAGGGCATGGGCGTACGGGTGGACCTGGGCCATCCGGTCGCGGTCCGGCAGGTGCTGGCCAACCTCAGCAGCGCAGGTGCCACCGTGTCTCTCTACGGCGGCAACAACCCGGACGATCTGCAGTCCGGCACCGCGATCCAGACCGTCACCGACTCGCCCGGCCCCAACGTCACGTTCGCCGTCACCTCCGGTCAGCAGTATCGGTATCTGCTGATCTGGATCACCAAGCTGCCGCCGTACGAGAACGGTTTCGGGATCGGGGTCGACGAGATTGTCCCGAAGGTCTGAGGCCGGCGGGTGACCGCCGATCCGACGGCCGTCACACCCAGCGACATCGATCTGCTGAGCGCGCACGCGGCCGGTGACAAGACCGCGTTCTCCACGCTCCTGAGCCGGCATCAGGACCGGATGTGGGCGATCGCGCTGCGGACCACCGCCAACCGCGAGGATGCCGCCGACGCACTACAGGACGCGTGCCTGTCCGCCTTCCGGGCTGCCGCGTCCTTCCGCGGGGACGCCGCGGTCACCACCTGGCTGCACCGGATTGTGGTGAACGCCAGCCTGGACCGGCTCCGCCGCAAGGCCGCTCGCCCGGCCGTACCACTGGACGACACGAAGGTCGACCCACCGGATCCGGCCGACCAGGTGGATGCGCTGACCACCCGGCTGACGATCCGGGAGGCGCTGGCCGCGCTGCCACTCGAGCAGCGGGCCGCGTTGGTGCTGGTGGACCTGGAGGGACTGCCCGTCGACCAGGCCGCCGACATCCTGAAGATCCCGGCTGGCACGGTGAAGAGCCGGTGCGCCCGCGGCCGAGCCCGGCTCGCCGTCCTCCTGGACCAGCTCAGACCGAGTGCATCCGATCACGGCCGGAACGGTTCGACCGCGAGGCGCGTCCCATCGAAGAACGACGACACCAGCGACGTGGCAGGAGGGGGCAAGCATGGCTGACGAACGCCCGGCCGATCCTGCCCTCAGCGGCCCCGACCTGGCCGAATCCGTCGACATCGAACTGCTCGGCGAGTACGCGGAAGGCCTGCTCGACGGCACCGCCCAGGCGCAGCGGGTCGCCGACCGGCTGACCAGTGACCCGCGCTGGCAGGTCGCGTACGAGTCGCTGCCCGCGGCCACCGCCACAGTGCGTACGCAGTTGGCCAACCTGGGCAACGAGCTCGCCGGCGGTACGAGCGCGGAGCCGGTGCCGACGGACGTACTGGCCCGCATTGAGGCCGCGCTCGCCGAGCAACCCGCCGCGGATCTCGAGACAGATCTCCAGACGCAGTCGCTCCCCGACGAAGGCGAGCCCCCCACCCGGCTAGAAGTCGCCCGGGAACGGCGCAAGGGCCGGTTCGCCGTGCTGCTGGCCGCCGCCGCGGTGGTCGCCATCGTGGTGGTCGGCGGTGGGGTGGTCGTCCAGCAACTGGTCCCGGTCGCGCTGCCCAAGAACATGTCCGCCACCGGGTCCGGCGACAGCCGCCCCAACGGTGGCGCTGGCACCTCGAAGCAGCCGCAGAGCGCACCGAAACCGCTGGCTGCCGGCCGCGTGCAAGTGGTCGCCTCCGGCCGCGACTGGACCGACGAACAGCTGCCCACCCTGGGCCGAACCGCGGCGAGCGGCACGGCCGACACTGGCCGGTCCCATGCGGACCAGGCCAAGGCTGCCCCCGAGCCGCTGCCTCGGTTCGCCAATCCAGCGGTCCTGCAGGCCTGCCTGGAGGCACTGGGACGGCTGGGAGGCGGCGAGCCGACCTATGTCGACCTGGCGCTGTTCGACGGTGGCCCGGCGGTGCTCGCGGTGCTGTCGAACGGTTCGACCCAGAAGGTGGTCGCGGTCACTTCTGACTGCGGGGACTATTCGACTGTCACCACCATTTACGGGCCGGTCGCGGCCAGCTGAACCCACCGGCGCGACCGTACGAACGGTGGAGGCGCAGGTCACGTACGCGTCGGAATGTCTGGCCCTACCATGACGTTCACTGGGTAGGTCACGAAGGCATGGTCCACAGCCGAGGAGAACTGGTGAGCGAACGTCGAACAGTCATCATCGTGGGGTCCGGCCCGGCCGGCTACACGGCGGCGATATACACCGCTCGCGCGAACCTCTCACCGCTGGTGATCGAGGGCGCGAACTACGGTGGCGCGCTGATGACGACCACCGAGGTGGAGAACTTCCCGGGCTACCCGGAGGGTGTCCAGGGGCCGGACATGATGGAGCAGCTGCGCCAGCAGGCGGAGCGGTTCGGCGCGGAGTTCATCTCCGACGACGCCTCTTCGGTCGACCTGTCCGGTGATCTCAAGAAGGTCACCGTGGGCGACCAGACGTACGAAGCGCCGGCAGTCATCCTCGCCACCGGTTCGGCTTGGCGTCCACTGGGTGTGCCGGGGGAGCAGGAGTTCCTCGGCCGTGGCGTGTCGTCATGTGCGACCTGCGACGGGTTCTTCTTCAAGGGCCAGAACATCGCCGTGATCGGGGGTGGCGACTCCGCGATGGAGGAGGCCACCTTCCTGACCCGGTTCGCCGAGACCGTGACCATCGTGCACCGCAGGGACGAGTTCCGGGCCAGCAAGATCATGGCCGACCGGGCGCTCGGGAACGACAAGATCAAGGTCAAGTGGAACTCGGCGGTCTCCGAGGTGCTGGGCACCGATGGCAAGGTCAGTGCCCTGAAGCTGACCGACACGGTCACCGGTGCGGAGTCCACGCTGGATGTGACCGGTGTGTTCATCGCGATCGGTCACGACCCGCGCAGCGAGCTCTACCGCGGCCAGGTCGACCTGGACGAGAACGGCTATGTGCTGGTCGACTCGCCGAGCACCCGTACGAACCTGACCGGCGTCTTCGCGGCCGGCGACCTGGTGGACCACACGTACCAGCAGGCGATCACTGCGGCCGGCTCCGGTTGTGTGGCGGCGCTGGACGCCGAGCGCTTCCTGGAGGGCCTGAGTGACTCCGAGGAGCCACTGGGCGCCACCTGGGGCCCGACTCGCGAAGTGCCGGTCACCGCGCAGTCTTAAGCAGCAAAGACATAAAACTCGCAGCGCGACTCTTAGAAGGAGATATCGACATGGGCGCGAACACCACCGCCGTCACAGACCAGAACTGGAACACCGAGGTGCTCGGCAGCGACAAGCTGGTGCTGGTCGACTTCTGGGCCGAATGGTGCGGTCCGTGCCGCAAGGTCGCCCCGATCCTGGATGAGATCGCCGCCGAGCTGGGCGACAAGATCACCATCGCCAAGCTAAACGTCGACGAGAACCCGAACACCGCCCGTGACTACGGCGTGATGTCGATCCCGATGCTGACGATCTTCAAGGACGGCCAGGCCGTGCAGACCGCCATTGGCCTGCGGCCCAAGTCCGAGATCATGAAGCTGATCAACGCCGCTCTCTAGTAGGCCGCCGCAACGCCCCGTTCCTCGTGTCACCAGCGGGGACCGGGGCGTTGCGTGTATTCGTACGGGAATCAAAAAGGCTGGTAAAGCGGGTACTGAAAACCCTCCGGCGGCGTAGATTTCCTTCGGTCGTACGAGCGAAGGAAACCCGAGGAGTGACCTGTGCCCGCTGAGCCCACCAGCGCCCCCGACAAGACTGGCAGTCGTACCGTCAGCCGCCGCCGCCTGCTGGCCGGCTTCGGCGGATCGGCCGCGGCCATCCTGACCGCCGCCGGCATGTCGCCGGAGGCCGCGCAGGCGGCGCCCCAGCCGACCGACGCGAGCCTGCACAACCAGACGGCGCAGCTCACCCTGCTGGGCACCACCGACCTGCACGCGCACGTCTTCAACTGGGACTACTACAACAACCGCGAGTACGACGACGCCGCGCACAACGACCAGGGCATCGCCAAGGTCGCCACCCTGGTGGGCGCGCTGCGCAAGCAGCGCGGCCGTCGCAACGTCCTGCTGCTGGACGCCGGCGACACCATCCAGGGCACCCCGCTGGGCACGTACTACGCGAAGACCAAGCCGATCAGCCGGACCAGGATCCATCCGATGGCGACCGCCATGAACGCGATGGAGTACGACGCGTCGGCGCTGGGCAACCACGAGTTCAACTACGGCATCGACCTGCTGCGGACCTTCCAGAAGCAGCTCCGGTTCCCGCTGCTGGGCGCCAACGCCCTGGACTGGAAGACCAAGCAGCAGGTCTTCCCGCCGTACACGGTCAAGACGATGTGGCCGAGCGGGTCGTTCTTCCCGGTCCGGGTCGGCATTCTCGGCCTGACCAACCCGGGCGTGGCGATCTGGGACAAGGCCAACGTCGAGAACAAGATGCATTTCGACGGCGTGGTCGAACAGGCCAGGATCTGGGTGCCGCGGCTGCGCCGGATCAGTGACGTCGTGGTGGTCCTGACCCACTCCGGTGCCGACACCTCCTCTTCGTACGGCGACGCGCTGCCGTATCCAGAGAACGCCTCCACGCTGATGGCCCAGCAGGTGCCGGGCATCGACGCGGTGCTGGTCGGGCACGCGCACGTGGAGATCGACGACCGGTTCGTCACCAACGAGGCCACCGGCAAGCAGGTGCTGCTCACCGAGCCGCTGTGCTTCGGCCAGCGCCTGTCCGTGATCGAGCTGAACCTGAAGCACTCGCTGCTGCACGGCTGGCAGGTCAGCGGCGCCGACTCGCACGTACTGAACAGCAACACCGCGCCCGAGGACGAGCACATCAAGAAGCTGCTCACCGCGGACCACCAGGCCGTGGTGGACTACGTGAACGCCCCGGTCGCCACCTGCACGGTCGCGATGTCCTGCGCCACCGCCCGCTACCAGGACGCCGCCTGCATCGACTTCATCAACTACGTCCAGGCCGATGCGGTGAAGGCCGCGCTGGCCGGTACGCCGAACCTGCCGGTGCTCTCGATCGCGGCGCCTTTCAACCGCGGCGCGGCGATCCCGGCCGGCCAGGTCAGTGTCCGAGACGTGGCCGGGCTTTACATCTACGACAACACGCTGCTCGCGGTGCAGCTCACCGGCGCCCAGGTCAAGGACTACCTGGAGAAGTCCGTCGAGTATTTCCAGCAGGTCACTGGCGTCGGCCCGTACACCGCGGACCAGGTCACCAACGCCAAGACCACGGCCGCGCCGACCGGTACGCCGGACTACAACTACGACATCATCTCCGGTCTGGATGCCCCCCTCGCGTACGACATCGACATTACGCAGCCGGTCGGCAAGCGGATCGTCGACCTGTCGTACGCCGGCAAGCCGATCGACCCGGCCGGGCAGTTCGTAGTGGCGGTGAACAACTACCGGCAGTCCGGCGGTGGCGGCTTCCCGCACATCAACACAGCTCCGGTGCTCTACAACCGGCAGATCGACATCCGTCAGCTGCTGATCGACTGGGCGACCGCGCAGAAGGTCATCGACCCGACCAAGTTCGCGTCCGTCGACTGGAAGCTGGTCGCCAACGGCCAGCCGGTGCAGATCACCGGCTGACCGGGCCGTTCAGCATCCAGCGGTGCCCGAAGGGGTCGATGATCACCGCGATCCGGCCGTACGGGTTGTCACCCGGCGGCCGCTCGACGGTGGCACCGGCCCCTTCGGCGCGGCTGGTCAGCTCGTCCACATCGGACACCGTGAGGTGCAGCGAGAACGGCCGCCCGGGGAGCTTGTCCGGGCTGACCAGGCCGAGGTCCGGATACTCGTCGGCGATCATCAGGCCGGCGCCACCGATGGTCATCTCAGCGTGCCCGACTCGATGGTCCGGCCCCACCAACGGCTCACCGCGCCGCTGGGCACCGAACACGTCCGCGTACCAGTCCATCGCGGCCCGCGCGTCCCGCACGGCGATGTAAGGGGTCAGCAGAGACATATCTTCTCCAGTCTGTCTGGCCAGCAGCAGCCGCTCGAGCCGGCCCCGCAGCTGAGCCGCAAAGGCCGGATCGGGATCGACCGGGCCGGCTGGGTCACGGAGGGCGTCCAGCGGGTCGGTACTCATCGGGTGCCCTCCTTTCCTTCGTAGGCGCTGCGGAAAGCGCGCTTCGCCCTGGTCAGCAGCGCTTCAGTTGCATGTGTCGTGCGATCCAGACAGCTGCCGACCTCAGCCACCGACAACCCATCCAGATAGCGGAGAGTGAGCACCGCACGATGTGGGTAGGACAGCGTCGCGAGGACCTGGTGCGCGACCGTGATGTCGAGCTGTACGTCCCACGGATCGCACCCTGGGTCATGGTCGGCGAGTGGCTCAACACGCTGCCGGTCCCGCCCAACCGCCCGCCAGTGGTCGACGAGTTTGTGCCGCGCCACCCCGATCAGCCAGCCCACCGTGAGCGGCGGCGGATCGGGCTTGCGGCAGGCCGCGACCGCCGCGAGGAACGCCTCGGCGGTCACCTCCTCGGCCACCGCCGCACTTCCGCTCCGGGCCAGCAAATAGCCGTACACCCGCGGCAACGCCTCGTCGTACAGCCCCAACAACCGCATCGCGGGATCGGGCCGTACGCCAGGTGGATCGTTCACACCCTTATCGTCGGCGCGCCGACCCCATTCCCAACGGCCCAACCGCGAAACCTCGGCGTGTCGCCGTCCGACACGCCGGACACCTGCTCGTCCGCCGCGAAACTGTCACCCCACCCCCGAAAAATCACCCCCACCCAGTGACGGGTGGGGGGTGGGTCGAGAGGTAGACCTTAATTTTTAGTTGAACATCGGTCCTCAAACCCACCCCCCACCCGTCACTGGGTCAGGGCTCTGGGTGGGGGCTAATTTGCCCGGAAGGTACGACAGTTTCGCGCCGCACCTCATCTGCGCGGGGCGACCGTAGAGTGAAACTGAGCACAGTCACCGGCGTGTCGACTACTACGGCGTGTCGAACCCTGCCCACAGTCGGCTGGCGGCCACCGCTTACCGTGTAAGTGAACGATGTTGTTCCCAAGCTGGCAAGGGGGCCTGCTGATGGAGCCGGTACGCCGTGGTGACAGTGGTCCGGCGGCCGCCGAGGTGCGAGCCACGCTCGCCAGCCTCGGTCTGGTCCCGGCCGGACCGCACGGCGAGGGCTCCAGCGCCGACTCGGTGCTCTTCGACGCGGCCTGCGAGCTCGCGATCCGGGAGTTCCAGCAGCAGCGCGGCCTCACTGTCGACGGTGTGGTCGGCGCCGAGACGTGGAGCGCCCTGGTGGCGGCCCGCTGGCGGCTCGGCGACCGGCTGCTGACCCGGTCAGTCACCGAGCCGATGGCCGGCGACGACGTGGAAACGCTGCAGGAGCGGCTCATCGAGATGGGCTACGACGTGGGCCGCCCGGACGGTGTCTTCGGCGCCAGCACCGAGCGAGCGCTGCAGCAGTTCCAGCGCGAGGTTGGCCTGCTGCCGGACGGCGGCTTCGGCCCCGGCACCATGCGCGCGCTCCGACAGCTCGGCCGCAAGGTTGTCGGCGGCCGACCACAGCTGCTCCGGGAGACCGCCCTGCTGCGGCACGCCGGCCCGGCGCTGGTCGGCAAGCACGTGATCATCGACCCAGGTCACGGCGGCCAGGACCGCGGTGTGGTGGTGCCCGAGGGCCTGCTGGAGTGGTCCGAGGCCGAGCTGGCCTGGGACCTCGCGTCCCGGCTGGAGGGCAGACTGTCCGCGCTCGGCGTGCACACCGATCTGTCCCGCGGCCGCGACACCTGGTTCTCCGACGCGGACCGGGCCAAGTTCGCCAACGCTGCCGGCGCCGACGTGCTGGTGTCCCTGCACATCGACGGCCACCGCAACCCAGAGGCCAGCGGCATCGCCACGTACTACTTCGGCACCCAGTCCGGCGCCTCCTCGACGGTCGGCGAGCGACTCGCCGGCCTGGTGCACCGGGAGATCGTCGCCCGGACTGGCCTGGTCGACGGTCGTACGCATCCCAAGACGTGGGAGATCCTCCGGCGGACGCAAATGCCCGCCGTGCGGGTGGAATGCGGATACCTGACCTCGCCGGTGGATCGGGCCCGGCTGATCGAGCCGGCCTTCCGGGACACCATCGCCGAAGCGATCCTGGTCGCTGTCCAACGGGTCTTCCTGCCGGTCGAGGTGGACTTCAAGACCGGCACGATGGACATGCGGGAGCTGCGCAGCCGGCTCGGCTAGCGCCCAAAGGAGACTAGGACCAGAAGTCCCGCAGTGCGGCGACCAGTTCGTCCGGCCGCTCGTCCGGGAAAAACAGCTTCCCGTCGGGCACCTCGACCACCCGCTGAGCGCCGGGGATGGTCTCCACCAGCCAATATGCCCACTTGAGCTCGAAGAAGTGGTCGGCGGTGCCCCAGACCACCAGGGTCGGTACGGTCAGTTCGCGGAGCTGGGGCTCGATCGCGAGCAGATCTTCGGCCTTGAGCGACACCAGCAGCCTTTCGAACTGCCGGGCCCGCTTCACCGTGCCCATCACCGGTTTGAGGAACGCTCGTACGAGTTCGCTCGACGGCAAGTCTGCGCTTTGGTAGCCAGGGCCGAGCGCCGCCTTGCGCCCCACCGCGGGCATCGAGGCCAAAGCCGGCCCGGTGACCGCGAACTGCCCCTTCGCGGCCGCCTCGACCGCCGGCTTGAAGGCCTCCGGTGGCAGGTTGTCGTGGGTGTCGCAGTTCGTCAGCGTGAAGCTGGTCAGCAGATCCGGCCGCCCAACGGCGAAGACCTGCGCAACAGCGCCGCCGGTGTCGTTAGCCACCAGGTCGATGCCGGTAAGGCCCAGGGCCGCACAGAAGTCGGCCAGCACCTTCGCCAACCCGTGCAGCGAGAAGTCCTGGTCAGCCGCGGCCGGCGTGTGCCCGTGCAGCGGTAGGTCGAGCGCCACGCAGCGGACCTCGCCGGCCAGCCGAGCGATCACCCCACGCCAGAGCAACGCGTTTGTCCCCACGCCGTGTACGAACAGCGCCGTACGCCCGCCATGCGGTCCCACGTCGTAGTAGCTGACCGTCCCACCGGCCGTGTCCACCGCGTGCCGATGCTCGTCAAGGTTCACCTGATCGTCCTTTCGCTAGAGTCACCGGTGCCAGTAGTTTCCAGACCGACTGTCGGTTTAGATTTACAGACCGACAGTCGGTATGTCAATATGCGTACGGGAGCGTATGAACAAGCGGGTCGAGCGAGGCCGGGCCACCCGGGAGCAGCTCATCGAGATCGCTACCCGGCTCTTCGCCGAGCGTGGGTACGACGGCACGTCCATTGAGGCGGTTTTGCAGGAGTCCGGACTCAGCCGGGGGGCGCTCTATCACCATTTCGCCGGCAAAGACGCGCTCTTCGAAGCGGTTCTGGAGGTCGTCCAGACCGACGTCGGCCGCAAGACGCTGCTGGCGGCCGCCGCCGAGAAGGAACCGTTGGCCGCCCTGCGGGCCGGTTGCGTGGCCTGGATCCAGCTCGCCGGGGATCCAGTGGTCCAGCGGATCCTGCTGATCGACGCACCCTCGGTGATCGGCTGGCACCGCTGGCGTGAGTACGACGAAAAGCACGTGTTGGGCGCGATGAAAGCCGGTATGGCGTCCAGCGCCGCCCAAGGCTTGCTGCCAGCCGAGCAGTCAGACCTGTTCGCGCACGTCGTGATGGCCGCGGTGAACGAGATCGCGCTGGTCACCGCCCGCGCCGACGACCACACCGAAGCCATTCGGATCGGTACGGCCGCGGTCGACGAGATCCTGCGCCGACTTCTGGGTGGTCAGCCCCTGGCGTGAAGGACGGTGGCAATCAGGTCGTAGGCGGCAGCCTTTTGGTAGGCCGAAGGTTCAGGCCAGCGCGGCCAACAGTGCGGCCGGCTCGATGTTGCCGCCACTGACGACTGCCACCACTGATCCAGTGGGCAGCTCAGCGCGGTGACAAAGGTGGGCCGCGGTAGTGAGGGCACCACTGGGTTCGGCCACCAGGTGGGCCTTCCGCGCGAGCACCCCGATCGCTGCGGTGATCTCTTCCTCCGAAACCGTCACCACCCCATCCAGGTATTTCTTCAGGTGCGCGAATGTACGTTCACAGATGTTCGTTCGTACGCCGTCGGCCGAAGTCCGGTAGCGCTGTTCGTCGGTCCACCGCACCAGACGGCCGGCCCGCAGGCTTTCCGCCGCATCCGCGGCGAGTTCCGGCTCCACGCCGATGACCTGGACCGCTGGGTTCGTTTCCTTGATCGCAACGGCGACTCCCGACGCCAACCCACCGCCGCCAATGGGCACCAGGACGGCCTGTACGTCCGGTAGGTCAGCGAGAATTTCGCATCCGGTGGTGCCCTGACCGGCGATCACGTCGTGATGGTCGAAAGGCGGGATCATCGTCATGCCGCTCTCAGCCGCCAATTTCTCGGTCATCGTCAACCGTTCGGACGGCGGCACCAACAACACTTGGGCGCCCAGCTCCCGCATCGCGTCGACCTTCACCTGGGGAGCGACATTCGGCACCACGATCGTCACCGGAATACCCCGCGCGGCCGCGGCGAATGCGAGCGCTTGCCCATGGTTGCCGCTGGAATGCGTGATCACGCCAGCGGCGGCCTGTTCGTCCGACAGTGCGCCGACCGCGTTCACCGCACCGCGGATCTTGAAAGCGCCGATCGGCTGCAGGTTCTCCGGCTTCAGCCACAGCCCGTCGGCCCAGCGGCAAGGCAGCAACGGCGTTCGTACGGCCACGCCTTCGATCCGCTTGGCGGCCGCCCGTACGTCATCGATCGTCACCAGATCCATCACCCGATCCTTCCCGATCGGCCCGTCCATCCGACAGTGACCTTGATTGCACCGACCCAGGACACCGTTTACCAGAGACGCAAAGTAGCCATCTGAGTACGCCCGTGGCTCCCGCCGGTCGCGATCCGCAGCTGGGCGAAAGGCCGCGACTGAACGACCGTGACCGTCGCATCCGCCGACACGACACTCCGGATCGGATACGGCAGGCAGACCGTCAGGCTGTCCTGCGTCCGGCTCGGATCAGACACCGCGACCTCGAGCGTCGATCCGGTACGCCGCAACACCACCGAAGCCGGTCCGCTGCTGACCAATCGATCCACCGACCCGGCCGCCCAGAAATTCGCCATCAACAGTCCCTGCCATGGCTGCCGGATCGCCTGCACGGTAACGGTGTTCGCGGCCACCACCGCCGGCATCAACGCCGACCACCGAATTGTCTGCGCCACCGTCGCACCGGGAATCAGCGTATAAACATAGGAGGCATTCGCTGGATCTACCCCGTGGTCAAACCACATCGTCGCGTACCGGCGCGTGATGGGAGTCTTGCTGCCGGCGGTGTCCGCGCCCTGATCAATATCCCACCAGGCCGCCTTCCGTTCTTCCCGGAGCGCGTGAATGGTGGTGCCCGCCCCGAAGGCGTATCCGCATATTCCGTCGAGGTGTGCCCAACCAACGTGCGCGATGGATTCCGGCTCTCCCCATTGCGCGGCACGCTCTCGACCGTCGACAAGCAGCCGATTCGATCCAGCCGCATGCAGGTTGCGATTGTCCACAGTCGACTCGACGCGCACCGGCTGGGCACCGGTTCTGCTAATTCCGGCGCCGAGGCAAACCACCGCGTCATTGAGGCAGAACCAGGATTTCTTGGCCGTCAGGGCGCTGTCGTACGAACGAAGATCCATTCCGACCGCGCCGACCTGTCCGTCCGTGGCACCTCCGACCCAGGAATTCAAGCCGGCTGGAGACACCCACCCATTCTCGTCCGCACGCGTACGCACAGTGGTTTGTACGGTCGTGCCAGCCAACCGGTACGCATTCACCGTCGGCCAGAAACCATCCGAATACTGGGTGAGATCGCCGTCATATACGTAGGTAGGGCCGTCGCCGAGATACCAACCATGCAGGTTCTCCGCATTTCCGGCCTCGTACCTGGCCGTCCGAGCACTGGAAAGTCCGATCGAGAAAGACCAGTCTGGCCGCCGGTGCACGATCCGGTCCTGGTACGAGAATTGCCGGTGGTCGCTGGGCTCGGGAGCCGCGACAACCGTTTGATCGGCCAACACCTGTTTTGCCAGGCCAAGATCCGGCAACGCGGCATTCGCCAGATAGGGCAACGCGGTGTCCCGGAGAATCCATCCCTTGGCAAGGGAACGAAATGTCGCCGCGTACGCCGCCGGCGCCCCAGCCGCCAAAGTCAGCACGCTGGCGATGGTCCCGTGCCCATCAATGTGGTCTGACTCGTAATCCCGCGCGATCGCCCTGCCGCGGACACAGTCCATCATCCGCCCGTTCGTCACAAAGGGCGCGAAACTCGCGGCGACCGCATCCAGCACGACATTCAGATTCGGATCGGTGACCTGCCACGGTGAACCGGCCAACAATGCGAGCAGGAATCCCACATCGCCCAGCAGCACGTTCCCGTACGTGCCCACGTAGGCGATGTTGGTGTGCTGAACAAATGATCCATCGCGGTAGAACCCGTCACCGGATTCCACGTACTGAAAAATGCTGTTCTTCCCTCCGCCACTGACATCGGAGAGCCCGTCCGTGGCCATGGTCATTCGTGCCGGGTCTCGGCCCAGAATGCCGCTCATCGCCACGATGACGCATTTGTCCATCCGGTTGGCGCCGGTCTCCAGGACGGTCGGCGCATTCGTCCGCCGATCCGGAGTGCGGACGAATTTACCCAGCACGCGGAGATAGTCGGCGGTCGCGGTGGCCGGCAAATGGTCGGCGACCAACAGGCAGGTTTGTACGAGCGCACGCGGGGCGCCAATTTCCCAGTTCCACCAGTTGCCGACTTCGGTCGCGGCCTCGTGATAGCGCCGCTGATAAACGAAGGCCAACCCGTCGATGGTCGCGGCGAGCACGTCCGCATTTGCGGCGAGCGCGGCTCCGTTGGTGGCCCACGCGGTGGCGAGGGTCCGCAACCGGTTCAGACTCAGGTTCGCGTTCACCGCATCCGTCGCGGTCAGCGGCAGATCGGGCCACAGCGCCGTCCGGTTCGAAGAGCGGTCCAGCTGCTGCCAGTACGAGCCAGCCGCAGCATCCAGAGCATCCAGCCCGTGCCGAAAGTCCGGGTCGTCCGAATCGAAGACACCGCCGGTGGTCAGCCGCACCACGGTCGCGCGCAGGCTGTCGTACGCATCAGCCGCGCTCGCCGGCGTACCGACCGCACCCACCAGGCCCACTCCAGCGGCCACGCCGAACAGTTGCCGTCGAGACACCATCTGCGTTCCCTCTCGATCGAGCTCGAAACTGCGATATTCGGTCAAGCTTCGCGCAGATTCGAACACTTGAACTGGCCATCCTCGGCCATCTGGTCAGCCATCCAGCTACGGTCAAAACCCGAACTATTGCCAAAAGCTGCCGTCACTTGCTAAACACTGAGCAGTTTCATGCATCTGTCCTGCCGCCACTGCGCAGAGGGGCTGTCCATGCACTCCGTCCGCTTCCGGCACCGCCGGCTGGCCGTCGTCACCGCCGCAATTCTCACTCTTGGCACGTTTTCGCCGCCCACGGCCGCGGCTGCCACTCCACTCGTACCAACGGGGACAGTGCTGCGCTCTGCGCAGTTGGCCGTCACGGTTGACCCGGCCTTCCCACGGGTGCTCGGCTATGCGACGCCAGACGGCGGCCAGCTTGGCGGCTCGACCGGGACCACCGGCATCCTGCGCCTCAACGGCACCGACTACCACCCGACCGTGACCGGCTCGATCTCCGGCAACACGGCCCACTACCAGCTCGTTGTCACTCAACCCGAGGTGACGATCCGGGCCGAGCTCGGGGTGAGCGGGCAGACCCTGGCCTTCCGGATCACCGGCATCGACGACCCGGGCAAAGTGGTCGAGACGCTCGACCTCCCGGACCTGACCCTGGTGTCCGTACGCAGCGACCAGCCGACCGCGACGCTGGCGTCCGCCGGGCTGTCCGTCGACGCGGCCAAGACCAGCGACAGTTTCGCCGTGGTCAGCAGCCTGCCGGTGACCACCAAACCGGCCGGCAAGTCGTACGCGTTCCTGTCCACCGACAAGCTCGCCGCCGGCGTCGAGACGAACACGCTGACCGAGCCGTACCGGCTGGCCGTGTCGACCACCGCCGAAGGCGACCTGAAACGTACGGGCATCGCCAGTCAGCCGTGGGTCTACCGCGAGCACAACACGAAGAAGATCACCGAGCTGCCATGGGCGAAGGTCGCGGTGACTGGCGACCGCAATGGCGATCACGTGGTCGACTGGCAGGACGGCGCGATCGCGTTCCGTTCGATCATGGTGAACGCGCCCGGCTCAACGGACGTGAAAGACCGGGTCGTCCCGTACATCTCGTACAACTTCGCCTCCCTCGCCGGTACGCCGTTCTTGAAGGCCCTCGACGAGGTCAAGAAGGTCTCGCTGGTGACTGACGGCCTCGGCCAGAACGTGCTGCTCAAGGGCTACCAGTCCGAAGGCCACGACTCCGCGCATCCGGACTACGGCGACCATTTCAACGACCGGGCCGGCGGCCTCGCCGACCTGAAGACGCTGATCTCGCAGGGGAAGAAGTACGGCGCGACCTTCGGTGTGCACATCAACCGGCAGGAGGCTTACCCGGAGGCGAAGAACTTCAGCTGGGCGCTGGCGAATCCGGGCCAGCAGTGCTGGGGCTGGTTGGATCAAAGCTATTGCGACAACAAACATGCAGATGAGACCTCAGGCAACCTGGCCAACCGCCTGGCGCAGCTGAAAAAGGCGATTCCGGACCCGAACCTTTCCTATCTGTACGTCGATGTGACGCCCGGCAGCGGCTGGGATGCGTACGACCTGGCACACACTCTTTGGTCCGACGGCTGGCAGGCTGCCACCGAGTTCCCCAGCGACTGGGAGCGCGAGTCGATCTGGTCGCACTGGGCGAACGATCCGACCTACGGAGGCGACAACAATCGCGGGATCAACAGCCGGATCATCCGGTTCCTCCGCAACGACCAGAAGGACGTGTGGTCTCCCGATCCGCTGATGCCCAACCCGCAGCTGGCGGATTTCACCGGCTGGCAGGGCCGGGTCGATTTCACCCAGGCGGAGGCGAAGATCTTCACCGACGACCTGCCGGCGAAATGGATCCAGCATTTCCAGGTGTCGAAATGGACCGACGACGCCATTGACTTCACCGGGGGCGTACGGATCACCAAGGCGGGCGCGGGCAGGGATATCTGGTCCGATGGTCACCTCGTCTCCACCGGCGGCGCCTATTTGCTGCCATGGCCGGGCGCGGATGCCAAGCTCTACCACTGGAATCCGGCCGGCGGCACGACCACCTGGACACTTCCGCAGTCGTGGCAACGATTGCGGACGGTCAGCGTTTCGACGCTAACTCAGACCGGGCGCCAGCAAACTCGCCAGGTGCCGGTCCGGAACGGCCAGATCTCTCTGGCCGCGACAGCGAAAACTCCGTACGTGATCACCCGAGGCCAGTCGGCTCCTACGGCCCAGCCTGTCGACTTCGGACAGGGTGGTCCGGTCGCCGACCCCGGCTTCGACTCCGGTGGATTCTCGTCCTGGCATCCGACCGGTGCCCGTCCGTCCATTGTGGATGATGCGCGCGGTCAGACCCACCTGCAGATGGCGTCTGGCGCTGGTACGGTCAGCCAACAACTTCGCGGCCTGCGGCCCGGAAAGCAGTATTCGGCATCGGTCTGGGTCCAGGTGACTGGACCGAAACGCAAGGCCACGCTCAGTGTTTCGGACGTACGCGGGGGAGCGGCCAGCGTCTGGACGGATTCTTCGCCACAGGCCGACACCTCCGGCGTCGATGACAAGACGGGTACGAATTACCAGCGCATGAAAGTCCTCTTCACGCCCACCTCCAGTACGGCCACACTCACACTTTCGGCATTGGCCGGCGCGGCGACCGTGGAATTCGACGACGTACGAGTGGTCGCGGACGAAGGTGCGAATCTCGCGTCCGGCGGCCATTACTACACCGAGGATTTCGAGCATGTGGACCAAGGCTGGGGCCCCTTCGTCTACACGGTCGATGGCGGCTCCCTGCGTACTCACCTTTCCGAGCTGCACGCCGGTTACACCAGGGACACCATTTCCGGGAAATGGTCGCTGAAGACCTGGGCGGACGGGACCGGCCTGGTTTACCGGACTTTGCCGCAAACTCTGCGATTCGACCCGAGTCACGTCTATCGGGTCCGGTTCGACTATCAGAGCGACACGGACAATACGTACAGCGTCAAGGTTTTCGATGGCGGTGGGCAAGCGGTCTTCAATGACACGCTCGCCCAGACCACCGACCGGCCACTGGATTCTCCGCCGCCGGCTACGGATCCAAAGCCGGCCGGTTGGACGGACATTCTTCCGCCGCAGGGATCAGCTCCCCACCAGATGTACGACCAGACTTTCACGACCGGCGGCGCTGGCTGCGGCGACTATTCGCTGGGAATAGTCCACAATCACGACGACAACGCGGCCATGACAATGGACGACTTGGTGGTGGACGACCTCGGTCCCGCGCCGGCTACCAGCCGTTGCCCCTCGAGCCCGGTCGCCTCAGTGAAACTCAGCGGTTTCGCACCGGAAAGAGGACAGCCAAATACGGTCACCGCCGCCTTCCAGAACTCTACGACCGGCCCACTGTCCAATGTGGACGTACGAATGGTCGCGCCGGCCGGATGGTCGGCGACAGCGCAGTCCCCGTCCCATTTCGCGACTGTGGCGGCTGGGGCGACAGTCGAGGTGAAGTACGCCGTACAAACCCCGGCCACCGCGCCAAGTGGCAGCTACCAGCTGACGGCGACCGCGTCGTACGAGGTCAACGGCCATCAGGCTGGTACGGGCGCGACCACTAGCGCGGTGCTGGCTTATCGGTCCCTGGCGGAGGCGTACGACAACGTCGGCATCACCGACGAGTCGGCCACCACGGCCGGCACCTTCGACGGCTATGGCAACAGCTTCTCCGCCCAGGCTCTGACCAGTGCGGGAGCAGCACCCGGCAGCACGGTCACGGTGGACAACGTCAAGTTCGGCTGGCCGAGCGCGCCGGCTGGACAGCCGGACAACGTGACCGCGGCTGGGCAGACGGTCGCGATGAGCGGATCGGGCGGCGAGATCGCGTTCCTCGGCTCGGAAGCCGGCGCTGTTCAGCCGACCGTGACGATCCACTACACCGATGGCAGCACTTCCACCGGCAACCTGGGCTTCCCGAACTGGTGCTGCGCGGACGACAACGGGTACGGCGCGAAGATCGCCGTGGACACCGACCACAACAACACGCCCACCGGCCCCGGCCACTTCGGCACTCACTACAAGATCTACTACAACACCATCCCGGCCGACCCGACCAAGACGATCGCGGCTGTCACCCTGCCCAACGCACCCGCTCTGCACGTCTTCGCGATGGCGCTCAAACCGCTGGCCGCCGCACCACCAGGTGCCGACACGTACGCATCCGACCTGGCCTGGGCACAGATGACCAACGGCTGGGGACCGGCCGAACGCGACCATAGTCTGGGGGAGGACTCCGCCGGCGACGGCGGGCCGTTGAAGGTCGCCGGCGTACGTTTCGACAAAGGCCTCGGCACCGCGTCACCGGGTTCGATCACGTACCAACTGAGCGGGAAATGTACGCGCTTCACCGCGCAGGTTGGCCAGGACGACGAGAAGGGAGCGCCCGGCTCGGTGCAGTTCAGCGTGGTGGCGGACGGCGCCACCATCTACACCAGTCCGGTCAAGCTACCGGGCATCGCCGCCACCGCGGTGGAGGTCCCGCTGACCGGTGTTCAGTCCGTCCAGCTGGTGACCGGTGACGGCGGAGACGGCAATGGCAACGACCACGCGGACTGGGGCAACGCCCTCTTCCACTGTGGTTAGCGATCGCTCCGGGGCATCTGGCCGGCCGCTTCTCGGGAGGTCGCGCCGAGCGCGACCTGCGGGTTGATGGACCCGAGCAGCTTTTCCAGCGCGTACTCCACATCCGACTTCCAGGAGACGGCCGTCCGCAGCTCCAATCGCAACCGCGGCCAGCGCGGATGCGGGCGGACCGTCTTGAAGCCCACCGAGAGCAGGAAGTCGGCCGGCACCACACAGCTCGGCCCGTCCCATCTGAGATCGGCGAAAGCTTCGATCGCTTTGATGCCGCGCTTGGTGAGGTCCTTGGCGACGCCCTGAATGAGCATCCGGCCAAGGCCCGCGCTGGCGAACTCCGGCAGCACGGTGGCGGTCATCATCAGAGCCGCGTCCGGGCTGACCGGGCTGGTCGGGAAGGCGACCGAACGCGGCACGTACGCGGGCGGCGCGTACATAACGAAACCTGCTGGCACGCCGTCGACGTAGACCAGCTTCCCGCACGATCCCCAGTCGAGCAGGGTGGCCGAGACCCACGACTCCTTCTCGAAGCCGGTGTCACCACCTTCCACGGCCCGATCCCGGCTGACCGGGTCGAGCTCCCAGAAAACGCACTTCCGGCACTGACCGGGAAGGTCTTCGAGCGTGTCGAGCGTCAAGTTGACCAGGCGTCGGGACATCGTTGGCCCGCCCTCCCCCCATGGGTTTCGGTCGCTGTCCCCAAGATCGTACGGCCAGCGCCGCGAGCAGGGAATACGGCCATCGCATGGCCGGTAAACTCGGTGGTCGGGGACTGTGCAGCCAGAAGGTCAGGAGGCCCGGTTTGACTACCGGCGAGGACGCGGAGAAGCAACCGCCGCACGGCACGACGCTGGACGACTACACCGATCGCTATTCGGCGGCCCTACGGGGAATGACCCCGTCGGAGATCCGAGCGCTGTTCTCGGTCGCCAACCGGCCCGAGGTGGTCTCGCTGGCCGGCGGCATGCCATATGTGGAGGCCCTGCCGCTGCAGTCGATCGCGGCGCTGGTCAGCGAAGTGGTCTCCGCGCAGGGCTCGGTGGCCCTGCAGTACGGCTCCGGGCAGGGCCTGCCGGAGCTGCGCGAGCAGATCTGCGAGGTGATGGACCTCGAGGGCATCGCGGCCTCGGCCGACGACATCGTGGTGACCACCGGTTCGCAGCAGGCGCTGGACATGGTCTCACGGGTGTTCCTGGATCCCGGCGATGTGGTGCTGGCGGAGGGCCCGTCGTACGTCGGCGCGCTCGGCACCTTTCAAGCGGCGCAGGCCGAGGTCGTCCACGTGGCGATGGACCACGACGGGCTGATCCCCTCCGAGTTGAAGGCCACCCTGGAGCGCCTCCGGCGAGACGGCCGGCGAGCGAAGTTCCTTTACACGGTGCCGAATTTCCACAACCCGGCCGGCGTCACGCTCACCGAGTCCCGGCGCGACGAGGTCATGGCATTGGCTGAGGCGTACGACTTGCTCGTGGTCGAGGACAACCCGTACGGACTGCTGGGGTTCGAGGCGAGTCCCGGCCGCGCGCTGCGGTCTCGGTCGCAGTCGCGGGTCATCTACCTCGGATCGTTCTCGAAGACCTTCGCCGCCGGGCTGCGGGTCGGCTGGGTGCTCGCGCCCCATGCCGTCCGGGACAAGCTGACGATGGTCAGCGAGGCGCAGGTGCTGTCGCCGTCGAACCTGACCCAGAAGGTCGTCTCGGAGTATCTGCTGAAGTACCCGTGGCGCGAGCAGATCAAGGTGTTCCGCGACGTTTACCAGGAGCGCCGAGACGCGATGCTTCACGCGCTGGAGCTGCACATGCCGGCCGGGATCACCTGGACCAGGCCGACCGGCGGCTTCTACATCTGGCTCACCCTGCCCGAAGGATGGGACGCGAAGGCGATGGTGCCGCGCGCGCTCGCCCACAAGGTCGCGTACGTGCCGGGCATCGGCTTCTACGCCGACGGCGACGGGGTCCGGCAGATGCGCCTGTCGTACTGTTATCCGCCACCGGAGCGGATCGCCGAAGGCATCCGCCGGCTGGCCGGGGTGATCGGCGAGGAGAGCGAGTTGCGGGAGACGTTCGGCCCGATGCTCGGCAGCGGCTCGGCGGCCAACCGCACCTCCGGCCGATCCCGCTCACGCGGCACCGAGACCCCCGATCCGGGCACCGTATGAGAGGGACGCAAATGCACGTGATGGTGTTGGCCGGGGGGCTCTCGTACGAACGGGACGTGTCGCTGCGCTCCGGTCGCCGAGTGTCGGACGCTCTTCGTCGGGTTGGCGTGGAGACCACGACCGTCGACGCGGATGCCGACCTGCTCTCGACACTGCACACGAGCCAGCCAGACGCGGTTTTCATCGCTCTTCATGGCGCTCCCGGCGAAGACGGCGCGCTGCGAGGTGTACTGGACGCGGCCGACGTGCCATATGTGGGCGCCGCCGCCGCCGAGTCACGGCTCGCCTGGGACAAGCCGGTCGCCAAGACGCTCCTCAGACGGGCTGGCATCGATACTCCTGACTGGATGGCGCTGCCGCACGAGACCTTTCGCGAGCTGGGCGCCGCCGCTGTCCTGGAGCGAGTGGTGAAGAGCATTGGCCTGCCGCTGATGGTGAAGCCGGTCAATGGCGGCTCCGGGCTCGGCGCGACCCCGGTCTTCGACGCCGGTGAGCTGCCGGCCGCGATGATGTCCTGCTTCGCGTACGGTGGCACCGCCCTCCTCGAGCGCTTCATCTCCGGCATCGATGTGGCGGTCAGCGTGATCGACGCTGGGGACGGCCCGCAGGCGCTGCCGGTGGTGGAGATCGAGCCGGCCGACGGCGTGTACGACTACACCGCTCGCTACACCGCCGGCATCACTCGCTGGCACGCACCGGCCCGGCTTTCGCCCGAGAAGTTGCAGCAGTTGGCCGAAATGGCGTTGCAGGCACACACCACTCTGGGGCTGCGTGACCTGTCCCGGATGGACGCGATCATCGACACCGATGGCCGCGCCCATGTCCTCGAGGTCAGCGTGTCGCCCGGAATGACCGAGACCTCGTTGACCCCGCTGGCGGTCGCCGCCGCCGACCTCGACCTCGGCATCGTCTGCCGATCGCTGGTCGAAAGGGCCATCGAGCGCCGCTAAAGCGGGCTTTCTCAGTGCGATTTGGACTGTCCGGCTCGGACCGAGCCGGACAAAACCCTCTCAGAATCGCGCAGGAACACGATTCTCCTGGGAAAACAGATCGAGCGCGTCACCGAAATCGCTCCCGGGACGCGCTCGATGGCGTTTCTGACTACGGTTTTTCGGCTCGACCTTCGACGCCCATCACGGAGGCGATCCGCTCGAGGTCGTCCACCGATCCGAACTCGATGGTGATCCGGCCCTTGCGGCGGCCGAGGTCGATCTTCACTCGAGTGTCGAACTGATCCGACAGCCGATCCGCCAACTCGTGGAGTGCGGGGGACTGGGGCTGCCGGCGACGCTGGCCCGGCGCGGTCTTCTTCGGCGCCGGGCCGTCCGCGATCGCCAGCGCGACCAGTTCTTCGGTCGCTCGTACGGACAACCCCTCGGCCACGATGCGGTGGGCGAGGGCGTCCTGCTGCTCGTGATCGTCGAGGGCCAGCAACGCCCGGGCGTGTCCAGCGGACAACACTCGAGCGGCCACTCGGCGCTGGACGGGAGCCGGCAGGCTCAACAGCCTGATCGTGTTCGAGATCTGCGGCCGACTGCGGCCGAGGCGCTGCCCGAGCTCTTCATGCGTGACGCCGAACTCGGCGAGCAGCTGTTGGTACGCAGCTGCCTCTTCCAACGGATTCAAGTCGCTGCGGTGGATGTTCTCCAGCAGCGCGTCTCGGAGCATCTGGTCGTCGCCGGTTTCCCGTACGATCGCCGGGATCTTCTCCAGACCGGCGGCGGTGGCGGCCCGCCAGCGCCGCTCACCCATGATCAGCTCATAGCTGTCCGGGCCGATTTCCCGTACGACCACCGGCTGGAGAATGCCGACCTCGAGGATGGAGGCCCGCAGCTCCTCCAGCGCCTCCTCGTCGAAGGCGGTCCGCGGCTGCTTCGCGTTCGGCTGGATGCTGCTGAGCATGACCTCGCGAAGCGACGCGCCCGGCACCGCCGCCAAGTCCTCGACGGGAGGCGCCCCGAGTGGCGTGTTCGCTTGCTCGACTATCCGTGCCGCCGGAGTGTTCTCCATCTCGTCCGGGGGACTGGTCGGGATCAGCGCACCCAGGCCGCGGCCGAGGCCACCTCGTCGCGACTTCACTCCTGCTCACCTCCGGCCGCGCCACGCTCGGCGAGCTCCTTGGCCGCCGCCAAGTAGCTGGTCGCGCCACGCGAACCGGGGTCGTACGTCAGCACCGACTGCCCGTAGCCGGGCGCCTCGGACACCTTCACGCTGCGGGGGATGACCGCGGTGAGCACGGTGTCCTTGAAATACTCCCGTACCTCGTTGGCGACCTGATCGGCCAGCTTGGTCCGAGCGTCGTACATGGTGAGCAGGATCGTGGACACCCGGATCTTCGGGTTCAGGTGCGCCTTGATCAGGTCGATGTTGTTGAGCAACTGCCCGAGCCCCTCCAACGCGTAGTACTCGCACTGGATCGGGATCAGCACCTCTTCGGCGGCCACCATCGCGTTGACGGTGAGCAGACCGAGCGAGGGTGGGCAGTCGACCAGCACGTAGTCGACCTCATCCGGGTACGCCTCGATGGCCCGCTGCAGCCGGGACTCTCGGGCCACCAGCGAGACGAGCTCGATCTCGGCGCCGGCCAGGTCGATGGTCGCCGGTACGCACTTGAGTGTCGGCATCCCCTCGACTGGTTGGGCAACCTCTTTGAGGGTCGCCTCGTTGATCAGTGCGTCGTACACACTGAGGGTGCCGGCGCGGTGGTCAACGTCCAGTCCGGTGGAGGCGTTGCCCTGTGGGTCCAGATCGATCACCAGGACGTTGAGCCCGCTCATCGCGAGTGCCACGCCCAGGTTCACTGCGGTGGTCGTCTTGCCGACGCCACCCTTCTGGTTCGCCACGCACATGATCCGGCGGCGTGGGGGCTTGGGAAGGCCGGTCGGGTGCAGTACGTCCACTGCCCGCTTGGCCTCTTTGGCGATCGGCAGGTCGTCTTCCCGTGTTTCACGTGAAACGTGTTGATCCACGATCCCCGTTTCACGTGAAACGGTGGCGTCGGTCAACGCCTGCCTGATCCGCCGGTGACTCTCGTCCTCACCTCCACCAGAGGAGGATCGCGTCGGTCTGCCGTTCACAGGGGGACCGCCCGTCGTCGTCGTTGCCACCGAGGTCTCCGACTCCTTGTATCGCCCATCGAGCCCAGCTATCGCAGGCTCAATCACCGCGAGCTCATCCACGCCGGGTTGACCGACCGACGACGAGTCGGCCCGCTGCGCGGAGCCGCCGCCCCGGTCGCCGGCCCGCTTCTTGCAGCCTGCTTTCCCCCGAGCCGAACTCGCCCCACTATTCAACCAGCCGACCGGTCCTGCCTCACCGTCCGGCGCTGTTTTGCGCTTACGAGCCTTACCCACACTTCCCCCTTTTACCGACGCCCCTTGTCGGCTGCCCGGCTTCCCCTGCCGAGCGCAGCGCCTTCATCCTTGCGTACCACGATGACAGTCGCCGGTTCGTCCACGACGCCCGCACCACACCTACTGATTCGACCGTCACGCCCGCCGCTCTTTCGGACCGCTGCGCGATGCGTCTCCCACTCAGCCTCAGCCGAGGAGCCCTTCATCGCCACCAACAGTCCACCGGGTTCAGCGAGCGGCAGGCACCAGCGGGCCAGCCGGTCGAGAGGGGCCACTGCCCGCGCTGTCACGATCCGCGCACTAAGCCGGCCGGCTTGTTCTTCGGCCCGCCCACGTACGACCGTCACCTGGTGCAGAGCCAGATCCTCGACCGCCTCGGTCAGAAACGTGACTCGCCGCTCCAGCGGCTCCAGCAGCGTGATCCGCAGATCCGGCCGGGCGACGGCGAGCACCAAGCCGGGCAGGCCCGCTCCAGATCCGACATCGATCACGGTCGCGTCGGGCTCCATGAGCTCACCGACGACCGCACAGTTGAGTACGTGCCGGGGCCACATCCGGTCCGCTTCCCGCGGCCCGATCAGCCCTCGTTCGATCCCCGGCCCGGTGAGCCACCGGACCAGTTGCGCCGCAAGCGGCAGCCGCTCACCGAACAGGGTGAGTGCTGCCGCCGCGTTTTCTTCCGGGGGAGTGCCGTCCGCGCCCATCAGCGCTCGAGGCGTACCACCACGCGCCGATCGGGCTCTTCGCCCTCGGACTCGCTCCAGACGCCTTCGAGGTCGGCGATCGCGTCGTGCACGACCTTGCGCTCGAACGGGTTCATCGCGTCCAGGCGTACGTCAGCGGCATCCTGTTTCGCTTTCACGACCGCCTCTTTCGCGACCTCCACCAGCTGCGCCCGCCGACGATCCCGGTAGCCACCGACATCGAGCATCAGCCGGCTGCGCGTACCAGTCTCCTGGACGACCGCGAGCCGAGTCAGCTCCTGCAGCGCGTCCAGCGTCGCGCCACCCGGGCCGATCAGTGACTGCAGGCCGCGACCAACCACCGCCACCATCGCGCGGTCGCCTTCCACGTCCATGTCGATGTCACCGTCGTAGTCCACGATGTCCAGCAGCCGCTCGAGATAGTCGGCGGCGATGTCACCTTCCTGGATCAGCAGCTCCGAGCGGCTCGGCCCAGTCTTGCCGGTGCCGTCCTCGGTGCTCTCGCCGCCGTCCACCGCCCCCTCTACCAGTTGCTCCGCCGGCGGAGCCTCCACGGTCGACGATTCTTCGCTCACTGCACACTCCAGTTTCTCGGGTATTCCCGGCGGCCGGTACGGCACAGCCGCCGCTCAAGTCTCAGATCGACCAGGGTATGCCTGCGCGCCGAACTGACATCCGCCACCGCCGGCCACCTGGTCCCAGGTGTGGCTACTTGCGGCTCGCGTCCGGGCTGTCCACTGGCCGGCCGTTCTTCTTGGCCGTGCTGGTGCCGTTGGCACGGGCACCCTGCGGGTTCTTCTTCGCCGCACCTGCGGCCGGCTGCTGCTTGATGGAAGCGCGCCGAGCCGACAGATTGCTGCTCTTGCCCGTCGTCGTACGAGCCGACTTGGCCGCGGTGCTCTTCGCGGCCCCGGTCTTGGCAACACCGGTCTTGGCAGCACCCGTCTTGCCGGTGCCGTTCTTCGACACCGCGGTCGCGGGCTCGTCCGACTCCTTGCTCAGCGAGGTGGTGGTGGCTGGCCGCGGGCCACCCTTCTTCGGGTTGACCGGCTTGGCACCGGGCTTGGGCGCCAGCGTCTGGCCCACCGAGGGCTTGTCCGGGTCGGCTTTCTCGCCGGCCTTCGCGTTCGCGCCGACCGGGGGGTGCTTGTGCAGCACGTAGAACTGCTGGCCCATCGAGAAGAGGTTCTGCGTCACCCAGTAGATGACCACGCCGAGCGGGAACAACGAACCGGACACCAGCAACGACAACGGGATGCCGTAGAGCATCAGCTTCTGGATCATCGCCTGCTGCGGGTCAGCAGCGGCCGCCGTACGGGCAATCATCTGTCGCTGGGTGATGTACGTGGTGGCGACCATGATCGCGATCAGGACGGCGGCGACGATCTTCACCGTCAGTGCCTCGCCGCCCAGGCTCAGCACCTTGGCCGCCGGGTCGTTGAACGCCGCCGCGATGGGCGCACCCAGTAGTTTCGCGTGCGAGGCGCCGTTGAACTGGTCCAGCGTCCAGCCGTACTCGTTGATCGCCGCGTTCTTGGACACCGCGTCCAGCGGGTTGATGCCCTTCAGCACGTGGAAGAGACCAAGGAAGACCGGGATCTGCAGCAGCAACGGGAGGCAACCCATCAGCGGGTTGGCTTTCTCCCGGCGATACAGCTCCATCATTTCCCGCTGGAGCGTCTCCCGGTCACCCTTGTGCTTCTTCTGCAGTTCCTTCACCTGCGGCTGCAGCGCCTGCATCGCCCGCTGGGACTTGATCTGCTTCATGAAGACCGGGAACAGGATCACTCGTACGGTGATCACCAGGAAGACAATCGAGAGCACCCACGCGATGCCGTTGTCCGCGCCGAGCAGCGCGCCCCAGAGACTGTGCCATTTGAGCAGGACCCACGAGATCGCGATGTAGATCCAGTTCAGGTTGAAACTCACCGGGTAGCTCCAGAATCGGTTGTCATACGGCGCGGCTCGGGTGACGCTTTGTCAGGCACGGGGTCGTAACCGCCGGGATGGAACGGGTGGCAGCGAGCGAGTCGCCAGGCGGAGAGCCCCAGCCCGCGCAACGCGCCGTGGACGCGCAACGCCTCGACGGCGTACGCGCTGCAAGTCGGATAGAACCGGCACCGCGGTGGCAACGCAGGACTTATCCACCGACGGTACGCCAGCACCGGAATGATGAGCAGCCGAACCAGCCAGTCCCGGCCCAGCGAAATCTCAGGATCGCGCTGGTGGACGCACTTGCGTGAGTCAGTGGGCCGGGCTGGGGCGTTCATCTGGATCCGCCACCCTGACGCTTCATCAACGTACGCAGGGCCGAGTCCAGGTCCTCGCCCATCCGGGCCGACGGACAGTCCCGGGACGCCGGCAGCGCTCGCACCACCAGGTCGGAACCTGCGGGCAGCACGTCCAGGCGGTCGCGTACGAGGTGACGCAACTGACGCTGGACGCGGTGCCGTACCACGGAATTGCCGACCGCCTTGGAAACCACAAAGCCCGCCCGTCGGTCCTGCACGGGCGAGGCGGTGGTGGGACGTACGGCCAGGTGCACCACCAGAGTCGACCGGCCGGTTCGTTGGCCAGTCTTCACAACCCTGGTGAAGTCATCGCGACTACGCAGACGCGACGCGGCCGGCAGCACAGGCGGTCCGTCAGGCCGAGAGCTTCTGCCGGCCCTTGAACCGGCGGGCGGCCAGGATGGCGCGGCCGGCGCGGGTGCTCATCCGCAGCCGAAAGCCGTGGGTGCGGGCGCGGCGGCGGTTGTGCGGCTGGAAGGTGCGCTTGCTCACGTCGAGATCTCCATTTACGGCTGGTGCTGCGAATGCACAGGGTCGGTGACGTCCGGCGCGACCGCGGTTGACCGTTTCCTACCGGTCTTTACCGCCGATCGCTCCGCTTGCCGGATGTCCGTCGGCCTCGCTGGATCGTTCTCGAGGCACGACAAGTGGCCGGCACACGGCCATAGTCCTACCGAGGATACGTAAGTGATCCCGGGACGGTCAAACACACCCCTCGGTGAGCGGTTGTCCCCAGCTGTCCGCGAAGATATCCCCAAGCCTGTGGACAACGCCTTGTTCGGTCCGGCCGCACGCTGTTAGCGTGCTCGTCCTCAGTGGTAGCCGCGAACTGCGGCTGCGGGCGCGCGATCCGCGCGCTTGGGGAATGATCATCACCAGCGGTTGACCTGCGAATTGTTGGTCGCCGGCGCGGCATCGGACCATCAAAGGGGGCGATGGGGACGTGATGACGCAGCGCCCGCGACGATCGGCTGGGCGGCAGTCACGCGGTACGTACACAGGGTGTGGACATCTGTGTGGACAACCGGGCCGGTACACCCGTTTCGACGCGATCTCCGTACCGCGTGTCCGTGGTACGGCGGGTTCACTGAGTTTTGGGGAGGGGAACGCGGGTGGCTGATGACGACAAGCCGAACCTGGACGTCATCTGGGGGGAAGCCACTGCGGGACTCGGTGGCGAGTCGCTGGGTGCGCAGCAACGAGCGTGGCTCCGGCTGACCCGGCCGCTCGCGCTCGTTCAGGACACCGCGCTGGTGGCCGCGCCCAACCAGTTCGCCAAGGACATGATCGAACAACGGCTGCTGCCGCTGATCGCCAAAGCGCTGTCCGAACGAATCGGCCGGCCGGTCGGGGTGGCGGTGACGGTGTTGCCGGACGACGCACCGACCTCGCCGGCTCCGCCTGACGCGATGGCCGAGGCGGTCGACTCTCAACCTGACGCGTACACGTACCAACACGACGCCCCGGCCGATTCCCTCGCCGGCGAGTCTCCGATGAGCGGGATACGCGGAGTTTCCGGACTGTCCCGGGGACCCGAGGGCACCAGTGGCGCGATGAGCCAGCCGCACCGGCCGGGGATGGACAGCCAGCCGACCGGCGCGGCCACCGGACGTTCTTCGCATTCGTCCGGACTTGGTTCGCATCACCGCCCGCAACCGGTCGAACCGGCTCGGCTGAACCCGAAGTACATCTTCGACTCGTTCGTGATCGGGTCCAGCAACCGGTTCGCGCACGCGGCCGCGGTGGCGGTCGCCGAAGCGCCCGCGAAGGCGTACAACCCGCTGTTCATCTACGGCGGGTCGGGACTGGGCAAGACGCACCTGCTGCACGCGATCGGGCATTACGCCCAACGGCTCGGCCACGCGAAGTCGGTACGGTACGTCTCCACCGAGGAGTTCACGAACGACTTCATCAACTCGCTGCGCGACGACAAGGCGCAGATCTTCCAGCGCCGCTACCGCGACGTGGACATCCTGCTGGTCGACGACATCCAGTTCCTGGAACGTGCGGAACGAACCCAGGAGGAGTTCTTCCACACCTTCAACACGCTGCACAACGCGAACAAGCAGATCGTCATCTCCTCCGATCGCTCGCCCAAACAGCTGGCGACGTTGGAGGAACGGCTGCGTACGCGTTTCGAGTGGGGCCTCCTGACCGACATCCAGCCGCCCGACCTCGAGACGCGCATCGCGATCCTGCGTAAGAAAGCCGCTCAGGAAAGACTGGAAGCGCCGCCGGAGGTTCTGGAGTTCATCGCCAGCAAGATCGCCAGCAACATCCGCGAACTCGAGGGCGCGCTGATCCGGATCACCGCCTTCGCCAGCCTGAACCGCCAGGAGGTCGACACCGGCCTCGCCGAGGTGGTGCTCCGCGACCTGATCCCGGCCGACGGCGGTCCGGAGATCACCGCGACCCAGATCATGGCCGCGAGTGCCGAGTACTTCGGCGTCACGATGGACGACCTGTGCGGCCAGTCCCGCAGTCGAGTACTGGTGAACGCCCGCCAGGTCGCGATGTACCTGTGCCGCGAGCTGACCGAGCTGTCGCTGCCCAAGATCGGCCAGTCGTTCGGAAACCGGGACCACACGACCGTCATGCACGCCGATCGCAAGATCCGCCAGCAGATGGCCGAACGCCGTGCTCTCTACAACCAGATCGCCGAGCTGACCAACCGAATCAAACAGCGAGCCCAGCAGTGAACGCGGCGACGATGACTGTCCACAAGCTGAGTACACAGCCTGGGGATAACACTGTGGACGACGGTGGATGGACGTGGACAACAGCTGAACAGGTGTCGGATGTCGACAGGTCGCACACCGATTCGGCCGCTGTCCCCACCGGATGTCCACATGGTCGCTTCGCATTTGACCAGCCCGTACGTCCGTTGTCCCCGGTTTCCACAGGTGCGAAGACGTCGACGAAATCTATCTATCGAGGAATCATCAACAGCCTTCAGTGCGGCCCGATCTGGGGACAACGGCCGAGAATTGGGCTGAGCACCCCAAAAACGCACCGAGAACCAGTCCCGGTGAATCACAGGTTTTCGCCGCCGTGCACACTGACGAACCGAACAGCTTCTGCAGGAGGGCCTCGATGAAATTCCGGGTTGAGCGCGAGGCGCTCGCGGACGCGGTCGCTTGGACAGCCAAGAGCCTGCCGGCCCGACCGCCCGTTCCCGTCCTGGCCGGGGTGCTGATGACCTCCGAAGCGGACAGGTTGCTGGTGTCCGGCTTCGACTACGAGGTGTCCACTCAGGTCGGCATCGACATGCAAGGTGAGGAGTCCGGCAAAGTGCTGGTGTCCGGCCGGTTGCTGGCCGAGATCACCCGTGCGTTGCCGGCACATCCCGTCCAGGTGAACGTGGATGGCGCTCGAGCCGAGATCACCTGCGGCAGTGCGCGGTTCACGTTGCCGACGATGCCGGTTGAGGACTACCCCAGCCTGCCGAACATGCCGACCGTTGCCGGCACGCTGGACGGCGCGACCTTCGCCAATGCCGTCCACCAGGTCGCCATCGCGGCTGGCCGGGACGACACACTGCCGATGTTGACGGGCGTACGCCTCGAGCTCGAGAGCGATCGGGTCACCCTTGCCGCCACCGACCGCTACCGGCTGGCCGTGCGAGAGCTGACGTGGCACCCCGGTTCGGCCGGCGTTTCGACCACCGCGCTGGTGCCCGCCCGTACGCTGTCGGACACCGCGAAAGCGTTGGCCGGTGCGCACGAAGTGCAGTTGGCGCTGTCCCAGCCGGAGACCGGCGAGGGCATCATCGGCTTCGCCGGTGCGGGCCGCCGCTCCACCACCAGGCTGTTGGACGCCGAGTTCGTGAAGTATCGCTCGCTGCTGCCGGACAGTTTCGCGGCTCGAGCAACCGTGCCCACCGCGATGCTGACCGAGGTGATCAAGCGAGTCGCACTGGTCGCCGAGCGCAACACCCCGATCCGGCTGTCTTTCACCAAGGACGAGCTGATCGCGGAGGCCGGTGGCAGCGACGACGCTCGAGCGTCCGAGACGACCGGTGCCAGTTACGACGGCGACGAGATGACCGTCGCCTTCAACCCGCAGTATCTGCTGGACGGGTTGAACGCGATCGAGTCGGATACCGCGGTGATGTCGTTCACGGCGCCACAGAAACCTGCGGTGATCACCGGTGCGGACGAGAATGGTTCGGACAAGGTCGACTACCGCTACGTGTTGATGCCGGTTCGCCTCACCGGCTGACCAGACACCTAAACGCACAGCCACAGGCACACCATCGTCAATCGGCGCCGGATCACCAGCCGGCGCGGAAGCCAGGGGAGCGAGACGTATGCAGCTGGGCATGGTCGGGTTGGGTCGGATGGGCGGCAACATGGCCGAGCGGCTGCGGACCGCCGGCCACAAAGTCGTCGGCTACGACCGGGATCCCAAGGTGTCGGACACCGAGAGCCTGGCCGACCTGGTCGGCAAGCTCGAGGCGCCGCGGGCCGTCTGGGTGATGGTGCCCGCGGGCGCGATCACCGACGGCGTGATCGATGAGCTGGCCGACCTGCTTGAGGCTGGTGACACGGTCATCGACGGCGGCAACTCGAAGTGGACCTGTGACACCGAACACGCGACGCAGCTTGCCGCGAAGGGGATCAACTTCGCGGACTGCGGTGTTTCCGGCGGTGTCTGGGGACAGGAGTTCGGCTACGGTCTGATGGCCGGCGGTTCGCCGCAGATCGTTGAGCAGCTGATGCCGATCTTTGACGCGTTGCGTCCCGAAGGTCCGCGTGAGGAAGGCTTCGTCCACGCCGGCGGCGTGGGCGCTGGTCATTACGCGAAGATGGTGCACAACGGCATCGAGTACGGGCTTATGCAGGCGTACGCGGAAGGCTTCGAACTCCTCGAGGCCTCGCCGGTCACCCACGACAAGGTGGCCGCGATTTTCAAGGCGTGGTCCCGCGGCACGGTCGTACGATCGTGGCTGCTTGAGCTGATGGTGCGCGCGCTCGAGTCGGACGACGACCTGTCCGAAATCAAGGGCTATGCGGATGACTCCGGCGAGGGCCGTTGGACGGTCGAGCAGGGCATCGAAAACGCGGTTCCGATGCCAGTCATCTCGGCCGCGCTGTTCGCTCGGTTCTCCTCCCGGCAGCCCGACTCGCCGGCCATGAAGGCAGTTGCCGCGCTCCGGAACCAGTTCGGTGGGCACGCGGTCAAGGCTGACTAAGCCGCGATGTTGCACGTGAAACCAAGCTGACCCCGGTCGGACTAAGGAGACACGGCGCTCGTGCGGGTGAGGCATCTGAGCCTGGTCGACTTCCGCAGTTACCCGACCGCGGAAGTGCCGATTGACGCTGGTCCGAGTGTCTTTGTCGGACCGAATGGACAGGGCAAGACCAACCTGATGGAGGCCATCGGCTACGTCGCGACCCTGGGCAGCCATCGGGTGGGGACGGACGCGCCGATGATCCGGTCGGGGGCGGCTTGCGCGGTGATCCGGACCGCGATCGTACGGGACGACCGCGAGCTGGTCGCCGAGCTGGAGATCGTGCCCGGCCGGGCCAACCGCGCAAAACTGAACCGCACACAGGTGCGGCCTCGAGAGGTGCTCGGCGCTCTGCGGATGGTGATGTTCGCACCCGAGGACCTCTCGCTCGTACGAGGTGACCCGTCCGAACGGCGGCGGTATCTCGACGAGCTGCTGGTCGCCCGCACTCCCCGTTATGCCGGCGTTCGGGCCGACTACGAGCGGGTGCTCAAACAGCGGAACGCGCTGCTCAAGACCGCTGGGATGGCTCGTCGGGCCGGATCGGCCGGGGATTTGCGAACGCTCGACGTCTGGGACAACCACCTGGCCGTGCACGGCGCCGAGCTGCTGGCCGGCCGGCTCGAGCTGGTCAGCGCACTGCAGCCCTTCGTCGTCAAGGGATATGACCAGGTCAGCATGGGGGCGGGGCCGGCCACCACGACGTACAAATGCTCGGCCCTGGACGAAGGTGAGCGGGTCGAGGACCTCACTCCGGAGAAGGACTTGCTGATCGCCCGGCTGTTGGCGGCCCTTGCCCGAGCCCGGCAGTCCGAGGTGGAACGCGGGATTACGCTGGTCGGGCCGCATCGGGACGACTTGGTCCTGCAGCTGGGCGAGTTGCCGGCCAAGGGTTATGCGAGTCATGGCGAGTCTTGGTCGTACGCGCTGGCATTGAAGCTGGCCGCGTACGATCTGCTCTGCAGTGACGGCGGCCAGCCGATGCTGATCCTCGACGATGTTTTCGCCGAATTGGACGGCGGTCGACGGGACCGGCTCGCCGACTTGGTCGCGCCGGCCGAACAGGTGCTGGTGACGGCCGCGGTGCCCGGCGACGTACCGGAAAACCTGCAGGGCGCCCGCTACGACGTGGCCGCCGGAGAGGTGCGTCGTGTCCGCTGACCAGCAGAAAGAGCCCGACGACGGGCAGTCCGAGCTGCTCCCCGCACCGCCGGCGGACCCTGCCGAGCAATCGGCCAGCGGCCCGCAACTGGCTCGCGCCGCGCTCGAGGCGGCGCGCGGTAAGTCCTCAGGAATGTCGAACAAGCGACGTAGCGCTTTATCGACAAATCGCCAATCGGGACGGCGTTCGGGATACACCGGCTCGGGCCCGGATCCCCGCGACCCGCAGCCGTTTGGCCGGCTGATCCGCCGGATGGTGGCCGATCGCGGCTGGGAACGGCCGGCTGCCGAGGCGCGCGTGCTGGGCAGCTGGGACCGCGTGGTGGGACCGGACATTTCCGCGCACTGCACCCCGGTCAGCCTGCACCAAGGCCAGCTGACGCTGCAGGCTGAGTCGACCGCCTGGGCCACCCAGTTGCGGTTGCTGGCGCCAAGACTGCTGGCCATCCTGGCCACCGAAGTAGGCGCCGGCGTGGTCAGCAAACTCTCCATTCACGGGCCGGCCGCCCCATCCTGGAAAAAGGGCCCCCGTACGGTCCGTGGCCGCGGTCCCCGGGACACGTACGGCTGAGGCTGGCTCAGCGCCCACCGGCTCCTTTCACGACCTGTTCCGCGGAACGGGGAGAGGCCGACCACCTCTCACGTTACTACCCCTGGTAGCATCACCCCATGGTCACGATTCCGAGCGATCTGAGCGGCCCTGTCCCGGCCAACCCCGGCCGAGATGTCCGGGATGTCATCGACATGGTCAGGCGGTTGGCGTCGATGCGACAGTCGCACCGCGCCACGGCGTATGAGGTCGACTTGAGCAACCTGTTCAGTACGGACCTCGGCGACATCACCGAGACGGTCGCTCAGCGCTCTCTTGGTCGGGCCAGGAAGGTCAGTGTTTCGCTACCCGAGGAGCTCACGATGGCCTTGCAACAGCGGCTCGGCAAGGGCGAGTTCTCGCAGTATGTGACCGATGCGGTCGCCCGCCAGTTGGAGCTTGACCTGTTGGCCGAGTTGTCGGACCTGTTCGAGTCCGAAGACGGCCCGGTGCCGGCTGAGTATCTCGAGGAGGCGCGCCTCGCATGGCCAGACGCCGAGTGACGATCGGCGGCACCCTCGTCCTTGACAGCGATGGTCTGTGCAAACTCGCCGCCAAGGATCAGCGGGCGCGGGCCTATCACGACTCCGCGGTCGCTCGTGGCGCGCAGGTGGTGGTGAGCGCGATAACCCTCGCCGAGGTGTTACGTGGCAGCGCACGTGACGCGGCCCTGCATCGGGTCCTGTCACGGATCATCACCGTGCCGGTGTCGGCCTCGTTGGGCCGGGCGGCCGGTGAACTGCTCGGCCTGGTCGGCCTCACCGGTCATCGTTGCGCGGTCGACTCCGTGGTGGCGGCGACGGCGCTGGTGATGTCACGGCCGGTCGTCGTGCTGACCAGCGATCCGGAAGACCTCAGTCGACTGGTCGAGGAGCCACACTGCCCAAAAGAGCACCAAGTCGCGATCGTACGCATTTGAACGGAATATAAGTCACACGTGTCCCAACCGTTACGAGCCTCCGGAGAGCTGCTGAACGCCATAAGGCGCGTGGGGGGATGCGCGGATGGGGGCTCCGGCCGGCTGTGAGGACATTAGGGGGTGGCAATGCGCTGTCATCCTCCGGCGGAGCGGTAGGATAGACGAAGTACATCGGCGTAAGAGTGCCTCATTCGGCCGCAGCCACGCTCACTATGAGGGCGGCGGGCCGGCGACCGGCGGCTCGGCGACCGTCGCAGCGCACTCGCTGCGGGCGGCGGCTGTGTCGTCTGGATGCCGTCTGGATGTTCGTACGGGTTGAGGACCTGCACTAACTCTACCGCCGCGCCGCATCGCGCATCCCGCGCCGCCATAGAAGGAGCACGTCTGCAGTGGCCGACAAGCAGAACGACGACTACGGCGTAAACTCCATCACCGTCCTCGAGGGTCTCGAGGCAGTCCGCAAACGTCCAGGCATGTACATCGGGTCCACTGGTGAGCGCGGCCTGCACCACATGGTGCAGGAGGTTGTGGACAACTCTGTGGACGAAGCCATGGCCGGCTACTGCGACCGCGTTGAGGTTGTGCTGCTGGCCGATGGTGGCGTCAAGGTAGTCGACAACGGCCGTGGCATCCCGGTCGACGTCCATCCGGTCCACAAGAAGACTGGCGTGGAGATGGCGCTGACCATGTTGCACGCCGGCGGCAAGTTCGACGGCAAGGCATATGCGGTCTCAGGTGGTCTGCACGGCGTCGGTGTGTCGGTGGTCAACGCGCTGTCCGTGCGGCTCGAGGTGTTCGTCAAGCAGGACGGCTACGGCTGGTTCCAACCGTACGTGGACCAGAAGCCAGCCGCCCCGATCGCCCGCGGTGAGGCTACTGAGGAGCACGGCACCACGATCACGTTCTGGGCCGACGCCTCGATTTTCGAGACCGTCGAATACAGCTTCGAGACGATTTCCCGCCGACTGCAGGAAATGGCTTTTCTCAACCGTGGCCTCACGATGCTGCTCCGGGACGAGCGGCCCGAGCACTACAACGAGAAGAACGAGCCGAACGCGGTCGAATACCACTACCCCGGTGGCATCGAGGATTACGTCCGCTTCCTGAACCGTACGAAGAGCGCCATCCACCAGTCCGTGATCGCCTTCGGCGGCAAGGGCGAAGCGATGGAGCTCGAGGTCGCGATGCAGTGGAACGAGGGCTATTCGGAGTCCCTCCACACCTTCGCGAACACGATCAACACCCAGGAAGGTGGCACCCACGAGGAGGGCTTCCGAGCCGCGCTCACCGGTGTCATCAACCGGTATGCGCGAGACAAGAAGCTCCTCAAGGAAAAAGACGACAACCTCACCGGTGACGACATTCGCGAGGGCCTCGCCGCCATCGTGTCGGTGAAGATCGCCGAGCCGCAGTTCGAGGGCCAGACCAAGACAAAACTCGGCAACACCGAGGTGAAGTCGTTCGTCCAGAAAACCACCAACGAGTGGCTGGCCGACTGGCTGGAGCGCAATCCCGGCGAGGCCAAGACCATCATCACCAAGTCGGTGTCCTCCGCGCAGGCCCGGATCGCCGCGCGTAAGGCCCGCGAGTTGGTACGCCGCAAGGGCGCGCTGGAAATTGGTGGGCTGCCCGGAAAACTGGCGGACTGCCGGTCCACCGACCCGAGCCGCAGCGAGCTCTACATCGTCGAGGGTGACTCCGCCGGCGGTTCGGCCAAGTCCGGCCGGGACTCGATGTTCCAGGCGATCCTGCCGATTCGCGGCAAGATCATCAACGTCGAGAAGGCACGGATCGATCGGGTTCTGAAGAACACCGAGGTCCAGTCGCTGATCACCGCGCTGGGCACCGGCATCCACGAGGACTTCGACCTCTCCAAGCTGCGCTATCACAAGATCGTGCTGATGGCCGACGCTGATGTGGACGGCCAGCACATTCGTACGCTGCTGCTGACCCTGCTGTTCCGGTTCATGCGGCCGCTGGTCGAGGAGGGCAACGTGTTTCTGGCCTGCCCGCCGCTCTACAAGATCAAGTGGCAGCGCAGCGAGCCGCAGTACGTCTACTCCGACCGCGAGCGCGACGCGATGATGGCCGCTGGCATCGAGGCGGGTCGCAAGATCACCAAGGACGACGGCGTGCAGCGGTACAAAGGTCTCGGCGAGATGAACGCCAAGGAGCTGTGGGAAACCACCATGGACCCGGCGCACCGGCTGCTGATGCAGGTCACGTTGGACGACGCGGCCACCGCTGACGAGTTGTTCAGCGTACTGATGGGCGAGGACGTGGAGTCTCGTCGTCTCTTCATTACCCGGAATGCGAGAGATGTCCGCTTTCTGGATGTTTAGTTATTTTGTGGCTTTGATCACGAGTCTTAACGAGATTATCCACAGTTTCCACAGGATTACCCACAGTGGAAGGCGGTCTTTCGCAGCATGATCAGCAGTTGTGAGCTGACTGTGGCGACCGCCCTCACTCTCCGTACGCAGATAGCGCAGCCGCACCGCGTGCAGATCAGGAAGGCCGCCCGATGACCGAAACCCCGACCACGCCGCCGGACAGCCCAGCGGGCGACCGGATCGAGCTGGTCGACATCCAGCAGGAGATGCAGCGCAGCTACATCGACTACGCGATGTCGGTCATCGTCGGCCGGGCGTTGCCGGATGTGCGAGACGGGCTCAAGCCGGTGCATCGCAAGATCCTGTACGCGATGTACGACGGCGGCTACCGGCCGGACCGCGGCTACTCGAAGTGTTCACGAGTGGTCGGCGACGTGATGGGCCAGTATCACCCGCATGGTGACACGGCGATCTACGACGCGCTCGTACGGATGGCCCAGCCGTGGTCGTTGCGCTACCCACTGATCGACGGCCAGGGCAACTTCGGTTCGCAGGGTAACGACCCGCCGGCCGCCATGCGGTACACCGAGTGCCGGATGGACCCGCTCGCAATGGAGCTGCTGCGGGAGATCGACGAGGACACCGTCGACTTCGGGCCGAACTACGATGGCCGCTCGCAGGAGCCGGCGATCCTGCCGGCTCGGTTCCCGAACCTGCTGGTCAACGGTTCGTCCGGGATCGCGGTCGGCATGGCCACCAACATGCCGCCGCACAACCTGCGGGAGGTCGCGGACGGCTGCCAGTGGGCGCTGCAGAACCCGCAGGCGGACAGCGAGGAGACCCTCGCACAGCTGATGCTGCGGATCAAGGGCCCGGACTTCCCGACCTCCGGCCTGATCGTGGGCACCAATGGCATCGCGGACGCGTTCCGGACCGGTCGCGGCTCGATCCGGATGCGCGCCGTGATCGAGGCCGAGGAAGACAGCCGCGGCAGGCAGATCCTGGTGGTCACCGAGCTGCCCTATCAGGTCAACATCGACAACCTGATCGAGAACATCGCCAGCCTGGTCAAGGACGCTCGGCTGACCGGCATCGCGGACATCGCGAACGAGTCCAGCGACCGGATCGGCATGCGGATCGTGATCACGCTCAAGCGGGACGCGGTCGCCAAGGTGGTGCTGAACAACCTCTACAAGCACACCCAGTTGCAGTACAGCTTCGGCGTCAACAACCTGGCGATCGTGGACGGGGTGCCGCGTACGCTCCGGCTCGACGAGCTGGTCCGGCTGTGGATCACCCATCAGGTCGAGGTCATCGTCCGGCGGACTCGCTATCGGCTGCGTAAGAAGGAAGAGCGCGCGCACATCTTGCGCGGCTACCTGAAGGCCCTGGACGCGTTGGACGAGGTGATCGCCCTGATCCGGGCGTCCGCCACCGTCGACGACGCGCGCGGCGGCCTGATGCAGCTGCTGGAGATCGACGAGATCCAGGCCACCGCGATCCTGGACATGCAGCTACGCCGTCTCGCCGCCCTGGAGCGGCAGAAGATCATCGACGAGTACGAGCAGATCATGGTCGAGATCGCCGAGCTCGAGGCGATCCTGGCCAGCGAGGAGCGGCAGCGCCAGATCATCGGCGAGGAGCTCGCCGAGATCGTCGAGAAGAACGGCGACGACCGGCGGACCCGGATCATCCCGTTCGACGGTGACAGCTCGATCGAGGACCTCATCCCGGAAGAGGACGTGGTCGTCACCATCAGCCAGACCGGCTACGCCAAGCGTACGAAGGTCGACCTCTACCGGTCCCAGCGTCGCGGCGGCAAGGGCGTGCTCGGCGCCAAGCTCAAGCAGGACGACATTGTCAGCCACTTCTTCGTTGGCTCGACGCACCACTGGATCCTGTTCTTCACGAACAAGGGTCGGGTTTACCGGGCCAAGGCGTACGAGCTGCCCGAGGCCAACCGGGACGCCCGTGGCCAGCACGTGGCGAACATGCTCGCCTTCCAGCAGGACGAGCAGATCGCGTCGGTTATGCAGATCAAGGATTACGAGGTCGCGCCGTACCTGGTACTGGCCACCAAGCGAGGCCTGATCAAGAAGAGCGAGCTCAGCCTGTTCGACTCGGCTCGGCAGGGAGGACTCATCGCGATCAATCTTCGGGATGACGACGAGCTGGTCAGTGCCGCCTTAATCTCGTCTGAGGACGACCTGTTGCTAACCAGTGCGCAGGGTCAGTCGAATCGGTTCCGCGCGTCGGACGAGTCACTTCGCCCGATGGGGCGCGCCACCTCGGGTGTCATCGGCATGCGGTTCGACGAAGAGGACGAGCTGCTGTCCATGGAGGTGGTGGGCGAAGGCATGGAACTGCTGGTAGCGACCGCCTTCGGGTACGCGAAACGGACACCGGTGCAGGAGTATCCGACCCACAACCGGGGCGGTAAGGGCGTCCGGACTTTCGAATATGACGAACGTCGCGGCAACCTGGTGGCAGCCCTGGCCGTCCATATTGATGACGAGATCTTCGCCATCACCTCTGCTGGTGGAGTCATCAGAACCCCGGTCGAGCCTGTACGGTCGTCAAAGAGGCAGACGAAGGGTGTCAAGCTTATGGATCTGCCAGACGGAGTGACCCTGCTCGCAGTGGCGCGCAACGCCGACGAGCCGGATGCTAGCGCCGACGAGGCGGACGGACAGGACGGGTGAGACGATGAGCGACGGAACCCCGAGCGGGGGCGGCCACCCGGTGGTCGGGCGGGCAGCCGTCGGCAAGGCAGCCGGCTCGCAGATAGGCACGAGTGGAACGCAGACCGACGAGACCAAGGACGACACGGCCGTGAGCACGCCAACCAGCGGCGCCAGCAGTAACGGCACCTCGCCCAGCAACAGTTCGTCGAGCGACTCGAACGCTCCCTCCAGCGAAGCCGGCCGGGCCTCGGTCCCGTCCACCGCCACCCAGACGATCAACGTGCCGTCCGCCTTCGGCGGCAACGGCTCGCGTCCCGGCGGCAGCAGCTATCTCGGTGGCGACTCCACCTCTTCCTCGGGGTCGTCGTACGGGTCATCGAACTATGGCGACGGTTACGACGACCGGCCCGATACCGACGCGCCGAGCTCCGGCGCCGGCAACTACGGGTTCAACGACCCGAACGCGCCGTCGTACGGGATCCCGCCGTCGGCCGGCGCGAGCAGTTCAATCGGCACCAGCTACGGCCCGGATCCAGCCGGCGCCACCGGCACCGCGTCGGTCGGCGCCAGCAACCCACTGGGCCGGGCGGTCCGCAGTGCGAAGAGCACCATGCAGGCCGCGGCCGCGCGTGGCCCGCGGCGAGCCCGGCTGCAGTTGCGCCGGATTGACCCGTGGTCGGTGCTGAAGTTCTCGCTGGCGGTCTCCGGTGTGCTGTTGATCGTTTTCGTCGTCGCCACCACCGCGCTCTACGTGGTGCTGTGGAGTATGGGCGTCTTCGACGACGTGAACAGCACGATCAAGACCTTCACTGCCGGCGACTCCACCTCCGGTGCGAGCTTTTCGATCAGCCCGCAGCTGGTGATCGGTGGTGCGGCCGTGATCGGTCTCATCAACGTGGTGCTGTTCTCCGCGCTGGCCACCATCGGCTCGTTCATCTACAACGTCTGCGCCGATCTAGTGGGTGGCATTGAGATCACCCTGGCTGAACGCGACTAGACATCGGTTTTGTAGGATTGCAAGGGCAAGGCGCGGCTGAGAGGGATCCTGCTTCGAGGCCGCGCTCGACCGTAGGGTAATCTCGTTTTTCGTGCCCGCGGGGCTATAGCTCAGTCGGTTAGAGCGCATCGCTGATAACGATGAGGTCGCTGGTTCGATTCCAGCTAGCCCCACTCCGCAAGTCCCCGTGAAAGGGAGCAGATCGTGAAGAAGGTTCTGATCATCCTGGCGCTGCTGGCCTTGGGCGCGTTCGTGGCGAAGAAGATCAAGGACGCCAACGACGAGCGCGACCTCTGGCATGAGGCCACCACCGCCCCGGAGACCGACCTCAGCTAGTCGTCCCGGTCCGGCTCGCCGCTCGTGCGGCGAGCCGATGCGAGATGAAGTGCCCGATGGCGGCCCGCGATCTTTGCGCTGGTCGCCTTGCTGGCTTTGACCGGTCACTCGGGGGATCCGGGGATGTAGCTCAATTGGCAGAGCACTGCCTTTGCAAGGCAGGGGTTAGGGGTTCAAGTCCCCTCATCTCCACCACGGCAGGCGCGTACGAAAAGCCCGGGCAGTGAGCCGTCGCTCACACAGGCGACCGCGACCGAGAGCGGGGCGCGCAGCGGGCGCCCCGCTCTGGCTGACTCACCCGTTGTCCTGCGCCGTGCCCCTGGGGTTCATGTCCTCGGGCTTGGTGCTCGTGAACGCCAAGCCGCCGAGCTCCAGATCCTCGAGGTCAAGGACAGCGGGGGCACCCGGTTCGTCGGGGAGTTCACCGCCGAGCATCCGGCCGGGCACGTCCGGGTCGCAGCCGACCCGGGCCAGCCGGGCTCGGATGCTGTTGCGACTGCGTCCATGCATCCGCGCCTGCACTCCGATGACAGTGGTCGCGGCCGCCGTCTCCGGCTCGACCAGCCAGGCCGCCAGCAGCTGCTCATCCTGGTCTTTTGTCCACGGCTGGTAGCTGTTGGTCGGACCGCTCGGGTTGAGTCGGCCGCGCGGGCGGACCGGCCCGAGCTGGCCGAGCCCGGTCAGGGTGTGCCGGATGACGTTTCCGGCGTCGACGAGGGCCGAGGTGGGCACCAGCATGGTGCCCTCGGCGGTCAGCACCCCTTCGCTGTCAATGCCACACAGCCGCAGCCGGACCAGCCCGTCCTCGTCGCTGTCGGCCTGCACCGCATACGTCAGGTCGCCGATCTGACACTCGTCGGAGTAGTTGATGTGCACCATGACCTCCCTAAGTTCACCGTCGTTCGACAGTGCAGTCATGGTGTCCGCGACGACTGACAAAAAACGCGACCAGCCGTCCTGGGCCACGGTTGTCCGTTCTAGAGCAAGGCAGCCGCGCCCTCGTTAGCGCGCGCTCTCCAACTCGGCGATCTCGGCGGCGTCCTCCTCGCCGAACTTGTCCTCCAGCGCCTCCGGGCTCGCGTCCAGGTCAATTTGCTGGAGTGGGGCGCCGCGCGCCGACTCAATGGCGCCGAGCCGGCGTTGCACCCGGTCGGCGGCATACTTCATGATTTGGTCGGTCTCCAGCCCGAACGGCGACTCCTCGAACCGGTCGTTGCCGGCCTGAATGAGCTGCATCGCGTACGGCACCAGTTCGGCGAACCGCTCGCCGATGACATCCCACATCTTGTCGTCGGCGGCCACGTGGCGGCGGCAGGTGAAGGTGCCCCAGGCCATGTGCCGGCGCTCGTCGTCGCCGATCCGCTTGATCAGCTCCCGCATGGCCGGGAAGATGCCGAACTGCGTACACACCCGGTTCCACTGCCAGTAGCCGGTCAGCGCCAGCGAACCCTCGATCACGTGGTTGTACGTGACGCTGGCCCGGACCTGGTTGCGTGGGCTGGGATCGCTGTCCAGTGCGTGTAGGCATTCCGGAAGCTCCTCGTAGAAGAGCTTGCGGTAGCCGGGGTTGTCGGCGACCCACGTGTGCAGGTCGTCCATCGCGCCGACCGAGTCCAGCCAGCGCCGAAAGACCTCAGTGTGCTTGGCCTCTTCGAAGCAGAACTGGGTCAGATACATCTCGTCGGCCAGCCGGCCTTCCGCGGACATCGCCTTCATGAACGGCTGGATGTCCTCGGTCACCGCCTCCTCGCCGGCGATGAAGAGGGTGGCGAGGCTGAGCGTGCTGGCCTGTTGGATTTCGTCGAGGCCGTCGAAATCGGCTCTTTCCCGACTGAAGTCGATATCCGCCGGATTCCAGAACTTCGCATTGCCCTTGACGAAAAGTCTCATCGGGAATGAGTCCCAATTCAGCCCGCCGCGGGCGATGGCGTGGAAGCCTTGCCGGTGTACCGCAGGGTCGCTCATGGATCCTCCTGTACGAATGACCTGGCTCACATCATTGACAAGTCGGTATGTTTTGTAAAGGGTGAGCGCGGGTCACGACCAGACAGGGGTGAGGGCGGCATGGCAGGACACAACCTGGCTCGGCAGGCCGAACGGCAGCTTGAGGCGGTGGGTGATCACGACGCGCTGCTCTTCGAGGGCAGCTGGCACACGAAGGCCTCGATGGCGGACCGTGCCGCGCGAGTGGCCGCCGGCCTGAAGGGCCGCGGGGTGTCGGCTGGCGACCGGGTGGTCATCCTGATGGCGAACTGCCCGGAGGTGATGATCAGCTATTCGGCGCTGTTGCGTGCCGGTGCGGTCATCACGCCACTGATCTTCCTGGTCAGCGTGGACGAGCTGGCATACGCGCTGGAGAGTTCGCAGGCCGTCGCGGTGATCACCACGCCGGAGTTCCTGCCGAAGGTGACCGCGGCCGTCCGGCCCGGCTCCTGTGTCCGGTTCGTCACGGTGGTCGGTGACTTGCCACCGGCCGAGCCCAGTGGCCTGCCGGTGGTGTCGTACGCGGAGCTGGAGGCCAGCGAGCCCGGCGACATCGTCGACCGCGCCGACGACGAGCTGGCCGCGCTGTTGTTCACCGGCGGCACCACCGGCCGGTCCAAGGGCGTGCCGCTTACCCACAGCAACCTGTTCTGGTGTGGTTCGGCCGGCCATGAGAGCTCCGACGTCGAAGGCGCGACCAGCACACTCGTACCGCTGCCGTTGGCGCACGCGTACGGACTGCTGGTGACCTGCATCGGGATGCACACCACCGAGCCGTCCCAGCTGGTGCTGATGCGCTGGTTCGACCCGGCTGGCTGGCTGGACCTCGCGAGCACCCAGCGGGTGCATCGGTCCGCGCTGGTGCCGTCCATGATCCAGATGTTGCTGGCGCAGCCACTGGAAAGCGCTGACCTCAGCGCGCTGATGACCGTGTCGTCCGGCGCCGCGCCACTGCCAGCGGCCGTACGCGAGCAGTTCGAGGCGCGGGTGCCGTCGGTGCAGGTCCAGGAGGGGTACGGCTGCACCGAGTCGGCGTCGATCATCTCCACCAACCCGTACGGCCGCCGCAAGCCCGGCAGTGTCGGGCTGCCGGTGCCCGGTTGCCAGGTGTCGATTCGGGACGATGAAGGCAAGGAGCTGCCGGTCGGGCAGGACGGCGAGATCTGCGCGCGGTCACCCGGCATTATGACCGGCTACTGGCTCTCGCCGGAGGCCACCGCGACCGCGATCGTGGACGGCTGGCTGCACACCGGCGATATCGGCCACCTGGACAGCGACGGCTATGTCTACATCGTGGACCGCAAGAAGGACCTGATCATCCGGGGCGGCTTCAACGTCTACCCGCGGGACATCGAGGACGTGCTGGTCACCCACCCGGCGGTGGCGATGGCCGCGGCGGTGGGCCGGCCGGACGAGCGCCTCGGCGAGGAAGTGGTGGCCTTCGTCAGCCTTCGCGCGGACGCGACCGCGACCGAGGAGGAACTGATCCAGCACACTCGGGAGCGGATGGCGGCCAGCAAGTATCCGCGCCAAGTCCACATCGTGGACCAGGTGCCGCTGACCAGCGTCGGCAAGCTGGACCGCAAGAAACTCCGCCAGCTGGTCCGAGAAAGCTGACTATTTCCTTCGTACGAGCAGAAAGACGCCGCCGGCGATCGCTGCCACGATCACCAGGCAACAGAGCACCGATCCGCCGTAGATCAGAAGACGCAACAAGGAAGCGCTCATTTCACTCAGTTTCCCGGTGGGTTGTTGTTGTTCTTTTTCTTGTTGAGCACGAGCACCACTGTCACGACCGTCGCGATGACCAGCAGGCAGCAGAGGCCGCCGCCGCCGACCAACAGGACGTGCCAGGGTCTTATCGCCATCTGGCCAATGTACCGGCGGTGACCAACGTCGCCGTGCACTGGCTGTCCGTCCGGTTAGGGTGTCCGCATGCCAGCCGACAAAGCCGACGACGCGGCCGTGCGGGTCGGGCAACGCAAACCCAGCCGCAAAGAGCAGATCCTGGAGATCGCCCTCGAGCTGTTCGCGACCCGCGGCTATCACGGCGTCGGGATGGACGATATCGGCAGCGCGGCAGGTGTCACCGGGCCGGCGCTCTACCACCACTTCGCGGGTAAAGAGGCGATGCTCTCGGCCGCGCTCATTCCCGTCAGCGAGGGGCTCCGGGACGGTGGCCGGGCCCGGCTGGCCGCCCATCAGGACGCCGCCGAACAACTGGCCGCGTTGGTGGAGTTCCACGTGAACTTCGCGCTGGACCGGCCGGCGGTGATCCGGCTGCATTTCGGTGAGCTGGACCGACTGCCGGACGACTCCCGCCGGATCGTCCGCAAATCCCAGCGCGAATATGTCGAGCAGTGGGTGGACGTGCTCATCCGGCTGAACCCGGGGCTCGACGTGGAGTCCGCTCGGGTACGAGCGCAGGCCGCGTTCGGGTTGATGAACTCCACACCGTTCCTGCGCTCACATTTGCAGCGCGACCAGGTCGCCACGGTGTTGCGCGACATGGTTCACCGGGCTTTACATGGTTAACGGCTAGGCTGACCACACATGTACGGGTCGGTACTGATCGCTGATCGCGGAGCCCTCGCCAGCCGGGTCATCAGGACCGCGCGGCGCCTGGGCATCCGCACCTTCGCGGTGCACATCGGTGCCGACCGCGGCCGGCCGTTCGTCTCCGAGGCCCATCACGCCGAGCAACTCAAGGGCGAGAAACCCAGCGCGTACAGCGAAATCGCGCAGATTCTGGAGATCGCCAGGCGCCACGACGTCGACGCTGTTCACCCTGGTGGCTCGGCGCTGGCCGGCGACCCGGACGCGGCCGCGGCGGTGATCGCGGCCGGCCACATCTGGATCGGACCGTCGCCGGGCACCCTCGCCTGTACCCGCGACAAGGTGCGGCTGAGTCAGCTCGTACGCGATGTTGGCGTGCCGACACCGGAAAGTGTCGGTCCGGTGTCCACTGTGGAGGATGCCGCCGCCGGTGCCGAGCAGATCGGTTATCCGGTGATCCTGAAGGCGGTCGCCGGACGCAACGGGGTCGGGATCGCGGTCAGCGAGAAGCCCGCGGACCTGGTGCGCGCGTACGAACGGGTGCGTGCCCATCTGCCGGCCGGCGACGAGCGGATCCTGGTGCAGCGGCACTACCCGCGGGTCCGCAGCATCGAGGTGCAGGTGTTGGGCCTCGCCGACGGCGCGGTGGTCGCACTCGGCGAACGCGACTGCTCGGTGCAGCGGCGGTTCTCGCCCGTGTTCGCGGAGAGTCCGGCGCCCGGGCTGCGTCCGGTCGTACGGGAAGAGATCACTGCGGCTGGCCTCTGGGCCGCCGAGGCAGTCGGCTTCCGGGGGGTGGGTACGGCTGAGTTCCTGCTGACCGGCGACGAGTTCTTCCTGTGCGAGCTCACTCCGCACCTGACGGGCTTCCATCCGGTCACCGAGCAGGTGTTCGGCATTGACCTGGTGGAGGCGCAGCTGCGGGTCGCCGCCGGCCACCTGCCCGGCTTCGATCTGGGCGGCCTCGCGCCGCTTGGGCACGCGATTGGCATGCGCGTACTAGCTGAGGACCCGCGCCGGTTCTCGCCAGAGCCGGGGCCGATCGCGGACTGGACGGCACCTCGCGGTGACGGCGTGCGGGTGGACGCCGGCTATGCGCCGGGCAGCGTGATCAGCGCGGACGACACAACCATCGGCACGATTTCCGCGCTCGGCGCCGACCGGGCCAGCGCGATCGTACGGGCGCGGGCCGCGATCGGCGGCTTCCGGCTGACCGGGCCGCGGCACACCGGCCCGTTCTTCGCCCGGCTGCTGGAGAACGAGCGGTTCGTGCTGGGCCGGTACGACACCACTCTGCTTGCGTAAGGGCTCGCGTAAGCCTCGCATAAGTACCGACGCATCAGGTCGTACCAACCGCTAACGGGCATTAGGGTTGCCAAGGTTGAAGTCCGTAAGTTCCCTCTGGAATGGGGTGGGGCATGGGCCACATTGGTGACACGGTGATGACTCGGTGACCGGCCTGGCGGTGGACCGCCTCAGCGTCAACGGTCTTGACTACGGAATCCTCGCGATCTACTTCCTGGTGGTGCTCGCGATCGGGCTGTTGGCCCGGCGGGCGATCACCACCAGCGAGGATTTCTTCCTGTCCGGCCGGTCGCTGCCGGCGTGGGTGACGGGTTTGGCGTTCATCTCGGCGAACCTGGGTGCCACCGAGATCCTTGGGATGGCGGCCAACGGCGCTCAGTACGGCGTGGCGACGGTGCATTTCTACTGGATCGGCGCGGTCCCGGCGATGGTGTTTCTGGGCCTGGTCATGATGCCGTTCTATTACAAGAGCCGGGTGCACACCGTGCCGGAGTTCCTGCTCCGCAGGTTCAACCGGCCGACGCACTTCTTCAACGCGCTGTCGTTCGCGGTCGGCATGCTGCTGACCGCCGGCGTCAACCTCTATGCGTTGGGCATCGTCATCCAGAGCCTGCTTGGCTGGCCGTTGTGGATCGCGATCCTGGTGTCGGCGGCTTTCGTGCTGGCGTACATCACCCTCGGTGGTCTGTCCGGCGCGATCTACACCGAGGTCCTGCAGTTCTTCGTGATCATCGCCGGGCTGATTCCGATCGTGATCGTCGGCCTGGTCGCGGTCGGCGGGTGGAACGGGTTGGTCGACAAGGTCACCCACGGCACCACCCTCGGCGGCGCCGCCTTCACCCAGTGGGCCGGCACCGCGGTCGGGCATCCGACCAATCCGCTCGGCGACTGGATCGGTATTGTCTTCGGTCTCGGGTTCGTGCTGTCTTTTGGTTACTGGACCACGAACTTCTCCGAGGTGCAGCGGGCCCTGTCGGCCAAGAACCTGTCCGCCGCACAGCGTACGCCGCTGATCGGTGCCTTCCCGAAGATCTTCATTCCGGCACTGACGATCATCCCTGGCCTGCTGGCGCTGGTCCTGGTGCCGAGCCTGCAGAAGGCCGGTGCCGACTACAACTACGTCATTCCTTCGCTGATGGGAAAACTGCTGCCCAACGGGGTGCTCGGCATCGCGTTGACCGGCCTGATGGCCTCTTTCATGGCCGGCATGGCGGCGAATGTCAGCTCGTTCAACACAGTTTTCACGTACGACCTGTGGCAGCGTTACTTCGCCAAGGACCGGCCGGACCGCTACTACCTGAATATCGGCCGGCTGGCCACCGTGGCCGGGGTGGTGATCGGCGTCGGTACGGCCTTTATCGCCGCTGGTTTCAACAACATCATGAACTACATCCAGTTGTTGTTCTCGTTCTTCAACGCGCCGCTGTTCGCCACGTTCCTGATCGCGCTGTTCTGGAAGCGTACGACGCCATGGGCCGGTTTTTGGGGCCTGGTCAGCGGTACGGCCGGAGCCGCGGTCGCGCATTTCTGCCTCACCGGGTTTTTCGGTGGGAAACCGCTGATCGTGATCGAGTCGACCCAGTCGCAGAACTTCTACGGCGCGATCGCCGCTTTCGTGGTCGACGCGGTGGTCACGGTGGCGGTGACGATGGTGACCAAGTCCAAGCCCGACGCCGAGTTGCGCGGGCTCGTCTGGGGACTTCCGGACGCCGAGGCGGATGCTGCTGCGGCTGCCGAGCGAACCCCCAAATGGTGGGAGTCGCCCCGGCTGCTGGGCTTCTCCGCACTCGGGTTGACGATCGCCCTAACTCTGTTCTTCTTGTAGGGGAGTGGTTCTGATGGCGGAGAAGGACGAGCAGCAGGCCAAGCCTCACAGGCTTTTCGACCTGCGCTATTTGATCGGCGCGCTGTTCACCGTCTACGGCGTGATTCTGGTGATTGTGGGTGCCCTGGACGGCTCAGCCGCGCTGAGCAAGGCGCAGGGCATCCGCATCAATCTCTGGCTCGGGATCTCGATGCTCGTATTGGCCGGACTTTTCCTGCTGTGGGCGTGGCTTCGACCACTCAGTGCGGATTCGAACGACTAGTCGCGGTTCCAGAGGGAGACCCGCAGCGGGGGCTGCGGGTTGTAGTGGTGCAGGGTCCAGTGGTCGAACCGGCGGCCGATGCTCCGAGTGACGGCGGCGGCCCGGATCAGCTGGCGACGCATGTGGTGAACTCTCCTCAAATTCGATGTCTTCACTAGTTAAATCGTTTGGCGGGCGTCGTGTGTTTCCGTCATGACTATGAGTGCCATCACGCGGTGGTGGTCACAGTCCGGCTGTTCGCGGCTTCCCGCCGACGGTTGACCGGTCCGGAGAGCATCAGATGACCGACGAAGAGCACCACCCCACCAACCACGCAACCGATCCATGGGCCAGCTGGGCCGACGGTGGCGAGCAGGGTGGTGCCGGCGACCGGCGCGAGGATCATCGACGAGCTGAAGCCGAGGGTGAACAGCGCCTGGTAGCGGCCGCGGGCGGCCGGTGGGGCCAGCTCGGAGACCAGCGACTGGGCATAGCCGGCCATCCCGATCTCGCCGAGCGTCCAGACCACCACGGTGCCGGCGTACGCCCACTGCGACTGCGCGAACGCGGTCAGCCCGAAGCCGATCCCGACCACCAGCCCGGAGACTGCCAGCACGTGCAGCGGCTGGAACCGCTGGAACCAGACCGCCGCGAACGGCTGGATCAACACGATGACCACGCCGTTCAGGGCGATCGCGGCGCCGAACTGGGCCGCCGACAAGCCGTGCATGTGCATGCTCAGCGGCAGCGTGACGTACGCCTGCGTGTAGATCGTCGAGTAAAGGACGGTCAGCGCGATCAGGGCCACCACCAGCGGGTCGCGTAGGGCGCTGCGGTAGCCCACCGCCGGCTCGTCGGTCCGCGCTCGAGGCTGCTCCGGGGTGCGGACCAGGAAGAAGATCAGCAGGCCGAAGACCAGGCAGGTGGCCGCGTCCAGCCCGAAGAGCAGGCCATAGCCGCGCTCGGCCAGCCAACCGCCGCCCACCGCGGCGATCGCGAAGCCGAGGTTGATCGCCCAGAACAGCAGGCCGTACGCGCGAGATCGGTGCGCCAGCGGCACCAGGTCCGCCACCATCGCGCCGGATGCCGGTCGGTAGAGGTCGGCGGTCAGGCCCACCACGAAACCGGCGGCGGTGATCGCGACCGGAGTCGTCGCGAGACCGAGCCCGACCATCGCGAGTGCGGCGGCGACCATCGAGCCGGCCAGCGCGACCCGCCGGCTGAGCCGGTCCGCGAGGAAACCTCCCAGCACCGGGCCGACCAGGCAGCCCGCGCCGTGGATGGCCAGGATCAGGCCGGTCTGGCCGATGCTGAGGCCACGCGCGGTCGTCAGGTAAAGCGCGAGGAACGGCTCCACGAAGGTGCCGAGCCGGTTGACCAGCACGCCCACCCACTGCACCCAGAAGGCCCGCGGCAGGCCGCCGTACGCGTTGGTGAAGACCTGCCGCAGCCGGCTGTCGCTGGTCCGCTGGGTCACCGCCGGCACCTGCTCGCGGGGTTCGAGTTGAGTCACCCCTGAAGCCTCGCGAGCAAGGTCCACTTCTACCAACTGTTTAGCGTACGCTTAATGGTTGGAGGTCCGCCGATGCTCGAGCTGGTATTCACCGTGCCCGATCTTTCCCAGCTGCGGTTCGCATATTCGCCGTTATGGGAGCTGGTCGCGAGTTTCCGGGTGCTGAACACGCCAGCCCGGCACGCGCTGCACGCACCCTGGATCACCCACGCCCGTCGACTCATCGCGGACAGCGAGCTGGCCGGGTCACCGGACCTGGAACTGATGCGCACGCTGGTGCCGGCGAACGGCTATATCCCGGACTTTCTCACTCCGCCGCCGACCACTCCGCTGCCGAACTTGCAAGACGAGCTGGCGGCCGTCCTGGAGACCCCGAGCGCGGTGATCCGCGCTGACCTGCGGCCGGTCGGCGTCGCCCCGTTGCAGTGCAGGTCCCGGGCCGGGATGGGAGAGCGGGTCGGTGCCTTCTACGACCATCCGCAGCGGACTCTGCGGCACCTCGTTGGCACTTTGCGCACGTACTGGGACCTGGTGTTGGCCGAACACTGGCCGCGGATCCGGACGCTGCTCGACGCGGACCTGTCGTACCGGACCGGCCGGCTCGCCCGCGGTGGCCCGACCCTGTTGTTCGCGGACCTGCACTCCCAGATCGAGTGGGCCGGCAACGTGTTGCGGATCGAGAAGAAATACCAGAACTCCATCGAGCTGGCCGGCCGCGGGCTGGTGTTGGTGCCCAGCGCGATGGCGTGGCCGAGCGCGATGATCATGCCGCCGCCCTGGCAGCCGACGCTGATCTATCCGCCGCGCGGGGTCGCGACGCTCTGGGAGACCGGGAAAGTGGCGCCGAACGGCTTGTCCCGGCTGCTCGGCGAGACCCGCGCGAACCTGGTGGTGGCGCTGGCCGGGCCGACCTCGACCGGCGACCTGGCCCGTCGGCTCGAGGTCACTCCGGCGGCCGTTTCCCAGCACCTCGGAGTGTTGCGTGGCGCCGGCCTGGTCACCACCGACCGGCGCGGCCGGGGCGCCATTCACATGCGTACGCCCACCGCCGACGCTTTGGTAGCCAGTGCCTCCTAGTCGTGGAGCCTTGCATCGGATACCCTTAACGATCGTTAAGGCATTCGATGCGTGGACCGGGAGTGGCGATGTCTGAGTACGGGCTGTCTGAGGAGCATCAGGCGCTGACCGCGATGGTCCGCCGGTTCGCCACCGAGGTGATCGCGCCGCAGATCGGCGATCTCTACGTGAAGGAGGAGTTCCCGTACGAGATCGTCGCCCAGCTTGGCGAGCTGGGGATTTTCGGGCTGCCCTTCGGTGAGGAGTGGGGCGGCCAGGGTGGCGACTACCTGGCGTTCTGCCTCGCCATCGAGGAGATCGCCCGGATCGACTCGTCGGTGGCCGCGACGCTGGAGGCGGCGGTCGGTCTCGGCTCGGTGCCGCTGATGCGTTTTGGTACCGACGCGCAGAAGAAACAGTGGCTGCCCGACCTGGTGGCTGGGCGTACGGTCGGCGCCTTCGGCCTCACCGAGCCCGACGGTGGGTCGGACGCCGGCGCCACCCGGACCACCGCCCGGCTCGACGGTGACCAGTGGGTCATCAACGGGTCGAAGGCCTTCATCACCAACTCCGGCACGGACATCACCAGCATCATCACGGTGACCGCGGTGACTGGGCAGAAAGCCAACGGCGGCAAGGAAATCTCCGCGATCATCGTGCCGGCCGGCACGGCTGGCCTGACGGTGGCGCCGAAATACTCCAAGGTCGGCTGGAACTGCTCGGACACCCACGCGCTTTCTTTCGATGACGTACGGGTGCCAGCGGACAACCTGCTCGGCGAGCGCGGCCGCGGATACGCGCAGTTCCTGCAGACCCTCGACGAAGGCCGGATCGCGATTTCGGCGCTTGGCGTTGGCCTGGCTCAGGGCTGCGTCGACGAATGCGTGAAGTACGCGCAGGAGCGCAGCGCATTCGGCCAGCCGATCGCGAAATACCAGTCCATCGCCTTCAAAATCGCCGACATGCAGACGCGCGCACACGTCGCCCGTACCGCCTATTACGACGCCGCCCAGCGACTTCTCGCCGGCCAGGATTTCAAGCGAGAAGCGGCGATCGCGAAGCTCTACAGCTCCACGATCGCGGTGGACAACGCGCGGGACGCGACGCAGATCCACGGCGGCTATGGCTTCATGAACGAATACCCGGTGTCCCGGATGTGGCGTGACTCCAAGATCCTGGAAATTGGCGAAGGCACGTCCGAGGTGCAGCGGATGCTGATTGCCAGGTCACTGGGTCTGTAGCGTTTCCCCGCGGAATTTTGCTGGGCGTGTGGTGTCGCACGGAGCTGGCGGCCGGCCGCGCTTCACTGGGTAGGCGGGACCGTCAACTGGCGCGAAAATCGACCTGCGCGCGAGATTTCATTGCTTTCTCACAGGATCCCTCGTAGCCTCCCGTTCGGGCCCAAAGGCGGAGTAATCGGTCGGTACGTACGAAAGGGCACCGCGCCCTTTCGTAGGCACCGCGTGTTTTCGTGCGGGTCCATCACGGCTCCGCGCGTTTTCCGAGAGGAGAAGGAAAAATGCGCAGACCTCGGATTTTCGGTGCGGCGATTCTGGCGGTGGCAACGGTGGCCTTCTCGGTTCTGCTGATCGGCGGCACGACCACCGCCGCATCCGCGATGCCGGCCTGTGGCGTACAAGAGGGCGGCGCCTCGGCTGCCGCGGTGAATCTGGTCAACAATGCCTGTACGAAAATCGGCGTCCCGTACTCGTGGGGCGGCGGGCACGCTGGTTCCGGGCCGGGCGAGACATACGGCATCTGCGACCCAAGCAATGGTGCCCCCAACGATTGCCATGTAAAGGGTTTCGACTGCTCGGGTTTCTCGCGCTGGGCGTATTGGGCGGCCACCGGCAGTGACCTGCTGGGAGCGACCGCGGCCGGGCAGTACAGCATCCTGACCAATCGCGGCTTCCCGAACATCGCTCCGGCGAATGTCCGGGCCGGGGACTACCTGTTCTACGGCTCGTCGGCGGGCAATATCCACCATGTCGCCATCGCGCTCGGCGGCGGATACATCGTGGAAGCGCTGGAGTCCGGGACCCTGATCCACGTGTCCACCTCTTATGCCGGGCACGGGGATCTTTACGCGTCCAAGCGGCCGCTTCCGTAAGACGTACCACCAAAAGGGGTCGCCGGAATTTCCCGGCGGCTCCTTTTTCAGTGCCTGGCGCGGTAAGCGCGCGTCTTCGCGATGCTGCCGCAACCCCGTCCGAACGGTCCGCCGGCGGTCATCGCGCACCACGTGCGGCTGCCGTTTCGGGACGTGTCATAGAAAACCCACCGGCAGTCCGGGCAGGCTCGCAGCCGGCGCCATCGGCCATCGGCAATCGCGGTGATCACTCGCGCGAGCAGCTGACCACTGGCCGTCGGTGCGGCGGCCACCAGTTCGACGGGTCGCGCGGAGCCGGCCGGCGCCAGCATCGGTACGAGCCGGTGCCGGGCCAGCTGGTCGGTGAGGCTCACCGGATGGCTCTGGCCAAGTGCTGCGCGCAAATCGTCCCGTAAAGCGCGCAGCTCGGGAAAGTCGGTCGGCGGCGCGAGATCCGGATAGGTGGCCGCCCAGTCGACGGTCTCCAGCTGGTCCTCGGCTTCCCGCGTGTCGTTCGGAATCACCCAGCTGTTGAGGAACGTCCTCACCACCTCGAGCCCGCCAGGCGCGGCTTCCTCTGCCATGTTCACCAGCATAACTCTTGACTGGTGAACATCTGCCCGACACACTCGCTGTTCACCAGTAAAGAGATTAGCCGGTAACGAGGAGGCGGTTATGGCAGGTCAGCTAGTGGTGTGGCACGGGGTGGACCCGGACCGGATCGACGCGGCCGCGGTCTTGTTCGGCGACGGCCGGATGTCAGCGCGCGGGACGAGCCTTACCGCGGACTACGCGCTGTCGTACGAGCTGGAGACCGTCGCGAGTTGGGTTACGGACCGCATCCGGGTACGGGTCGAGGCCCGCCGCTGGTGGCGTTCCCTCGACCTTCGCCGGGACGGCGACGGCCGGTGGACGGCAACGGTGGCCGGGGAGCGGGACGATCACCTCGGCCCGGCCGGTGTTCTGGATCCGGCAGGGCTGGCCGGCGCGCTGGACTGTGACCTGGCGTTCTGCCCGCTGACCAACACCATGCCGGTGCTTCGACACGACCTGGTGGCGGCCGGGCCGGGTACCTCCGCGGACTTCACGATGGCGTGGATTTCGGTGCCGGACCTCGCTGTCCATGTCTCACCACAGACGTACGTCACCCGCGGCCCGGCTCCGGACGGCGGTGCCTACGCCGACTTTCGCAGCGGAACCTTCCAGGCCTCCCTGCGCCTTGACCGGGATGGCTTGGTGATCGACTATCCCGGGTTGGGCGTACGCATCGACGGTGTCCACACCGAGGCGTCATGAGCGAACAGCACCCGGGCCGGATCGAGGGCGAGCAACCGGTCCAGCCACGGTGAACCACCGCCGTCGCCGACTTGGCGGCCGAAACTGGCGGCCGAATCGTGCGCCTGACCTGCCAGCACGACCGTGCCGTCGGCCTGTCGTACGACCAGCGACTGGTGGCCGGGCGAGCGCCCGGGCGTCGGCAGCAGCCACACCCCGTCTCCCAGTTCGGCCTCGCCGTCCAGCTCGGTGTACGTGACACCGGTGAAATCCACCAGCTCCGGGATCGTGTAGCCGCTGGTCCGGGCCGTGTTCAGCTCGGCCCGTTGGACCAGGATCGGCCGCCCGGCCAGCGCCGGGTTGCCGCCGCAGTGGTCGAAGTGCAGGTGGCAGTTGACGACCAGCGCGATGTCGTCCTTGGTCGCACCGGCCGCTGCCAGCGCTTGCCCGAGTGGGCGCCGGCGTGGCTGATAGTGCGCCTCGGTCTCCGGATCGACCGCACCGATGCCGGTGTCGAACAGGAGCAGACCATCGCGGTGATCGACCAGGTAGCCCAAGACCGGTTCGGTGCGCGAGTGGACACCGTCGACCTCGATCGGCGGCCGTACGTACTCGCCCAGGGTCACCCTCCGGATGCGGCTCACCCAGCCATGATGCGACCTGGCGTCGCCATCTCGGCGGCGTAACCTGAACGCGGCCGTAAGCCGACAGCTGAATGTGAGGTGAGCGCCATGGCGGAGCCCAAACCCACTGGCAACGCAAGGGCAACGCGTCCGCGCCGTCGCAGCGTCGCCCACACGCTGCGGGTGCCGGTGCGCGCCATCAGCAGGGTGCTGCCGCGTACGAACGCGGGCCATCACCACGGCACCGAGCCGAAAGAATCGGCCGAGCTGCCGATTATCGACTGTGGTCTCTACATTGAGGGCGTCCGCGAACCGGGCACTGTGGACTACCGCGAAGCCTTGCGGGAAGCCGAAAAACACCACAACTCGTTTGTCTGGCTCGGATTGAAAGAGCCGACCGAGGCGCATATGGACGAACTGGCAGAGGTTTTCGGCCTGCACCCGCTGGCCGTTGAGGACGCGGTGGTCGCGCACCAGCGGCCAAAACTGGAGCGTTATGGCGAAACCATGTTCGTCGTGCTCAAAACCGCCCGCTATGTGGAGCATCCGGCGCTCACCGCGACCAGTGAGGTGGTTGAGACCGGTGACGTGATGTTGTTTATCGGCAAGCATTTCGTGCTCACCGTCCGGCATGGCGACGCGTGCCATCTCTCCGGTGTACGGGCCGACCTCGACAACAGTCATGAGGACCTGTTGAAACAGGGGCCATGGGCGGTTTTCCACGCGGTCTGCGACAACATCGTGGACCGGTATGTGGAGGTCGCCGAGGCGATCGAGGACGACATCGACGAGATTGAGGCGGACGTGTTTTCGTCCGGTGCCACCGATGTCCGACGGATTTACAACCTCAAGCGCGAGGTGATCGAGTTCAAACGCGCGGTGATTCCGCTGGCCAGGCCGCTGGAGGCGCTGCATTCGGGCCAGGTCGGCGGGGTGCCGCTGGAAATTCGCCGCTATATCCGGGACATCGCCGACCACGTCCGGCAAGTGACCGAAATGCAGCTCGGCTTCGACGACCTGCTCAATTCCGCGTTGCAGGCCGACCTGGCGCAAATCGGGGTTCAGCAGAACAACGACATGCGCAAGATTTCCGCCTGGGTGGCGATCGCCGCCGTACCAACAATGCTCGCCGGTATTTACGGTATGAACTTCGACCACATGCCCGAACTTCGGTGGGCGTACGGTTATCCGGCCATCCTGTTGGTGATGGCGGGTGTGTGCTTGCTGCTCTACCGGATGTTCCGGCGCAGCGGTTGGCTGTGAGGCCGCACAGCCGTTAGGGCGGCCGCCCCAGGTAGGTCGGCCGCCCTTTCGGGCCAGTTACTTGGGTGTGCTGCCGTTGGTACGGGTCGTGGACCGCGGCGTTTTCGCGGCGGTCTTCGCCGAACCGGTGGCGGCCGGGCTGCCGTTCGGAGTGGGAGTCCCGTTCGGGGTGGGTTTCGCGGCGGCCGGCTTCGCGACTGGGGTCTCAGAGGGTGCGTCGACAGGCTTCTGGGCCGCTGCCGTCGGCACGTCGGCGACCCGCGTACCGACCGGGTCGGTCGAGGGTGCGTCGTAGTCTTCCCAGCGCGGTTCCTCGGTCCGCCGGGCCAGCAGGCCGGCGGCCGCACCCACCGCGGCGCCCACCGCGAGCGCGCCGATCACCAGTGGCCAGCGGCGGCGCGGCTTGCCGGAGCGCAGCGCGAGGGTGGCGTCCTTTGCCCGGCGCTTGCCCTCGGCCACCGCGAGCTTGGCGTCCTTGCGGGCGCCGCGGGTTTGCTTCTCCAGCTTCTTGCCGGCCTTCTTGCCCGCCTTGCGGGCGTCACCGCTGGCCTCCAAAGCCGCTTCGACGATCGGGGCGAGCCCGGCGAGCGCCTTCTCTACCGTCGGCAGCACCGCGTCGCGGGCCTGCTCCACCTTGGGTGCGATGGCGTCTCGGGCCACCTCGGTCGCGGTGCCCGCCGCCGTACGCAAGTGGTCCAGGCCTTCGCCCAACTCGGCCACTATCTCGTCCTTGCTCGCGGTCGCCTTCCTACCGAAAGCCATCCGTTGCTCCCCTCGGTGCCGGATCGCTGGCTGTCCTATTCTCCATCTTCCACCCAGTCAAGCAGCGCCACCACACGGGGCAGTGGCCTGGTCATGGGCCGCATCGGGGCTGGCCGGGCCGGGTGGAAGAATGTAATCAGTTGGCGATGTGCCAGGTTGTCCAAGTGGTGAGACCGCATCGGGCGGTCCAATCCCAACCGCGGCCAGCGTCCGACACTCACTCAACCCAAGGAGAGCAGACCGTTGGCCGAGGAACTCTACGCAACCCTGACCACCACATCGGGTCAGATCAGGCTCCGGCTGTTCCCAGACCACGCACCCAAGACCGTGCGCAACTTCGTCGAGCTGGCGGAGGGCACCCGGGAATGGACCGACCCGGCGACCAAGCAGAAGACGAACCGCAAGCTGTACGACGGAACGGTCTTTCACCGGGTGATCGCCGGCTTCATGATCCAGGGCGGTGACCCGCTGGGCCAGGGCATCGGCGGCCCGGGCTACCAGTTCGACGACGAGCCGCACCCCGACCTGGTCTTCGACCGGCCGTATCTGCTGGCGATGGCGAACGCTGGCATCCAGGGCGGCCGCGGCACGAATGGCTCGCAGTTCTTCATCACGGTCGGCCCAACCCCGCACCTGAACCGCAAGCACACCATCTTCGGCGAGGTCGTGGACGACGACAGCCGCAAGGTCGTGGACGCGATCGCCACCACTCGTACCGGCGGCGGCGACCGGCCGGCCACCGAGCAGGTCCTGGAGTCGGTCGTCATCGAGCGGGTCTCGTCTTGACCCTGCGATTGGCGCTCCCATGACGATGCAGCCGCCGTCGGGTCTCTCGTCGCCGCCGATGTGCTATCGGCACCCGTCGCGGGAGACCCATATCCGGTGCATCCGGTGTAACAAGCCCATCTGCCCGGACTGCATGAACGCCGCCTCGGTCGGCTTTCAGTGCCCCGACTGCGTACGAGAGGGCAGCCGGACCGTCCGATCAGGCCAGACTGTCTTCGGTGGGTCGCTCAGCGGGGAGCGCGGCACGGTCACCTATGTGTTGATCGCGCTCAACATCGGCGTGTACGTGGCGAACCTGATCTGGTCGGCCGCGGCCGGTGCGTCGGTGCAGCAGCTGATCCAGATCGCCGGTTTCGGCGGCGGGCCGGACCTGGACTACCTGGCGGGTGCTGCGAACAACGGCCAGTTCGGGGGGATTGACACCGGCCAGTTCTGGCGGTTGCTGACCTCCGACTTCGTGCATATCGGCATCCTGCACCTGGCCGTGAACATGTACGCGTTGTTCCTGTTCGGCCGGGAGTGCGAGCGGCTGCTGGGCCGCTGGCGGTTCCTGGTCCTCTACCTACTGACCGGTATTGGTGGCGGCACGCTGGTCTACCTGTTCCAGAACGTCAGCAGTGCCGGCGCGTCCGCGTCGCTGTTCGGCCTGCTGGCCGCGATGTTCTTCTTCTTCCGCAAGCTGAAGGCGAACCTCGGCGGCCTGGTCGGGATGATCGTGATCAACCTGGGGATCACATTCTTCGTGCCGGGGATCTCGATCCTGGGACACCTGGGCGGCATGGCCTCCGGCGCGCTGCTCGGAATCGGGCTGGCGTACGCGCCGCGTGGACCCATGAGACTGCCGGTGCAGGTCGGCACCATGGTCGCGGTCGCGATCCTGCTCTTCGTCCTGGTGGCCGGCAAAACCCTCGCCTCCAGCATTTTCTAGGCTGACGGCAGCACAGATCAGGGCCTTCTCCCGTACGCGGGAGGAGGCCCTGAAGTGTTTTTAGCGACCGGTTCGCAGCGAGCTGAGCCGCTCGGCCACCGCGGTGCAGTCCGCGCCGAGCTCGCTGGCGCTGAACAGGTGCAGTGTCTCGCCGGTGTCGATCTCGAGCAGTTCGGTCCGCAGGCCAAGACGCTTGCGCACGTCCACCCGTACCCGCTCGACCGCCGACCATGGCAGCTCGCGGTGACCACAGAAGCCGGTGACCACCCGGACGCCCTCGGGGCTTGCGGAGAGCCGGACCGGGGCGAGCAGATCCCGCAGCGTGAAGGCGGCCAACGCGACCGTACCGATCACCACCAGCGCGAGGGCGGCCCGGTCGCCGCCGGTCAGCAGCACCCCGGCCGCCACGAAGACCACCGTCAGGGCAGCCTTGAGGACGGTGAAACGGACCGGCACCCTCCACCGGGTGGTCAGACCCTCGGGCACGTTGTCCACACCGTCCTCATCCACAGTTGTGGATAACTCCTGGGGAAAACTACAAAGCTGTGTTTCCGCTGCTCAGCGCCACTGGGTGAGGACACCCAGAGACACCACCAACAGGCCGAAACCGGCCGCCAGGTTCCAGTACGACCAGGCCGCCACCGGGTAGCTGCCCTGGGACATGTAATACGTCACCAACCAGGCGATCCCCACTGCGATCAGCGTCAACGCGGTGATCGGCACCCACCGCGAGCTGGGCCGGCGCTTTCGGGCCCGCGCCATCGCTGACGGACGTGACTCCGTCGGCGGGGTGTAGACCTTCTTCTTACGAACACGAGACTTGGGCACTGGATTCTCCTCAGGCGATCCTCGCCAGCTAGCGTAGACAACATCTCGCGCCGATGAGGAGGCAACGTGTCCGCAGGTGGTGTTAACAACACATCTGGGTCATCTCAGCCTGGGGCCGAACGGGGCCAAATCGACCCTAAATCGGCGTCCTCGGGTGCGCCATCGGGGCGGACTCGCAGCGCTGACCGCAAGGCCGAGCGGCGCCGGCAGGCCCGCTGGTCGGTGGTGGTGCCGGTGGTGATGATCGGCGGCGGCATGTTGTTTGCGGCCAGCGCCGAGACCGCCAACGGCACTGACCTGCGGTCCGGCCGCCAGCTGCAACTGCAGCAACTCATCAACTCGCGCAACGCCACCGTCACTTCACAGGAAGCCACCGCCCGCGAGCTGCGCCGGCAGATCCAGCAGTCCACCGCCACTCGCGCGCACACCGACGGCCGGATCGCGGCGGCCCAGTCACAGTCCGGCGGGCTGGAGCAGCCAGCCGGGCTGACGGCGTTGGCCGGACCTGGCCTCACCGTCAGCCTGAACGACGCGCCGCACACCGCGGACGGCCAGTTGCCGCCCGGCGCCACCGTCAATGACGTGGTCGTCCACCAGCAGGACGTGCAGGCGGTGGTCAACGCATTGTGGGCTGGCGGAGCCGAAGCGGTCAGCGTCATGGGGCAGCGGTTGATCTCCACCGGGGCAGTGCGTTGCGTCGGCAACGTCCTGCTTCTGTACGGTCGTACGTACTCACCGCCGTTCGTGATCTCCGCGATCGGGCCACCGGAGAGCATGCGGGCGGCGCTGAACAGCGCTCCAGCGGTGCTCGCCTTCACCCAGGCGGCCAGGGACTTCGGTCTGGGCTACCGGGTCACCAGCCAGACCGATCTCAAGGTGCCGGGTTATATCGGCCAGGTGTCTTTGCCGCTGACCGGAGGAACGAAATGACCGTGTATCGCAGCTCAGCTGCGCTCGGGGGAAGTCCATATAGCAGTCATACGAACCAACAGGGCGGCAGCCACGCGGCCGCCTCGGCGAGCCTGGGCACCATCGTGCGGGCGATCATCCGCGGGTTCGGCCAGACGTTGATCACCCTCGGCCTGGTGGTGATGCTCTTCGCCGGGTACGAGGTCTATGGCAAGGAGCTGCAGGTCGATGGGAACAAGGACACCCTGAACTCGCAGCTCAACCAGCAGTGGAGCCACCAGACCGGCGCGGCCGCGAGCACCCCGATTCCCGGCCAGGGCCTCGCCCGGATCTACATCCCCCGGCTGCAGAAGGACTGGGTCGTGGTGGAGGGTGTCACCCCGCACGACATCAGGCTGGCGCCGGGCCACTACCCGAAATCCCAGCTGCCCGGCCAGGTCGGCAACTTCGCGGTCGCCGGTCACCGGATCAAGGCCATTTTCTACGACCTTGACCAGCTCAAGAACGGTGACGAGATCGTCGTCCAGACCCGTACGGACTGGTTCATCTACAAGGTCAGCCTGACCGAGATCGTCAGCCCGCACGAGGTGTCGGTGGTCGACCCGGTGCCGCACCACCCAGGTGCCACGCCGACTCAGAAGATGATCACCCTGACCACCTGCAACCCGAAGTGGGACAACTACCAGCGGCTGATCATCCACGGGGTGTTGGCCAGCACCCAGCCGACCTCCGCCGGCCAGCCGCCCGAGATCACCGGGAGCTGATCGCCGTGTACACCTGGATCTGGCGCGTTCTGCCCGGCGGCCTGCCCGGCAAGATCATCGGCACCATCGTGCTGCTCGCGGTCGCGATCGCGTTACTGTGGCTCGTGGTCTTCCCACTGCTGGAGCCGCTGTTGCCGTTCGGAGACGTGACGGTCAACTGAGCCACCCGCAGTCGGTCAGGGGCCCTTCGCCAGCGCGAGGGGCCCTTTTCCGTCTGCTGTGGCGCGTGCGGGCAAGTGCGTAAACCGGCCTCAGACAGCTTTCAGGGGCTTCCTGCCGTACGACGGACCCACCGACCTTGGCGGCGTACGACAGTGGCCCACCGGGCGCTGTCCGCGCTCGATGGGCCACTGTCCTGCGGGCGATCAGTTGGTGTTCGTACCCGTGCCGCCGGCGGTCGTGGTGGTCGGTGGGGTCGGGTTGGTCGTGGTGCCACCACCGGGGCCGCCGACGAGAGTGCCGGAGCTGGTCGTGGGGCTGGGCGTCACTTGCTGGTGGCGCCAGACGACCAACTTGACTGTGGTGTTCTTGGCCGCGTTGGAGTTGCCGTCCGGCGTCTGGCTGGCGACCGTGTTGTCCTTGGACTGGTCGTCGGTGTTCTTGTAACTCACGCTCACCTTGAAACCGGCTTGGGTGAGCTGGCTGCGAGCGTCCACGAGGGCGCTGCCCACCACGTCCGGCACCGGGATCAGGCCACCGGCGACCTTGACGTTGATGGTGCCGCCAGCCGGGATCGTGCCGGTCTTGGGGTCCTGCGAGGTGATCGTTCCGGCGGTGGCGTTCGAGGCGTTGTCCGCGGTCTGCACCACATGCACACCCTTGCCGGTTGCCCACGTCTGCAGGGCCGTCACCGGCTGCCCCGTGAAGTCCTGAACGGTGACCGGGGCCGGGCCGGTGCTGATGGTCAGGCTGCAGCTCGCGCCCTTTTTCGCCTGGGATTTGCCGTCCGGGCTCTGCTTCGTCACGTTGCCGGCGGGGACCGCGGGGTCCGCGGCGGTCGGTGTGTCGCAGTTGGTGAAGCCGGCCTGGCTCATGGTCGAGACGGCCTGCGCCTTCGGCTGTCCCACCACGCTCGGCACCTCTACAGTCGAGCCGCTGAGCAGGAAGGTGGTGGCCAGCGCCGCGACCGCGAAAACGATGATCACCGCGAAGACCACACCGGTGATGATCAGCCCACGGCGGCGCCGGTGCTCCTCCTCCGGCTCGACCCGGCGATGGTGTTGCTGCTGGAGCGGCGGCGCGCTGATCAGCTGCGTACGCTCGTCGTCGCTCATCACCGGGGTTGCCGACACCGGCCGGCCAGCGGCGGCCCGGAGCAGGTCCGACCGCATCTCGGCGCCAGACTGGTAGCGGTTCGCCGGGTTCTTCGCCATCGCCTTCAGCACGATCGCGTCCACGTCCGGCGTGACGTCCGGGTTGAGCTGGCCCGGCGGGATCGGGTTCTCCCGTACGTGCTGGTACGCCACCGCGACCGGGCTGTCACCGGTGAACGGCGGATGCCCGACCAGCAGCTCGTAGAGCAGACAGCCGGTGGAGTAAACGTCCGACCGGGCGTCCACGGTCTCGCCGCGGGCCTGCTCGGGCGACAGGTACTGGGCCGTACCGATGACCGCCGACGTCTGGGTCATCGTGGACGTGCCGCCGGCCACCGCGCGGGCGATGCCGAAGTCCATCACCTTGACCGCGCCGGTGGTCGTCAGCATCACGTTGGCCGGCTTGATGTCCCGGTGCACGATGCCGTTGCGGTGGCTGAAGTCCAGCGCCGAGCACACGTCGGCGGTGATCTCCATGGCCCGCTCTGGCTGCAGGCGGCCCTCGTCGGCGAGCACTTCCTTAAGGGTGCGGCCCTCGACGTACTCCATGACGATGAACGGCAGCGGGACGCCGTCGGCGCTGGTCTCCTCGCCGGTGTCGTAGACCGCCACGATTGACGGGTGGTTCAGCGAAGCGGCGTTCTGCGCCTCTCGCCGGAACCGGGCCTGAAAGCCCTGGTCGCGGGCCAGGTCCGCGCGCAGCACCTTGACCGCCACGTCACGGCCCAGCCGCTGGTCGTTGCCGCGGTGCACCTCGGCCATGCCGCCGTAGCCGAGAATCTCTCCGAGCTGGTAACGACCGCCGAGCAGACGTGCCTCAGTCATGCCACTGCCCCGAAAGGATCTCATCTGCCGGCTGACAGCAGACGGCTCCCCGCTGGTCTGGTTCACCGGCGCGGGGCGTGGAACGCCGCCTGGCTGGCACGGACATCTGCGTTCTTCCTGACCTCTCTACAGTTCCTACGAATTCGTCGTAGCCGGCGGCGTCGGAGACGCCGGTGGGGCGCTGGTCGGTGGCGGTGGGGCCGCCTTCTGGCAGTAGACCGTCACTGTCTGGCCGCGCATCGCCTGGGTAGGCGTGACCGAGTTGACAGTGCCCGGAGTGCCGTTCGGGTTGTCGTTCAGGACCTCCTGGGTGGCCAGGCCCTTGGCGCGAATCTGGCTCTCCGCCTGCGCGCACGGCTTGCCCACATAGTCGGCGGGGTTCAGCACGATGGGCTGCGGCGGCGCGGAGCCGGCGTGGCCGCCACCGGGCACGCCGGGCTGGGAGGGTGGCTGGACGACCGGGCCGACCGAGTGGCCCGCGGCCGGCGCCTGGCCGGTGGGTGAGGAGACCTTGGCGGACGGGCTGGCCGGGGCACTGCCCGTGCCGGCGCCCTGCGGCGCGGTGTCCGAGCCGTTCCCGTTCGGGTTGCCGGTCACCTTGCTCTGCGAGTTCACCACCTGCGGGTTCACGTTGTGCATCGTGATCGCGTAGCCGGCGCCGACCAACAGGACCAGCGCGAAGGCGGCGGCGATGCCGATCGCCCACGCACCCGTACGGCGACCGCCCCTGCGTTGCCGGATGGTGGTGCCCAGCGCGGCCGCGTTGGCCACCGTCGGGGAGGCCAGTACGACCGTGCCGCGGCCCGGCTTTGGGATCCGCGGGGTCGGCGCCTTGCCGGACGACGTGACGACCCCGGACATGGCCGCCCGGGCCGCGCTGGACAGCACGTCCATCGAGGCGAACCGGGAGCCTGGCTCCTTGGCCATCGCCCGGGTGACCAGCGCCCGAGCCGCCGGTGGGATGTCCGACGGCAGTGCCGGCGGCTTGTCCCGCAAGTGCGCGAGCGCCACCCGGGTGGGGTTCTCGTCGGTGAACGGCCGGCGGCCGGACAGGCACAGGTACGCCACCACGCCGAGCGAGTACTGGTCGCTGGCCGGAGTGGCGCGCTTGCCAGCGGCCTGTTCGGGCGGCAGGTACGCGGCCGTACCGAAGACCTGACCGGAGGATGTGATGTGGCTGGACTCGACCGTACGAGCGATGCCGAAGTCGGTCACCACGATGGTGTTTGCGCCGGTGGCCGGGTCGTGCTGGACCATCAGGTTGGCCGGCTTCACGTCCCGGTGGATGACTCCGGCCCGGTGCGCGGCCTGCAGCGCCTCGGCGGTCTGCGCGATCAGCTCGAGAGTGGTGTCCACCGGCAGCTTGCCGACCCGGGCCAGCAGGTCGGACAGCGGTTCGCCGTCGACCAGCTGCATCACCAGATACGCCTGTGGGGGGCCACCCTCAACCGAGGTCTCGCCGTAGTCGTACACGGCGGCTATGCCGGGGTGGTGCAGCCGCGCGGTGTTCCGCGCCTCGGCCCGGAACCGGTCGACGAAGCCCGGATCGGTGGAGAGCTGGGCGTGCATGATCTTCAGTGCGACCGAGCGGCCCAGCACCTCGTCGTGTCCCCGCCAGACCTCGCCCATGCCGCCAACGGCAATCCGCGAGTCCAGCCGGTAACGGCCACCCAGTAACGCACCCATGGTCACATTCATCACTGCCTCGCAGCCTCAACAGCGGCTTGGAGAACCTTGCCGCCGATCGCAGTCGGGACCGAACTTGACCCGCCGGCCTGGTCCAGCACGACGGCTACCGCCGCCACTGGCTTGCCGCCGTCGATCGCGTATCCGATGAACCACACTGTGTCTTGCTTGCCGTCGCCGTTCTGTGCCGTGCCGGTCTTGCCGCCGACCGTCACCCCGGAGATCTGCGCCTTCTTGCCGGTGCCGTCACTTACCACCGACTGCATCATCTGCTGCAGCTGCTGTGCGACCGCAGGGGTCATCGGCTGGCCGTACTGCGACGGGCTGGTCTTGCCCAGCGACAACAGGTCCGGGCCCTGCACGTCACTGACCAGGTACGGCTTCATCTCGGTGCCGTTGTTAGCCACCGCGCCGGCAATCATGGCACCCTGCAGCGGCGTCATGCGGACGTCCCGCTGACCGATCGAGGACTGTGCCAACGAGGGCTGGTCCACGATCGCGCCGAGCTTGCTCTGTGCCGCATGGATCGAATCATTGGAGATATCGGCGTCAAAGCCAAACGCGTTGGCCTGTTTGCGTATTTTGTCCGTACCTAAAGTTACCCCAAGATGCGCATACGCAGTGTTACAGGAAACTCTCAGAGCGTCGAGCAGCGTGGTCGGGTCGCCGGTGCAGGCCGTTCCGTCGTCGTTCTTGATCGGCGTGCTAGTGCCGGGCGCGACGTACTGCAGACCGGCCGGGACCTTGGTTTGCGGGTTGAAGCCGTTAGCGAGGGCGGCCGCCGAGACGATCGTCTTGAACGTCGACCCGGGTGGGTAGCTCTCCTTGAGCGCCTTGTTCAGCAGCGGTGAGTTGGTTTCGTCGCTGTTGAGCCGGGTGAAGGCGCTCTTCTCGGATGCGGAGTCGTGAGTGGAGAGCTGGTTCGGGTCGAATGACGGGCTGGAGGTCTCGGCCAGGATCGCGCCGGTCCGCGGGTCCAGCGCGACGACCGCGCCGCGGAACTGGGACTGCGCGGCCAGCCCGTCGAAGGCGGCCTGCTGCACCTTCTGCTTGACGGTCACGATCACGTTGCCGCCCTGCGGCTGCCGCCCGGTGACCAGGTCCGACAGCCGCCGGACGAACAACTGGTCGGAGTCGCCAGACAGGATCGGGTCCTGATCCGCCTCCAGGCCGGTCTTGCCGTAGCTCACCGAGTCGTAGCCGGTGACGGCCGCGTAGAGCGGGCCGGCCGGGTACGTCCGCAAGTACTTCAACTTGCCGGAGGTCTGCTGGACCGACGCGATCGCCTGCCCGTCCGCGTTCACGATCTGGCCGCGCTTGCGGTTGAAGTCCTGGATCAGCGTGCGCGGGTTCCGCGGGTCCGTACGGTATGCCCCGGCCTTGATGAACTGGACGTAGTTCAGGTTGATGAACAGCAGGGCGAACAGGACCATCACTGACACCGCCACCCGGCGGATGGGAGCGTTCACAGCCGGACCACCTCCGTCGGTGCGCTTTGCAGTTGCACCGCGGGCGCGGCCGTCACGGCCGGCCGCCGGCCGGTGTCCGAGATGCGTAGCAGGATGGCCACCAGGATCCAGCTGGCCAGCAGGGACGAGCCGCCGTACGAGAGCCATGGGGTGGTCACGCCGGTCAGCGGGATGAGGTCGGAGACCCCGCCGATGATGACGAAGACCTGCAGGCCGATCGAGAAGGCCATGCCGCCGGCGAGCAGCTTGCCGAACGAGTCCCGTACGTCCAGGGCGGTCCGCATGCCGCGCAGGCTGATGATCGCGTAGAGCATCAGAATCCCGGTCAGACCGAAGAGTCCGACCTCCTCGCCCAACGTGGTGGTGATGAAGTCGCTGGAGGCGACCGGCACGATGGCCGGATGACCGGCTCCAGGCCCGGTGCCGAACAGGCCGCCGCTGCCCAGTGCGAACAGTGACTGGACCAGTTGGTAGCCGGTGCCGGCGGCGTCCGCGAACGGGTGCAGCCAGATGTCCACTCGCAGTTGAACGCGAGCCACCACGGACCACGCGAAGACCGACCCGCCGATGAACATGACCAGGCCGATCAGCAGCCAACTGGTCCGCTCGGTGGCGATGTAGAGCATCGTGATGAAAATGCCGAAGTAGAGCAGCGAGGTGCCCAGGTCCCGCTCGAACATCAACACCAGCAGCGAGACCAGCCAGGCGGTCACCACCGGGCCGAGGTCGCGGCCGCGGGGCAGGTCGATGCCGACGAACCGCTTGCTCGCCAGTGACAGCACGTCCCGCTTGCTGACCAGATATGACGCGAAGAAGACCATCAGCGCCAGCTTGCCGAACTCACCGGGCTGGATCTGCCCGACGCCGGGCAGTGCGAGCCAGATCTTCGCGCCGTTGTTGTTCGGGTCGCTGATCCGGGACGGCAGCACCGCGGGCAGGATCACGAACAGCAGGCCGCCGATGCCCAGCGTGTACGAATACCGGGAGAGCACCCGGTGGTCCCGAATGAACAGCAGGACCACGCAAAACGCGGTGATCCCGACCAGTGTCCAGATGACTTGCCGCAGGCCCTGGCCGCCGTACGTCTCCGGCAGCGTGCCGCTGCCGGTGGCCGAGACCAGCCCGAGCCGCTGGATGAAGATCACGCCGATGCCGTTCAGCAGCGCGACACACGGAAGGATGATCGGGTCCGCGTACGAGGCGAAAAACCGCACGACCACGTGCGCGATCAGGAAGACCGCGGTCAGCGCCGCCGGGATGTAAACGCAGTTCAGGTTGATGGTGCCCTGAAGTGCCGCCTGGATGGACGCGGACACCATCAGCACGATCGCCATCGCCACGAGCAGCAGCAACAGCTCGGCGTTGCGCCGGGTGGGCTGCCGTCGACCGGCCGGGCGGGCGGTCGGTGCGGACGCGGTGGTCGTACTCATCGCAAGCTCATCGTGGTCGGCAGGTCGAGTCGGCTGGCGGAGTGCTCGGGCTGGGAGTCGGGGAGGGGGACTGCGACACGGACGGATGCGGGCTGGGCGAGCCACCGGGATGTGGGCTGGGCGTGCCGCCGGGGTGTGGGCTGGGCGAGCCGCCCGGCCGGACCGGGTCGGTGCCGGTCTGCCCGATCGGGGCACACAACGGCTTCAGCTGGTCCCGCAGCCGCTTCACGATCGCTTCGGCGTCGCTGGCGTCCTGCGCGGTGATGCCCTCGGACACCGAACGGGCGGCCACTGGCTGCAGATCGGTGAGCACGATGTCGCTCTCGCTGGAGAGCCGGGACAGACCTATCCCGGCCACCGTTCCCCGTACGCCCCGAAAGATCGCGACATGCCCGTCGGTGGTGGCGCCGACGTAGTACTGGTTCTGCGTGTACGTCCAGCCGCCGAAACCGATCGCGGCCACCACGATCAGCGCGGCGACCACCAGCAGGGTCGTACGAACGCGGTGCCGCGGCGGTGCCGGGTCGTCGTCCTCTTCGTCGTCTTCCTCGACCGCGGGATGCGGGCGGGCCAGTGCCGCCCGGCCAGCCGCCGAGTCCGGTCGCGCGCCGGAGGCCCGGCCGCGGTCCCGGGCCGCCGCACCGCCCACCACTGGGGCGTCGTCGCCGGTCTCGCGCTCCATGATGTCCGCCACGATCACCGTGACGTTGTCCGGCGCGCCGGCCCGCAGTGCCAGCGACACCAGCCGGTCGGCGACCTGGGCCGGCGTCTGCAGGCCCATGGTCTCGCCGATCGTCTCCTCGCTGACGACCACGGTAAGGCCGTCGCTGCACAGCAGGTAGCGATCGCCCGGCACGGCCTCGCGAACCGAGAAGTCCGGATCCACGTCCCGGCCGTCCAGCGCCCGGGTCAGCAGCGAGCGCTGCGGATGGGTGCCGGCCTCCTCCTGGGTGATCCGGCCCTCGTCGACGAGCATCTGCACGTACGTGTCGTCGCGGGTGATCTGGTTGACGTCGCCGTCCCGATACACGTACGCGCGAGAGTCGCCGACGTGCACGACCGCCAGCCGGTTGCCGGAGAACAGCATCGCGGTCAGCGTGGTGCCCATGCCCTCCAGTGCCGAGTTGTCCTCCACGGCCCGGCGGAGCTGGTCGTTGGCGTCGGCCACCGCGTTCTTGAGGGCATCCACCAGGTCCGCGCCGGGAGCGTCCTCGTCCAGCGGCGCGAGCGCGGCGACCACGATGTTGCTGGCCACCTCGCCGGCGGCCATGCCGCCCATGCCGTCGGCGACCGCCAACAGCCGGGGTCCGGCGTAGACCGAATCCTCGTTGCCTTCACGGATCAGTCCGCGGTCGGACTTGGCGGCGTAGCGCAGGGTCAGACTCATGAGGTCAGTCCGATCTTTCGGACGATCTCAAGGCTGCGCTGCCTCTGGGAAGTCTGAGTCATGACCTCAACTCGAACGATGTGCGGCCGATGCGTACGACCGCACCGAGGGGGACAGGGGTCGGACCGGTCACCTTGGCTCGGTCGAGGTACGTCCCGTTGGTCGAACCAACATCCTCCACCAGCCATTGACCGCCCCGAGGAACCAACCGGGCGTGCCGGGTGGAAGCGTAGTCATCGGTCAGTACCAGCGTCGAGTCGTCCGCCCGGCCGATGGTGATAGGGCTGTCTCCTAGCGTGATCCGAGTTCCGGCGAGAGCACCTTCGGTGACCACCACAGTACGTGCCGTCTTGCCGCGCTTGACCTTCGCAGGTCGTGCGGACGCCGACGGGATGCCCCGCGGACTCGCCACCAACCTGGCCTGCCGGGTCCCGAACAGGTCGCGGCGAACGACACCGATCACCGCGAACACGAAGATCCACAGCAGCGCCAGGAACCCGAAACGGGCGACGGCGAGTACGACCTCAGGCATGTGTCCTAGCTGTCCAGTCGCAGGGTCAGGGTCGTCGTACCGACCTGGATCACGTCACCCGGCTGCAACGCCACCGCGTTGATCCGCGAGCCGTTCACCGCCGTGCCGTTCGTCGACCCGAGGTCCGTGACGACCACCCGGGAACCGTCGAAATCCAGTCGGGCGTGCTGCCGGGAGATACCCACGTCGGCGACCCGCACCTGCGCCGCCTCGCCACGGCCGAGCACGGTGGAACCGATCGACAGCGAGTACTGCCGGCCGTCGGAGGCCACCAGCCGCGCGGTTGCCCCGACCGGCTGACCGTACCCGCCGCCCTGTGGCGGCGGACTATAGGGCACCGCGGAGTTCGGCGCGCCGGACGACTGGGCCGGCGGAACCGGCCCGGTCGGCGCGTACGGCGCGGGCCCGCCGCCATAGCCGCCCTGCTGGTACGACGGTGGCGGCTCCGGCTCCACACTGCCGGTGTAGACCTCGCTCACCACCCGGAACATGCCCGTGTCGAGCCCGTCGCCGCGCTCGATCTCGACGATCACGTCGCCGTAGACCGTCCACCCCTGCTCACCGATGAACTCCGCCTGCGCCTGTGCCAACTCCTGGGCCAAGGCCGCCGCGTACTGCTCAAGCCGGTCATGATCCGAAGCGGACAGGTCGATGATGTAGCGGTTCGGCACCAGCGTCCGGCCACCACCCAGGATGGACCGGTGCGCGTCAGCCTCCCGCTGCATCGCGCTGGCAATCTCGACCGGGTGCACGACACCCTTGAAGACCTTGGCGAAAGCCCCCTCGACCAAGCCCTCGAGCCGCTTCTCGAAGCGCTGCAGCACCCCCACGATCGCCCTCCCGATTATTGACCAGGAGTGATGGTATCCGGACCCGGCACACCCGTCAGGTCCGCAGTAGCCCGTCTGCTACGGTGATCGAGCGCTGAGGGCAAGTGGCGGAATGGCAGACGCGCACGGTTCAGGTCCGTGTGTCCGAAAGGACGTGGGGGTTCAACTCCCCCCTTGCCCACCAGAATGGGGTTTCCCTGTCCGTGGAGAGCGCGGACCGGGTTCTGGCGGCGATGCCGCCTGGGGGCCTGAGCCCCCAGACCCCCACGCCAGGGGAGTTCCCCTGGACCCCCCGATAACAAACTCGATTGCTGCGGGTCGCCCTGGTCGCGATGCGGCTTTCGTAGTTGTACCGGGAGTTTGTGGGTGTGGGCTTGGAAAAAAGTACCGGGTGAAGCTGTCGTCGATAGTTGTTCTCGACCGGTTGGTAACGCGGGTCTTCGGGTATCTGCGCTGGCCCTCTGGGTGTGACGGTGGCTACCGAAATCTCGTACGAGAGTCACGTCACACCTTTCGATCGTGGGCCATCGTGCGCCTTGATCTTGCCGGTCAGTGGGCCCGATAGCTAGAGCAAAACGGACGGCGCTGGCCGGTAAGTCAGAAGGTCAACGAGAGCGTGAGGCGTTCGGTTCCGGACTACTGCTCGATGGGCTCGGGTTCCGGGCGGGAGTCGTAGGCCGACTGGGCGGCGCCGATCTCGGCCATGTGCTCGTCGGTCCAGTGCACCATCGTCGAGACCACCTCCAGCAGGGTCCTGCCCAGTGGGGTAAGGGCGTACTCGACCCGCGGCGGCACGACCGGATAGACCGTACGACGGATCAGGCCGTCGCGTTCCAGGCTTCGCAAGGTGACCGTCAACATCCGCTGGCTGATGCCGTCGATGGTCTTCTTGAGGTCACCGAAGCGCATCGTGTGCTCATCCAGGCTGGAGATCACGTAGATGGCCCACTTGCTGCCAATCCGGCCGACCACCTCGCGTGCCTTACAGTTCGTGGTCATCGGCACTGGCTGGTCGGGAATATCCGGCAGAGAAAGATCCGAAAAGGTACTATTTCCGACATAAACGTCGGCAGTATCGGTCGGCAGGCTCATTGGTTACCTCCGTGTAACTCAGGTATGTGAAAGTGCCGTCTTGTCATTGATCCTTCAACCTTCCTACAGTTCCTATTGGTTCTCAATAGGAACCATGACACGAATCGGAACTGACGCTGGTTGTGGAACTGGCTGAACAGGAGAAAGTGCAATGACCTCGGCATCTGTGCAGATCCCCGGCTTCGTCGCGGGCAAGTGGGCAATCGACCCGGTGCACTCGCACGTCGGGTTCTCGGTACGGCACCTGGCCGTCAGCAAGGTGCGGGGCGAGTTCAAGACCTTCTCTGGCGAGATTGTCACCACCGAGAACCCGTTGGACTCCAGCGTCACCGCGACCATCGATCTGGGTTCGATCGACACCAACAACGAGGGCCGGGACGGGCACCTGAAGTCGGCCGACTTTTTCGAAACCGACAAGCACCCCACGCTGACCTTCGCCTCCACCGCCGTACGCCAGGACGGCGACGACTTCATCGTGGCCGGCGACCTCACCATCAAGGGCGTCACCAAGCAGGTCGAACTCAAGCTGGAGGTCAACGGCTTCGGCCCGAGCCCGGCCGGCACGGTGGCCGGCTTCACCGCCACCACCGAGATCGACCGGCGCGACTTTGGCGTCAACTTCACCGGCTCGGTCCCGGGCACCGACGTGCTGATGGTCGCCAACAAGATCTCCATCACCCTGGAGATCGAGGCCGGCCTGCAGGAGGGCTGATCGTACGAGCAAACGAAAACGGAGCCGGGAAATCCCGGCGCCGTTTCGTTGTCTTTCCTAGAGAGATTTGACGCTCGCCACGACCTTGCTCAGGGATTCCTTGGCATCGCCGAAAAGCAGCATCGTCTTGGGCTCGTACAGGAGCTCGTTCTCGATGCCGGCGAATCCCGGCCGCATCGACCGCTTAAGGAAGACGACCTGCTGCGCGTCGTCGACCTCCATGATCGGCATCCCGTAGATCGGTGCCCCCGGTGTGGTTTTGGCCGCAGGGTTGACCACGTCGTTCGCGCCGACCACCAGCGCGACATCGGCGGTCTTGAACTCCGGGTTCACCTCGTCCATTTCCTTCAGCACCTCGTACGGCACATTCGCCTCAGCCAGCAACACGTTCATGTGCCCGGGCATCCGGCCGGCGACCGGGTGAATGCCGTAGAGCACCTCGATGTCCCGGGCCTCAAGCAAATCAGCCAGCTCCCGGATGGTGTGCTGCGCCTGCGCCACCGCGAGGCCGTAGCCGGGCACGATGATCACCTTGCGGGCGTAGCCGAGCAGGATCGCCACGTCCTCCGGGCTGCCGGACCGCACCGGGCGATCGCCGCCCGAGCCGGCCGCCACCATGGTGGACGGTTTGAACGCGCCGAACAGGATGCTGGTGATGCTGCGGCCCATCGCGGCCGCCATCAGTCGGGTCAGGATGGTGCCGCTCGCGCCGACCAGCGTGCCGGCCACCAGCAGCAGGGTGTTGGACAGCACGTACCCGCTGGCCGCCACCGTGAGGCCGGTGAAGGCGTTCAGCAGTGAGATGACGATCGGCACGTCCGCGCCGCCGACCGGCAGTACGAACAGGATGCCGACCGCCAGTGAGACCAGCGCGAGAACACCCAGCAGCAGGCCGTTCGAGCCGCCGTTGGCGCCGACCACGACCGCGGACACCGCGAGCGCGACAGCCGCCACCAGCGAGGCACCGAAGACGTACTGGCCGCCCGGGAAAGTGACCGGCCGGGTGGTCATCAGTTCCTGGAGTTTCGCGTACGTGACAACGGAACCGGAGAACGAGACGGTGCCGACCAGGACGGTGAAGGCACCGGCCGCGGCGGCGATGGCGGCGATCGCGCCGCTGCCGTGCGCGCTGTCGGTCAGCTCGAGGCCGGCGACCAAGGCCGCCGCGCCGCCGCCGACGCCGTTGAACAACGCGACCAGCTGCGGCATCGCGGTCATCGCCACCCGGCGGGCGGTCGGTACGGCGACCAGCGTGCCGACCGCGATCGCCAGCACGATCCACGGAACGTTGCTGAGATTGGCCGAAAAGAACGCCACCAGGACGGCGACGACCGCGCCGGCGGCGCCGATCAGGTTGCCGCGCCGGGCCGTACCAGGGGCCGAAAGGCCTTTCAGGGCAATGATGAAGCAGATCGCCGCGACCAGGTAGATCAATGCGGTCGCGGCCGGCGAGAGCAGGTTCACGAGTCCTCCCGCTTCTTCGCCGGAGCCGTTTTGGGTGCTCTGCCCTTGAACATCTCCAACATCCGGTCGGTGACCACGAAACCGCCGACCATGTTGACAGTGGCCAGGATGACCGCGAGCAACCCGAGGATCAGCGTGAAGACGTTGGTCGTACGCCCGGTGACCACGATGGCGCCGACCAGGATCACGCCGTGAATGGCGTTCGCGCCGCTCATCAGCGGGGTATGCAGGGTGGTGGACACCTTAGAGACCACTTCGAAGCCGATCACCACGGCCAGTACGAAGAAGGTCAGCAGAGTGATGCCGTCCATCAGCTGTCGGCTCCTTCTATCTGTTGCCGGGTCGGCTCGTGTTTGATGGCGCCGTCGTGCGTGAGGCATGCGCCGGCGACCACCTCGTCGTCCAGGTTGATGTCCAGCTTTTCCTCCTTGACCAGGAGTTTGAGCAGTTCGGTGACGTTCTTGCCGTAGAGCCGACTGGCGTCCACCGGCATGGTCGAGCTCGCGTCCGCCATCCCGACCAGCTGCACGCCGTTCACGTCCAGCACCGCACCGGGCACCGAACCCTCGACGTTGCCGCCGGACTCGGCCGCCAGGTCCACGACCACCGACCCCGGCGCCATGCCCTCGAGCATCTGCCGGGTCACCAGCTGCGGCGCCGGCCGGCCCGGCACCGCGGCGGTGGTGATCAGCACGTCCGACTTGGTGATGTAGGGGGTGAGCAGCTCCTGCTGTTTCTTGGCGCGGTCCTCGGTCATTTCCCGGGCGTACCCGCCGGTGCCCTCGATCGCTTCCAGTTCCAGCTTGATAAAAGTGGCGCCCATCGATTTGACCTCGTCCGCCGAAGCGGGCCGGACGTCGTACGCCTCGACCACCGCGCCGAGGCGTTTGGCCGTCGCGATCGCCTGCAGGCCGGCCACTCCGGCGCCGAGTATGAGCGCCTTGGCAGGCGGGATCGTGCCAGCGGCGGTCATGAACAGCGGGAAGAACCGCGGCAGCCGCATGGCCGCCTCGAGCACGCACCGATAGCCCGCGACCAGCGCCTGCGAGGTCAGCGCGTCCATCGACTGCGCCCGCGAGATCCGTGGCACCAGCTCCATGGCGAACGATGTCACGCCGGCGTCCCGGAGCGCTCGTACGCCGTCCGGCTCGGCCGACGGGGTGGCGAAACCGATCGTCACGATGCCCTGGCGCAGGCCCGCGATGTCGTCCGGCTCCAGGGGTCTGACGTGCAACAGCACGTCCGCTTCGGCCAGCGCTGTGCGGTCCACGACCGAGGCACCGGCCTGGACGTACGCGTCGTCGCTGGCCAGTGCCGCTAGCCCGGCACCTGACTCGATGACTACGTCGAAACCAGCCTTGACCAGCGGTTCGATATGTAGTGGGAGCAGCGCGACCCGGCGTTCACCGGGCCGCCGTTCCTTCCGTACGGCGACTCTCATGACGGAACCGTAGAGGACGAGTCGCGCGATTGGGGGAGTTAATCGTCACAGTATTTGTGTCGCACACTCAGTTGACAGGGCCAGCCTGGGTGAACCTCGGATGCAGCCCGACCAGGATCCTCTGGATCAGCGCGCCACACTCTTCGCGCACCCGTGGGCGGTCCTCCGGCAGCGCCTCTACCAGCGCCAATGCTGATCCGCTGAGCAGCCCGAAAATCACCTGGGTGGCGCTGGGCAGCGGTACCGGATCAACCAGTTTGGCCTCGATCAGGAGCACGATGAACTGCTCGGTCAGCCCGTACGCGTACAACTGCTCACACTCGCGCCAGCGATGCCAGCCGAGTGCGACAGGGCCCTCCTGCATGACGATCCGGCCATAGACCGGGTCGCAGCAGAAGTCCAGGAAGGTGTCCAGACCGGCGAGCGAGGCCTCCCACGGGCCGGTCGCCTTCGCCGCCGCCTCACCGACCGCCACCTGCATGGCGATCTCCTGGTTTTCCAGAACAGCCTCGAAGAGCGCCTGTTTGCCGTTGAAGTGGTGGTAGACCGCACCGCGTGTCATCCGAGTGGCACGGGCCACGTCATCCAGTGAGGTGTGGACATAGCCGTTCTCACTGAACAGTTCGGTGGCCGAATCCAGCAGGGCTGCGCGAGTGGCGTCCGAGTACTCCGCGCGGCGGCTTTTCACGGTTGACATACGTCGAGTCTAAGACATACTCAGAGTACGTACCCAGTGTATGTGACCGACAGGGAGAAGGCGATGACCGGTTGGCAGCAGGTGCATCGGCGCACCGACCTGCTGAACCTGGTGCTGGACGAGATCACCGGCACCGGTTCCGCGCAGGTTCCGGCCGTACACATAGCAGCGATCGAAGCAGAGTTCGGCGGGTTCGACGAGTTCCTGCTGGCCGCCCATCAACGCTGGTCCACCGCGTACGCGGCCCGGCTGGACGGGCTGCTGGAGGAGGCGCCCGACGACATGGCGACCGGGTTGGCGCGGATCTGCGCCGAGCTCCGGGCGCTCCGGCCGGGTCTTCGTACGCTGCTGGACTACTACAGCGACAACCCAGCGCTCGCCGCCGCCGAGGACCGGCAGTGGCGTCAGTTGGTCGCCGCGACCGGGGTGACCACGATGCCGGCGATGCCCGTCATGCGGGAGGACGGCCGGCGTACCCACTGCCCCCTCGGCCAGTGGCTGATTGGGATGGCGGACCGGCGGATCCGGCGCGTTCTCCACGCATAATTCGCAAAGTCGCAACCAGGAGGCGTGCGATGACCCAGACCGACCAGCCGGTGATGTTCAACCCGTTCGAGCCGGGTTTCACCGATAATCCTTACCCACACCTGAAAACGCTGCGCGAACAGGTGCCCGTACACGAGCACCCGATGGGTTTCTGGCTGTTGCTCCGGCACGCCGACGTGACCGAGTTGCTGCGGGCGAAACTGTCCGTCGAAGAGCACAACGTCACGGTCGGGCAGATCCGTGAGCTGCGCGAGGCCGCGTACGGCGACGGGGCGCCGCGGTCCGACGGGCTGTCCATGCTGGACCGCGACCCGCCCGACCACGACCGGCTGCGCAAGTTGGTCACCAAGGCTTTCACCATGCGTACCATCGAAAAACTCGAGCCGCGGGTGGTCGAGCTGGTCGACCAGGCACTCGACCGGATGGCCGACGCCGGCCGGTTCAACCTGGTCCAGGAACTGGCCTTCCCGCTGCCGTTCCGGGTGATCACCGAGATGATGGGCATGCCGGAGACCGACGAGGTGCGGCTGCGCGAGCTGACCGGCACGCTCGTACGCTCGCTGGAGCCGGTGAACGACCCGGAGCTGCTCCAGCAGATCGCTGACGCGGACCGACAGATCACCGAGCTGACCATCGACGCGATCAACTGGAAGCGCCAGCATCCGGCCGACGACCTGCTCACCGCGCTGATCGCCGCCGAGGACGACGGCGACAAGCTGAGCGAGCAGGAACTCGTCAGCCAGGTCGTGCTGCTTTACGTGGCCGGCCACGAAACCACCGTCAACCTGATCGGCAACGGCACCCTCGCCCTGCTCAACCACCCTGATCAGCGCGCGCTCCTCGCGTCCCGCCCAGACCTGGATGGCAACGCCGTCGAAGAGCTGCTCCGCTTTGACTCGCCGGTGCAGATGTCCCGCCGCGTCACCCTCGAGCCGTACGAGGTGGACGGCAACGTCATCGCGCCCGGCACCGCCGTCCTTCTGAGCATCGCCAGCGCCAACCGCGACCCCGCTGTTTTTGGTCTGGATGCTGACAAAGTCTTGATCGAACGTGCCAACGCACGACACCACACGTCGTTTGGTGGCGGTGTCCATCATTGTTTGGGTGCCGCGCTGGCACGGTTGGAGGGGCGTACGGCCCTGGGGCGTCTCGTACGACGGTTCCCTGACCTGCGGCTGGACGGCGATGTCGAGTGGAATGGGCGCATCAACCTCCGCGGCCCCGAGGTGCTTCCGGTGGCTGTCAGGTAGTTAGCGTGAAGGCACCGGCCTTGGTTAAAGCAGTGTGTGCTGCGGGGGCGAGGGCGCTGGTTAGAAGCGTTGTTTGCCGTGGAGGTGAGCGCCTTGGTTAAGGGCGTTTTCTGTGAGGGTGCGGCGTCTCTTCTACCAGCCCCAAGAAAAACCCCGCCCCGCCACCGGTCTTTGGTGGCGGGGCGGGGTTTTTCTTGGGGTTACTGCCCATGCCGCCCTGTGTTTCTGGCGCCTTCGGCGCGGGCGCTGTCGACTACGGCTACGAAAGTCCGCCTTCCAGGCCCCGCAAAGACCGCGGGGCCTTGAAGGCGGACGCTCCTGCCGGAGGGGCGACAACATCGGCCTGGCGGCCGATGGCGCCGGACGGGGCCTGGGTTCCGTCTAAGTTGACCAACTTGATGGTGAAGGTCGTGGTTTGCGCACGGGGTGGGTACGCGGGGCTGGGTCTCGTCGAAGTGGGCCAACTTTGGGTTAGAGGTGACGGTCCCGCGCGGGCGAGGGCGGCGGGGTGGGTCCGTTGGGCCGTGGGGCGCGGTTTTGTCGGGGGTGGTTTCTAGCGTTTGGGGCATGACGAAAGAACCGAACTCATCTTGTTCCTGCTATTTGTGCGCGCATCCGGAGATCGTGGATCCGACGGCCTGGGCGCGGGCTCAGATCGCCGCGGCGATCGCTGATTACGGCTGGCAGGTGGTCAGCGTGATCGGTGGGAAGAAGTCGCCTCCTTGGTCGTACACGGTCGGCTTGTGGCAGAGCTACCGGCTGCCGGAGCTGTTCGTCGGCGGTCTGGAAGCGGACGATGCCTGTCATTGGCTCAATCACATCGGCGGCCGCCGGCGGGACGGTGAAGTGATGCCGGTCCACACGCCGATCGAGGGCATCGTGCCGCCACCGCATCAGGTGGTGTTGCGGCCGGTGCACGACAACTGGCGGGTTGATCTGCTCGCGCAGCTTGAGCTGCATTACGGCAGTGAGGCGGTCCCGGTCGAGCAGGTGTTGTGGTCCGATCACGACGGCCTGTTCCCGCCCGACCCGGGATTTGACCGGGTTTTCCGGAACAAGCAGCCGTTTCTGTGGTTGCCCAAGGACTCGCATCCGATGAACGCCTGGCGCAAGGGTGACCTGTCGATCCGGCGATGACGAATGGGCGGCGACTGGCGGGACAAATGTAACCGCCGGTCACCGTCGTTGCGCATGTGTGCGAAAGCGCTGGGTCGGCCATAGTTCAGGTGTCCGATTAGTCACTTTGAAGGCAGGCGCTCGTGCGCACAGTCGGTCACCTGCCCGCTGTGAATGGAGGCGCGTTGTGAGCGTTGTCCGCCGGTTGGTTCCGGTGCTGGTGTTGTTCCTTCTGGCGCCGTTCGTCGCCGAGTATGTGCTGGGCAATATCCCCCCGTCTCGGCTGTTCCTGCTGCCGATGATGGCCCTGCTGTACGGCACCGGCGCGGTGCTGATCCGTGAGGTGACCCGGCGCACCGGTCGCGGCTGGCCGACGATCGTGCTGCTCGGACTGGCGTATGCGGTGATCGAAGAGGGCATTGCCACCCAGTCGCTGTTCAACCCGAACTATGTCGGCCTGCATCTGCTGGCGTACGGATTCGTGCCGGCGCTGGGCATCGCGGGTCCCTGGACGGCGTACATGCTGGGCCTGCACACCGCCTGGAGCATCTCGGTTCCGCTGCTGCTGACCGAGACGATGTTCCGCCACCGCGGTTCGCAGCCATGGCTCGGCCGGGTCGGTCTGGTGGTGATTGGCGTGCTGTTCGTGCTCGGGGTGTCGCTGACAGCGGTGTTCTCGATCAAGCTGTCCGCGGACCATTTCCTCGCCTCTCCCGCGCAGCTGGTCGCGGCGGGGTCGGTCGCCGCGGTGCTGGTCGTGCTGGCCTTCATGCTGTTCCGGCCGACCGCTGCTCGGACGACCCAGCCGGACGCCGCCCGAACCGCGCCGAGTCCCTGGCTGGTCGGAGTGACCACCTTCGTGGCCGGTTCTATTTTCCACGCGCTGATCAGGTTCGGCGGTCAGTATGGTGTGCCGGCGGCGATCGAGGTGCTGCTGAATGTAGTGCTGGCGGTCGCGCTGGTGGCGCTGATCCTCTGGTGGTCGCGGGCCGCCGGGTGGTCGCAGGTGCACAAGTTCGCGGCCGCCGCCGGTGGAGTGTTGGTCTATGGCTGGGTGGGCTACCTGTTGATCAATCAGCAAGGCCTGGGCGAGACGCTCGGCTGGGCGGCACTGGTGGTGTTCATGGTCGCGTTGCTCGCCGGCATTGGCCTCGGGCTGCGTAAGGACGCCCGTCAGGCAGTGGCCGATCCGGTCGACAACGCGATCTTGTCGCAGCACTAACGAAATCGATGACGGCCGGCCGGGACAAATGTCATGGCTGGCCGTCGCCATTGGGCATGGGCGGGAAAGCCGAAGGTCAGCGAAAGTTCAGGAGTCCTATTCATCACGTCGAGGGCAGGCATTCGTGCGTACGTTAAGCCGGGTAGCTCCAGCATTGCTGTTGCTTGTTCTTTCCCCTTTGGTGGCGGAGTTCCTGCTGGGTGACTTCCCCATCACCAAGGTGGCCTTCCTGCTGTTCGTCCTGCCCATGTACGGCTGCGGCGCGATCCTGATCCGGGAGATCGTCCGGCGGACCGGCCGCGGCTGGCCAACAATGCTGGTCCTCGCGCTCGCGTATGCCGTGCTGGAGGAGGGCATCACCACGATGTCGCTCTTCAACCCGAACTACGCCGGCGACCATCTCCTCGCGTACGGGCTGATTCCGGCGGTGGGAATGTCCCCGGTGTGGACGATCTACGTGCTCAGCCTGCACGTGGTGTGGAGCATCGGAACGCCGATCGCGATGGTCGAGGCGGTCGCCGGCACTCGACGGACGACCCCGTGGCTGGGGAAGATCGGGTTCTCGGTGGTGGCCGCGTTCTTCGTGGTCGGCGTGGCCGTGACGACGGCGTCCTCGCTCTACCAGTATCCGTTCGTCGCCTCGCTGCCGCAGCTCGCCGGTGTGGTGGTCGTGTTGGTCGCGCTGATCCTGCTGGCGATCTTCCTGCCGCGGCTGGCCGGCCCGCGCACGGTGCTGGCCGGGTCCGCGCCGAGCCCGTGGCTGGTCGGGGTCGTGGGAACTCTCGCCGCACTGGCCTTCCAGCTGGTCGAGCGGTATGCACAGGCTCTCCTGCCCGCCTGGGGCCTGACGCTGGTGTTCGTGGTTCTGTGGGTCGGATTCCTCGTCCTGGTCGCCTTCTGGTCGGCCAAACCCGGCTGGAACGGCCGGCATGTGCTGGCGCTTGCCACTGGCGCGATCCTGAACTACGCGTGGATCGGGGTGGAGCGAGTGGCCACCGGCGACGTGATCGGGCCGCTGAAGGTCACCCCGGCGGACGTGGTTGGCCAGGTCCTCCTGGTGGTCGCGATGGTGGCCCTGATCGGGTGGGGCGTTTTCCAGCTGCGTAAGGCCGGCGACACCGCCCTGCCTGCTGCCGCGCTAAACCCTGTCACGCACTGATCGCGTAAGGCTTAGAACTGCACTCCACGGGTGAGGGCTCCATCGACGACCAGGTTGGTGCCGGTGATGAAGCTGGCGGCCGGGCTGGCCAGGAACACCACCGCTCGCGCGATCTCGTCTGGTCCGGCCATCCGGCCGGTCGGGTTGAGTGCGAGCGCCTGCGCGTACAGCTGCGGGTTGGTGGCCTCGATGTGCTGCCACACCCCGCCGTCGAAGTAGGTGTTGCCAGGAGAAACGCTGTTCGCGCGGATGTTTTTCCCAGCCAGCTGGAAAGCCAGCCCCTGGGTGTAGTGAATGATCGCGGCCTTGGCCGCACCGTACGAACCGGCCGCGAAGTCCACCTCGCGGCCGGACACGCTGGCGATGGTCACGATCGAGCCGGCCGTGCTCTTCTCCAGCTCCGGCATGGCCGCCGCGATCAGGCCAACGGTGCCAAGAACGTCGGTCTGAAACGTCTTCTGCCAGCTGTCCACGTCGTCGCCGATGGCCAGCGCGCTGACGTTGGAGACCACGATGTCGATGCCGCCGAGCTCGCCGGCGGCTTGCGTGACCCACGTTCGCAACGCTGCGGCGTCGCAGACATCGACGGCCGTCCCGGTCGCCGTCGCGCCGTCGGCACACAGCCGCGTGGTCGCGGCTTGGACATCTTTCTCCGTACGGGCGCAAAAAGCCACCGAGGCACCTTCGGCGGCGAGCAGCTCGACGATTGCCCTGCCGATGCCTTTGGTGCCGCCGGTGACGATCGCCCGCGTGCCGGTCAGCCGCAGATCCACGGTTCCCCCAAAGGAAGGGTCAGTCTGTCAGGTCGAGTGGACCGGGACGAAAGCCGCGCGGCCCGGTGGCGCGGATCTGAGCCGCCCGGTCGCGCAGGTGGTCATGCATCCCACCGTACGTCCGCACCGCCGGCAGCAGATGCTTCTCGACCTTGACCACCGAGCTGTAGTTGGTGTCCACGACGTTCGCGAGCGGCGCCAGGCTGATTTGGCTGACCAGTTGGTACGCGTCCATCGGCGCCAGGCCGTAGAGCTCGCTGATCCAGTTGACCATCTCGAACTGCGCGATCCGCCAGGCGTCCTCCAGCGGACGGGCCGAGCCGATCACCATCAGCGCGTCGTCAGTCTCGATCCGCGGCCACGCGGGCGCCGCGCCGGTCTTGAGCAGATCCACGATCACTGTGCTGTTCATGGCGCCCTCGACGGCGGTGCCGCAGGCTTCGCCCTCGCCCTGCCGGTAATGCCCGTCACCGATGGAAAACAGCGCGCCTGGCGTGTTCACCGCGAAATAGCAGGTAGCGCCCGGCCGGATCTCCGGCGAATCCATGTTGCCGCCGTACGAGCCGGGGACCAGCGACGTACGCACCTCCCGGGACGGCGGCGCGACCCCGATGGTGCCGAGCATCGGCGCCAGCGGCAGATCCACTTGGAAATCCCCGAAAACGGCGTCGAACCGGACCATCCGTCGCTCGGCGTCGACCTGATAGATCCAGGTCGCTTCGGGCAGCGGGTCCTGCAGGGTGGGGCTCAGTGGGGTGCTGGTCAGTCCGCCGAACAGCGGGATCGCGCTGGAGGCTCCCCAGTCCCGGGCCGGTTCCAGATCGACGACGTGCACCGCGAGCGTGTCACCGGGTTCCGCGCCAGTGATGAAGAACGGTCCTGTCTGCGGGTTGACCTCGGCCATGTTCAGCATCTCGCTGGGCTTGTCCTCGGTCGACTGCAGCTTGCCGTTGAAGGCGTCCTCGCTCCAGAGCCGCAGCACGCTGCCCGGCGGCACCTCCAGCACCGGCGCGGCGCCGCCGAAGGTGTACGCGTACTGGTCGGCGCTCGGGGTGAACTCGATGACGTCCCCGTCGATGTGGCTGCTGGCTCGGCCGACTCGCATGGGTGACAGTGTCCCTCCGGGATGGCCCTGGGTGCGGGGCGAAACGACACGTTTGGCGACGGTTTGTTCCGGTGTCGTCACCGACTGCCTAGACTGTGCCAGACCGAACCGTCGGTTCGCATCCTTCTACAGGTCACTGATGATCCGACACTTGTGTGTGGTCAGACCTCTTTTCACTTTTCCGTAGAGTGCGACCTGCGTAAACACTCTGGAATCGGAAAAGAACCAGGAGTAACTGGAAAAGCTGTCGTTTTCGATCTTTTCCCATTTGTTATCCGCGATGAACGTGCAAATGCGCGTGCACGGTTCAACAGCTGCTGGAGCTGGCCAGCGGAGAGTAGCGCTAGCCGTCGATGTAGTGCTTGAAGGCGCCGCTCAACAGCGCCACAATCGCGAACAGGCCGCCGAGGATCAGGCGTCCGGTCAGCGCGAGCCCTACTGCCGCGCAACCGAAGATGACGGCCTCCACCGTGATTCGGCCGGCCAGCGACAGCGGCATGGTCGCCTTGGGCGAGCAGAACATCGCCCAGGCGACCGCCGCCGCCACCGGCAGCAGCGCCGCGAAGACCAGGCTGCCGATCAGTCCAGGGCCGAACTGGAAACCCACCAGCCCAAGCGACACCAGCGCGCAGATTTCCAGCACCGCGCGCACCGGCGGGTTGATTTTTTCCAGTACCTCGGTCACCTGCCCAAGGTTACTTGTTCTTCTCGTCGCGCCAGGCGACCCAGTCGCGCAGCGGGCTGAGGTCGTACCTCGGGCCGCCAACGCCGACGGTGAACAGTCGGGTGCCGAGTGCATGCAGCTTCTCGCCGAGGTCGCCCGGTTCGCCGAGGGTCATACCCGCGTTCACCGCGGCGGAGCGCTCGATCTCGGCCGGGTCGCGGCCGGCATCGGCGCAGTGCTGGTCGAGGATCTGGTGCTTGCGCTCGATGACCTCCGGATCACCGAAGCCGTGCCAGATGTCCGCGTGTTTGGCGACCAGCTTCAGCGTCTTCTTCTCGCCGCCGCCGCCGATCAACACCGGGATCTTGCGGGTCGGCGCCGGGTTGAGTTTGCTCAGCCGGCTCTCGATCCGCGGCAGCGACTCGGCCAGGTTGTCCAGGCGGCCGCCGGCGGTGCCGAAGTCGTAGCCGTACTCGTCGTAGTCCTTCTCGAACCAACCGGATCCGATGCCCAGGATCAGCCGGCCGTTGGAGATGTTGTCGACGGTACGGGCCATGTCCGCCAGTAGCTCCGGGTTGCGGTAGCTGTTGCACGTCACCAGCGCGCCGATCTCGACCTTGGTGGTGGCCTCGGCCCAGGCACCGAGCACGGTCCAGCACTCGAAGTGCTTGCCCTCTGGCTCGCCGTACAACGGATAGAAGTGGTCCCAGTTGAAGGCGATGTCGACACCGATTTCCTCGGCTTCGGCCACCGCACGGCGGATCTCCGCGTAGTCGGCGTGTTGCGGCTGCAGCTGGACACCGATACGCACTGGCTTGGTGTAGGTGTTGGTCACGGAAACCAACCCTATGCCTGTTGCCGGCAGGCGCAACGCTGTCTGGTGGGCCACTGACTGGCCACCACCTCCTTAACGTGCGTTAAGGTGACGGCGTTCGAGTCTTCGTACGAGAGGAGCGGCCGTGCCCGTCCTGCGCTCCCAGCTGGACCCGTCGTCGGAGGTCTTCCGGGACAACCGGACCGCGTTGCTGACGATGATTGGCGAGGTCGAGCGACAGCAGGCGCTCGCGGTGGCCGGTGGTGGCGAGAAGTACGTGCAGCGGCACCGTGACCGTGGCAAGTTGCTGGCTCGCGAGCGGATCGAGCTGCTGCTGGATCGTGACGCGCCGTTCCTGGAGCTGTCGACGCTGGCCGCGTGGGGGACCGAGTTCACCGTCGGCGCCAGCGTGATCACCGGCATCGGCGTCGTCTCCGGGGTGGAGTGCGTGATGATCGCGCACGATCCGACCGTGCGCGGCGGCACTATGAACCCGATCTCGGTACGCAAGATCCTGCGGGCGATGGAGATCTCCAGGCTCAACCGGCTGCCGCTGATCAACCTGGTCGAGTCCGGCGGCGCGGACCTGCCCAACCAGCGCGAGGTTTTCGTCCAGGCCGGCCGGATCTTCCACGACCTGACGGATCTTTCGGCGAAGCGCATTCCGACGATCGCGTTGGTTTTCGGCAACTCCACCGCGGGCGGTGCGTACGTGCCGGCGATGTGCGACTACGCCGTGCTGGTCGACAAACGCGCGAAGGTCTTCCTCGGCGGTCCGCCGCTGGTGAAGATGGCGACTGGTGAGGACGCCGACGACGAGGAGCTCGGCGGCGCCGACATGCATTCGCGGGTGTCGGGTCTTAGCGACTACTTCGCGATCGACGAATTCGACGCGATCCGGATAGGTCGGCAGATCGTCGCCGACCTCGGTTGGCGCAAACTTGGCCCCGCACCGGCGAAATCGTCGATTGAGCCGGTGTACGACCCGGAAGAGCTGCTCGGCCTGATCTCGCCGGACTTCCGCATTCCGTTCGATCCCCGCGAGGTCTTGGCACGGGTCGCGGACGGTTCGGTTTTTGATGAGTACAAGCCAACGTACGGCACCAGCCTGGTGACCGGCTGGGCGTCCGTGCACGGCTATCCGGTCGGCGTGCTGGCCAACGCGCGGGGTGTCCTTTTCAGTGAGGAAGCCAAGAAAGCGTCCGAGTTCATTCTGCTGGCGAACCACTACGACACACCGTTGATCTTCCTGCAGAACACCACCGGCTACATGGTCGGCAAGTCGTACGAGCAGGGCGGGATCATCAAGGACGGCGCCAAAATGATCAACGCGGTGGCCAACAGCGAGGTCCCGCACATCACCATCAACATCGGCGCGTCCTTTGGCGCCGGCAACTACGGGATGTCCGGGCGCGCGTACGACCCGCGGCTGATGTTCGCGTGGCCGCATTCGCGGCTCGCGGTGATGGGTGCGCAGCAGCTCGCCGGGGTGATGTCGATCGTCGCGAAGAACGCCGCCGAGTCGACTGGCCGGCCGTTTGACGCCGAGGCCGACGAAAAACGCCGGCAGGCGATCGAGGAGCAGATAGAGCGCGAGTCGCAGGCTATGGCGGTCACCGCGCAGCTGTACGACGACGGGATCATCGACCCGCGGGACACTCGTACGGTGCTGGGCATCGCCCTGTCGGCGGTGCATTCGGCTCCCGTGCGGGGCAGCCACAACTTCGGCGTCTTTCGGATGTAGGAGAACCAAAAACATGCCGCAAATCCACAAGTTGTTGGTCGCCAACCGGGGCGAGATCGCCGCGCGGGTGATGCGTACGGCATCCGCGCTCGGCATGGGTACGGTGGCGGTTTTCTCCGATCCGGACGCCGACGCGCCGTTTGTCGCGCAGGCCGACGAAGCCGTACGGCTGCCTGGCTCGAGTCCCCGGCAGACGTATCTCGACGCCGACAAGATCATCGCGGCGGCCGCCGCGACGGGCGCCGACGCCGTCCATCCCGGCTATGGTTTCCTTTCCGAAAACGCGGGCTTCGCGCGTAAATGCGTGCAGGCCGGGCTGATTTTCGTGGGCCCGCCGGCTACTGCCATCGACGCGATGGGTTCCAAGCTCACCGCCAAGAAGCTGATGGCCGACGCCGGCGTACCAGTGCTGCCGAGCTCCACAGTGGACAGTGACACGGATTTAGCAGCGGTGGCCACGAAGATCGGCTTCCCGGTGCTGGTCAAGGCCGCTTTTGGTGGCGGTGGCCGAGGAATGCGGATCGTCCGGGAGCCGGCCGAGGTGGTCGAAGCGGTGGAGCGGGCCACCAGCGAGGCGGCGTCCGCGTTCGGCGATGGCACGGTCTTCATCGAGCGTTATGTCGAGTCACCGCGACATATCGAGGTGCAGATCTTCGGTGATCAGCAGGGAAATGTGATCTCGCTGTTCGAGCGGGAATGCTCGATCCAGCGGCGCTACCAGAAAATCATCGAGGAGTCGCCGTCGCCGGTCGTCGACGACAAACTCCGGGCTCAGCTCGGCGAGGCGGCAGTCGCGGCCGGCAAGGCGATCGGCTATGTCGGCGCCGGCACGGTCGAGTTCGTGATGGACCAGGCCGGCGACTTCTTCTTCTTGGAGGTCAACACCCGGCTGCAGGTCGAGCACCCGGTCACCGAGCTGGTCACCGGCCTGGACCTGGTCGCGCTCCAGCTGCGGGTCGCCGAGGGCAGCCCACTGCCGGCGGAGGCCACCGGGGCGGGCATCACTGGCAGTGCGATCGAGGCCCGGCTTTACGCCGAGGACGTGCCGGCCGGCTTCTTGCCTTCTACCGGCACCTTGCACACCTTCGAGGTGCCGGAGGCCGCTGGCGTACGAGTGGACACCGGTGTCCGGTCCGGGTCGGTCGTGTCGGTGCATTACGACGCGATGCTCGCGAAGGTCATCGCGTACGGCCGGGATCGCACCGAAGCCGCCCGGCTGCTCGCGACCGCGCTGGCCGGTGCCCGGATCCATGGCGTCACGACGAACCGTGATCTGTTGGTAGCGATCTTGCGGGAGGACGAGTTTCTCGCTGGCCGCATCGACACCGGCTATCTGACCAGGCACGACCCGGCCGTGCTGAGCGAGCCCGTGGGTGGCCCGGAGGTGGTGCGTACGCACGCGATCGCGGCGGCACTCGCCGATGAGGCCGCCCGCCGCGGCGACCTGACAGTGCTGCCGACGGTGCCGTCCGGCTGGCGCAATGTGGTGACCCAGCCACAGCTGGTCACCTACCGGTCCGGCGAGACGGCGATCGAGGTCGGCTACCGGTTCGGCCGGGGCGGGCTGGTGGTGAGTGCGGACGGCCAGCCGGTCGTGGACGTACGAGTGCATGGCGCGACCGCCACCGCCGTCGATCTGGAGGTGGCCGGCGTCCGCAGGCGGTTCGCCGTCCGCCGGATCGCTGACGTGTCCTATGTGGACAGTGCGGTCGGCTCGACCGCACTGACCGAGGTGCCGCGGTTCGGCGATCCGGAGGCGGCCGAGCACACCGGCTCGCTGCGGGCGCCGATGCCTGGCTCGGTGTTGCGGGTGTTGGCGGAGGCCGGCAGCTCGGTCCGCAAGGGCCAGCCGCTCCTGGTGTTGGAGGCGATGAAGATGGAACACACCGTGGCCGCTCCCGCTGACGGCGTCCTCACCGAGGTCAGCGTCGCCGCCGGCGAGCAGGTCGACACCGGCCAGGTCCTCGCCGTCGTCGGCGACCCCGCCTAACCCACCCTGAGTAGTCGCGTCGATGCGGCAAAAATGCGGTTACTAAGAGTGGAGGTGGAGAATGGTCAGCAGTCAGGAGTTGGCAGATGATCTGGCGGCCGAGACGGCTGACCTAGTGGCGTTGCTGGAGCCGTTGCCGACGGGGGACTGGGAGCTGCCGACGCCGGCGCCGGGATGGGCCATCCGCGACCAGGTCAGCCACCTGGCGTTTTTCGACGACGCGGCCATGCGGGCGATCACCGACCCCGACGCCTTCCGCGCCGAGTTCGCGAAGATGCTGGCCGCCGGGACGATCGACCCGGACACCATCGCCGAACAGCTCCGCGACCGTACGGCCAAGCAGTTGCTCGAGTGGTTCGGCCGCTCCCGAGCCGCGTTGGTCCAGGAGTTGGCCGTCCGTGACCCGAAGGAACGGGCGCCCTGGTACGGCCCGGACATGAGCATCGCGTCGATGACGACCGCTCGGCTGATGGAAACCTGGGCGCACGGCCAGGATGTCGCGGACGCGGTGGGCGTTTCGCGGGTCCCGACCAAACGCCTCCGGCACGTCGCCCACCTGGGCGTACGCACGATGGGCTTCAGTTTTCTGCTACGGGATCGACCAGCACCGACCGAGCCGGTACGGGTAGAGCTGGAATGGTCGGATGGCCTGTGGGCCTGGGGCCCGGAGGATGCGGCGGACCGGGTGACGGGTCCGGCGCTGGACTTCTGCCTGCTCGTGACCCAGCGGCGGCACCTCGCCGACACGCGGATCTCAGTGCACGGGCCGGTCGCCACCGAATGGCTTTCGATTGCCCAGGCATTCGCCGGCGCACCTGGAAAGGGACGCCCGGCGGGACTGTTTCCGGCCTAGCCGCCATTACCGTACGTAATGACAGTGGAAATGCGTACTTGACGCTTTGACGATGACTTTGTCGGCAAATATCGCCTGCCGGGAAACCGTCGGAAGCTGTGGCGAAGATCGTGCTCCGCACCGGCGATGCGACAGAGTCCTTCCCATCGCCGGTGACGCCGAAAACTAAGTCAGGTTGGAAAGGAAGTTCGCCAGTCCGTTGCCGACATTGGCGAGTCCCTGACCAATCGCGCTGACCGCGTGCGACGCTGAATCCGGACGGGTAGCCACCCAGAAGATCAGCAGGATGATGATCCCGTAGGTCAGAACCTTCTTAAGCATCGTTTCGGACCTTCCCGGTCTTCGTGTCGATTAACGCACAGTAACCGATGGAGAAACCTAGTGTAACGGACTTCTCCTCGGCTGGAACAAGATCTTCTTCGCCATTATCTTTTCACGTACCGGTGCATGTGCATCAGGATACGAGTGTCCGGTTTGCCTGACCAGAGGTAAGGCTAAGGATGGCCATTCTGAGCCCATGTCGGGCCTTTACTCTTCCTCGGTGAGCACCTGGATCTCGATCGGTCCGACCGGCACCAGCGCGGTGGCCGGCATCCGGGCCACCGTGAAGCCGGGCAGCTCGACGACGGCTCCCTGCGGATAGCTCGGGGAGGGCCCCAGCGCGAGGACGTAGTGCTCACCGCCGGCGTGATAGACCCAGCCGGGCCGCATGTCGACTGGCAGCTGCGCCGGCATCCCCGCGGGACTTCCCGGCATCGGGGAGGACGGGCCGCCGGAGACCGGCTCGTACGAGCCTTGATACGCCGATGCGGGCTGCACCGCGGCCGCGTTGTACGCCCGTGCCCTGGCCAGCGCGCCGGCGCCTCGCCAGGACAGTGACTGGTTGCGGGCCTTATCCTCGGAGGATTCGGCGATCTTGCTGCTGATGAACAGCAACAGGATGATCAGCACGATCCCGGCCGGGATGGCCGCCAGCAGGGTGATCGCCAGGTTGGTCCGTTGGTGCAGGTAGAAGCCGAGTGCGCTGGCCGCGACGGCGCCCCCCAGGACCACCGCGATCGCGGACAGCAGGCCGACCAGAGCGTGCCGGCGGCGCTGTTTCTGGTCCGAATGGGCGGTGATCGAGCCGCGCAACACCCCCGTCGGGTAGGCGAGCGCGATACCGCCGACGGCGAAGATGATCGCCACCGCGGCCAGGATGAAGACCACTGGCGTCCTCCCGTACCGCTTGCTCGTCCCCCACCGCCATGTCTGGTCGACGATATCGAGTGACTACCCCTGGTGACTCGCCGCACCGCCGTGTTGTCCGCATGGCCCCCATACGTGCGGCGGACGCACGCATGG